>DDWR01000003.1:85849-105835 GCA_002347655.1 Verrucomicrobia bacterium UBA2281 | reverse complement strand
GGGCCCAACGGGGCGGGCAAGACGACCAGTTTCTACATGATCACCGGGCTGATCCGCCCGACGAGCGGGCACGTCTATTTCCGGGGCCAGGACGTCACGAAACTGCCGATGTACCGCCGCGCGCGGATGGGGCTGGGCTATCTGGCGCAGGAACCGAGCATCTTCCGCAACCTGACGGTCGAGGAAAACGTGCTGGCGATCCTCGAAACGCTGCCGATCGGCGCGCGCGAGCGCCGGCGCCGGCTGGAATACCTGCTCGAGGAGCTGAAGATCGGCTACCTCGCCAAGCAGAAGGCCTACACGCTCAGCGGCGGCGAGCGCCGCCGGCTGGAAATCACCCGCGCGCTGGTGACGGATCCGTCCCTGATCCTGCTCGACGAGCCGTTCAGCGGCGTGGATCCGCTGGCGGTCTACGACGTGCAGCAGATCATCCGCGACCTCAAGCAGCGCGGGCTGGGCATCCTGATCACCGACCACAACGTGCGCGAGACGCTCTCGGTGGTGGACCGGGCCTACGTCATCTATTCGGGCGAGGTGCTCACCGAGGGCACCCGCGACTTCCTGGTCAACGACCCGCAGGCGCGGGAGAAGTACCTGGGCAAGGCGTTCAGCATGTAGGGAACCGATTTTCGTCGAAACAACGAACAGAAGGGAGCCGGAATGGACATCCAGATCACAGGACGGAACGTGACGGTGAACGAGGGGCTGCGGGAATACGTGGACGGCCGGCTGGGGCCGGTCCTGGAGGCTTATCCGCGCATCGAGAGCGCCCACGCGATCCTCTCGCACGAGAAGTACCGCTTCACGGCGGAATTCGTCGTGCAGGGCCGCGACAAGCTGCGCGAAGTGGCGCAGGAGACGACGGACGACCTCTATGCGGCGATCGACGCGGCGGCGCAGAAGATCGACGTGCAGCTGCGCAAGCAGCGCGAGAAGATGATCGCCAAGCACCACGAGCGCCAGCGCCTGACGGACGTGGAGCCGCCCGAGGCCTAGCCGCGACCGCGGGGAGCCGGCCAGCGCCGGCTCCCGCGCACGGGAATGCACGCCATGTGGAGAACCGCCGAAAGCCCCCGGATCACGGTCGCCGACTTCTATGAAGCCGGCCGCGCGGCCTTGCAGATGGATTGGGAGGCGAATCCGGACGCCGCCGTCGGCCGGGAGATCACCGAGGTGGCGCTGAACCGCCCGGGCCTGGCGTTGGCCGGGTTCCTGCGCTACTTCGCCTATCGCCGCATCCAGGTGCTGGGGCTGGCGGAAATGACCTATCTGGGCAGCTTGCCCATGGCGGAACGGATCAAGCGCCTGGAGACGCTGGCGCACGTGCCCGGCATCGTGATGTCGCGCGGGCGGCGCCTGCCCGGCTACTTCCAAAAAGTGCTCGCGCGCCTGGCCGTGCCGGTCATGCGCACGCATTTGGTGACCGGCCATTTCATGAACGCGGGCACCGTGCTGATGCAGAACCTGACCAGCCCGCGCATCCGCGTGCCCGGCACCATGATCGAAATCAACGGCGTCGGCGTGCTGCTGGAAGGCGAGCCCGGCATCGGCAAGAGCGAAATCGCCCTGGCCCTGATCAAGCGCGGCCACAGCCTGGTGGCCGACGACACCACCGTGCTGACCCGCGACAGCACCGGCGCCATCCAGGGCTCCGCCGTGCCCATCACCCGCGAGCACATGGAAATCCGCGGGCTGGGCATCATCCACGTGCCCGGGCTCTTCGGCGTGGCGTCCATGCGCGACGGCATGCGCCTGGACCTCATCATCCGCATGCAGAAGGCGGCCGTCGGCGCGGACGACATCGACCGGACCGGCCTCGACGCGCAGTTCCGCGACGTTCTCGGCGTGGCGGTGCCGCTGATCGCGGTGCCCGTGGCGGCCGGGCGCGATTTGACGAACGTGGTCGAAGTGGCCGCGCTCAACCAGCGCATGAAGCAGATGGGCCACGACGCCGCGCGGGAACTGGACGAAAAGCTCAAGGTGGCCCTGGCCCGGAAGGATTGACCGGTGGACTCCGACAGAAAACCGACGAAGGCCGCCGCCGCGCTGACCCGCGAGGTGACGGTCCTGAACCGCTACGGCATCCATGCGCGGCCCGCCGCGCTGCTGGTCAAGGCCGCGACCGGCTTCGCGGGCGAGATCCTGCTCGAGAAGAACGGGGTCCAGGTCAACGCCAAGAGCATCATGGGCCTGCTGACGCTCGAGGGCAACCACGGCGCCAAGCTGAAAATCCACGCCGCGGGTCCGGATGCGGCCGCCGCCGTCGCCGCCCTGGCGGACCTGTTCGAGCGGAAGTTCTACGAGGATTGAGGAGGGCGCCGCCATGGAGGCCCGGCAGGAGCTCGAGCTGCGGGGGATCGGGGCCGCGCCGGGCATCGTCGCCGGGCCCGTCCTGCTGCTGAAGGCGGACGACGAGCCGCTGCCGGAATACGCCGTGGCCGTCGAGGACGTGCCGCGCGAAATGCTGCGCCTCGAAGCCGCCCTGATCGAAACCCGCCGCCAGCTCCACGACGTCCAGCGGCGCGTCGGCGAAGCCCTCGGCGGCGAAAGCGCCGGCATCTTCGAGGCGCACCTGCAGGTGGTGGACGACCCCAGCTTCGTCGACGAGATCTACCGCGACGTCCGCGAAAAGCGCAAGAACGTCGAGAAAGCCCTGTTCGAAGTGGCCGAGCGCTACGCCGCCACGCTGCGGCAGATGGACGACGACTATCTCCGCGAACGGGCCGCCGACATCCGCGACGTGACCCGGCGCATCCTGCGGAATCTGGCGGGCGGCGCCGGCGATTGGCTGGCGGGCCTGGAAACCCCGCGCATCCTGGTCGCGCGCGACGTCGCGCCGTCCGAAATGGCCATGTTCGACCGCCGCAAGGTGCTGGGCGTGGTGACGGAAGGGGGCAGCCCCACGTCGCACGCCGCCATCATGGCGCGCGCGATGGATTTGCCGGCCATCGTGGGGGTGCGCGGGGCGACCGGCCGGATGGCCGACGGCGACCGCGTCGTCCTCGACGGCGTCCGCGGCATCCTGGTGGTGCATCCGTCGCCGGCGCGCGAAGAAGACTACGGCCGGATCGCCCGCAGCCGGGCGGTCATCCAGAAGCGCCTCGGCGCGCTCCGGAGCGAGCCGGCCGTCACGCGCGACGGCCACGCCGTGGAACTGGCGGCGAACATCGAAATGCCCGCGGACGTGGAAGCCGCGCAGGCGCGCGGCGCCTGCGGCGTCGGGCTGTTCCGCAGCGAATACCTGTTCATGGGCGGCGGCGAGCCGAACGAAGAACGCCAGTACGAGGCCTATGCCGAAGTCGCCCGCAAGATCCTCCCCGAAGGGGCCATCCTCCGCACCTTGGATCTCGGCGGCGACAAGGTGGCGGCCGCGGGCAAGCTGCCGGCGGAAGACAATCCGTTCCTCGGCTGGCGCGCCATCCGCCTGTGCCTGGACCGGCCGTCGCTGTTCAAGACCCAGCTGCGGGCCTTGCTGCGCGCGTCCGCGCTCAACCCCAAGCTGCGCATCCTCTATCCCATGATCAGCCGCGCGGCCGAAGTGGACCAGGCCAACGCGGTCCTGGAAGAATGCAAGGCCGAACTGGCCGCGGCGGGCCAGGACTTCAATCCGGACGTCGAAGTCGGGGCGATGGTCGAAATCCCCTCCGCCGCGCTGACGGCGGACCTGATCGCCCCGAAGGTGAAGTTCTTCAGCATCGGCACGAACGACCTCGTGCAGTACACGCTGGCGATCGACCGGGGCAACGAGCGCGTGGCGCATCTCTACGAGCCGACCCATCCCGCCGTGCTCCAGCTGATCCTCCGGACGGTGGAGGCCGGCCGGCGCCACGGCATCTGGACCGGGGTGTGCGGCGAAATGGCCGGCAATCCGGTGCTGGTGCCCTTGCTGCTGGGCCTGGGGGTGACCGAACTCAGCGCCAGTCCCGGCGCCGTGCCGCTGGTCAAGGACGTCGTCCGCCGCCTGCGCCTGGGGGAGGCGCAGGAGCTGGCCGCCGCCGCTTTGGGGCTGGCCACGGGGGCCGAGGTGCTGGCGCGGTGCCGCGATCTCGTCCGCCGCATCGCGCCGGAAATACTTGAATTGGCCGAATAGTCCCGTATATTCGTCCGGATTATCGGTTGATTCAACCCCTGGAAGGAGACCCCATGTCCAAGAATACCGTGTTCACGTCCGAGTCCGTTTCCGAAGGCCATCCCGACAAGCTGTGCGACGCCGTGTCGGACGCGATCCTCGACGCCTGCCTGGCGAAAGACCCCAAGAGCCGCGTGGCCTGCGAAACCCTCGCCAAGACCGGCATGGTCGTCGTCGCCGGCGAAATCACCACCAAGGCGATCGTCAACTACGCCGAAGTGGCCCGCCGCGCCGTCATCGACATCGGCTACAACCACCAGGAATCGGGCTTCAACGCCAACATCTGCGCGGTGCTCGTCGCCATCGAGAGCCAGTCGCCCGACATCGCCCAGGGCGTGAACGCCGCCAAGGCCGAAGGCAAGGCCACGGCCGAGCAGGGCGCCGGCGACCAGGGCATGATGTTCGGCTATGCCTGCGACGAAACGCCCGAGCTGATGCCCATGCCGATCATCCTGGCCCACCGGATCATGCGCAAGCTGACCGACCTGCGCAAGGCCGGCAAGATGCCGTGGGTGCGCCCCGACTCCAAGAGCCAGGTCTCCGTCGAATACGACAAGAACGGCAAGCCCGTGCGCGTGGACACCGTGGTCGTTTCCACCCAGCACGCGCCGCACGTCTCGAACAAGCAGATCCGCAAGGAAATCATAGAGAAGGTGATCAAGACCTCGGTGCCGGCCAAGCTGCTGGACAAGCGCACGGTCTACCACGTCAACCCGACCGGCCGCTTCGTCGTCGGCGGCCCGCAGGGCGACTGCGGCGTCACCGGCCGCAAGATCATCGTGGACACCTACGGCGGCATGGGCCGCCACGGCGGCGGCGCGTTCTCCGGCAAGGATCCCTCCAAGGTGGATCGCAGCGCGGCCTACATGGCCCGCTACGTCGCCAAGAACATCGTGGCCGCCAAGCTGGCCAAGCGCTGCGAAGTGCAGCTGGCCTACGCCATCGGCTATCCCGAGCCGGTGTCCGTCCACGTCGAGACCTTCGGCACGGGCGCCGTGGCCGACGAGAAGATCGCCAAGGCCGTTCGCGCCGTTTTCGGCCTGAAGCCGGCCGAGATCGTCCAGCAGCTCAAGCTGCTCCGGCCGATCTACTCGCTGACCAACCAGTACGGCCACTTCGGCCGCCGGAAGGGCGACAAGAACTTCAAGTTCTTCACCTGGGAGCAGACCGACAAGGCCGCGGCCCTCGTCAAGGCGCTGGCGAAGTAGAAGCGCCCCGCGCTTCCGGGACGCCGCGGTTGCGCGGCGTCCTTTTTCATGCCCCGGCCCCGGGGTTGCCGCTTGCATTTCCGGGGCGCCCCCGCTAGAAGTTCCGCATGAAGAAAATCCTCGTTTTTCTGGCGTTGGTCGGCGTGGCGTCCTCGGCGGTTTTCGGGCAAGGTACGCCGCGCGATCCCTACAACGGCGCCATCGTGATCGACGCGAGCGACGGCCGCGTGCTGTTCGAAGACGGCGCGGACCGCCCCGGCTATCCGGCCAGCATGCTCAAGCTGATGGACCTGTTCGTGATCCTCGACCGCGTCAAGGCCGGCCAGTTGCGCCTCGACGAGACCGTGCCCGTCACCAAGGAAGCCTATGAGATGGGCGGCTCGCAGGTGTGGCTCGACCCCCGCGAAAGCTTCCCCGTCGAAGAACTGCTCTACGCCCTGATGGTGCAGTCCGCCAACGACGCGGCCATGGCCCTGGCCCAGCACGTCGGCGGCAGCCGCGAAGGCTTCGTGCGCCTGATGAACGAAAAGGCGCGCGCGCTGGGCCTGTCGCCCGTCACGCAATTCCAGTCGCCGCACGGCCTGCCGCCGGGCGAAGGCCAGCGCCCCGACATGACCACGCCGCGCGATTTCGCCAAGCTCTGCCAGGCCCTGCTCGCCGCGCATCCCGAAACGTTGACGTACACCTCCGTCATCCAGCGGCCGTTCCGGCCCGACGCGGAAAAACCCATCATCATGGGCACCCACAACGCCTTGCTCGGGACGTTCCCCGGCTGCGACGGCCTGAAGACGGGCTGGATCCGCGCCAGCGGCTACTGCCTCGCCGCGACCGTGCAGCGCGACGGCCGCCGCGTGATTGCCGTCCTGATGGGCAGCGCCACCAAAAAGGCCAACGTCGCCAAGGCCAAGGAACTGATCAACCGCTGTCTGCCGGACGCGGCCCGCGCTTCGGCGGCGCCACCGGCCGTCCGGCCCGCGCCCGTTCCGGCGCCGGCCCCGGTCGTTCTCGACGATCCGGCGCAAGGCGAGGAGCTGGACGAACCCGCGGCGGAATCCGATGAATCCGCCCGGGAGGGCCGCGGCTGGCTGGGCAAGGTCGGCTACGTCCTGCTGGGCGCGTTCCTCGCCGCCGTCGTGGGCCTCGCCGTCCAGCGCCGGCTGCTGCTGCGATGAAGGTCGCCGATTTCGACTACGAACTGCCGCCCGAGTTGATCGCGCAGGAACCCGCCGAGCGCCGCGACGGCGCGCGCATGCTGGTGCTGGACCGCGCCAAGCAAACCTGGGCACACCGGCGCTTCTCCGATTTGCCCGAATATCTGCGCGCCGGCGATCTGCTGATCGCCAACGACACCCGCGTCATTCCGGCGCGCGTGTTCGGCCGCAAGGCCAAGGAAGGCACCGGCGGCAAGGTCGAATTCCTCTTGCTGGAAGAAACCGCGCCGGGCGTCTGGGATGCGCTCATGCGTTCCCGCCGCCGTCCCAAGGTGGGCGAGCAGGTCGTTCTGGACGAAGATCTGGCCGTCGCCACGGTGCTGGAAGACGGCGAACTGGGCCGGGTGAAGATCCGGGTGGAATCGGCTTTGCCGTGGCTGGAAGTGCTCGAGCGCATCGGCCAGACGCCGCTGCCGCCCTATATCCAGCGCAAGGAAACGACGCCCGAACGGCGCGCCGCCGACAAGCTGCGCTACCAGACCGTGTTCGCGCGCGAGCCGGGGGCGGTCGCCGCGCCGACCGCCGGGCTGCATTTCACGCCCGCGGTGCTCGACCGGCTGGCGGGGCAGGGCGTGGACCGCGCGACCGTCACGCTCCACGTGGGCATCGGCACGTTCCGGCCCGTTTCCGCCGAGAACGTCGCCGAGCATAAAATGGATTTCGAGCGCTGGCAGATTCAGGAAGAGGCCGCCGCGAAAGTCGCCGCCGCCAAAGCCGCCGGCGGGCGCGTCGTCGCCGTCGGCACCACGAGCGTGCGCACGCTCGAAAGCGCCGCGGCGCGGCCGGAAGGTTTCGGCGCGGGGCAGGGGCGCACGGATCTGTTCATCTATCCGCCGTACGAATTCAAGGTGGTGGATGCGCTGGTGACGAATTTCCACCTGCCGAAATCCACGCTCATCATGATGATCAGCGCCTTTGCCGGGCGCGAGTTCGTGCTGGCGGCCTACCGCGAAGCCATCCGCGAGCGCTACCGTTTCTTCAGCTACGGCGACTGCATGTTGATTTTGTGAAGTTCCGGCGCGCGGCGCTCAGAACCGGAAGGTGTAGAGCAGGTCGAGCGCGCTTTCGATGCCGGACGCGGCTTCGAGAAACAGGTGGCGGGCCAAGCGGTAGCGCAACGTCAGCGTGTTCGCCGGCGCGAAGACGCCGACGCCGTAGCCCAGCTGCAGGCGCGAGGAAACCATGCCGCTGACGACGACCTGCGTGTCGTCGCCTTCGCCGGCGGTGTCGATCTGGAATTCGTCGATGCCCAGCCGTTCGGCGGCGGCGGTGGCGGCGCCGCCCCCGCGCGAAACGCCGAGGGCCAGCGCGGCGCGCGCCAGCATGGCGTTGGTATCGACGTCTTCGCCGCGCGCGAGCGGCCGGCCCAGCACGAGGAACACGAGGACGTCTTCCTCGGGCAGCGGGGGTTCCGAGAACAGGCTCGTGCGCAGGGCGTCGGGCGGGCCCTCGAGGCGCAGGCCGGCGACGACCCCATGGGCCGGCACGTCGCGCACGGCTTCGAGCGAAAAATGGGGTCGATCGAGGGGGCCGGCGAAGACCACCAAACCGCGCCGGATTTGCAGGCGCTGGCCGTAGGCGCGGTAGCGGCCGTCTTCGATGCGCAGTTCGCCGAACGCCTGGGGCGCGGCGGCGTCTTCCTGTCGCAGGCGCAGCGTTCCCGCGAGGCGTCCGGAAATGCCGCGCCCGCCGATGCTCACGCGGTTGCCGAGCTGGAGATCGATCTGGACGGTGCGGGTTCCGGCTGCGGGCGCGGATTCCGGGGCTGCCGGCATCGATTCGGGGACCTCGTCGACGACGATCGCGTCGGGCGAAGTCCGCACGGCGGTTTCGGGCAGCGGCTGGAGCTGGATTTCGGCCCGGGGAACGCGGACGGTCCCGGTCAGCGCGAGTTCGCCGGGAGAGGCCCGCAGGCTCAGATCGGGACTGGCTTGGAGAACGGCGAGGGTGTCGTAGGCCAGATCCAGCCGCTCGCCGGCGAGGTCCAGGCGGACCTGCCAGGTCTCGCCGCCGAATTCCGTTTCGCCCGCGAGGGTGGCTTGGCCGTCCCCGCTGCGGAAACCGCCGCTCCATTCGGCGCGGTCGCCGCGGAATTCGCCTTGCAGATGGACGTGGTCCAGCTCGACGGGAAAAACGGCCGGTTCGATGGTTCCGTTGGTCAAGGAGACCGTGCCGTCGATCCGCGGCCGCCGGAAATCGCCCGACAGGCGCAGCGCGGCATCGACCTCGCCCGACAGCCGGCGCAGTTCCGCGACGAACGGCTGGGCGACGTCGAGCTTGAGCGCCTGGACGTCCACCTGGCCGTGCCAATCCGCCAGCGCGCCGTCCGCGGTCCGGCTGGCCGCTGCCGCGGCTTGGACGGTCCCGAGGCCCGGCGCCGCGAAATCGAGGCGCGCGGCGAGATTCGTGCCGGCGAGATCCGCGCGCAGCGCGACGGTCTCGAACGCGACGTCGATCGGCGGCGCGTCTTCCATGAACGCTTCGTCGGCGACGATCAGGCGGATGCCGGCTTCGCGCAAATCGAGGGCGACGGAAGCCTGCGGCGCTTGGTCGGGAGTCCAGCGCGCCGCGGCGGTCGCGTCGAGGGTTCCGCGCAATCGCAGATCGGCGGGCAGCCAGGCGTGGAATTCCTCGAGCGGAAAGCCGGTCAGGCGGGCGTGCGCCGCGCCTGCGGCGCCGAGGACGAGCGGCTCCGGCACCGCGAATTCGGCCTGGGCGTGCCGCCAGCGGTGCGGCGCGACGACGAATTGCCCCGCGCCGCCGTTCCAGCGCAAGTCCGGCGGATCGACGAGGGACCAGTCGATTCCGGCGATGGCGCCCGCCGCGCGCTCGAGCCGGCCGGTCCATGCGGAAAAATCGTCGCCGAGCCCGCCCGCCAGTTCGAACGACCCCTCGGCCTGCGCTCCGCTGGCGGCGCACGCGGCGCGATGTCGCGCGCGGGTGCCCGCGACGTCCAGCCGGAGCGTTTCGATGCCGCCGGCGCGGTTCGCAACGGCGATGGAATCGATTTCCAGGCTCAGGCGGCTCTCGGCGCGGGCCAGCGCGGCGACGTGGATCTCCAGCCGGGCGGCTTCGGCCCGGATTCGATCGCGCCAGGCGAGCCCGGTGGCTTGCGCGGAAAGCGCGACGTCGGGCTGGTTCGGCGGTCCGCGCAGGCTCCAGTTGCCCGCGATCCGGCCGGCGCCGTCCGGCAGGAGCTGGGAAAGATCGCGCAGATCCAATTCGCCGTGGAAATCGAGCGGGCCGGACCAGGAGCCGGCGATCCGCACGGCGTTGTCGCGCACGGCGACGCGCAGATCCGGCGTGCTCCAGCCCGCGGCGGACGAACCGGCGATTCGGCCGGTCGCGGCGAGGGGATAGCCTCGCCATTCGGCCGCGGCGTGCGCGATCTCGAATTCGGTTTGCCAACCGTCTTCCGTCCAGCGGCCGGTGGTCGCCAACTGGCCGGCGACGGGTGCCGGCGCGTTCGGGAGCAGCGCATCGAGGCGCAGCCCTGCGCCCTCGCCGGCAAGCGTCCAGGCGAGGCCGTTGGTCCAGGACAGGGCGCCCGCGGCGCGCAGCGTGCCGCCGAGGAGTTGGCCGGCGACTTCCGCGATCTCGATTTGGCGCAGATCGCTGGTGGCTTGGAGGGTCCACTCGCCGGCGGGAAGGTTCGGACCGGCCAGCGTTGCGGCGGCCTCGAGCGCGACGGATTCGAGCGAACCGCGCAGATTCAGGCGGCCCGATTCCGAGGTGGCAACGGCGTTCGTCGGCGGCCAGGCGAGGCGCGACCAGTTCAGCGCCACCTCCAACGGCAGGCGCGGGTCGAGCGGGCGAACGGTTCCGCGCGCGTCGAGATCCCCGGGGCCGGCCAGATGCGCGGCAAAGGCCAGGTCCGCCAGCCGGTTGGTGAGCGCGAGGTCGAGCGTCCAGTCGTGCGGCGGCAGCAGGCGATCGGTGCGGATGCGGAGGACGAGGTCCACGGGATATTCGCCGGAGGGCCGGAGCGTGCCTTCCGCTTCGGCTTGGCCCCACTCATGGTCGAGACGGAACCGGCGGATCGTCGCTTGGTCGTCGATCCAATCGGCGGAAAAGCTCAGGGCGGCGATGCGCTGGGTCGTGGCGCCGAGGTCCAGGCGGCCGCGCTCGAGCGTGAAGGCGCGGATCCGGACGTCCAGCGGAAGGCGGACGTCCGGCAGGACGACCGGACTCCGGTTGGCGGGAGCGAGCCTCTCGTACCAGGTTGCGGCCGGTGCGGGCGCGGGCGCGGCTGGCTCGGGCACGCGCCAGCCGAAATCTTGGAGGCGTACGGCGGTCAGATCGAGGGTGGCGTCGCGGAAGCGGCCGTCGAGACAGGCTTCGCCCAGATCGACGGCGGTCGCGCCGAAACGGACGCGGGCATCGCGCAGGCGGACGCCGGCAAAGGCGATTTCGACGGGCCACCGGAAAGACGCGGGGGACTCGGCGGGCGCGGTCTCCGGGGAATCGTTTCCGGGAATTTCGATGCGCAAGCCTTCGGCGCGGAGCTGGCGGATGCGGAAACGCGGCCGCGGGAGGACGGAAAACGACCAGCGCGCCTCGAGCGAGTCCAGCGCAACTTGGTTGGTTCCGTCGCGCCACGAAATCTCGCGCAGGCGCAGGCCGCTGCGGAGATCGCCGCCGCCGACCGTCCCGGTCAGGCGGGGTTCGCGGGCCAGCCAGCGCGCGGCCAGCCAGCGCGCGCCGGCCGTGGTGCGGACCAGCCAGGTGCCGGCCCCCGCGGCCAGCAGGCCCAGCGCCAGCAACCCCGCCAGCCCGAGGAAAAACCGGCGGCGGAAACGGCGTGGGCGGCGGGCGGTCACAGCTCGGTTCCCATCGAGAAGTGGACGCGGAAGGGCGGATCGGATTCGCTGACGCCCCAGGCGAAATCGAGCTTGAGGGGCGCCAGCGGCGAAAGCCACCGGACGCCGAAGCCGGCGCCTTGCGCGAAACCTTCGGAAAAACGGCTGTCGGCGGATGCGTTGCCGACGTCGTAGAAGGTGGCGAGGCGCCAGCGGCGGATGACTTCATAGTTGTATTCGAGGCTGCCGGTCAGCAGGTAGCGGCCGCCCACGAGGTCGTTATCGTCGTTGCGCGGTGCCAGCGATTGGTAGCCGAAGCCGCGGACGCTCTGGTCGCCGCCGGCGAAGAAGCGCAGCGAAGGCGGCGTGCGGTCGAAGTCCGACGTGTCGAGCGCGCCGTATTCGAGGCGGCCCAGCAACCGATGGGGCCCCCGGGAATCGAGGCGTTTGGCCCGCAGCAGGAGGCGGGCGAGGCGGATGTCGGAAAAGAAGTCGGGGTGCGCGGTTTCGAAGAGGCCGGAGAGGCGGTCGCCGCGGACGGGATAGGCCCCGCCGGCGCGGCGAGTGCGGCTGAGCTCCAGGCCGGGCAGGGTGAGGGTGGTGACGTCGCGCACGTCCGCCTGGGTGAACCGTTCCTGTTCCCAGCGCAGGGAAAGTTTCTGCTGCCAGCCGCTCGGGTAGAGGCGCCGCCGCTGGAGGCCGGCGGTCCAGGTCTCGCGGTCGGTATCCTCGACGTCTTCGCGCTGCCAGCCGCCGGTAAACTGGAGCTGGTGGTCCAGCGGCGGATTCAGCGGAACGGAATACTGCGCGGACACGTCCTGCCGCACGAGGGAAAACTCGTTGTGAAGAAGCGCCGAATGGCCCCGGCGATTCATCCAAGGGCGGGTCCAATCGAGCCGGAGGCGGGGGCCGACGTCGGTGGCGGCGCCGATGCCGACGTCGACGCGGTTGCGCGGCCCGACGGCGAGCTTGGCATCGACGGGCACGGCTCCCGTCGCCGCGGCCTCTTCGGGCCGCGGCAGAACGCGGACTTCGTCGAAGTAGCCGCTGCGCAGCAGATTGAGGTGCAGGGCGGAGACCTCCTCGGCGGAATAGGGATCGCCTTCCTGGAACGGCACCAGCCGGCGGAGCAGCTTCTCGGAAAGCGGGGTGGCCGACAGGCGCACGGGGCCGAAGCGGTAGCGGTTCCCGGAGGCGTAGCGCAGAACGACGTCGGCCTGCCGGTCCCGTTTGCGGATGCGCAGCGCGTTTTCCTCGAAATGGCCGGCGAAATATCCGCGCGCCGAGGCGAGGTTTTCGAGCGCGCGCTTGGCCTCTTCGTAGCGGCCGTGGTGCAGGACGTCGCCCGGTTTCAGCGGCAATCGGTCCAGCAGCTCCGCGAAGACCGGGTCGTCGGCGCCGGCGCCGACGACGGCGACGTCCACGGCGGCGAGCCGGACGGGTTCGCCGGGGTCGATTTCGACGTGCAGGATGCGGTCGCCGTTCCGGCGCCGGGACCGGACGCGGACGACGGCTTCGTAGTGGCCCAGCGCTTCAAGCGCGGCGCGCGCCCGGTCCTGGGCGCCCTCGGCGTGGCGGCGGACGACGAGCGGATCCTCGCCCGGCGGTTCGCCGACGTGCAGGCGCACGTTGTCGAGCAGCTCGCCGGCGACGCCTTCCACCTCGAGCTGGAAGGCGCCGGCGGCCAGTTGGACCGCGGCCAACAGGCCGAGGACGGTCCAGCGAATGGAGCGGGCAGTGCGCATGGCGGGCTTTGAGATCAATCTAACGGGTGCCAGCGGAAAATTCGATGGATTTCCGCGGCCATTCCGCGCCGCCGCCGGTTTGCGGTTTTCTTCCGGGAGCGGACGAGGCAGAATGGTGCCATGAATCAGGTGGCCTTGGAACGGATGGCGAAGCGGGAAGTGGAGGCGTTGCGCCTCCAGTTGCCGCGGGAGATGGCGCGGCGGGCGGCGGAGGTGCCCGTCGTGATGCTGCCGCGGCCGACGAAAGCGATGGTGCGCGACGACGGCGTCGAACCGGATCTGCTCGGGCTGTTCGTGGGGCCGAACTGCGCGGAGGGCGTCGAGAGCGGCGACCCGCTGCCGCCGGAAATCCTCCTGTTCCTCGAAAACCTCTGGGACTACGCGGACGGCGACGAAGAGCTGTTCCGCGAAGAAGTCCGCGTCACCTACTACCACGAACTCGGCCACTACCTCGGCCTCGAGGAAGACGATCTGGAAGACCGCGGGCTGGAGTGAGGCGGTCAGGGCGCCAACGGGCGGGCGCCCTGGCAGGCGGGAAAATCCGGGCAACCCCAGAAGGACTTGCCGGCGTGGGGGCCTTTGCGGGCCGTGCGCAGGGCCATGGGTTTTCCGCAGCGGGGGCAGTCGGGGGCCTTGGCTTGTGCCGGATCGGTCGGATTCTTCCGGCTGCGCTCGCGCTCCGCGATGCGCGCGGCGGCCAGCGTTTCGCTGTAGCCGCCGTCGCGGATGAAGCCGCGTTCCAGCGCGGCGATTTGCTGGTCCAGCAGGAAATTGGCTTGGTGGATCAGGCAGATCGTCGCGTTGGCCACCACGGCGGGATCGGCGTGCTCCAGCCAGGGGGCGTAGCGCGCCCAGCGGGCGCGGTTGCCGCGTTCCGTCGGATCCGACAGATCGGGCGGATCCGCCGGGTGGGGAAACCCCAGCTTCCGCACGGCCTTGGCTTCGGGGTCGTCTTTGTTCCAGGCGCGGAGTTGGCGCTGGCGGAGGAAGTCTTCGTAGTCGAGCAGCAGTTCGTCGAGGCTGGCCCGGGCCACCTGGACCAGCCGCAATTCGGTTTGGCTGGAGGTGGCCGCCGCGCGGCTGCCTTCGGCGACGTTCTGGCGTCCGCTGCGCGCCGCCTGCACCATCTGGTCGACCGTGCGCGAGCGCGGGTCCAGGAAGCGCGCGCAGAACTTCACCGTGGCGTCGTAGACGATCGTCGCCGTCTGGAAGCTGCGCAACTGGCGGTAGCCCCCGCTAGGGCGCAGGCGCCGGGGTCGTGGGGAGGCCGTCTGATCCGACCGATCCGTCCGATCGGAGGGATCCGGCGGATGACTTGAAGCAGGCCCGTTCATGCCCCCGCCGCCTTTTTGCGCGTTTTTTTTGGGGGCTTGGCGGGGAAGAGGGTGGTGAGGGCCTGGTAGCGGGCGAAGAGGTGCTCGACGCGGGCGCGCTCGGTCTCGAACGGCGCGGACCGGTACGCGCGGTCCACCGCGCGGTCCAGCGCCGCGTGCGCCTTGGCCAGCCCCGGCGGCATCGTCACCGGATCGTACAGGTCCGCCAGCGTCGCGCCCTTTTCCAGGTGCTTCGCCCGCTCGTCCAGCACCGCCTGCGCCAGGCGCTCGATCTCCAACTGGCGCTCGTCCGCGATCTTCTCGGGCCAGGGGAAATTGTTGTAAACGGTGTTGCCCGTGTAGCGGTAATCGCTTTTTAGACGGCCGCCGACTTGGCGCATCCAGGCCATGTGCATGGCCGAGGTCAGAATGCCGAAGTGGTAGAGCGTGGCGGCGGGGACGATATACACCAGATTGCTGGCGATGGTGTTCTTGTCCATGAAGCCGATGGGAACGTACTTGCGACGTTCGGACGAAACGCTCGGGATGAGAAGGTAAGGGGTTTCGGGATGGCAGATGAAGAAAAATTCCTGAGGCGTCTCGGCCTTCTCGCGGGTCGGTTTGGCCGTGCTTTTCAGGCGGAAGGCCCGGATTCGTTCAAGACGTTCAAGGATCGACGGACATTTTCTAACTTCTGCCGGGTTCGCATTCCTTAACCAGAGGCAATACCGAATGTTGCCGTTGATGAATTCGACCGAGCCGACATATGGCCGAATGAATTGCGCAGTAGCAGGTTCATTTGCGACCAATTCATCTTTTTCCGTGGCCGTGAGGATAAAATTGCCGTCGTCGGTTGGTTTGTTCCCAAGCGTGATCTTGGGGACAGCCTCAAGAGGTGATGCACGGCTTGCGACTAGGATATTGGGTGGCGCATCGATCAGGTAAGGATTGATGTTCTTGGCCGTGTAGACGATGGGGTCGCCGTCATCGGAATAGTCGAAGATGAGCTTGGGCGAGTGGTCGGACAGCCCGAATCCGATGATCACGACGTGGACGTGGGCTTTGCCGCGGGCTTCGCTTTCCCATTTGAACGTGCGGTGGGCGAAATGGATGACGACGCCGCGATCGAGGAGCGTGCGCCAGACGGGCTCGACCTGTTCGCCCTGCGTGATGGAGTTGGTGGAGACGAAGGCGCAGCGGATGGCGGGGTTGGCGCGCACGTAGTCGGCGGCCTTGACGTACCAGCAGGCGACGTAATCGATGCTGTTCACGAGGCGGATGTCGCCGAAGACGTCGCGGACGTCCTGGTTTTGCTCGTCGGTGCGGAAGGTTTGTCCCACGAACGGCGGGTTGCCCATGACGTAGGCGCATTCCTGGGGCGGCAGGAATTCCTTCCAGTCGGTGCGGAGGGCGTTGGCTTGGAGGATGCGGGCGGATTTGGCGAGGGGGAGGCGGGCGAAGTACTGGCCGAGTTTTTCGGACAGGTCGCGGTTCATGAGGTGGTCCATGAGCCACATGGCGACTTCGGCGATGCGGGCGGGCCATTCGTCGATTTCGATGCCGCAGAACTGGTCGACGTTGACGCGGGCGATCTGGGCAATGTCGACGACGGTCTGCCCCTGGTGGAGGGTGGCGAGGAGGTCGTTTTCAAGGGCGCGGAGTTCGCGGTAGGCGATGACGAGGAAGTTGCCGCAGCCGCAGGCGGGATCGAGGAATTTCAGGGCGGCGAGCTTGGCGTGGAGTTTTTCGAGGGCGGCGCGGTTGGCGCCGGCCTTTTGGCGCTCTTCGCGGAGGTCGTCGAGGAAGAGCGGGCGGATGACCTTGAGGATGTTGGCCTCGGAGGTGTAGTGCGCGCCGATCTGGCGGCGGGCGCGGGGTTCCATGACGCCTTGGAAGAGCGCGCCGAACACGGCGGGGGAAATGCGCGACCAGTCGAAGCGGGTGGCGTCGAGGAGGGCGTCGCGCATGGCGGAGTTGAAGTGGGCGACGGGCAGGGGTTCGGCGAAGAGGCCGCCGTTGACGTAGGGCAGGGCGGCGAGGGCTTCGTCGAGGGTGGTCTGGCGTTTCTCGCGCGGGACGTCGAGGGTCTCGAAGAATTCGGCGAGGCGCGGGCCGAGGTCCTTGCCGTCGGGGGCGGATTCCTCGACGAGGAGGTCGAAGGCCTTGTTGTCGAACAGGCCGGTATCGTTGGCGAAGAGGCAGAAAAGGAGGCGGACGAGGAAAACCTGGCGGCGGTGGTCGGGATAGCCGGCGTCTTCGAGGGTGTCGGCCAGCTTGGCCATGAGGTCGGCGGCGGCGACGTTGACGGCGGGTTCTTCGGCGAAGGCGTGCTGCTGATAGCCGGCGATGAAGGCGAAGTGCTTCACGTGGCGGTGGAATTCCCGGAGGGGGAAATCGGCCACGAGCGCGCCGTCGGCGTTCAGGTCGTAGAGCTGGAGGCGGGCGAAATCGGTGGTGGCGATGTAATCGGGGACTTCGGCGTGGCGGCCTTCGCGGAGCAGGTCCTGGACGTAGTCGAAGGCCTGGCCCTTGGCTTTGCCGAGATCCTTGCCGGCGGACTTGTGCTCGGCGAGGAGCCGGCCTTTCCAGAACAGGTCGATGCGGTTGTAGGAGCCCTGGAGGGAGCGGACGGGTTCCTCGAAGACGGCGACGGCGCGGCGGGAGAGGCCGAAGACGTTGAAGAAGGCGTCCCAGAACGACTTGGCCTCGGCGGTTTCGCGGGTTTCCTCGGACCACTCGCGGGAGAAAGCGATGGCGCGCGCCTTGATTTCGGTCCAGCTCAACGGCATGGAGAAGAGTTTAGCAGAAGGGGCGCGGGACGTCGATGGGGACGATGGGCCGGGGACAGGGAACAGGGGACAGGGGACAGGGGGCGGACCTGATTCACCCACGGCGCAAGGCCGTGGGGGTCTTACGTAGAACGTAAAAAGTTTGGGAGAAAATTACGTAGAACGTAAAAACTTTGCGGGGAGTTTTACGTAGAACGTAAAAACTTTGAATCGCAACGGGTGGCGCGGGGAGCGGTCAGGAGCCGGAGTCTTTCTTCTTGGTTTTCTGGGCGGCGGGCTTGGCGTTTTGGAGCGGGGGGAGGTCGGCGAGTTTCTTGGAGCCGTCGCGCTTGACGGGGGCGGCTTCGTAGAGGGCCTGGGCTTCGGGGAGGTGCTTGCGGAGTTCTTTGGCGCGCAGGTAGTCGCGCGGATGGGTGGCGAAGATGCTGAGGGTTTTCTCGAGCTGGCTGTCGGTGGCGCCGGCGAGGCGTTCCCAGACGCGCGGGGCGGCGGCGGGATCGTAGCCGGCCTGGGCCATGTACATCATGCCGACGCGGTCGGCTTCCAGTTCGTCCACGCGGGAGTACTTGGTGACGATGAGGCCGTTGTAGGCGAGCATGGCGCCGGCGAGGATCAGCTGGGCGTCGTCTTCTTCCTCGATTTCGGCCCAGATCGCGGCGCCGGCGAGGAGGAGGTTGGGCAGCATTTCGCGGGTCATGGCTTCGGTGGAGTGCCGGCAGTTGACGTGGGCGATTTCGTGGGCGACGACGGCGGCGAGCTCGTCCACGGTTTCGACGAGGCCTTCCTTGGGATTCCAGAGGCCTTCGAAGATCAGGATGTTGCCGCCGGGCAGGGCGAAGGCGTTGACGAAATCGGGGTCGCCCACGAAGGTGGCCTTGTAGTCCAGGTTGGTGGCGTGGGCCACGGCGACGACGTGGTCGGTGACTTCGCGCACGAGAGCGACGCGGACGGGATCTTGGTCGATCGGGGCTTTCTCTTTCTTCAGTTCCTTGACGATCTCGCCGTAGAAGGACCGGCCGAGCTGGATTTCCTCGTCGAGGGTGTACATGTTCTGCACGTCCTGGCCGGTGACGAGATCGACGGTGGCGCAACCGGAGGCGAGGGCGAGGCCGGCGGCGGCCAGCAAGGGGCACAACAGGGTTTGCAAACGTTTCATGGGGCGGAAATTAGCCGATCCGGGCGAAAACGGCAAAAAACTTTTCGCGTGGGTGGAGCGTTTCAGCTAACCTGTCCGGAAATGGCGACGTCGGCGATCCAGATGGTCTACGCGAAGAACGTGGTGTCCCGGACGGTGCACGGCACCTTCCAGGAGCTGGCGTTCGCCGTGCGCGTGCGCAACGTCGGCTTCGGCAAGCGGGTGGCGATCCGCTGGTGCGGCGAGGACGGCGCCTGGCGCGAAACGCCGGCCGAATACCGCGCGCCGCTGCCGGACGGCGACGAGGTCTGGGTGGCGGAAACGGCCGTGCCGCTGACGAAGGAATCGGCGATTCCGGGCAATATCCACTTCGCGGCGCATCTCGAATGCGACGGGCAAACGCACTGGGACAGCCGGCACGGGCAGAATTACCAATCGGACGCGGATTCAGGCGTCATCGTGTTCGAGCCGACGGACGTCCGCGTGGTCGGCTGTTCGCCGCGCCTGCCGGACGGGCTGTTGTCGCTGCCGCTGGAGATCGCGGTGCGGCAGGACGCCGAGCCGGAAGCGGTGACGGTGCATTGGACGACGGACGGCTGGAACACGCAGCGGACCGCGCCGGCCTATTTCCGGCGCCACCACTGGGACCGGACCTGCGGCAGCAACGCGCGCAATCCCAACCGCTACGGTTGGGCGGTCTGGGCCGCCCGCCTGCCGCTGCGGCACGCCTACCGCGTGGAATTCGCCGTCGAATGCCGCACGAAGCGCGGCGTCGTCTGGGACAGCCGCGGCGGGCTGAACTACCGCGCGCAGCACGGCACGCTCAAGGTGCTGACGCTGAATCTGCACACCTGGCAGGAGGAAGACCAGCTCGAGAAATTCGCGACGGTCGCCCGCGCGATCCGCGAGCGCCGGATCGACGTGGTCTGCCTGCAGGAAGTGGGCGAGCACTGGAACGACGGCGCGGGCGACTGGGCGTCGAACGCGGCGCGCATCATCAACGAAAACCTGCCGGCGCCGTACCACCTGCACACGGACTGGTCGCACCTCGGGTTCGACAAGTTCCGCGAGGGCGTGGCGATCCTGAGCCGGCATCCGTTCGCGTTCACGGACGCGGGCTACGTCTCCGATTCGACGGATCCCTACGACATCCACGCGCGGAAGATCGTGATGGCGCAGGTGCGCGTGCCGTACGTGGGGCTGGTCAACGTCTTCAGCGCGCACCTGAGCTGGCCCAGCGGCGGGTTCCATCCGCAGTTCGAGCGCCTGCAGGCCTGGGTGACGGAGAAACAAACGCCGGAAGTGGCCGCCACGCTGGTGGGCGGCGATTTCAATATTCCGGCCGGCGGCGAGGCGTACCGCGCCGTCGTGGACACGGGCGAATTCGAGGACCAGTACCTCAAGATCGCGAATCCGCCGGCGTTCCAGAAGACGTTCCGCGCGCGGACGCCGGGCGCGCTGGACGCGCTGGCGGGCGACGGGCGCATCGATTACCTGTGGCTGCGCAACGGCGGCTGCCTGCGGGCGATCGCCGCGGAAGAGCTGTTCACGCCGGGGCGCTACGGACGGGTGTCCGACCACACGGGCTATTGCGTGGAATTCGAGGTGCGATGAGGAAAGCGAATCCAACGACCGCGGCTCACCCGGAGGGTTCGCC
>DDWR01000003.1:0-85836 GCA_002347655.1 Verrucomicrobia bacterium UBA2281 | reverse complement strand
GGCATCCTTGCCGAGCCGGGCTGTTTGGCTCGCCGGTCGCCCCGGCCATTGGGCAACGCCGCTGATCGAGGGAACCATGGAATTCGCCGAACAATACGCCGCGCCGACGGAGGCCATCCTGGGGCCGCTGTATCCGCGCCGGAACGAGTTCAAGGAGCTGTTCTACCTGCGCTGGGGGCGCATCCGCTTCCGCGTGGACTGGGGCGGGGAAATGAACGTGAAGGTGGTCCTCAAGGTGTTCCACGAGGACGGCACGTTCGAGCAGTACCTGGCGCACACGGATCCGTGCGGGGGCGAGTGGAACCGGCATTGGCGCGAGACGCGCGACTTCTTCATCCATCCCCGGCCGCTGCACCAGGGGCGCGTCACCTGCGTGAAGTTCTCCTATATCCTGCACCTCCACGGCCGGTCGATTCCGTCGCGGCTCGAATACATCTTCATGGACGGGCCCGAATTCTGGAACGAGGGCGAAGTGCGGCGGCACGTGAGCGAGCAGTGGGCCACGCCGAACCCGTACCGCACGCACGAGGTGGACGCCGGGGCGCTCCAGCGCGACGTGGACTGGATGAACCACCACGTCGAATCGCTGGGGGTGGTCCCGAAATTCACCAAGGGGCAGGCGTGGCATCCGTACCACCCCAAGCGCTACCTCCACGACCAGATCGACGCGATGATTTGGCGGCGCCAGACCCAGCCGGGGCGGCCGTGCGGGATCAAGGTCTGCGTGGATTGCATCGACGACGGCGATTTCATCCGCCACCTGATCCACGCGCACCGCAGCGGCGTGCCGGTGCAGGTCATCGTGGACTGGCGCAAGATGACGCTGACCAACAGCGGCAACTACCTCGACCTGAAGCGGTCGGGCATCGAGCTGCTGGGCGAGGTCTGCACCACGCGCGACCCGCTGGCCGAAGTGGCCACGGACATGCACAACAAGTTCGTGATCTTCGGCGACGAAGACGCCATCGTGGGCTCGTTCAACATCACCTTCGACCGCTGGGGCAGCAACTGGGAATCCGGAATGACGTTCAAGTCGTTTGGCGTCTGCCGGCTGCTGGACAATATTTTCCAGGCGTGCCGGGGCGGGGTGATCCAGCGCTACGGGGTGGATCCGCTGGCGCCGTTCAACCTGCTGTACACCTTCGGGCGGACGGCGATGCTCAACGGGGGCTACTACCGGCCGCACCAGGCGATCTTGGCCGAGATCAACCGCGCGCGGCATTCGATTCACCTGTGCCTGTTCCTGATCGGCGAGCTGCGCGGGGAGCACGGCGACAGCGTGATCGACGCGCTGATCGCGGCGAAGCACCGCGGCGTCTACGTGCGCGTCATCCTCAACGGCCATCTGGCGTGGCAGGGCGATCCGGGCCGCGAGCGCAGCTGGCACGAGGAACTCCAGCGGCCGCTGCTGCCCGCGGTGCGGCGCCTGCAGGAGGCGGGCATCGCCATCGCGCTGGTCTACGGCGTCCACGACCGCCCCGTGCCGTATTCGCCGGTGCATTCCAAGCAATGCATCATCGACGAGCAGATCGTCCTCGACGGCTCCTTCAACTGGTACAACACCTCGACGCTGTCGCACGACCTGATGGTCGTGCTGAACCACCGCGACGTCGCGCGGCTCTACCTGCAGGAAGCCCAGCAGATCCTCGACGGTTTCCGCGTCGTCTGGATCAGCCTCGCGCGCTGACGCGGGCCGCATTCGCGCCGGGGCATATGGAAATCCAGCCTGAAGGCTGGACTACGAACGGGCTTCGTGCGTAGTCCACGCTTCAGCATGCGGCTGTTCCTCTGCGGGTGCGGCGCCTGGAATAAGCGGAAAAAAGCCTTGCGCCGGGGGCGGCGCGCCTTGAAAATGGGCCGCGAAAGACAGAGGTGGCGGAGTCCGGGGGCTTGGTCACGGCGAGGTGACGGCATGAAGAAGATCCGCGCGGGCCTGTTCGGGTTCGGCAAGACCGGCAAGCTGGTGGCCGGCGAGTTCATCAAGGACGACCGCTTCGACCTGAAGTGGGTCGTGAAGCGCACGAAGAAGCGCGGCGAAAGCTTCGCGAGCCGGCTGCTGGGCTACGAAACGAAGACGGGCGCGATCCACGCCGTGGATCGGCTGGGGCCGCGGTTTTTCGCGAAGAACCCGGTGGACGTCTTGGTGGACTTTTCCAGCGCGCAGGGCTACCGCGGGTATGCGGCGGCGGCGAACGCGGGAATCCGGATCATCACGGCCATTTCCAAATACGCCCCGGAAGACCTGGCGGCGCTGAGGGCGATGGCGAAGAAGACGGCGGTGCTGGTGTCGCCGAACATCACGTTGGGCATCAACTTCCTGCTGGTGGCGTCGCAGGTGCTGCAGAAGATCGCGCCGCACGCGGACGTCGAGATCGTGGAAGAGCATTTCCGGGAGAAGCAGGAGACGTCGGGCACGGCCCTGAAGATCGCGGAAGTGCTGGGACTGGAGAAGGCGCAGCACGTGAACTCGATCCGGGTGGGGGGCATCGTGGGCCGGCACGAGGTGGTGTTCGGCCTGCCGAACCAGACCATCCGGCTGGTGCACGAGAGCATCAGCCGGGCAGCGTTCGGGCAGGGCGCGATTTTCGGGGCCCTGTGGCTGGCGGACAAGGGGCCGGGGCTCTACACGATGGAGCAGATCGTGGCCGACAAAATGAGCCGGAACATCCCGATTTTCTGAAAACGGCCCAAAAAAAGGGTTGCGCGGGGAAGGGCACGTGCTACATTCCCCGCGTCCTTTCATAGGGGCGAGCGTAGCTCAGTGGTAGAGCGCCACCTTGCCAAGGTGGCTGTCGTGGGTTCAAATCCCATCGCTCGCTCCATTTTCATGCCCGGATCCGGCGGGTGCGACTTGATATTTCCTGCTATCTTGCCCTCTTGACGGTTACGAGCTTTGCCTCGGCAAGTGCGCATTACGGGCCATGGACATTCCCGATGAGGGATCACGGCCTCCTTCTGCCGGCCGCCGGTGGGTTGGCGTTGAATCAATCCGTCAGCCGGATCAGGCGGTAGAAGCTGGCGGGAATGTCGGCGGGGGGGTGGTCGGTATAGACGTTGAGCGGGGGGGTGGCGGACTGGTCGAGGCCGACGCGGGAAAAGTCACCGGGGAAAAGGGCGGCGGCGCGTTCGATGCGGTAGGTGCCGCCAGAGATGCTGTGCCAGCGCAGGAGCACGCCGCCGTCTTCCGGGCTTCGGATGGTGGGGGGGGCGATGGCCACGCAGGAATCCGGATCGGTCGGATCGGTGCCGGACAGGTATTCGCGGAAGTCGGAGAGTCCGTCGCGATCAAAATCGGTTTGGTCGGTCACGTTGGTGATCATGCCGAAGAAAAGGATTTCCCAGTCGTCGGGGATGCCGTTGCCGTTGCTGTCGCCGGTCGCTCCGGGCATGCGCACCGACAACAGGCCGTTGCCGACGGTATGCGCCAGCGAACTGGCGCCATCGGCACTGGAGAAGGCATGGTTTCGCACCGGCGGCGAGCGGTCGGGGTCGTCGAGCCGGATCGGGTAATCGCCGGGGCCGGTATCGGGCGGGATGTCGATCAGGAGCGTGCAGAGAGTCCCGGTGCCGCTGAAGGTCTGCGAAGCGGACCAGGCCAGAAGCGACACCGCGTTGACGGATGGATCGTCAAGCGTATGGGTCACAAGCCGGAAGCCTGGGGACGGCAGCAAGCCGCCGCGCACGACCCCGGAGAGGGGCATGTCTTGAGGCAAATGGATCGTCACATTGAATCCGGCCGCTGTGGAGGCTTCATTCAGGACCAGCGGAATGGCCGCGGTGCCGCCCGGCGGGCCCGTCGCGGTTCCCGCCGCCAGATGAAGTCCCGCGCTCGTCGTCGTAGCGGCGGCGGCAGCAGCCAGAACCAGACTCCAGATCAACGGTTTCATGTTCATTCCCTCTTCACGTGGAACACCATCGGAGAGGTCCAGAGGTCAAAGGTGAACGGCGATCCGATCGGAAAGCCATCGCGGAAATCCTGGCATTCCACCGTGAAGAGCACCGACACGCCAAAGTACACGTTGTCTTCGTCCGCTTCAAGGGTGAGCGTTTCGGCTCCGCTGAATGGCCGCGGCTCAAAGACATAGGGCTGGTCTTCCAGGGCGGGCCCGTTGTAGAGGCGCTTGTAGATCCGATATCCGTCCTTGGACTTGAAGATAAAGCGGGTGAAGCGGTTGGTGGTTCCCGGCTCCATGACATCCTGGCTGGTTGCGCCAGTCTGGTTGGCGCTGAAGTGCAGGTTGAACTCGATCTGGCCGTCTTGGAACACCGACAGGAAGGCGAAGGCGCTGTTTACTCCGGGATCGGTCTGGAACACTTGGCCCTTGAACAACCCGGTCAGGTCGAACATATACAGGCTGGCGGTGCAGTCGAACACCGGGAACCCGGTGTTTTCGCCATTCCACCATAATTGCCCGTGGGTGAAGTTGGGCAGCGGATAATTGCCGACCAGCCGGTTGGCCAGGGCGATCTTCAGGTCGGACCATTTGTAGGTGTCGGGATCCGCCAAATCCAGGCGCGACACCACGGCCACGAAGCTGCGCCACGGAATCTGCGGCTTGGAGGGCTCGGGCAGGGCCGCCTGGAGGCTCAGCACGCGCTGGCGGATTCGGGTGGGCAAAGCGCCGTAGGATTCGACGGTGACGGTTGCCGGCGGATCGGCCTGGACCTGCGCGGACACCACGCTCATTTCCAGGTCCTGCCGCGGGTTGTCCAACGAGAACACCAGCGTGCTCGAGTTGGAAAGCGCGGCAACCACCGCGGGAGTGAACGCGAAGCGCCAGCCGTCGGCGCCGAGGCCGGGCAGCAGTACGCCGAAGGTTTTCATGGGGAATTGATTAGTGGTCGCCGTATAGGTCTGATCGGGCGGCGGCCAGGCCGGCGTCGCAGCGCGAGTGAGGTTAATCAGGGGGGTGCCGGGATAGACCTCATTCGCCGCCACGGCGCGGTAGTAGTCATGGTGCCAGGAGCGGTCGCCCGGATCGGGCACGCTGTTGAAAATGGCGGTCAGCGCGTTGTCGCCCGCGATGATCCGGTTGTACAGGGTCCGCACGATTCCCTCGCCGAACCGGCCGGTGAGGTATTCGATCAGCGACGAGAAGGCGTATCCGCTTTTCGAGGCGTTGCGGCGCGCGCCGTACGAGAGTCCGTCGAATATCCGCAGTTGATCCTCGCTGTAGTTGCTCGGAACATAGGTATCCGGGTTGTCGGCGCCGAAACGCTCCATCCAGGTGGAGGTCGCCTCGCTGAGCAGGAGCAGGTTCATGTCGCGCGCCTCGGTGATGGAGTAAGCCGGATTGACCAGTCCCTGCACGAGGTGGAAGAACTCGTGGTACGCGGTCGTGTTGCGCAACTCGGCGTTTTTCATCCGCTCGACGTTCAGCTCGACGTAGGCCCCATCGTCGGAGGTGTGCACCTCGCCGCCCTCGTCCTTCAGCGGACGCAGCCAGATCTGGACTGGATGATTCGTCCAGTCTCGCTTGTCCACAAAGGGGAAATTCATGGCTTGATACTTGATGAAAGCCTCTTCCAGGGTTTGGGCGAGAGAGGCCAGATAGGTGGGCGGGAGAGAGGACTCCCAGCGGATCTCGAAATGAGGCGTTTTGACGAAATGCGAATCCGTGAACCAGCCGGAATCCACGTCGAACCGGATGTCCGGCGTGCTGCTCTTGCGGGAGGAGGCGAGGACGGGCCCGGCACTAGCCGTGCCCGCGCCGTGCAGGAGCGAAGCCGGCACCTGCGCCACCAGCCGCCCGCCGCTCACCGTTCCGGTCACGGCCGAGAAGGTGCGGACGGGTTCCAGACTGTCCACGTTCACGCCGTGGGGCCGGACCCACTGACCCAACGCCATGACGACCTGGGAGGTGGGCGACACGCGGTGGTCCGGTCCCGAAAAGGTCAGGTTGCCGGTCAAGGAGGCGGGCAGCCCCTGCACGCGCCACATGACGCGCGGCGAATCCTCGCCGAACCACCGGTCGTCCCCGGTCGTCAGAAGCTTCAGGGTTTCCGTGCCGGAGAATGCGCCGGGCGGAACCGTCAGCGAGAACGATCCGTTGCTGAGCACGCCGCCCGCAGGGCCAATGACCGCCTCCGCCACGGGCACGTAGCCATCCGATTCCATGTGCAGCAGCCGATTCTCCAGCACGGCGAGATCGGCCTCGTCCACGGAACCGTCAAAATTCAGATCGGCGGTTTCAATGACGGCCGGAATGTCCCCCGCGACCATCTTGCGGCCGCGTACGAGGTCGGCCACGTCCACGTGCCCGTCCTGGTTGATGTCGCCGTTCCGCAGGCCGGCCGCCGTCACCGTGAAGGACTGTTCGGCGCTCCAGTTCGAGCGGACACGTCCGCTGTCCACGGCACGCACGCTCCAATAATAGCGCCCCGGCGGCAGGTTGCGCAGGCGGATGCCCGGCAGGCCGTTGGTGTTTTTGAGTCGCGGCCAGTAAACCGGATCTTGCGGGAGACTGAGATCGCCGATCAACCTTGCATTGCCCGGCAAGGGCCCCAGGCCGAAGGGCGACACCACATTGCAGCGGCCTGGGAAGCAGCCCACGCGCACTTCGTAGGCCATGGAGGTTTCCGGCGTGCGGTCGTCGGTGGCCGGGTGCCACTGCAGCACCACGTTCTCGTTGGTCTGGGTGGTTCGGAAACGCTGTGGCGCCTGCGGGGGCTGGTTGGGTTTGCCGCGGTCGGCCAAGCGGTTCGCCAGCATGGCCAGTTGGGGTTCAAAAGAAGAATCCATTCCGCCGGCGAGCAGGTCGAGATCGCCGTCGCCATCCCAGTCGGTCCAGCCGGCGCCGCCCGAGTAGAACCCGTCGCGCCGCAGGCCGATGTCGGTGAAGGCTTGAACAGCCCAGGTTTCGGGCACATCGGGCAATTGGTAGCGGTTGGTTTCCTGGCGGAAGACCGAAAAGCGCACGTCCGCGCTCGATCCGACCGCGCCCGACATCGCCATATCCAGGAGGCCGTCGCAATTGAAGTCGGCGGCGTCTATGACGGGCCAGGCCCAGTCGGGAAACACATTCGTGCTCGGTTCGTACCACGTTCGCCAGATGTCGGGATTGTCCCAATCGGCGGCCACGCCCATGTCATAGTTGATCCATCCGTTGCCTGCCGCATCCAGCAGCCCGTCCTGGTTGAAGTCGTGGAAAAACCGCGCATCTCCGCCCACACGGGGCGGATTCAGGGGGTCCAGGTGGAACGGCCCGCCGAACGCCCCGCCGGTGTTCACGTTGATTGCCCCATTGATGATCAGATCGTGGAGGCCGTCGTTGTTCAGATCGG
Organism: Verrucomicrobia bacterium UBA2281; assembly: GCA_002347655.1. Taxonomy (GTDB): domain Bacteria; phylum Verrucomicrobiota; class Kiritimatiellia; order CAIQIC01; family Lenti-01; genus Lenti-01. The sequence continues at coordinate 78,552 of DDWR01000003.1, read as the reverse complement.
CCCACGCCACGGTGGTGTAAAAAGAAGAATCGCCGCCCAGCGGGGTGATGCCCGTGTTCACAAAGTTGGTGCCGCCTGCGTTGCGGAAGACGTTTCCGGAACCGGTGGCCAGGTCCAGGTCGCCATCCTGATCCAGATCGCCCCACGCGAGCGTAGTTGCCTCGGGGGAAAAAGATATCCCGCTGTCCTCGATCCCGTCCCCGCCGATATTGCGCAAAAGCAGCAGCTGCGGTTCCATCTCCGCTGTGCGACCGGACACGGCCAGATCCGAATAGCCGTCGTTGTTGTAATCGCCCCACGCCATGCGCACAGAGTGCAGCCGGGGCAGATTGAAATGGCGTCGGGAGAAGCCGCCCTGCCCGTTGTTGACGAAGAGCGCCGCCAGATTGTTGGTAGATTCATAGGTGCCAAAAACCACCAGGTCGTCGGCGCCATCCGCATTGAAATCAATCCACGAGAACACCGGCGTCTGCAGGGGCTCCTCCCAGACGGGGCGGGATTCCTCCTCCAGCGTTCCCAGCTGAAGCCGGGTCACATGCCAGTTTGGGTATTCTTCCGGATCCGAATTCATCAGGGTGACTGGGACATTCGAGCAGACCATCACCACGCCATCGCGCTTGTGCACCTCGAAACTCCGGATCGTACCCGCTTCGGGCGAGTGATGGATCCCGGCCCAGTCGATGGCGAAAAGGTGATAGATCTCCGGCCGGTCGGCTTCGAACTCCGTCACGTCCACCGTGATCGTTCCGTGATACGGCAGGCGGCCCCCGCCGCGGGGAAAGACTTCCAGCTCGTTTGTGCTCCAGAACCCGTTGCCGGCGGACATCGAAAGCTGCAGATCGTTCCGGGCGTCATGGGAAAGTTCGATTCGGGCCGTTTTGCGCGGGATGTAATTCGTGCGGTCAATCATGGCGAGGACGGAGGAATCGCCCGCGCGATTGGTGCGCATGTAGTCGTAGCCCAGCCAGCAGAACCCCGCGGTGCCGGCTCCGGGCTCCTCCACGCCCCAGCCCGGGCCCCACGAGTTTACGGCAAGAAAAGCGCCGGTTTTAAGGAACGAGCCGTCGTGATAGGTCCGGGTATCGTCGTAGCCGACCAGCGTCAGGGCATGCAGATCGTAAATCTCGGCATTGGCGAAGAGCACGTCGTTGTCCACGCCGTCGCCATGGGGATAGTCCCGGAAATTCGCGCTGACCGGCGCGGCAAACACGCCGAGGTCGCCATCGGCAAGATGCTGTTTCATCGCTTCGAGCCCGTCGTTGGTGGCGAGATTGAAGCCGATGACGCGGTCGCCGCGATAGGGCAGGGACTTGGCCCAGATGTCGTCGGCGGGATAGGTCCACCAGTTCAGGTTTTCGGGCATGTCCTTCCAGGTGGCGATGCCGTAGCGGCAGATCACGCCCATCACCGTGGCGATACCCGCTCCGTTGTTTTCGCCGCGGTTGGTTAGGGGAAAGGTGAAGCCGGGGCTCATGACGCGTTCTGGATTTATGTTTGGATCGGGGCGCACCCAGCCGCGCTCGCGGGCCTCTTGGTAGGTCTTGTAGTAGTAGCTGGGCGCGTATGCCCCGCAACTGGAGAGGAGCTGGCTGCGCACCGCCGGCAGATGCAGGGTATTGGCGCAGGCGGTGGGACGGGTGCGGGGTGCCGCTTTGGCTTTCTGGACCACGTCCGCAGCATCCACCCACTCGATCGGGAGGCCCTCGCGCAGTTCGTCGGCCAGCGGAATGAGGCCGGCGGGGTAGACTTCCGCTCCGGCTAGAATCGGCCAAAGGGCACCCAAGAGGATACAACATGCCGCAACGCGCATCATGACTGTATCTTCGGCCCTTTTCCGAAGCACGGCAAGACCTTATTCAACTTATTCGTGCCTGCATTATTGCCCGGATTCGGCGGGGTGGTTTGACGGCAGGCGGGGGCGGGGAGTACGCTGGCTTTGCGATGGCCCGATGAACGTGCCGAGGGAGGAAACGAGGTAAAGCCATGTGCGGGCGCTACGTGTTGCCGGATGAGAAAGACCTGTTGCCGTTCGGGCCGTTCGCCGGCGGTTTTTGCCGGTTCGATTTCCAGCCGCGGTTCAACGTGCCGCCGACGGCGCAAGTGCCTGTCGTCGTTCCCGCCGCGGCCGGGCGGCAACTCCGGCGCGCGCGCTGGGGGCTGATTCCCGGTTGGTGGACGAAACCCGCGCCACCGCCGCGGACGTTCAACGCCCGGGCGGAAGATGCCGCCGAAAAACCCGTTTGGCGCGAGGCGTGGCGCACTGGGCGCTGCCTGATGCCGGCCCGGGGCTGGTTCGAGTGGCGGGCCGGCGAAACGGCCCGCGCAGCGAAGCAACCCTTTTTCATCGCCTGTCCCGACGCGCCGGCGATCGCGTTCGCCGCCCTGTGGTCGCTGTGGGCAGCCCCCGGGGCGGAGCCGGTCGCGTCCTGCGCGGTGCTGACGAAAGAAGCGGCGCCGGGCATCGCGTTCATCCACGGGCGCATGCCCGTGGTGCTGAAACCGGAGCAGATCGCCGCCTGGCTGGATCCCCGGACGCCGGCCGCGGATTTGGCCGGGCTGGTCGCGGCGGCGCGGACGGATTTCGCCGCCGTGCCCGTCGGGCCGCGGGTCAACGACGTCCGCAACGACGATGCCGGCCTGCTGGAGCGCGCGGCGGCGGCCGGCACGGGCGATCTGTTCGGCGGCAGGAACACAATAGTCAATATTCAATGATCAATATCCAATGTTCAAGTAAACAGCCGAAGACCCCCGCGGGCTTGTCCCGCGGGTGAATCAGGTGTGCGAGCGGGGTGGCGGGGTGGGGAAACTCAATATCCAATGTCCAATATTCAATAGCCAATGTTCAAGTGAACGGCCGAAGACCCCCGCGGGCTTGTCCCGTGGGTGAATCAGGTCCGCGATCTGGGAGGGCTGGGCCGGGAACTCAATATCCAATGCTCCATGTCCAATATCCAATCTTCAAGTAGCCGGCGGGGAGCCCCATTTTTGGGCTTTGCGCGGGGGAGGGCGGGCGGTAGGATGCGCCGATCGTTTTGGAGCGGAAAGAGAAGATCGAGATGAGAATTTTGTCGGGCATCCAGCCGTCGGGCAAGCTGCACGTCGGGAATTACTTCGGGATGATGCGGCCGGCCCTGCATTTGCAGGAGAAGGGCGACGCCTACCTGTTCATCGCCGACTACCACGCGCTGACGAGCGTTTCAGACGCCGCGGCGCTCCGGCAGGGCACGTGGGACGTGGCGCTGGATTTCCTGGCCTGCGGGCTGGACCCGGAACGCACGGCGTTCTACCGGCAGAGCGACCTGCCGGAGGTGCACGAACTGGCCTGGCTGCTGTCCAACGTGACCCCGCTGGCGCTGCTGGAGCGGTGCCATTCCTACAAGGACAAGCTGGCCAAGGGCATCGCCCCCAACCACGGCCTGCTGGCCTATCCGGTGCTGATGGCGGCGGACATCCTGATCGTGCAGGCCAACGTGGTGCCCGTCGGCAAGGACCAGAAGCAGCACGTCGAGGTCACGCGCGACCTCGCCATCAAGTTCAACAACCAGTTCGGCGAGACGTTCACGATCCCCGAGCCGCAGATTTCGGAAGACGTGGCGGTGGTGCCGGGGCTCGACGGCCAGAAGATGTCCAAGAGCTACGGCAACACGATCGAGATTTTCGGCGACCCCAAGGCGACCCGCAAGCGATTCATGTCCATCGTGACCGACAGCAAGGCGCTGGAGGAGCCGAAGGATCCGGAGACCTGCAACGTGTTCAAGCTCTACAAGCTGTTCGCGACGGCGGAGCAGCAGGCCGACCTGGCGGCGCGGTACCGCGCCGGCGGGATGGGCTACGGGACGGCCAAGAAGGAACTGGCGGAGCTGTTCGAGGCGCATTTCGCGCCGATGCGGGAAAAGCGCGCCGAACTGGCGGCGAATCCGGACTACGTCGAGTCCGTGCTGCAGTCGGGCGCGGCGAAGGCGCGGAAGCTGGCGGCCGAGACCGTGAAACGGGCGCGGCAGGCGGTTGGATTGGAATGAGCGTGCGCCTTCGTTTCGGCAGACCCCTGCCGCCTTGCGCGGCAGGTGAAGCAGGCGGGATTCCGGCCGGGTACCGCACCGCCACCTCGTTCACCCGCGGCACAAGGCCGCGGGGGTCCAGGGACAAGGCCGCCGGGATCTGACCCCATGACGCAAGAGGATTACAAAGTCCGGCTGGAGGTCTTCGAGGGGCCGCTCGACCTGCTGCTCTACCTGATCAAGAAGGACGAGCTGGAGATCCACGACATCCCGATCGAGACGATCACGACGCAGTACGTGCAGTATCTCGAGCTGATGCAGATGCTGGACCTGAACGTCGCGGGGGAATTCCTCGTGATGGCGGCGACCTTGATGATGATCAAGAGCCGCATGCTGCTGCCGGCGGAGGAGCGGCCGGAGCTGGAGGCGGAGGAGGAAGATCCGCGCTGGGACCTGGTGCGCCAGCTGGTGGAATACAAGAAGTTCAAGGACGCGGCGCTGCACCTGGAGGCGCTGGAGCTGCGCCGCGAGGACATCTTCGGCCGCGACGGGGCGGAGGCGGTGCTGGGCAAGGAGCCCGACGTGGCCCTGCACGACGTCGGCCTGTTCGACCTGATCAGCGCCTTCAGCGACGCGCTGAAGAAGGTCAAGAGCGAGGAGCTGCGCGAAATCTTCGCGGAGCGCTTCACGGTGGCCGACAAAATCGAGCTGCTGGGCGACCGGCTGCGGCGCGAGAAGCGCTTTTCGATCTCGCAGATGTTCGCCGGCATGCGGTCGCGCAACGAGATCGCCTGCACGTTCCTGGCGCTGCTGGAGCTGATCCGGCTGAACCAGGCGCGGGCGGTGCAGCAGGAAACCTACGGGGAGATCCTGATCGAGGCCGCGGAAGGCGTCGTCGAGCTGGTGCCGCCGCTGGTGGAGGAGGCCCCGGCGCCGGACGGCGCGGGGAGATAAAGGAACGGGACGATGAGCGATTTCGTTTTGCCGGAACTGAAGCAGATCATCGGGGCGATGCTTTTCGTGCGCAAGGAGCCGCTGACGGTGGCGGAGATCCGCCGCGTGCTCTCCGCGACGGCGGAGCGGCGCGGGGGCATCACGGCCGATTTCGCGAAGGCGAACGAAGCGCTGATCCGCGAAGCCGCGGACGCCCTTGGCCGCGAACTGGCCGAGCGCAAGGTCGGGTTCCACCTCATCGAGGTGGCCGGCGGCTGGCGCCTGGAGAACGACGCCAATTGCGGGCCGTGGCTGCGGACGATGCTGCAGAAAGGCCGCGGCGCGCGGCTGTCCCTGCCGGCGCTGGAAACGCTGGCGATCATCGCCTACCGCCAGCCCTGCGTGCGGTCGGAGATCGAAGCGGTCCGCGGCGTGGCCGTGGACGCGATTTTGCGGAACCTGCTGGAAATGCAGCTGGTCCGCGTGGTGGGGCGCAGCGAGCTGCCGGGCCGGCCGTGGATGTTCGGCACCACCCAGAAGTTCATGGAGCATTTCGGCTTGAAGTGCCTCGACGATCTGCCGGGCACGGACGAATTGCGGCGGCTGGAGGCCGAGCAGGCCCGCGCCCGCCCGCCCAAGGCGGCGGAATCGGCGCCGGAAGCGCCCCCGGAAGATCCGAACCAGCTCAAACTGGCTGCGATCGAAGCGGCTGCGCCCGCCGGCCCGACGCCCGAGGAGGCGGTCGGCGGCGACGGCGAGGAAGAGGCATTCGAGCGCGAAGAATTGGCGGAAGACGACATCGTCGGCGGCGAAGAGGCCGACGACGAGGATGAAGAGTACGACGACGAGGACGACGAGTTCGACGACGAAGACGAAGACGACGAAGAAGACGAGGACGAGGAGGAAGAGAAATGAGCCGGTTTGCGCGGTTGGCGAATCCCTGGATTGCGTTGCAGAAGCCGTACCAGCCGGGCCGGCCCATCGAAGAAGTGGCGCGGGAGCTGGGGCTGGGCGACGTGGCGGGCATCGTGAAGCTGGCCTCCAACGAGAACGCGCTGGGTCCTTCGCCGAAGGCGATGGAGGCGATGCGCGCGGCCATTCCGCACATGCACCTCTACCCGGACGGCGGCTCCTTCTACCTGCGGCAGGCCATTGCGAAGAAGTACGGCGTTTCCGACGACATGACGATGCTGGGCTGCGGCTGCAACGAGCACGCGGTGTTGCTGGCGCACGCCTTCATGGACAAGGGCGACGAGATGGTGGTCTCGGAACGTTCCTTCGTGGTCTACAAACTGGTGGCCTCGCTGTACCACTGCAAGTGCGTCGAGGCGCCGATGCGGGGCATGACGCACGACCTGGACGCGCTGCTGGCGGCGATCACCCCGAAGACCAAGATCGTCGTGGTGGGCAATCCGAACAACCCGACGGGCACCATGGTGGACCAGGCGGCGGTGGATCGGTTCGTGGAGCAGGTGCCGGCGAGCGTCGTGACGGTGTTCGACGAGGCCTACATGGAGCTGGTCGAACCCCGGGACCAGGTGGACACGCTCCGGCACGTCAAGGCGGCCAAGAAGCCGATCGTGACGCTGCGGACGTTTTCCAAGGCCTACGGGCTGGCGGGGCTCCGCGTGGGCTACGCCCTCGCGCAGCCGGACGGCATCGACCTGCTCAACAAGGTGCGCCAGGCGTTCAACGTCAACGCCATGGCCCAGGCGGCCGCGGTCGCGGCCCTGGACGACGACGCGCACCTGGAAGCCACGCGGAAGATGCTGCGCGACGGCCGGAAGCAACTGATGGACGGCATGCGGAAGCTGGGACTGGATCCGGTGGAGTCCGTGACGAATTTCATTCTCTTCCCGTTCAAGAAGGCGGCGGGGCTCACGGCCGCGCTGACCAAGCGCAAGGTGATCGTCCGGCCCATGGCCGGCTTCGGCCTGCCGGACTACGTCCGCGTCAGCGTCGGCACCGCCAAGGAAAACGCCCAGTTCCTGCACGCGCTCTCGGAAGCGCTGATCGAGCTGAAGTAGGAAACTCGGCGGGTTGCGCCAACCCGCCCTCCCTTGGGCTCCGCGGCAGGGCGGCCGCGCCGAGGCCGCCGGGCTATTCGATCTTGGCGGCGGTCACCCACAGGAAGGTTTCGCCGCCGATGGAGCGGGAATCGAAGGCGCGGACGGCGAGGCCGGCGGCGGCGAGCTGGCCGCGCAGATTTTCGGGAGAAACGTGGCTGTAGAACAGCCGCTGGCCCATGAATTCCTTTTCGCCTTCGAATTCGTCGGCGCCGGTGTAGTCGCGGGTGGCGTAGGTGAAGAGGACCTGCCCGCCGGGGCGCAGCCAGCGGCGGAACTTGGCGAACAGCTCGGGGTGGCGCGCGCGGGGCACGTGGAAGAGGGCGTAGATGCAGGTGACGGCGTCGAACTGGGCGGGTTCGAAGTCCACTTCAGCCATGTCGTCGCAGATCGTGTGCATGCCGGGGGCGTACTGGGCGGCGAGATGGAGCATTTTCTTCGAGAAATCCACGCCGACGACGTCCCAGCCGCGTTCGAGGAAAAAGCGGGGGAAGGGCTCGCCGGCGCCGCAGCCGAGATCGAGCAAACGGCCTTTTTCACGGCCCAGGCCCGCGAAAAAGGGCTCCAGGACGGGTTTCATGTCGAACAAGCCCCGGTTGGCCTCGTAGGTGGTCGCGAATTCGTCGTAGATGTCCCGAAGAGTCGGTTTCATGGCTAAAAAGGTGTCCTTTTTCTCTTTGGATGTCAAAAAGAAAGAAAAAATGATCAAAAATGCGACATTTTTCTTGCATTGGATGTAAAAAGCGATAATTTGGCGTCGAAATTCGGACAATTTCCGATTTGGAGGCGAAAAATGAGCGAAAATCAGATGAATGGCGCCGAGGCGCTGATCCAGAGCCTGGAAAAGATCGGCATCGAGATCGCGTTCGGCATTCCGGGCGGGTCGGCGATTCCGATCTACGACGCGCTGTACAAGGTGCGGCGGAAGATGAAGTTCGTGCTGGTGCGGCACGAGCAGAACGCGGCGCACGAGGCGGACGGCTATGCGCGGGCGACGGGCAAGCCGGCGGCGGTGCTGGTGACGAGCGGGCCGGGCGCGGCGAACACGGTGACGGGCATCATGACGGCCTACATGGATTCGGTGCCGATGATCGTCGTCACCGGCCAGAGCGTGCGCGGCATGCTGGGCAAGGACGCGTTCCAGGAAGCGGACATCTTCAACCTGACCATGCCGATCGTGAAGCACAGCTATCTGCTGAAAAACGCCAACGAGATCCCGCGCGTGATCAAGGAGGCCTACCACATCGCGACGACGGGCCGGCCGGGCCCGGTGCTGATCGACGTGCCCAAGGACGTGGGCACCGAGGCCTGCACCGCGGAGCTCGAAGCCGAGATGAACCTGCCCGGCTACAAGCCGAATCCGAAGGGCTACGGCCCGGAGACGATCCGGCAGATCGCCGACGCGCTGGCCAAGAGCCAACGGCCCGTGATCATCGCGGGCCACGGCGCGGTGCTGTCGCGCGCGGAGAAGGAGCTGCGCCAGTTCGCGGAGACGCTGCAAGCGCCCGTGGCGACGACGCTGCTGGGCAAGGGCGTGTTCCCGGATTCCCACAAGCTGAGCCTGCAGGGGCTCGGCATGCACGGGACGGCCTACGCCAACCGCGCGGTGGTGGAGTGCGACCTGATGATTTCCGTGGGTGCGCGGCTCGACGACCGCATCCTGGGCGTGCCGAGCCAGTTCTGCAAGAACGCGGTGAAAATCCATATCGACATCGACGCGGCCGAATTCGGCAAGCTGGTGAAGCCGGACATCCGCTGCCGCGGCGACGCGAAAACCGTGCTGCAGGACCTGCTGCCGCTGCTGAAGAAGGGCGACACGGCGGAGTGGATCAAGCGCATCGAAGGGTTCAAGAAGAAGTGGCCGATGACCTACGCCAAGAAGGGCGGGCTGCATCCGCCGCAGGTCATCGACGCGCTGAACAAGCTGACGGGCGGCAAGGCGGTCATGACCACCGACGTGGGCCAGCACCAGATGTGGGCCTGGCAGTTCTTCCGCTGCGACAAGCCGTGGCAGTTCATTTCGTCCGGCGGCGCCGGCACGATGGGCTTCGGGCTGCCGGCGGCCATCGGCGCGCAGTTCGGGCGGCCGGGCGAGACCGTGGTCGCCATCGTGGGCGACGGCGGCTTCCAGATGACCATGAGCGATCTGGCGACCGCCGTGATCCACAAATTGCCGGTGAAGATCATCCTGATGAACAACCACTACCTGGGCATGGTGCGCCAGTGGCAGGACATGTTCTACGACGAGCGCTACAGCGGCGTGGATCTGGAGGGCAATCCGGACTTCGTCGAGCTGGCGAAGGCCTACGGCGTCCTCGGCCTGAACCTGAAGCGGGCGGCGGACATCCCGAAGGTGCTGAAGAAGGCGCTGGAGCATCCGGGCCCGGCGCTGGTGAACGTGGAAGTGGTGCACCACGAGGAAGTGTTCCCGATGGTGCCGCCCGGCAAACCGCTGGAAGACACGGTGCTGTGCCATCCGCGGCGCAAGCCGGGCCGGCCGGCGGGCCGCAAGAACGGCCCGGCGCAGACCGGCAAGAAGAACGCGTGAGCGGAAGGGAGACGAACATGAGCAAGGAAATTCCGGCCCACAACCTGAGCATCTACGTGGCCAACCGCCCCGGGGCGCTGGCGCGCATCGCGCAGACCTTCTCGCGGCGCGGCTTCAACATCGAAAGCCTCGTCGTGTCCGCGGGCGCCACGGGCGACTTCTCGCGCATGACCATCACGGCCAAGGGCGACGAGGCCGGCCTGGAGCAGATCATCATGCAGTGCTCCAAGCTGGTCGACGTGCTGGCCTGCCGGGAACACACCGACGAAGAGGTGGTCGCGCGCGAGCTGGCGCTGGTCAAGGTGGCGGTGGACAGCGCGCACCGCGGCGAAGTCCTGCAGATCGCCGACCACTTCCGGGCCAAGACGGTGGACCTGTCCGAGAAATCCATCGTGCTGGAGGCGACGGGCAGCTCCGAGAAGCTCGACGCCATGGTCGATCTGCTGAGCAAGTACAAGATCATCGAGCTCGTGCGCACGGGCAAGGTCATCATGGCCCGCGGCGAACGCGAGACCTGAGCGGCGCCGCCAGCGGCCCGCACCTGCCCGCGCCCGCGCGAAAAACGCTGGCGCGGGCGGTTTTTTGGGAGCATCATGTCCCGCGGAATTTTCCGAAAGGAGCGAGATCATGGCGGAACGGCGGCAAGACATCGCGGCGCGGCTGAAGGAGCTGCGGGAGATCGAAGGGCTCGCGGCGGAGGCCGTCGCGCAGGCGCTGGGGGTGTCGCCCGCGGAATACGCCGCCTACGAGGCGGGGCAGGCCGACATTCCGGCCAGCGCGCTCCACGACGCGGCGCGCGTCCTGAAGGCCGACCTCACCGAACTGCTGACGGGCGAAGCGCCGCGGATGAAGGTGTTCAGCGTCACGCGCCGGGGCGGCGGCGTGACGGTCGCGCGGCGCAAGGATTATCAATACCGCAACCTGGCGGCGAATTTCGCGGGCCGGAAGGTGGACGTGTTCGAGGTGACGGTGCCGGCGGACGCGGGGGCGTCTGGCGCGCACGCGAATTCGCACCCCGGGCAGGAATTCGACTACGTGCTGGAGGGTCGCCTGCTCGTGCGCATCCATGGCAACGAGCTGACCCTGGAAGCGGGCGACTGCGTGTACTTCGATTCCAACCAGGGCCACTCGATGCAGGCGCTGGACGGCCAGCCCGCGCGTTTCCTGGCCATGATCATCTGAGGCGGGAGGACGCGACATGGCGCTGCTCGAACGCTTCGTGAACCGGACGGATTTCTCGTCCTACGAGGATTTCCGCGACCACCTGGAGATCCGGGTGCCGGACAACTTCAACTTCGCCTACGACGTGGTGGACGAATACGCGGCGTCGGAGCCGACGCGGCGGGCGATGGTTTGGTGCAACGACGAAGGCGCGGAGAAGATCGCGACCTTCGCGGACCTGAAAGCGGGCAGCGACCGCGCGGCGCAGGTGTTCCAAAAGCACGGCATCCGCAAGGGCGACGCGGTGCTGCTGATCCTGAAAGGGCGGCTGGAGTTCTGGCATTGCCTGCTGGGGCTGCACAAGCTCGGCGCGGTCGGCGTGCCGGCGACGCACATGCTCAAGGAGCACGATCTGGCCTATCGTTTCGAGCGGGCGGGCGTCCGCCTGGTGGTCACGGTGCCCGATGCGGCGCTGGAGGCGGCCATCGACGCGGCGGCGGCGAAGACGCCGGGCGCGTCCATCGTGAAGATGAAGCTCTCCGGCGCGCGCGCGGGGTGGTTAGATTTCGCCGTCGAAATGGCGGCGGCGGATGGCCGCTGGGCGCGGCCGACCGGCACGGATGCAACGCAAAACGGCGACCCGATGCTGATCTACTTCTCGTCGGGCACGACGGGCCAGCCGAAGATGGTGGCGCACGATTTCACCTATCCGCTTGGGCACGTCGTGACCGCCACGTTCTGGCAGAACGTGCGCGACGGCGGGTTGCACTACACGGTGGCCGACACCGGCTGGGCGAAATCCATGTGGGGCAAGCTCTACGGCCAGTGGATCGCCGGCAGCGCCGTGTTCGTGCACGACTACGACAAGTTCATGGCCACCAAGACGCTCGAGGTCTGCGCGAAATACGGCGTGACGACGTTCTGCGCGCCGCCGACGGTCTACCGCTTCCTCATCAAGGAAGACCTGTCGAAAGTCGATTTTTCCCGGCTGGAATATGCGGTGGTGGCGGGCGAGCCGCTGAATCCGGAAGTCTACGAGCAGTTCCGGAAAGCGACGGGCCTGAAACTGATGGAAGCGTACGGCCAGACCGAAATGACGGTGGGCGTGGGCAATTTCACGGGCATGGAACCCAAGCCGGGCTCGATGGGCCGGCCATCGCCGCTCTACCGCATGTTCTTGGCGCGGCCCGACGGCACGCCGTGCGACGCGGGCGAGCAGGGCGAAATCGTGATCCCGCTGGACCGCGGCCGGCCGCTGGGGATGTTCCTGGGCTACCACCGCGATCCGGAAGGCAACGCGCGGTGCCGGCGCGGCGGGGTCTACCACACGGGCGACGTGGCGTGGCAGGACGAGGACGGCTATTTCTGGTACGTGGGGCGCGACGACGACCTGATCAAGAGCAGCGGCTACCGCATCGGGCCGTTCGAGGTCGAAAGCGCGCTGATGGAACATCCGGCGGTGATGGAATGCGCGGTGACGGGCGTGCCCGACGAAGAACGCGGACAGATCGTCAAGGCGACCCTCGTGCTGGCCAAGGGCTTCGCGGCGTCCGAAGAGTTGAAGCACGAGTTGCAGGCCCACGTGAAGAAGGTCACGGCGCCCTACAAGTATCCGCGCGTGGTCGAGTTCGTGCCGGAACTGCCCAAGACCATCAGCGGCAAAATCCGGCGGGTCGAGATCCGGCAGAAGGACCGGAGCTGAAAACCTCGATGTTCAATATCCAATATTCAATCTTCAATGATCATTGATCGGTTGAATATTGATTATTGAAGATTGCGTTCCTCTTCTACAGGAACGACGACGTAGGCGTCGAGCACTTCCGGCGGGATGGCCATGGGCCGGTTCCGCCGGAAATCCAGGAAGACCCAGTCCGTCTGCGCTTCGGCCAAGACGGCGCCGTCGGCGGCGCGCACGAAGCGGTATTTGCGCAGCGAACGGATTTTCTTGAAGTTCGCGACCCAGGTATGGATCTCGATTTCCTCGCCGGCGCGGCAGGGCTGGAGGTATTCGATGAAGTGCGAGCGCACGACCCAGGTCCAGCCGCGCTCGTGCAATTCTTCCGGCGCCCAGCCGTTTTGGCGCGTGTGGGCGATGGCGGATTCCTGCAGCATGCGGACGTATTCCACGTTGTTGACGTGGTGGTTGGGGTCTTCCGCCTCGGGCGGGAACGCGAACCGGTGGACGTAGACGGGGACGGGGGGTTTACTCATGCTGCTTGCGCCATTCTTCCATGAGTTCTTCCGGGAAATCGGGGTCTTCCGCACCATCGATGATGGGGCGGTTGGGCGTGGGCGGCGCCGTGTCGGGATCGGCCAGGCGGACGGATTCGATGGTGGCAACGCATTCGGGGACCCAGTTGGTTCGATCGGCGGGGAAGGTGGAAAATGCCGACCAGGTGCGCGACCCTAGATTCCAAAAGGCGTCCAAGCGCGTTTGTTCGGCATTTCGGCCGCCGGTGCGCGCGCTGTAGTATCCGAAGATTGCGCCATCGATGCGGCTGCGCAATTCACGGGCCGAAACGATGGTTTGGGTTTTAGCATCGAATCCGCGCAGTTGGTTTTGCATTTCGGCAAGGGGACGGAGAGTGTTCCGGGCGTCCACGGCAAGGGACAAGACTTCTTGGGGGAAGTGCGGGGCGCTGTCGCCGGAAGAAACGGGCGGCTTGGAAAACGAGATCAAATCGACGGGGGCTTCCGGGTCGTGGCCGGAGCACATGAGCGGGCTCCATCCGGACGACCAATCGTCGGGGATGGTGAAGGTGAGCGGTTCCGCGCCGGTCAGCCGATAGGTGACGTCTTTGGCAAGGACCGGGATGGACAGGAAAAAGAGGATCAAGGCGGTCGTTTGGGGTGTCACGGGGCGGCTCTTTCCGTCTGGAGAGACTCGGGAAACGGGCAGGCGGCGCAGAGGGAGCGGTCGCCGAGGCAGTAGTCGTGGTGGATCTGGACGAGGCCTTGGCGGCGCAGGCCGGAGCGATACAGCCGGGGCGAATGGTCGGGGCCGAACAGGCGCAGGGCGGTTTGCCGGATGAGTTCATTGGGTTCTTCGGCGGGCAGATCGTCGAGCAGGGCTTGCCACGCCTCGGCGGGCGCGCCCATCGCGGCGAAGGCCGGCAGCAGGAGATTCACGAGAATCGCCTGGGCGCGGGATTTCCCGACCAGCGCGACGGGTTCCCGGACCGGCGCGGTCGCGAACGACAGGCGGCGGGACCAATACGGAGCATCGGGCAGGTCGAAGAGCGCCAGCAAGTTTTCCGCGGGGGCGCCGCGGGGATCGCGGGCAATGGTTGCGATGCGTTCGGGCAGGCTGGCCGCGGGGGCGAAGAGCAGGGCGGCGGCCATGAGGCGGCGCTCGGGGCGGTTGGCGGGGCGCAGACCCGCCATGGTCCAGTCGGCGCGGGGGATGCGGCGGGCGAGGAATTCGTCGGACATGGGCCACCACGCGTCCCAGCAGCGGCGCAGGAATGCCTTGGTCTCGGCATCCGCGGCGCGGCGCGTCGTGGGATCGGGCAGCAAGCCGGCGAGGCCCATCAGGAGGGCATAGGCGCGGACGGGATCGCCGGCGGACTTTTCGCGCAGGCGGTCGAGCGGCAGCAGGCGCGCGAGCCGGCGGAAGGGGGCTTTGTTGGGGCGATAGCCGAGGGCAGCCAGGACTTCCTCGTAGACGACTTGCGCGGGGCCGCGGTCGAGCATGGCGATTTGCAAGAGTTCGGCGCGGCGGCGCAGGCGGGACTCGCCGGCGGCGTCGAGGACGGCGCCGCGCTGGGGCGGGGTCAATCGCGACATGGCTTCGCGGCAGGGCGGGGACGTGGCGCGGGCGGCGACGGGATAAGCCAGCAAATCGACGTTGTCGAACGAGAAATCGGGCAAGGCGTCGAGCGCGGGGCGCAGGGCGATCTGGAGGGCGCCGGGCGGGAGTTCGGCGGCGGGCAGCGTGCCGGGATAGTACGAGACGTGGGCGCAGACGCGGCGGTAGCGGGGATCGCCGGCGTGGCGGTGCCGCTGCCAGTCGGCGGGGCGGACGTGGATTTCCACGTCGCCGACGATGCGGCGCAGTTCGGGGCCGACGCGCAGCGCGGCGTTGAGGAAATCGGGGCCGGGTCCGGTATTCCATTCGCCGGGATGCTCGACCTGCACGCGTTCGCCGGCGGCGGTGGCGAGGTGCGCCGGTCGCAGGCGGTCGTCGGCCCAGACGCATTGGAGATGGCGTTCGGCGAAGGGGGCGGACGGGGCGGGCGGCGGCTCGCAGACGCCGCAGGGAGAAGGGCGTTCCCGGCGATCGGCCGCGCCGGCACGAGGGAACCAATTCGTGGCGATGCTGGCGGCGACGTTCATGGCGTTACAACGCTCCATTTCATAGCCGGTTTCGGGAACGAAGTAAATGCCGATCCGCCAAGCGGAGATCGCCACTGCCGGTCGGATGACTTCTCCTTGCGCCGGGGGCGGGGTTGAGGCACCATTCGACCGGTGAAGAAAATTCTTCAGGTCGCGGTCTTGGCGATTGGTTTGGGAGCGGCTTGGCCAGGGGGGGCGCAGGAGCCGGCGGTGCTGGCGGAGGAAACGGGGAGCGTGCGGCTCGGGCCGTACGCGGCGATCCTGCGCGATCCGACGGGGAAACTCGCGTTTGCCGACGTGCGTGCTCCGGAAACCGCGGCGCGGTTCGCGCCGAACAGGAAAGAGACGATCCACTTCGGGTTTACGGACGACGCGATCTGGCTGCGGTTCGCGCTGCGGGCGGAAACGGCGTTGCCGGAAAAGTGGATCGTCGAGCTGGCGCACGCGCGGTTCGAACAGGTGGACTGGTTCGTCGTGCGCGGCGGGGCATTGGCGGAACGTTTCGAGGACGGCAACGGGATACCGCGCGATCCGGCCGCGGTTGCCAGCCGGTATCCGGCGCGCGCGCTGGTGGTCCATCCGGGCGAAACGGCGGAGGTCTACCTGCGGCTGCGGACGCGGATGGTGGTGCGGATTCCGCTGGCGGTCTATTCGACGGAGGCCTACGTCGCTCGGGCCGACCGGGACGGGCTGTTCCATTTGTTCGGTTTCGGCGCGTTAGCCATGCTCTTCGCGATGGGGGTCCTGTTCGCGACGTTCTCGCGGGAGCGGGGCTATCTGTCCTATTCGTTCGGCATCGCGTGCGGCGCGCTGATTTTCCTGGGGCTTTCGGGGTATTGGCGGCAATTCGGGTGGCCCGGCTGGCGCTTCGGTTCCGCCAACGGGGCCTTGGTCTTCAACGCGCTGGGCATGGCGGCGATGGCGATCTACGTGCGGTGGTTCTTCGACCTGCCGCGCGCGATGCCGCGGACGGACCGCGGATTCCGGCTGCTGCTGGGCATCTTTCTGGCGGCGGCGGCCTGGGTGGCGGTCGGCCCGTTCCGGCCCGGGCTGGCGCTCGTCCAGACCCTGGACGTCGCGGGCGGCGGGGCGGCGCTGGGCGTCGCGCTGGCCGCGTGGGGACAAGGCAACCGGACGGCGCGCTTCTATCTGCTGGCCTGGGTCGCGTTCTGGTTCTTGCTGGCCGTCGAAATCCTGCAGCAATGGGCGTTCATTCCCCCGGTCGCCCCGCCGGACGTCCTGCCCATGGGCGGCCTGCTGCTGGCGTTCGCGCTCTTCCAGGCGGCGATGGCCGACCGCGTGCGGCAGATGCGGCTGGACAAGGACGCGGCGCAGGCGCAGGCCGCACTCGTCGCCCGCGAAGCGGCCGTCCGGCAAGAGGCCGAACGCGAATTGCGCCGCATCCTGGACAAGATGCCGACGGCCGTGCGCGTTTTCTCCTCGCGCTCGGGATCTGCGGAAGTTTTCGTCAACGAGCATTTCGAGCGCCTGTTTGGATATCGGCCGGACGAAGTCCGGACGCTGGCGGACTGGTTTCTCCGCGCCTATCCGGATGAAGCCTACCGGGCCCGGACCCGGGAATGGTGGAACAAAACCGTGGCGGCGGCGGCGCGCGGCGAGAATGCCAGTCACGAGTTGAAGGTCGCCTGCAAGGATGGACGCGTGATCGATGTCTTGGGCAGCGTCGCGGTCGTGGAGGATCTGGTGCTGACGACGTTCGTGGATCTCACGGAACGCAAGCGGGCGGAAGCGGAAATCCAGGCGCGCGGGGCCGAACTCGCCGAAGCCCAGCGCATCGCGCACATGGGCAGCTGGACGTTGGAGCCGGCCACCGGCGCCGTCGAGTGGTCGGCCGAAATCTTCCGCATCTTCGGCTTGGAGCCGCAGGCGCGCGCGCCGACGTTCGCGGAACAGAAGCGCTGGTTTTCGGCCGAATCCTTCGACCGTTTGCAGTCGGTCATCGCACGCACCCTTGCATCCGGCGCCCCCTATGAGGTGCCGGTCGATTTCCGCCGGGCGGACGGGGAGTGGCGCCATGCGATCGCGCGCGGCGAACTCGTGCCGGGTCCGCTGCCGCGGCTGCGGGGCACGTTCGCGGACGTGACCGAACTGCGGCGGACCGAAGAGGCGTTGCGGGCGCGCCAGGCCGAGCTGGAGCAGGCCAAGGAAGAAGCCGAACGAGCCAACCGCGCCAAGGGGCTCTTCCTGGCGAACATGAGCCACGAGATCCGTACGCCGCTGAGCGCGCTGGTGGGGCTGTCGCAGGCGATGGTCCGCCTGGGCGAACGGCGCGGGCTGCCGGAGGATTTTCTCCGCATGCTGGAGCAGATCCGGTCCGGGGGGCGGCACTTGAACCTGATGCTGACCAACCTGCTGGACCTGTCGGCGACGGAGGGCGGCCAGCCGCGCGTTCATCTGCGTCCGGTGGCGCTGGATGTATGGGCGCGGGGCGTCCGCGACATCCTCGAACCCATTGCCGCCGCGCGGGGGGTGACGCTGCGCTGGCACGCCGAGGCGCTGGTCGGCCAAACCCTCCGGAGCGATCCGGTGCGGATGGCGCAGATTTTGATCAATCTGGTGCACAACGCGGTGAAATACACGCCGGCGGGCAAGGCCGTGGACGTGCGGTTCGAAAAATCGGCCGGCCGTTTCGCGCTGGAGGTCGCGGATGAAGGTCCGGGGTTGCCGGAGGACTGGAAATCGCTCTTCGCGGCTTTCGGACAGGGCGTGCCGGCGGTGGCCGACCTCGACCACGGCGTGGGTTTGGGACTCTACGTGGTGCAGACGAACGCGCAGTTGCTGGGCGGGCGGGTGCGCGCGGAAAACCGTCCGGAGGGCGGGGCGCGGTTCCGGGTGGAGTGGGATGGACTGGACGGAACGGGAGAGCGGGATGAGAGCGATCATCGTTGACGACGAGGAAATCGACCGGCTGAACCTGAAAACCCTGCTGGAAGACCATGCGGACGTGGAAATCGCCGGCGAGGCGGATTCGCTGGAGTCCGCGGTGGACCTGATCGAGCGGGACAAGCCGGACGCGGTTTTCCTCGACATCCATCTGGGGCGCCACAAGGGCTTCAGGGTCCTCGAAACGGCGAAATGGCGCCCGCAGGTCGTCATCACGACGTCCCATCCGCACTACGCGGTCAAGGGATTCGAGATCGACGCGGCGGACTATCTGCTCAAGCCGGTGATGGAAGACACGCTGGCGCGCGCGGTGGGCCGCCTGAGAGTCCGCGTCGCGGCTGCCGTCTCGAAAGACGTGCCGAACCGGCTCGCGCCGGAAGACGTGCAGTCGTTCAAACTGGGCGACGAGCGGCATTTGATTCCCGTTGGCCAAATCCAAGCCATCGTGGGCGAACGCATCTACACGCGGGTGCTGGTCCGCGACGGCCGGGAATTCCTGCACAACCGGCCGCTGCGCGAGTGGCGCGCCATCTTGCCGGAAAAGCTGTTCAAGACGCTGGACCGGTCTACCATCGCGAACGTCGCGGAAATCCAGGTCGTGCGAGGCGGCGGAGATTGCGCCGGACAGCAAATCGCCTTTCGCGGCAGTTCGCACAAGCTGTGTTTGGGCGAAGTCGCCATGAAGGCGCTGCGCGACATGATGCTGGAGTGAAGAACCGAAGTTCTGGGGGGGACATGGGCAGTGGCAGAGAGCCTTTTCGCGTCCGTTTCGGAAGCGAAAATGGCTGTTTGGGAAGGTTTTTCCATATATTTGGAATAGCCTAATCAAATCCTAATATCGGCAGGATAAAGTGGGGCCATAAATTGTAAGGAGTTATACGGTATCCGGCCACGCCCTAATGTTTGGAGTGAAGTGGAAAAGCGTTTCAAATTTCGATGGAGTCCGTCGGTTTTCTGGATGGCCTTGGCGTGGGCGCTGGCTCCGGCATGGACGCGGGCGGCGAATCCGGACGGCGATCTGCGCATCGAGCCGATCGCGGCCTACAACTTCGTGGTGGATTCCAACGTGGAGTCGCCCTCGACCTATGCGCCGCGCGCGGCGTACCTGAGCGCCAAGTTCCACAACGACGGCACCAACGCGATCACGAACGTGTGGGCGTACATCGGCGATTACACCAACGGTACGCCGGGAACTTACCCAAGCCGCGCCCAGGCACCCTACGACGGTCCGCTGCCCGACGACAAATTCGCGCTTTGGCACGAAGGCGGGGCGGCGGGCACCGCGGACGCGACGCGCTATCTCGGCACGATCCTGCCGGGCGAGAGCAAGACGGTGTACTGGCTGGTGGGCTATCCGAACCTCGACGAGCAAGGCAAGACCGTGACCGGCGGCGTCAAGCCGAACGACGACCTGTTCCTGCAATACGGCATCTGGGGCACGGCCATGGATGCCGGCGTCTACCGCCAGGCCGACGTCACCCGCACGGTGACGATGCGCAACGAGATCTCGGCGATGGCCAACAAGATCTTCCCGAACGGCGCCAACAAGGTGCCGCAGGAATACAAAGACCTGCTCGCCCTCTACGAACCCTCATGGACGAACACGGCGAGCGACGGCTCGCCGGGCACGGTCATCGCGACCGAAGGCGTCTGGTACGATCTGGGCAACGTGGGCGCGGGCTTCGACAACAACGGCGACTTGATTCCAGACCGCAACGCGTGGCTGCAGCCCGTGGGCGATGCGGCGCTCTTCGATTCGTCCTGCTTCCGCCTCGTGCATACCTACGCGCTGGTGATCGTGAAGCTCAACGACGGGACGGAGGTCATCTACAACGTCGAGGACCAGCTCTACTTCGAGAACATCCCGGAGAACAATCGCGGGGCGGTGGGCTACGTGCGCTACGAGTTCATGGCCATGCGCTCCGGCTGTTCGAGCACGTTGACGCCGTACCAGGAAGTGGCCTCGGGTTACGACAACGAGAAGTTCAACGGCGACTACGGCGCCTTCTTGGGGCAGGGGCTGACCAGTCTGGAAGCCCACATGGAAGTCACCAAAAGCGTGGACAATCCGTTCGTCGCGCCGGGGGAAGTCCTGTCCTACACCATCGCCTTCACCAACCCCGGGCCGGTGACGGTCGGCGATCCCGCCGCCGGCTCGCCGTTGGTCATGCGCGAGAAGATCCCCCACGGCACGACCTATATCGGCCTCAGTTCCAGCGCCAGCAACACCCTGCCCGGCGGCGTCAGTACCTACACCTTCCTGTATTCGACCAACAACGGCGCGACCTGGCAGGAAACCGAGCCGGCCGATCCCACGAAAATCACCGACGTCCAGTGGTGGCTGAGCGATCCGCTTGGGACGAACGTGGCCGGCTCGGTGAAGCTGCAGGTGACGGTCACGACCAACGCGGGCCCGTTCATCACGAACCGGGCCTGCGCCACGATCGCGGGCGCGGGCGAACTGGATTGCGGCGAGACCACCACGTACGTGCGGGGAACGAACAGCCTGGGCGACCTCGTCTGGGCGGACGACGGCGCCGGCGGCGGGATCCTGGGCAACCAGCTGCAGGATGGGGATGAAGCCGGGATTTCAAACGTCGCCGTCCGGCTCTACTACGACGCGAACGCCAACGGGGCCTACGATGCGGGCGACCTGCTGTACGGCACGACGTCCACGGCGACCAACGGCGCCTATATGTTCACCAACCTTCCGGACGGCCGGTTCGTCGCGGTGGTGGACATGTACGATTCCGACCTGCCGACCGGCTATTCGCCGACCACCCCGACGTCGTTCGGCGCGGACCTCGATGCCGCCGGCGCGACCGCGAGCCCGGTTTCCTTCCTCGACGCCGACTTCGGCTTCGCCCCGGCCCTGACGCTGACCAAGACGCACGTCAGCACCAATGCCGTTCGCGAAGGGCAGTTCATCAGCTACAACCTGACGGTTTCCAACAACCTGCCCGGCAATGGGGAGGGCGGGACCTATGCCACCACCTATGCCTGGGCGACGAACGGCGCGCAAAGCGGCACGGAGTGGATCGGCCACACGAACGTCTATATTCCGCCGGGGCAAGACGGCCTCTATGCCTCCAACAATTTCTCCGGAGCATCGAAGATCCTCTTCCTGACGAACTTCCCGGGCTTCACGTCGGGCGGCGCCATCACCAACGTGGAGTTGGTCATGCCCATCATCGGAGCGGCGCCGGCCACGTTCTCGCAAAACGGCACCTTGCTGGTGGAAGTCCAGCAAATCGCCCCGGCGGCGACGATCTATTCGGCCACCTATCGGGCCACCAACACCTTCACCAACACCGCGCTGCAGACATGGACCCTGCCGATGACGGGCACGTTCGCTTGGGCCGGAACGGATTTTGCCACGAACTACCGGGTAGTCTTGACGGCGAACAAGAACGCCGGCGGCGCGGGCACCGGCTACCTGCAGGTGGATGCGGTCGGCTTCCGGATCACCAGCGTCTCGACCGGCGGCACGGGCAGCGCCAGCACCACGCTCCAGCCGGTGCCGCTGACGGACCAGTACGACGCCGACAAGTTCCAGTTCGTTTCGGCGAATCCGCCGCAGACGACATCCACGACCAACGGCGCCTGGCCGGAAACCACGGGCACGCTTTTCTGGAGCAACGTCGGCCCGATCCTGCCCGGCGGCACGTCGACGGTGGCCGTGACCTTCAAGCTGCTCAAGCCCGAGACCTACACCAACATGCTGGCGACGAACGTCACCTGGGTCACCAACGCCACGTTCCTCAACGGCATTCCGGCCAACATGGCCACCAGCAGCGTGGTGGTCGCGCAGCTCCCGGCGGCGACGTTGGGCGACTACGTCTGGCGCGACCTGAACGGCGACGGGGTCCAGGATCCGGGCGAACCGGGCGTCGCCAACGTCGCGGTCTCCATCACGCCGCCCGCGGACATCGATCTCGGCAACGGACTGGGCCAGCCGATCACCAACTGGACGGATGCCGCCGGGCAGTATCTGTTCGAGTCGATCCCGTCCACCGGCGTCTACACCGTGCGCGTGGTGACGGCGACGCTGCCGGGCGGAAGCGGCATCAACACCTACGACGAGCGCGGCGCCTACGACAGCACGGCGGCGATCTATCTGGACGTCTTCGCGGCGCCGTCGAGCACCAACAACTTCCACGACACGACCGATTTCGGCTATCAGCTCGGCAGCACGATCGAAGGCGCGATCTGGCACGACTGGGACCGGGGCGGGGAGACCAACCGCGAGCCGGGCGAGACCTGGCTGACCAACGTGACGGTCTACCTGTGCGCCGGGACGTCGCCCTGCGGGGCCGGCTCGGCCCTCGCCACCAACGTCACCTCCACCAACGGCTACTTCCGCTTCGTGGGGGCCTACGACGGCACCTACAACGTGTCGGTCGCCACCAACACCGGCATGCTGGGAACGGGCGACTGGAACCTGTCGTGGGACACCGACGGCACCAACACGGCGAACGTCGCGACGTTCGGCATCACCAACGGCGGTTTGGCGCGCGCGGACTTCAGCTACTGGCAGGTCGGCCCCTACGAGATCGGCGACACGCTGTTCTACGACTGGGACGGCAACGGCCTTCAGAGCAACGATTGGGAAGTCGGCATCGCCGACGTCGCGGTCCAGCTCTACAGCGACGTCAACGGCAACGGCGTCTACGATCCCGGCCTCGACGCGCTCGTCGGCACGACCACCACCTCCGCGAACGGCACCTATCTGTTCACCAATCTCTTCGCGACCAACACCTATTTCGTCCGCGTGGACCTGACTGATCCGGACCTGCCGCCGCTGTACAACATCACGGCGGATCCGGACGCCGTGAAGGACGCGCGCGGCGTCGTCACGATCACCAATGCCGACAACTATCTGCAGGACTTCGGGTTCCAGCCCTACGGCACGGGCGCGATCGGCGACACCGTCTGGCGCGACATCAACGCCGACGGCATCCAGTCCGGCGTGCAGGAG
The DNA here is from genome assembly GCA_002347655.1 of Verrucomicrobia bacterium UBA2281. GTDB lineage: Bacteria > Verrucomicrobiota > Kiritimatiellia > CAIQIC01 > Lenti-01 > Lenti-01. Next base: position 55,629 of record DDWR01000003.1, on the reverse strand, counting down.
ACCGGCATCTCCAACGTCCTGGTAAGCCTCTACGTCGATCTCAACGGCAACGGGAACTATGTCCTGCTGCGGACGACGAACACCAGCTCGACGGGCACCTATCTCTTCACCAACCTGCCGGACGGGAACTATCGCGTGGTGGTGGACGCCGCCGACGCCGACCTGCCGCAGGACGCCTTCGGCAACATCTTTTATCCCAGCACGGCGACGACCAACAGCACGACAATCGCCGGCGGCAATACGTATCTGGACGCCGATTTCGGCTTCGCCCCCTATGCGGCCATCGGCGACACGATCTTCTGGGATGCCAACCGCAACGGCACGCAGGACTATTCCGAAGAGGGGGTCGAGGGCGTGACGGTCAACCTGTACCGCGACGAGAACGGGAACGGGGTCTACGACGCGGGCGACACCTTCCTGACCAGCGCCGTCACCGATGCCAACGGCATTTACCTTTTCTCCGGACTCATGCCCGGCAGCTACGTCGTGGCGGTGGACGGTGCCAGCGGGCCGCTCGTCGGCGCGTTTCTTTCCGCCGATCCGGATTCCAACGGCTTGACCTGCGACGATCCGGAAAACCCGTTCCCGTGCGACGGCGAGCACGGCCGGTCCTTGGTCAACGGCCAGAACTACATGGGCGCCGACTTCGGCTACGTGCCGCCCGGCGCGGTCATCGGCGACACGATCTGGATCGACACCGACAACGACGGCGTGCGCGACGGCAACGAGAGCGGCATCGCCTATATTTCCGTGGTGCTCTGGTCCAACGGCGTGGCCATCGCCACCAACGAGACCGACGGCGACGGCTGGTACTACTTCAGCAATCTCGGCGACGGCGATTTCCACGTGGTGGTCGATACGGGCGACGACGATTTCCCGCCGGGCCTGACCCAGACCTACGATCCCGACGGCAACCTCGACGGCGTCGGCACCAACGTCGTGGTTTCCGGCGGCGCGGTGACATCCGTCGGCGGCGTGCCCTGCACGGGCTGCGACTTCTCGATCGATTTCGGCTACCGCTATGCGGGCAACAACAGCTTGAGCGGCACGATCGGAATGGATGCCACGCCCTACGACGGCGTCCTGAACGGCACGAACTGGTATGGCGTGGCGACCAACGAGATCGCCTATGCCAACGTCCAGGTCTACCTGTATCTCTGGAACGACGACCTCGATGGCATCGTCGAGCCCGGCGAATACGTGCTGGTATCGAGTACCTTCACGAGCACGAACGGCGATTATTCGTTCGCGGGGCTGCCCACCGGCGACGGCGACGACCAGTACATCGTGGCCAGCCTCGCGCCAGAAGACTATCTCAAGCTGACGACCACCAACGGCTCCATCTCCGGCGTCGGCGTGGCCGAAACGGCGAATCCGCAGGGCAACACAGACTCGGCCTACCTGACGGTGCCCATCCAGGTCGGCGTCACCAATTACTACGGCAACGACTTCGCCTACCGTTCGACCAAGGTCTACGACTACGGCGACCTGCCGGACGGCTACCAAACCACGATCCCCGGCGGTGCGCGGCACATGGTGACCTACCTGACGAACCTCTATCTGGGCGCCGGGGTGGACGTGGAGGCCAACGGCGTGCCCTCGACGCTGGCCGACGGCGACGACCTGGCCGGCACGGACGACGAGGACGGCGTGGACATCCTCGGCCGCTGGGCGCCGGGAACGGACGGCGGCACCGTCGAAGTGACGGTGGGCAAGGGGACCGGCTGGCTGCTGGGCTTCATCGATTTCGCCGGCGACGGCGATTTCACCGACAGCGGCGATCTGGCCGTCAACCAGGCCGTCGCCACCAACGGCGGACCGGGGCTGGACGGCGTCTACGAGATTCCGCTGAACGTGCCGTTGGGAAGTCTGAGCACGACGAACAGCACCGTGCTCTACGCGCGGTTCCGCCTCTTCCCGAGCGCACCGTTCCTGCCCGAGTTGGCGTATTCCGGCACGGCGGACAACGGCGAAGTCGAGGACTACCGCTGGATCCTGCACGTCATCCGCGGAACCGTCTTCGCGGACGCGGACGTGGACTCCGACTTCTCCGGCGGCGACACGATCATCCCGGGCACGGTCGTGCACCTCTACGACGATCTGGACAACCGGATCGCCTCCACCGTCACCGATCTTTCCGGCAACTACGCGTTCGTCGGCCTGCAAGACGGCAATTACCGCGTCGAGATGGAGACGCCCGCGGGCACGACGGCCATCCTCGACCGCGACGACAACTCCAACGGCGCGACGAACATCGAAGTGACCGTCTCGGGGGCCAGCGTGTTCACGCGGGACTTCCTGGTGGACAACGGGGCCTCCCTCGCGTCGATCAGCGGCACGGTGTACGAGGACGACGGCTACGGCGTCGTGGGCGACGGGACCTTCGATCCGCCCAACGATCTGCCCGTGCCTGGCACGACCGTCGCGCTGTACCGCGACATCGACGGCGACGGCGTGGCCGACCTGAACGAGTGGATGGCCGAGGTGGTCACGGACGTCGACGGCTTCTATGCCTTCAACAACCTGCCCGACGGCGACTACCTCGTGGTCATGACCACGCCCGCCGGCGCCACCAGCATCACCGACGTCGAAGAAACCGTGCAACTCAACGGGCCAACCCTGATCGAAGTGCCGCTGGCCGGCGTGGACGTGATCGACCGGAACTTCCTGGTGGATGGCGCGCCGCCGGCTTCCCTGAGCGGTCTGATCTGGTTCGATTCCAACCGCAACGGCATCCGCGCGGGATCGGAAACCAACCGGTTCGCGGACATCCCGGTCTACCTGCTGGACGTCGATTCCAACGTTGTGGCGTCGGTCACCACCGGCGTGAGCGGCGCCTATGCCTTCACCAATCTGGCCCCTGCGTATTATTTCGTGCGGTTCGACCTGTCGGCCCTGAGCACCAACGATTTCCAGATTTCTCCGGCCAACCAGGGCACCAACGTCTTCCTCGACAGCGACGTGGTCAGCGGTTCGGTGGGCAGCGACGGCGACACCGCCGTACTGCTCCTGTACGTCGGCCAGCACCAGGAACACGTCGATTTGGGACTCATCCCGCCGCCGCCGACCTGGGCCGCCGTGGCCGAGGTCTGGGGCGAATGGACGGGGGGCGAAGGCCGCGTGGTCTGGCGCACGGGCTCGGAATGGAGCACGGCGGGCTTCTTCGTCTATCGCCTCGATCCGGACACGGGCGGCGAAACGCGCCTGAACGACGTGCTGGTGCCGTCGGCGTTCCACGAAACCGGCGCGATCTACGAGCTGGCCGATCCGGAAGCCGCGGAAGGGCGCGGGGGCACCTATCGCATCGAGGAAGTGGAACTGTCGGGCAACGCGATCGATCTAGGCGCGCACGACGTGGTCTTCGGCCCGCCCCCGGCGGCCGCGAAGGCGGCCCGGGCCGAAGCCCGGGCGGCGAAAGCGGCCGTCCCGGTCAAATCCTCCGCGATGAAGCTCGCCGGGCCTTCGCGTTTGCTGAAGGTGCTGGTGCGCGACGAAGGGCTCTACGGCGTGGAATTGCAGGCCATCGCCGGCGGGATGGGCCTCTCGATCGAGGACGTGCAGGCGCTGGCGGAAGCCGGATCGCTGGAAATTACGGAGCAGGGCGCGGCGGTCCCGGCCATCTACGATGCGGCGCGCGCGAGACTGGTGTTCCACGCCCGGGGCGCGGACGACTGGTACGCGCGCGACAACGCCTACCTGATCTCGGAAGGCGCGGGAGCCCCGATGCCCCGGCGCGCCCCCGGCGCGGCCTCCGGCGAAACGGCGGTTCCGGCGCAGGTGCGGTTCGAGCTGGACCGGTATCCGTTCGACAGCGCCCTGGTCAAACCCGCCGACTTCTACTACTGGGACTACGTCCTCAGCGCGACCAACGACAAGGCGACCTCGCTGCGGAATTTCCCGCTGGATTTGACGGGCGCGGCCGGCGACGTCGCGCTGAACGTGCGCCTGAGCGGCTGGTCGAGCACGACCAACGATCCGGACCATCTGGCGGAATTCCGGTTCAACGGCGGGACCGTCGGCTCGGTCGCCTTCGATGGGCAGGCCGCCGTCGAAACCGAACTGTCGATTCCGGCGGCTTCCGTGGCGGCCGGCGAGAACGTGCTCGCCGTGCGGGGCGTTTTGCAGCCCGGCCGCAGCCACAGCTACTTCATCGTGGATTGGATCGAGGCGTCGTTTATCCGCGAGCTGGTGCCGCTCGCCGGCACGGCCCATTTCGGCGCCGGCGCGGCGCCGGCGATTTCCGCCGCGGCGTTCGCCGCGCCGCTGGCCGTGGCGCTCGATGCCGCCGGAAATCCGACGTGGATCGCGGACGGGAACGGCGCGTTGCCGGCCAAGGCGTGGGCCGCGGCGGAAGGCGATGCGCGGTTCGCGGTGGCGGAGGCGGACGGCCTGCCGCTGCTGGCGCCGGAGCCCGTCGCCGCCGATCCGTGGTTCCGGTCGGAAACGAACCGCATCGATTACCTGGTCCTCACGTCGCGCGCGCTGGAACCGGCGGCGCGGGAACTGGCGGATTACCGCGCGGGGCAGGGGCTGCGCGTCGGCGTGGCGACGTTCGAAGACGTCTGCGACTGGATGGCCGGCGGCTTGCGCACGCCGGAGGCGATCCCCGAATTGCTGGCCTACGCGGCGGCGACCTGGACGGAAGCGCCGTGGATGGTCGTGCTGGCCGGCAGCGGCCACTACGACTATCTCAACGCGCTGAGCAACGAGGTGAACCACCTGCCGCCGATGCTGATCGAGACGCTGGACGGCTTGTATGCCGCGGACGGGGCGCTGGCGGAACTCGACGGCGACGAATGGCCGGATCTGGCGATCGGCCGCTTGCCGGCGCGGACGACGAATGAACTGGCGGCGATGATCGCCAAGATCCGGGCGACCGAAGCGGAATTCGGTTCCGCCTGGCAGAACCAATGGCTCCTGGCCGCCGACGTGCCCGATGCGGCCGGCGATTTCACGGATTCAAACGACCGGCTGGCCGCCTTGGCCGGCGAAAAATATCCGGTGACGCGCATCGACCTGGCCACGACGGCCATCGCGCCGGCGCGCGCGGCCCTGACGAACGGATTCAAGGCCGGATCGGGCTTCATCCATTACACGGGCCACGGAGGCTTCAACTATTGGAGCACGAAAAACCTGCTGAAGGCGACGGACGTGAACGTCATGGCCAACGCGCGCAAACCGGTGGTGGTGGCGTTGAGCTGTCTGGTGGGCCGTTTCGAGGCGCCGGGCGTGGACAGCCTCGCCGAGCTGCTCATGCGGCGCGCGCAAGGCGGAAGCGTCGCGGTCTGGGCGCCCTCGGGCATGTCGCGCAACGCCCCCGCGACGGCTTTGGCGGAGGCCTTCTATCGATCGGTCCTGCAGGACGGCTCCGGCACGTTGGGCTTGGCGGTCCTCCGCGCGCGCCGCTCGCTCGAAGCCAATCTCGCCACCCAGGACACCCTCGCGACGTACAATCTGCTGGGCGACCCGGCGTTGCGCATCGCCGGCAACGTCGGGGGGCATGCCGCCGACGAGAACTTCGCCCAGTGGCGCTGGCAGCGCTTCGCGCCGGCCGAATTGGCCGATCCGGAGACCGGCGGCGCCACCGCCGCCAACTTCTTCGACTACGCGATGGCTGGCGGCGCGCCCGTTCTGGCCGAGCTGCCCGAATTCGGCTTCCCGCTGCCCGGCGTGGGCGAAATGCTGCCCCGGGCCGGAGAGGACGGCGGAGTCATCCTGCGCTGGAAGCGGCGGATCCAGCGCGCCGACGTCGAATATCGTTTGTTTATTTCGGAAAATCTGGAACAATGGGAAGCAGAACCCGCCGACATGGAGATCGTCGGCGTGGAGCCGGATCCGGACGGCGTGATGGAGACCGTGCGCACGCGGGTGAACCGCCCGTGGGCGGAACGCGTTTTCATCAATGTCCAAGCCCGGAAAAAGTAGAGATGGGACCGAACATCCAACATCCACGGCAAGACGGATGGATCCAACCATGAGCCCTGCCGCGACATATCGAGCGACGGGCAAAGTGGTGCTGCGCCGGATCGGCGCGGACCGCTTGCTGGTGCCGGTGTCGGGCGGCGTGGCGCGGGAAAACTGCGTGTTCCCCGTCAACGAGACCGGCGAGTTCATCTGGACCGGCTTGACGGAAGGCCGGACGCTGGACGAAACGGCGGCGGCGCTGGCCGCCGAGTTCGCCGTGGCTCCGGAACGAGCGCGGAACGATTGCCGCGAGTTCGCGGACCAGTTGCGGACGCAGGGGTTGATCGAGGAGGTCGCGCCGTGAGCTGTCCGACCGCCGAACGGAACGACGCCCGCTGGACGGTCGATTTCCGCGCGCGCGCCTTCCGGGCGCGCCGGCCGATTTCCGCGACGCTGGAGCTGACGCGGCGCTGCAACCTGCGCTGCGCCCACTGCTATCTGGGCGACCAAGCCGAGCAGCACCGCTTGCGGGATCGGGAGCTCGGCGCGGCGGCCGTGCAGGCGGCGATCTCCGAATGGGCCGAGGCGGGATGCCTTTATCTGCTGATCACGGGCGGCGAGCCGTTGCTGCGCCCCGACTTTGGCGCCGTCTATCGCCATGCGCGCGAATTGGGGCTGGTGGTTTCGGTGTTCTCCAACGGGACGATGGTGGACGACGACGTCATCGCGCTGTTTCGCGAGCTGCCGCCGCGCCGGGTGGAGATCAGCCTCTACGGCGCGACGGCGGAAACCCACGACGCGGCCACGGGCGTGCCCGGGTCGCATGCGCGGACGTGGGCCGGCATCCGCCGCCTGCACGACGCGGGTATCCGCGTCGGACTCAAGACCCTGCTGATGAAAACCAATCTCCGCGAGTTCGAGGCGATGGAAAAGCAGGCGGGGGATCTGGGTGTCCGCTTCCGCCACGATGCGGCGATCACGCCTTGCCTGCACGGCGGATCGCGCGCGCCGCTGGCGCTGCGCGTGTCGCCGGAGGAAGCGGTGCGCGTGGACTTGGCGACGGCCGAACGCCGCGCGGCGTGGCGCGAATCGATCGAGCGCTCCGCGGCGCGGCCCGATGCGGATGGCCTCTACGGCTGTTCGGCCGGGCAGACCTATTTCCATTGCGATCCCTTCGGGGGCGTGTCGCCGTGCGTGATGGCGGAGCAGTACCGCCGCGCGCCCGGGGGGCGTCCGTTCCGGGAGGTCTGGGACGGCGACCTGGCGGACATCCGCGGGCGGAAACGCACGCGGACCGTCGACAGTTTTTCCGGCGCCTTGCGCGGCGCGTGCGCGCATTGTCCGGCCTTCAACCTCGTGGAAACCGGCGACGAAGAGGAGGAATCCGATTTCATGAAACAGACGGCTTTGTTGCGATATCAGGCGGCGCTGGGCCGCACCGACGGAGAATGCCCATGAACCCCACATCCGAATCCCAACCGCTCCCGAGCGACGAACGGACGGTTCGCCGGCCCTACGAGAAACCCGAAATCCAACGGGTGGATCTGGCCTTGGCCGAAACCCTGGGCGGCGGCTGCAAACTGGAAGGCGAGTGCAACGTGCCCCCCATCTTCATTCGGGACGAGGCGGGATCCTGAAGAAGACCGTCCATCTGGACGTCGGCCCGCTGCGCATCCGTCTGCGGACGGATGGGGGGGCGCCGGTGCGCTATTCCGCACCGGCCTATGCGGGCTTCTTCTCGGCGGAGGTGCCGCGTGCCGGCACCGCGCCGCTGGTCGAGCTGCCGCTGGACGTGACCATCGCAAAGGCGGCGGTGCCTTCTCGCGAGCGGCTGTGGCAAGTCGGCCAGAGCTGGGCGGTGTGGGAAGACGGGGCCGATCTGCTTCTTCTTTCCGGCTTCCATGGGCAACATTCCGCGTTTTTCGGCTGCCGGGTCGCGCGCGACTTGTCGCGCGCGGCGCTGTCGGTGGCTCCGGATTTGCCCGGCTCGATTCCCGGCCACATCGAAGCGCCGTTGCGCTATCCGCTGGATCAAGCCGTGTCGTGGGGCCTGCTGTCGCGCATCGGCGGGGCGCTGCTGCATGCGGCGGTGGCGGTGAAGGACGGCGTCGGGTATGTATTTGCGGGCCGCAGCGGCGCGGGCAAGTCCACGCTGTCGGGGTTGTGCCATGCGGACGGCTGGCGGATCCTGAACGACGACCGCGCGATGGTCTTCCGTCGCGGCGGCGAATGGCGCGTGGCGGGCACGCCGTGGCACGGGTCGGGCCGCTTCGCCGAGGCGGCGGAGGTGCCGCTGGGCGGGGTCTATCTGTTGCGGCAGGCGACCGACGATTGGCTGGAGCCGATCGCCGCATCGGCGGCGCGCTTGGCCTTGCTGGACGTGGCGGCCGTGCCGTGGTTCGCGGAAGAGTGGTCGCAGGGCATTCTGGACGGGCTGGACCGGTTGGTGGGGGACGTCGAAACGAGGCGATTCCATTTCACGAGGACGGCGGAGGCCGTGCGGGCGCTGGCGGGGGTGCGGGCGCGAGAGGCGGTGCCGACGTGAAGAGGGAACTCAATATTCAATGTCCAATGTCCAATATCCAATCTTCAATTGGGTTGGACGGTAGGGCGCGCTGGCCCAGCGCACCGGGATTGGATGGAGCCGGCACGACCTCGTGCCGGAAGGATTTCAATCTTCAATCTTCAATATCCAATGATCAATGTTCAAGGGGGGCGGAACAGGCGTCGATGAACCGCCCCCGCCAGGCGCCGCAGCGGGCGCAGGGCGAATCGCAACAGGCCGGCCCAGCGGGCGCGGCGGGTGTCCAGACGGTGGATGCGGCCATCGCGCCGCACGCTTTCAGCTACGCCGAGGATGTCGGCGGCTGGAATCCAGTCGCCTCCCTTCACGGCGGCGTCGCCGACCGTATAAATCCGATTTGTTCGTTTATTGTTAAAAGTGCAACGGTGTACTGTCAGTCTTCCGTAAATCCTGTAGAGTATAACGCCACCCAAAAGAATCGCCCCAGTTGGCAAGGGCTTGATGAAAACGCTTTCGCCGTCGCGGATGGTCGGATTCATGCTGGGCCCGCCCGCGATGAACGAGATGGGCGTGCGCTGTTGGAGCAGCGCGGCGATGATTTCCGAAGCTTCGGGCATGGCGATGGTGGGTTCGGATGAAAAAGGTAGTACAAGCCATGGGCAAAACAAACATCGTTTTTCGGATCGCGCGGTGGGCGGCGGTTGGGACGGCGCTGGTCTGGGGTGGTTCGGCGCAGGCCGCCAAGCCCACGGGCGAGGCGGTCGTGGCGGCCATGACGGGTCAGGCGCAGGTCCGCGTCTTTTCCGGACCGGTCCATGAAGGCAAAACCGAGCTGAAGGATTTGTTCGAAGGCGCTTCCGTCGGCGAGAACGTCCGCGTGACGACGGGCAAGGACGGACGGCTTTGCATGGTCTGTTCGCCGGGCGCGATCCTGTGCGTGGCGCCGAACACCGAGTTCGAGATCCGCCAGTTGCGCCACACGGCCGACGGCTTGCCGAAAAGCGGCGAAGATTTGATCCGCCGAATTCACGTCAACCTTCTCCGGGGCCGCATCCTCGTGCAGGCGGGCGTGCCGATCCCGACGCTGGACGTCCAGGTCGAAACGCCGGCAGGAACGGTCGCCGCCCAAGGCGGTTCGTTCGTCGTGGCGCAGGGCGGCCAGGGCCGTTGGCACGTCTTGAGCGAAGCCTATGAATTGGCGGTCACGCCCCGCAACGGGACCCGCATGGAACTCAAGGCGGGCGAAGCCGCCTGGATGGCCGCCGCCGGCGAAGACCGGGGGCAATTCCAGCGCGAAGACGCCGTCCAGAATCCGAAGCTCTACCAGTTCGAGCTGTGCAACGCGTTTTTCGCGGATCTGGAACCCTTCATCCACCACGAACGCCCGTTCGACCGGGAAGGCCTTGGCCAATACATCGGCGCCACCGAGTCGTTCTATTCCTTGGATTCCGGCGCGCTGGTCACGGATGCCAGCCCCACGATCCGCCCTTCGGTGGCGGCGGTCCGGCCCGTCGTCCTGCCCCGGCCCGGGGAAGGCGCGCCCGGCGGCCGCTGGGACGAAATCCGCATCTGGAGATGGTACGAGGATCTCGGCGCCGTCAAGGGCGTGAACTATATCCCGCGCACGGCCGTCAATTCGGTCGAGATGTGGATGGAAGACACCTTCGATCCCGAGACCATCGACGAAGAACTCGGCTGGGCGCAGGAGGCCGGCTACACGTCCATCCGCGTCCAGCTCCAATTCGCGGTTTGGCAGGCCGATCCCGACGGGTTCCGCGACCGGGTGGACAAGCTTCTGGAAATGGCGGCGAAGCACGGTCTGCGAGTGGTGCCGGTGCTGTTCGACGACCTGAACCGGGCGGGCGAACCGCCGCGCGTCGGCCCGCAGCCCGAGCCGGTTCCCGACGAGCACAATTCGCGCTGGGTGCCCAGTCCCGGCGCCGACGCGGTGAAGGATCGCAACCAATGGCCCGCGCTGGAGAAATACGTCCAGGACGTGATGGGCCGGTTCAAACGCGACAAGCGCGTCCTCTACTGGGACCTCTACAATACGGCCGGCAACGGCGGGTTGGGGGAGGAATCGCTGCCGCTGCTGGACCAGACCTTCAACTGGGCGCGGGCGATCGAGGCGGCGCAGCCGCTGGCGGTGCCCGCCTGGCGGGAATTCGGCAGCGCGATGGCTGCGCGCAAGCTCGAGCGGTCGGACCTGATCACGTTCCAGAGCTTCGACAGCGCCGAAAGCATCGAGGCGCGCATCCAGCTCCTGCAGCGCTACAACCGCCCCATCATTTGCTCCGACTGGCTGATGCGCCAGGTCGGCAACGATTTCAAGCAAGTGCTGCCGGTGTTTGCCATCTACCGCGTGGGCTGGTTCAACCAAGGGCTGGTCAGCGGCAAGACCCACCGGCCCATCCAGGAAGCGCGCTATCGGGCGGAAAAAGATCCCGACGTCTGGCAGCAGGACGTGCTGAACAACGATGGAACCCCCTATGATCCGGAAGAAGTGGAGCTGATCCAGGGCTTCCGCTTTCTCGAAGCCCCTTGATGAAGCGCGCCGTCGCCATCCTAGCCTGCCTGGCGGGACCCGCTTGCGTGGTGCCCTCCGTCGGCTGGGCTGCGGTCGACGGTTACGCCGCCGGCTTCTTCACCCGCGGAGTCGATGCCGCATCCTACATCGACCAGGGCGGGGCGGTGATCGATCCGTTCTACGTGCCCGTCCAGACGGGCGCGCTGCTGCCGCGCGTGAGCCTGTCGGTCACGAGCGACGACAACGTGTTCCTCGATTCCACCAACGAAACCTCAGGCACGTCCATTTCGCTGGCTCCGGGCCTGCTGGCCATTTGGGGGCGGCCGGCGGGAAACCATCTCTACGCCGACTACGGCCTGATCCTCCCGGTCTACGAGAGCGAGGCCGAGGTGGGCGACCGCCCCAGCCATCTGCTGCGGCTGGGGAGCGTCTACCGCACGGGCAAGAGCCAGATCCAGGGGCAGGTGGGCTACCGGCGGATGGAAGACGTCGATACGGTGGTGGGCGCGCGCGTGGCCAAGCACGACGTGCTCGGGGATCTGGGCGTGGAGCATCGCCTCTCGGGCAAATCCAGCGCGGGCCTGCAGGGGCGCCTGGAAATGCACCGGTTCGACGCCGAAAACTATCTCGACTACAACCGCTACTACGGCGCCGGCCGGCTGTACCACCGCGTGTCGGCCAAGAGCCAGGCGTTCGTCCAGGGCGGCCTCGGCCGCGACGATCCGCAGGAAACGGGCAACCGCGCCGCCGCCGCCGATTTCTACGACCTGTCCCTGGGCTTGCGCGGGAAGCAGTCGCCCAAGTTCAATACCTCCGGGCGGGTGGGGTACATGTGGCGGACCTACGCCGACGATTCGCGGGACGACTACGCGCACTGGATTGCCTCGGTGCGGGCCGAAAGCAGCCCCTTCGGACTGTCCACCTTCACCGGCGAACTGTATGCGGACGTCCGGCCGGCCATCGATGCGGACGCCACCGACGTCGTGGACCAAGGCGTCACGTTCGGCGTGGCGCGCCGGCTGTTCACCGAGCGCTTGCGCGGCAATGCCTCGGCCACCTTCGGCCAAATCGATTATTCCGGCGGCGGCGCCCCGGAGGAGGGCGGCCAGGACGGACGGACGGATCGCTATTGGGGCTTCTCCCTCGGCGTGGATTGGTGGAGCAAGGAGCGCCTATCCGTCGGCATCGCTTATTCCTACATGCGCCGCGACGGGAACGTGGACGGCGACCCAGCGTCGCAAGATTCAACCTCGTTTGAACAGGGCCGCTGGAACCTGCGCGCCAGCTGGAATTATTGAGGTCCGGCCCCAATCCGGCATTCCCTTTCCGGGAAGTTCGTGCTAAAAGAACGATATGGTTTTGCGCTTAGACAAATTCGGGCGGTCCGGGGCTGCCCTGTTGGTCGGCCTCGTCCTGGGGTGGACGGCGGGATGCGCCAGCGACGACTCCTTGGTGCTTCCGCCGGGCGGCTTGCTGGACGAAGCGATCCATGGTTGGAACCCGGCGGAGGAAGCGCCTCCGCCGACCCGCAAGGAAGCGGCCGCCCAAAAGGCCGCCGATCGGGCGGCCAGGAAAGAAGCGGCTCGGGCCGCCGCCCAAGCGAAAAAAAACGCCGCGGCGGAAGCCAAGCGCGCGGCCGCCGCGGAGCAAGCCGCCACCCCCAAAGACCCGCCGGCCGAAATCGCGCCGTCGGATGAAAAAGCGCAGGCCCCCGGGACGGACGGCCCGTCCGGCTCCGCCGCCGAACACGTCCTGCAAATCGGCGACGAAATCGACATCCAGGTCTATCGCGAGCCGGAACTTTCCGGTGCGTTCAAAATCAATCCGGCCGGCGAGATCCGCCATTCGCTGGCGGGCGCGATCCCCCTGGCGGGCAAAACGGTCGCGGAAGCCGAGGCGGTTTTCACCCGGATACTGGCGAAGGACTATCTCGTCAATCCGCGCGTCATCTTCAAGTTGCTGTCTACTCAAAGCTCGCAGATCGTCCTGATGGGCGAGGTCAAGAAACCCGGCGTCTATCCGCTGCCCTTCGGCGAGACCATGACGCTGTTGCAGGCCATCGCCAGCGCGGGCGGCTTCACCGAGCTCGCCAGCCCCGATCGCGTCCGCATCGTGCGCCGCCGGCCCGACGGCGGGCAAACCACGCTGCGCGTGCGCGTTTCCAATCTGTTGAAGAGCCGCGACGGCCAAAACGACGTGCCGCTCCAGCCGAACGACGTCATCATGGTGGACCAGGTGTTTTTCTGAGCGCCATGCCCAACACCCCCTACATCGCCGGCGCCGCGGAAAGTTCGGACGAATCCCTGTCGAAATTCCCCGATTGGCGCGAAGGCGTCGCCATCCTGATCGAACGCGCCTGGCTGGGCGTGCTGGTGGCCACCGCCGTTTTCCTGGTTTTCTTCTTCCAGGCCCGGCGCCAGATTCCCTACTACCGCAGCACGGCCACGCTGCTGGTCGAGGCGCAGATCCCCAAGATCCTGAACTACCAGGACATCCTGGCCTACAACACCCGGAACCTGGAATATTTCAACACCCACATCAACGCCCTCCACAGCCGGAACATGATGGCGCAGGCGCTGGCGCGCAGCGGATTGGCGAAGAATCCGCGTTTCCTGCCCGGCAAAACGACGGAAGAACAAGCCGAGGCCGCGCAGGGCTTCGTCACCGTCACGGCCGTCGAAAAAAGCCGCATGATCAACCTCGTCGTCGAGCATCCGGATCCCCAGATCGCTTCCGACCTCGCCAACGCGCTTGCGCAGGCCTACATCCAGCAGGATCTCGACAACCGCATGGGCGCCTCCATGCAGGCCATCGATTGGCTGCGCGAGCGTTCCGAGGAATACCGCGAGAAGCTGGAGAAGGGGTTGCTCGAGCTGCAGGAGTACCGCGAAAAAACCCAATCGGTTTCCCTCGAGGAAGACCAGAACATCGTCATCGAAAAACTCAAGGCGCTCAACAGCACGCTGACCGCGGCCCAGACCGGCCGCATCCAGGCGGAGACGACGTGGAAGTCCGTGCAGAACCAGATCGACGCCCAGGTGCCGATGGCCCAGATCGCGGCGGTGTTGAACGATCCGGGCGTCCAGACGTCGCTCCAGAAGCTGCAGGACCAGCAGCGCATCGTGGCCGGCTTGCAGCAGCGCTATCGCGCGCAGCATCCGGACCTGCAGCAGGCTCTCGAACTGGAACAAAAACTGCGCAAGCAGTTTGAGGACGCCTGCGGCGGCGCCATCTATGCCCTGAAAAGCCGCTTTGAAATGCTGGTCGAGCAGGAACGGAATCTCCAAGCCGCGCTGGAAGAGCAGGAAAAAGCGGCCTTCGAACTGGACCGCAAGCTCGTCCGCTACAACGAGCTCAAGCGCAACATCGAGGCCGATCAGGAGATCCACCAGGCCGTCATCGCGCGGATGAAGGAAGCCAGCATCTCCGAATCGCTCCCGACCGACATCATCCGTTTGGCCGAAGAAGCCCGTCCCGCCAAGGCGCCGTTCCGGCCGCGGCCCGGCCAAGCCATGGTGCGCGGGCTGGCCTTCGGATTGATTCTCGGCCTCGGCGCGATTTTCCTGTTCTACTACGCCGACCATCGGTTCCGCCGCAACGAGGAAGTCGAGCGCCTGCTGGGCATGCCCGTGCTGGCCACCGTGCCGCTGATCGGCGACAAGACCGTCCAGGCCCGCGGCCTGATTTCCCACCTCAAGCAAACCGGCGAGGTGGCCGAGTCGTTCCGCACCCTGCGCGCCAGCCTCCTGCTGCGGGAGGACGTCCGCAACGCGCCCGTCCTCATGATCACCAGCGCCGGCCCGGGCGAGGGCAAGTCGCTGATCGCCACCAATCTGGCCATCAGCTTCGCGCAGGACGGCCGCCGGACCCTGCTGGTCGGCGCCGATCTCCGCCGCCCCGTGATTTCCAAAATCTTCGGGCAGGAGCGCGAACACGCCGGTCTCGCCGAAGTGCTCAAAGGCGAAATCGCCTGGAAGGACGCCCTGCTGGCGCAGGACGTGCAGAATCTCGACGTGCTGTTGTCGGGCCGCATTCCGTCGCATCCCTCCGAACTGCTGGGCCGCAAGCCGCTGGCCGAATTCCTGCGCGCGGCGCGCGGCCTGTACCAGCACGTCATCATCGATGCGCCGCCCGTGCTGGGCGTCAGCGATGCCCTCGTGCTGCTGCCGAATGCGGACGGCGTGCTGTTCGTCGTCCGCTACGGCGTCACGCACAGCCTGGGCGCCGGCCATGCGGTCCTGAAGCTCAAGGAAAGCGGCACGCCGTGCCTAGGCAGCATCATGAACGGCGTCAACCTCAAGTCGGTGGCCAACTACTACTATTACCGGCGCTACGGCGGCTACGCCTACCGGCACTATCGGGCCCATGCCGCCGATTCCGCACCGCCCACCGACGGATGAAGCCGATTCGCCTTCCAGTTCCGGCGCTGCTCCTGTTGCTGTTCGTTGCCGCGGCCTGGCCGTGGCCCGTGCCCCGCCCCTGGGCGACCGGACTTCTGCCTGGTCTCGCCGTTGTGGGGCTGATCGCCGCCCGGCGCATGCCGCTGCGCACGTGGACCGGCGGCGTCTTCATTTTGGGATTGATCGCGCTGTATGCCTTGAATCCCACCCACCGCTGGAGTCCGGGCGTGGGGCTGCTGCCCGTCGCGCATCTCCGTTGGCTGCCCGGATCGGCGGATCCGCAAGGCACCTGGCAGACGCTCGGATTGGCCGCCGCGACGGGGGCCGCCTTTGCGCTGGCCTTCCGGATGCCGGCGCGGCAGATCCGCTGGCTGCAAGGCTTCGCGCTGGTCGCGGGAGTCGGCATGGCGCTGGGGGTCCTCTTCCAGCGGCTAGGTCCGGATCCCACCCGGATCCGCGAATACACGGGCATTTTCGTGAACGAAAACCATTTCGCCGTATTTTCCAATTTGCTTTTGCCCGTGGTGCTCGTGATGGCGTCGCGCGCGCGGTTTCGCGCGGTGCAGGCGGGGCAACCCTCCAGCCCGGCCGGGCTGTATCTGTTGGCCGCGTTCCTGATGGCGGCCGCCGTGGTGGTCTGCCGCTCGCGCGCCGGCGTGGCCGTCCTGGCCTTGCTGGTGGCCGCGCACGTCGGATTGGGCCGCCGGACGATCCGCGATTATCCCTTCGTCGGCATTCCCGTTTCGGCCTGGCTGCGGGGGTTGGGCTGGCTGTCCATCGCGGCGGCCGCGGGCTTCGCCGTGCAGGCGTTTGGTCGCGAATGGCACAAACTCGCCACCATCGGCCAGGAGTGGACTTTCCGTTCCGGCATCCTGAAAGACGCGCTCGCCGCCTGGCGCGAACAACCCATCTGGGGCACCGGCCCCGGCACTTTCACGACCGTCTTTCCGTACTACCAATCCGAGCTGTTCGCCGGAAAAACCATCCTGCACGCCCACAGCGAACCCGTGCAATTCCTCATGGAATTCGGCGTGGCCGGGGCCCTCGTCGTCGCGGTGGCCGCCATCTTGCTGCTCTCCGCGCGCGGCGCCGATGGCGCTCCTTCCGAGGAAATTCCGCCCTTTGCCGATCTGGAACGCCGAGCCTTCGGCTGCGGCCTGCTTGCCTGTGCTCTCCATTGCCTCATCGACTTCCCCCTGCGCATCCCCCTGATCGCCCTGATCACCGCCGCCTGGGCCGGCCTCTGGACCGCCACCCGGCCGATTCCGGCAGCGGGAAGCCCCGCGCCGAAGGAATAGGTCCATGGCGAAAGGGAACATGGTTTACGTGCGGCGCCCGCGGACGGGCTGGTTCGATCTGGCGCTGGGCGAACTGTGGGATTACCGCGATTTGCTGGCCACCCTGGTGTGGCGCAACCTGACGGTGCGCTACAAGCAAAGCGCGCTGGGCATCGCCTGGGCCATCCTCAAGCCCGTGATGCAGATGGTCGTCTTCAGCGTCGTCTTCGGACGCATGGCCAACCTGCCCTCGGACGGGATCCCGTATCCCGTGTTCCTCTACGCCGGGCTGCTGCCGTGGACGTATTTCTCCACGACGATCACCAGCGGGACGGGCAGCCTGCTCGCCGGCGGCACCATGATCGACAAGGTCTATTTTCCCCGCATGATCCTGCCGTTCTCGTATCTTTTCACCAGCCTGATCGATCTGGCGCTCGCGCTGCTGGTGCTGTTCGGGATGATGGCCTGGTATCGCGCCGACGTCGCGTTCGGTCCGCAGATGCTGCTGTTTCCCGTGTTCCTGGTCCCGGCCGTGACGTTCGCGGGCGGACTTTCGCTGTGGCTCAGCGCGGCGGCCGTGCGCTGGCGCGACATCCATCATCTGGTGCCCTATCTGCTCCAGATCGGGATGTTCGTCACGCCGGTGGTCTATGCCGTGAAACTTTTGCCCGCGCGCTTCCAGTGGCTGCTCCAGCTCAACCCCATGACCGGCGTCGTGGAAGGTTTCCGCTGGTCGTTGCTGGGCAAGCCGGTGGAAGGTTGGGGGATGATGGCGGGCGGCTTCGGGCTCGCCCTGCTCCTGTTGGTTTCCGGCATGGTCTATTTCCGGCGCGTCGAGCGCACGCTGGCGGATATCCTATGAGCGCGCCCCTCGTCGCCGTCGAGCATCTGGGCAAGGTTTTCCGGCTCGGGGAAATCCATCGCGACTGGCTGGCGGGGTTGGCCGGCCGCCTGCGGGGCCGGCCGCGGCCAGGCCTGCCGCCCTGCCTGCGGGCGCTCGACGACGTGAATTTCTCGGTGGGGGAGGGCGAAGTGTTCGGACTCGTCGGTGCGAACGGCGCGGGCAAGAGCACGCTGTTGAAAATCCTGGCGGGCATCACGGATCCCACCTCCGGCCGCGCGGTTTTGCGGGGGCGCATCGCTTCGCTGCTCGAAGTGGGCACGGGCTTCCATCCCGAACTGACCGGGCGCGAGAACGTGTTTCTCAACGGCACGATCCTGGGCCTGCGCCGCCGCGAAATCGCCGAAGAATACGACCGCATCGTGGATTTCGCGGGCATCGAGAAATTCATGGACACGCCCGTCAAACGCTACAGCTCGGGCATGCGGGTGCGGCTGGCCTTCGCCGTGGCGGCGCATCTGCGCCCGGAGATCCTGCTGATCGACGAGGTGCTGGCGGTGGGCGACGTCGCCTTCCAGCGCAAATGCCTCGGCGCGATGAAAGACGTCGCCGGCGGCGGCCGCACGGTGCTCTTCGTCAGCCACAACATGGCGGCCGTGGGCAGTCTGTGCCATCGCGCGCTGATGCTGCGGCAGGGACAGGTGGCGGCGATCGGCCCGGCGAACGACGTCATCCAGACCTACATCCGTTCCGCGGAGGCCGCCCACGTGCGGGACGGGCAGGGCTACGTCGCGCTGCACGATCGCTTGCCGGCGGCCGAACACATGCAGGTAGTGCTGCAGGCGGCCCGTTTGACGGACGACCAGGAGCGGCCGGTTTCCATCGTGCGGGTCGGCGACACCCTGCGGATGGACGTGCAGGTGGCGGGGTTGAACCGGTTCCCTGCCGCCGTGGTGGGGTTTACCGTCCGCTCCATCTTCGACCAGAAAATTTTTCACTTCAATACGGCGATGGCGGGCGGCTTCGACGCGGCCGGCCGCCACCCGGCCGAGAGCGTCCGGATCGAAATTCCGGATCTGCCCCTGGTCGCGGGGAGCTACGCGGCGGACTTGCAGGTGTTCGAGCCCGCCGGCCGCTGGATCGACCGCGTGGACGAGGCCTTGCGCTTCGACGTCGTCGAGTCCGATCTCTACGGCCACGGCTATCGCGGCGAAACCCGCGAGGGACTCATCGCCGTCCGGGGCGAATGCCGGATCGCCCTTCGGGAAGAGGCGCCCCGGGAATCCGCGCCGTGACGGCGACCGCCCAGCCGCCGCGCGCCAGCGTCCTGATGCTGACCTACAACCACGCGGCTTTCGTCGAAGAAGCCCTCCGGAGCGTCTTCGCCCAGCGCTGCGACTTCCCGTTCGAAATCGTGCTGGGCGACGATGCGTCGACCGACGGCACGCTGGCCAAAGCCCATGATCTGCAGCGCGAGCGCCCGGATCTGGTGCGGGTGCTTCCGGCCGAGCGGAATCTGGGAATCGCGGCCAATTTCATGCGCACGTTGGAGGCCTGCCGCGGCGAATACGTCGCCATGCTGGAGGGCGACGACTACTGGACCGATGAGACGAAACTGCAGCGGCAGGTCGACCAGTTGGCGCGCGATCGCACCCTTGCCTTGAGCGCCTGCCGCACAAAAAACCGCCGCTTCTGGGCCCCGGTCGAGGCGCGGTATTCCCTGGCCGATTTGCTGCGGCGCTACCTGTTCCACACGTCTTCGCTCGTCTTTCGAAAATCCGCGGCGGATCGATTCGCGCCGGATTCCGGCGTGCGCGCGCTGGACACGCTGCTGATTGCCCATCTGGCCGCCCGCGGCGATTGCGGGTTCATCGATCGGGAGATGTCTTTCTACCGCCGGCATGCCGGCGGCGCTTGGTCCGGCCAGGAAATGGCCCGGCAGGTGGCGGACACGCAGGCCGCGACGGATGCGCTGTCCCGAACTTTCGATGGCCGTCGCGACGTGGAACTGTTCGACCGGGAACTTTGGATTTATCGCATGATGCTGGAGCCGGACCTGGCCCGCCCCGTCCTGCGCCAATGGCGGGAACGACGGATGCTGGCGCGGCCGCTGCTGACGCGGACGTTGCGGCATCGGCCGCTCGGGTCGTTGGCCAGCTTGGGGAGCCTGCTGCTGTGGCCCGCGCGCGCCGGCCTCGCGCGGGCGCGGCTGCGGCTCGGACTGCGCACCCGGCTGGCTGGTTGGCGCGCCGCGCTGAAAAGGGGGGCCTAGATGGAACGGGAAGCCGTCAGCGTCCTGATGCTGACCCGCAACCACGGGCCATTTGTCCGTCAAGCCATCGAAAGCGTGCTGGCGCAGCGCGGCGATCGGCCGTTCCGCCTTTGGATCGGGGAGGATGCCTCCACCGATGGAACCGCGGCAATCTGCCGGGAACTGCAGGCGGCGCATCCCGATCGCATCCGGCTTCTGACTTCTCCGGAACCGCTCGGCATGCACGGCAACTTCGCGCGCCTCTGGGCCGCCAGTTCCGGCGAATACGTGGCGTTTTGCGAAGGCGACGATTTCTGGCGCGATCCCCGCAAATTGCGGAAGCAGGTGGATTACTTGGAGCGCAACGCCGATTGCGCGCTGTGCGGATCGGCCACCGACGTCTTGGCGCCGGAGCCGGACGGGGCGTGGCGCCCGGTCGGGCACATCCGTCCGCGTTCGCGCAAGGCGAAGCTGGCCTTTGCGGATCTGATCCGCGGATACGGATTCCATTTTTCGAGCGTGACGTTGCGCCGGCGCGCCGTGGACTTTCCCGCCTGGTTCCCGACGGTCTACTGCGTGGACCGCCCGCTCTACCTGCTGGCGGCGCAGCACGGCCTGGCGGGCTGGATTCCCGAAGCGACGTCGGTCTATCGCCTGCACCCCGGCGGCCTGTGGTCCACGCTGGATGCCCGCGGCAAGGCCAGTCGCAGCACCCATCTTTTCGAAACCATGAAAGCGAATTTCCCGGCGCGCTACGGCCGGGAGTTCGACCGCGCGCTGGGCCGGATCTTGTGGTCCTATCTGGGCGAAGCCGTTCGTGCCGGCGACGCCGCCGGCCTGCGGACGATCTATCGCCAGTGCTGCGATTTGCTGCCGTGGACGCATTTCGTTCGGCAGGCCCGCCGCCACGCCGGGATTCGCCGGCGGCTGGCGCGCGGATGCGCGCCGGCCGTTGCTCCGGTCGCCGCCGCGGCCGCCGGGCCGTGCGCCGCGCCGGCGGTTCCCGTTCCGGAAATCGAGCCGAATCTCGTTTCGACCGTCATTCCCGTTTACAATCGGGCCGGAATGGTGGGTCAGACGGTCCGCAGCGTGTTGGCGCAAACCTATCGGCCCATCGAAATCCTGCTCGTGGACGACGGTTCGACCGACGGCACCCTGGCGGAGTTGAACCGGCTGGCGGCGGCCCACCCGGAAATCGTCCGCGTGGCGCACCGCGAGAACGGCGGCCCGGGTCTGGCGCGCGAGACCGGCCGCCGGCTGGCCCGCGGGGAATTCATCCAGTATCTCGACAGCGACGATCTGCTGCTGCCCCGCAAGTTCGAGGTCCAAGTGGCCGCGTTGCGCGCCCATCCGGAGTGCGGCATTGCTTACGGGCGTTCCCGCCTGATCGGTGCGGATGGAAACACGCGGAAAGAGCCCAGCAAATGGACCGGGCGGACGTTCGACCATCTGTTTCCTGCGCTTCTCGTGGATCGCTGGTGGCACACGCATACGCCCCTGTACCGGAGAAGCCTGTGCGATGAAATCGGCCCATGGCCCGCCCGGCAGCCGGAAGATTGGGATTACGATGCCCGGGCCGGCGCGACCGGCGTTCGGCTTGCCTTTTGCGATGAAACCGTTTCCTGCCATCGCCACCACGCAGGCCATCGGATCACCGACCGGTCCAGAGAAAGCACGTTGCCGCAGGAGGCGTGGTTTTTGCCGCGGCTGTTCGCTTGCGCCGTTCAGGCCGGGGTGCCGCCGGAAGCTCCCGAAATGCGCCATTTCGCGCGCTGGGCCTTCGCCTTGGCCCGCCACGTCGGCGCTCTCGGGTTGTCGGCCGAAGCCGATGCACTCTTGGACTTGGCGGTGCGAGTGGCCGGCCGGCGCACCTTCGGCATGCGGATGGTCCAATTCAGCGCCGATCTTCTGGGCTGGCGGGAGACCGGCCGCTTGTGCGGCTGGGCGGAATGCCGATGGCCGAACCGCAAGCCGGGGCCCGAGACGTTGTCCTCCGCCTGGAATCCTTGAGGAGCAAACGGTGGTTTTTCGGAAACAAGCAAGCGGGCGCAGCCTCGCGGCGGTGTTGGCGGTCATGGCGGTGGTGCCGGTTGCTTGGACGTTGATCGCGGCCTTGCGCGCCGGCGTCGTCGTGGGCCCGGATTCGCTGGGTTATTTCCAGATGGCGGCCGACCTGCGCCAAACCGGAGCGTTGCCGACCCGCCATTGGCCGCTGGGATATCCGCTGCTGCTGGCGACCTTGCAGACGGCGGGGGTGGAGCGCATCGCGGCGGCCACCGCCATCAATCTCGCGGCATTCGTTCTGGTGGCCGGATTGACCTTGGCTTGGTTGGCGCGGGTTGCGGGCAAGCAAGCCGGATGGATGTTGGCGGGAGCCTTGACGATTCTCGCGTCCTCGACGGTCCTGGACGTGTTCCGCCATGCCTTATCCGAACCGGCCTTTCTGGTGGCCGTTTCGGGTGTCGTCTGGACCATGTCGGTGTATTTCCAAACCGGCCGGCTGCGATGGTTGGCGGGGGCCGCCGTCTGGGCGGGTGCCAGCGTGTGGTTGCGTTATGCCGGTTTGTTTTTGGCGCCGGCCATCGCGTTGGCCCCGTTGCTGTTTGGTTCCGGCTCGTTGCGCCGGCGTTGGGGATGGACGTGGGTTGCGCTGGCGGCGTTCGCCCTGCCGGTGGCCGGCTTGAAATGGGCCCTGTCCGCCCTGGCACCGGAACCGGGCGCGGTGCGTGCGTTGGCTTGGCATCCGTTGACGCTGCGGCACCTCGACCTGTGGGGCCAAACGGCGGCATCTTGGCTGGCGCCGACCGCCTGGGTCGCCGAATCCGTTTGGCTTCAAAGGGCCGGGATCTTCCTTTCCGTATGGGTGCCTGTCGGAGTGTGGGCGGGATGGCGGCGGCGGAATGCCGCCGCCGCGTGGCTGGCGCTGTTGGCGTTGACCTATCTGGCCGGAATCCTCTTGACCGTGCTGGTGGCCGACCACAATGCGCCGCTCGATGCGCGCCTCCTGATGCCGTTCTACGTATCGCTTGCGGGGTGTTTGATTGCCGCCGGCTCGTCCTTGCCGGGAAGACCGGCGCGCCTTGCCGCCTTGGTTGCCTTTATCGCGATGGGTCTCTGGTGCGGATTCCGCGGCCTGCGCTATTTGAATGCGGCCCCCCGGGACGCGGGTTTCAACGCCGCGGCTTGGCGAACCGATCCCCTCCACGAATGGATTCGCGGCTTGCCCGATGATTGGCTGCTGGCGAGCAACGCGGCCGGGGCCCTGCGATTCCACGCGGGACGCGCCGTCCAATCCTATCCGCGGGCTTGGGATTCCGTCGCCGCCCGGACGGTCGATGAACTGGGACCGTTGGCGGTTCTCGCCGAAGCCGCATCGTCGGGGAATGTCGTGCTGGTTTACTATCCCGGTTTTTCCGATTCGCGCGACGAGCCGTTGGAGCGGGTTCTTGGTGAATTGAAACTCGAAAAATCGGGAGAAATCGGCCGGGCCTGGGTCTATAGCCGCAATCCGTTGTTTTTTGATAAGATGGTTGCCGATGTCGTCCGCTGATTGTCCAACCCAGCCCGAAGTGTCCGTCGTGATGGGCGTCTTCAACAACGCCGCGACCTTGCCTGCGGCGCTGGAGAGCATCCTGTCGCAGGAGGGCGTGGAATTGGAATTCATCGTCGTGGACGACGGTTCCACGGACGGTTCCGCCGCGATCCTCGACGAAACCGCCCGGAAAGACGCGCGCCTGAAGGTCGTGCACCAGAAAAACGAAGGCCTGACCCGCGCGCTGATCGGCGGCTGCGCCTTGGCTTCCGCGCCGTGGATCGCGCGCCAGGATGCCGACGACGTTTCGCTGCCGGGGCGTCTGGCGGCGTTGTTGGACTTGGCGCGGCGCCAGCCGGGGACCGTGTTGCTGGCTTCGGCGGCTTGGTGCATGGGGCCGAAGGGGGAGCGCCTGCGCTTGGCCGCCTGTACGCCTGATCCGGCGCTGGCGCGCAAGCAGGTCTTGGATCTGCGCATTGGACCGCCCGCGCACGGCAGCACGATGTTTTCGCGCGCGGCCTACGAAGCCGTCGGCGGCTATCGCGCCTGCTTCTATTACGGACAGGATTCGGATTTGTGGATGCGGCTCGCCGAACGCGGCGGCGTGGCCTATCTCGCGGAGCCGCACTACGCCTACCGCTGGGAACCCGGCGCGATTTCGGGCGCGGGCCGTTCGCTGCAGCGGAAATTCGGCCGGTGGGGCCAGGCCTGCCGGCGGGCCCGCGCGGCCGGACGGAGCGAAGAGCCGTGGTTGCGCGCCGCGGCGCGCCTGGCGGACGGCATCCGGTCCGGCCGCGTGAAAAAAACGCGCGCCGGCGACCGGGCGCTGGGCCTTTACCATGCCGGTTGCCTGCTGGAGCGGACGGATCCCGCCGCCGCCTGCGCCTATTTCCGGCAGGCGCTCGCCGCCGATCCGTTGTGCGCGCGGGCCAGGCTGAAACTCTGGCTGAACCGGCGGAGGGGCTGACCATGCGCTTCCTGGTGGGTTCCGATTATGCGTGCGATCCAAACGCCGGCGCGGCCGGCACGATCTATTGGACGAACCACGCGTTGCGGGAACTGGGCCACGAGGTCGATGAATTCTGGGCCGTGGATCTGCCGCGCCGGATCCGGCACGGCAATCTCCACTATTGGCTGGAACTTCCGGGCTCGTTTCGCCGGGAGGTGGCCGCGCGCGGCCACCGGTGCGCCTACGACGCGGTGATTCTCGACCAACCGCATGCTTATCTGGCGGGCGAGTGGCTGCAGGCGCACCACCCGGAAATTCTGTTTCTCAACCGCACGCAAGGGTGGGAAGGGCAGGCCGATGAAGCCATGCGGGCGCTGCAGCCGGCGGGAGCCTCGCCGCGCGGATTCGTGCGCGGCCTGGGACAGGACGCCTTGCGGCATCTGCTGGCTCGGCATCAAAGCCGGGTGGTCGCTTGCGCCGACGGCGTTTTGGCGGGCTGTTCGTCCATTCCCGATTATCTCGCGCGGAAATACGATTATCCGCGGGAACGGGTCGCGGTGATTCCCTACGGCGTGACCGCCGAATTCATCCGGCGCGAAATCCCCGCCGCCGCCGGGCGCTGGAGCCGGATGTTGCACGTTGCGCAGTTCGCGCCCTTCAAGGCGCCGGAGCTCGTTGCCGCCGTCTTCAGCCGGATCCTGCGGGCCCGACCGGACGTCGAGGCCGGCTGGGTCTGCGATTCCCGGCACCACGGGCCGGTGCGGAACCTGTTCGCGCCCGAGTTGCGGGACCGGGTGCGGCTCCATCCTTGGCTGGACCAGTCCGCGCTGGTCTCGCTGTACGATTCCTACGGCCTTTTCCTGTTTCCGTCATACTACGAAGGGTTCGGCAAGACGCCGTTCGAGGCCATGGCTCGCGGATTGGCGGTGGTCGCCACGAAAGTCGGCGGACTGGTGGATCTCGTGCGCTCCGGCGAAAACGGCTTCTTGTGCGAACCGGGCGACGCGGAAAGCTTGGGTCGCCAAATCGCGGAATTGCTGGACGATCCCGAACGGGCGGAACGCATCGGCGCGCAAGCCCGCCGCGACGCGGCAAAATGGACGTGGACGAACCATGCCCGGACGCTGGTGGTTTTCGCTGCGCAGCGACTGGCGGACAAACGGCGGGCGAAGACCTCAAGACCCGGTGGGTCCCCTGCGGGGAAATAGCCGGAAATAGATCTTTTTCATGCGCACGTAGGCGGGAACGCCCGCCGGGATGCCGAGGACGGCGGACAGCAGTCGGACGATGCGGTTGGATTCCGCCGGACGGAACCCCGGGCACAGGTCCCGGCAGTGGGACCAGACCCGCTGCCATTCCTCGGGGTCGTGTTCGGCCAGGACTTGGCAGTCCCGATAATAATATTGCGCCAGCAAGCGCCGGCGGGGCTCGGTCAACGCATCCTGTTCGCGCAATTTCCGCTCGACCATGCCGAGGATGGCCTGCCGCGCCCGGGTCGAAGGCAGCATGGTGGCGCCCAGATCCGTCATCCGCGCGCCGCCGTGCTGGACGTAGGCGTACGAAGGAACGTCGAGCGAGGCAAAGCGCGCTCCCGCCAGGCAGACGGTCAGCGGATAGGCCCAGTCGCCCTTGAGGAACCAGGCGGGATCCCACTTCAGGTTCCGGATGAAGTCGGTCCGGTACAGGGCGGAACTGGTGCAAGGCGCTTGGCCCCGCAGCATGTCGTCGATGCCGTTCCGGAGGTCGGGAGCCGGGCGGGTACGCCGCTTGGACATGTCTTCGGTTCCGTCTGGGCGGAACGTCCGCTCTTCCCAGCCCGTCACCAGGGCGTCGCAAGCCGTTTGGCGGGCCGTTCGAACCTCCTCGGCCAGGACGCCCGGCAGCAGTTCGTCGTCCGAATCCAGGAACTTGGTGAATTCGCCGGTCGCTTTTGACAGCCCCAGGTTCCGGGCCACGCATTGGCCCTGGTTCTCTTGCCGATGGATCCGGAGGCGAGGCGGGCGGTCCGAAGCCAGCGCCGCCGCGAAACGCGTTTCCAGCGCGGCCCGGAGATTTTCCGTGGACCCGTCGTCCACGACGATGACTTCGACTCGGCAGGGTTGCGCAAGACAGGAACTCACGGCGCGGACCAGCAGGGCCGCCCGGTTATAGACCGGAATCACGACGCTGACGTCTGGAGCAAAGTCGTTCACGGGCAAACCTTCCGCGCAGTGTTCCACGGCCCCCGGCTCTATTCAACTCCGAATGTGCACCTCGACACGGGTTCCGATCCGGGATAACCTGACGTATATGACCAATGATTCAACCGTGACCGTTCCGGACAATCAACAGATCGCCCAAGAAGAGGAATACGGATTTCCATACCACTACGTGCCCACGTGGGACGGACGCCATTTCTCGCAGACCAAAACGTTCGAATGGGGCTGTGAATATCTTTCCTATCTCCATTTCCTGCTGGACCACGTCCAGCGGCTGGCGTTCCAGTCCCTGCTCGACGTCGGCTGCGGTGACGGGCGTTTTCTCTGCGAGTTGAGCCGGAGGGTCGGCGGCAAGAAATTGGCGGGCTTGGACTATTCCCGGCGGGCCATCGACTTCGCGAAGATCATGACCGCCCGCGTCGAACTGCGCTGCGGAGACATCCGGAATTCGGACACGTTCGCTGCGCCGTTCGACGTGATCACCTTGATCGAGACGCTCGAGCATATCCCCCCGCCGGAGGTGCCGGGCTTTCTGGGCGGAATCCACCGTTGCTTGGCGGATCAAGGCACCTTCATCCTCACGGTGCCCAGCAACAACGTCGCCGTCCTCCCCAAGCATTACCAGCACTTCGGGCTCCGTTCGCTGACGGAGGCGCTGGAACCATGGTTCGAAATTTCCCAGGTGTACTACCTCAACCGGGCGACGTCCGGATGGTGGCGTTTCTTCAGGAAAGTCCTCATCAATCGGCTGTTTCTGCTGAACAACCGGACGCTGCTCCGGTGGATATACCGCTATTACATGGCCCACTGCCTGCATGCCAACGAGAAGAATTGCCGCCGGCTCGCCGCCGTCTGCCGGAAGCGCCGTGCGCCGCCGCCGGCCTGAGATCGCGCCGCCGGAACACGTTGGGCTGGATGCGGCCGTGAACTAGTGATAAAGAACCCGCATGTCATCGGACGGATCCAGATTGTCCCGTTTCGATCCGGCGAACGTCGGCGTGGTCGTCCCAACCTACCGCCGAGGCTCGATCCTGCTGGAGACCTTGCGGCACTTGTCCGAGATGGATCCATTGCCCGGCGAGATTCTCGTGATGGACCAGACCGAGGACCATCCGCCGGAAGTGGAGGCGGAACTGGTGCGGTTGGCCGCGGAAGGCCGCATCCGGCGGATCCGCTTCGCGCCGCCGTCGATTCCCCGGGCGATGAACCTCGGCCTGCGCGAAGCGCGGGGCGGGGCGGTGCTGTTCCTCGACGACGACGTCGTGCCCGCGCCGGATCTGGTGGCCGCCCACGCGGCCCGGCATGCCGCCGGCTATGCGGCGGTTTGCGGCCAGGTGCTGCAGCCGGGGGAGATGCCCGATCCGGAGGCCAACCGCGGGCCGCGCGGCGTAGGCTTCCGGGCCGACCTTGAATTCCGGTTCAACGGTACGCGCTCGGCCGAGGTGGCCAACGTGATTTCCTGCAATCTGTCCGTGGACCGCGCGGCCGCGCTGGCGATCGGCGGATTCGACGAACGCTTCGTCGGTTCGGCCTACCGTTACGAAACGGATTTCGCTCGGCGCCTGATCGCCGCCGGCCACCGGATCCTGTTCGCGCCGGAAGCGTCGTTGCGCCACCTGCGCCTGCCGACGGGCGGCACGCGCAGCCATGGCGACCATCTGAAGCGGCCTTCGCCGCGGCATGCCGTCGGCGACTATCTCTTCGCCTTCCGCCATGCGCGCGGGCGCGAGCGCAGCGGCTATCTAGCCCGCCGGCTGGTGCGGGAAACGTGCAATCGCTATTATCTCCGGCATCCGTGGAAACTGCCGCGCAAACTGATTGCGGAAATCCGCGCGTTGGGTTGGGCCTGGCAAGGGTTCCGGCACCGTCCGGACGGCGGAGGTGTTCCGTGACGTCCCGTCGCCTGCGACTGGTCGCGGTGGAAACGCATCCGATCCAGTACAAGGCTCCGCTGTTCCGGAAACTGGCGGCGGATCCGCGCCTCGACTTGACCGTGTTGGTCGCGATGGTGCCCGATACCGCGCAACAGGGGGCGGGTTTTGGGGTGCCGTTCGCCTGGGACATGCCCTTGCTGGAGGGGTATCGTTTCGAGGTGCTGGAGAACCGCGCGAAGTATCCGTCCGTGACGACGTTCGCGGGTTGCGACACGCCGGGAATCCATGGTCGTTTGCGCGATCTGCGGCCGGATGCCGTTTTGGTGAACGGGTGGGTGGCGAAAACCTGCCTGCAGGCCCTTTGGGCGTGCAAGCGAATCGGCGCCCCCTGCCTGGTGCGGGGCGAGGCGAACTTGCTGCGGCCCCGCGCGGCCTGGAAGCACGCGCTGCACCGGAGGCTGCTGCGACAGTATGCCGGTTGGCTCGCCATCGGTTCGGCCAACCGCGAATTCTACCGGTTCCATCGGTGTCCCGAAGAGCGCATTTTCTGGGCGCCCTACGCGGTGGACAACGAGTTTTTCGCCGCGCAGTCCGCCACGCGCGCCGGACAACGGAACGCGCTTCGCGCCGCCTTCGGCCTCCCGCCGGAGGCCGTTGTTTTCCTTTTCGCCGGCAAGTTGGAGGCCAAGAAGCATCCGGGCGACCTGCTGGAAGCCGTGGCGCGGTTGCCGGCGGATCTTCGCGGACGTGCCCACGTGCTGGTCGCGGGCGACGGGCCCTTGCGCGCCGAATGCGAACGGAAGGCCCGCGAAGGGCAACTGCCGGTCTCGTTCGCCGGCTTTCTCAACCAGTCGCGCCTGCCCGACGCCTATGCGGCGGCCGACGTCCTCGTATTGCCGTCCGATGCGGGCGAGACTTGGGGGCTGGTCGTCAACGAGGCCATGGCCTCGGGCCGTCCCGCCGTGGTTTCCCGCGCGGCGGGTTGCTGCGCGGATCTCGTCGTCGAGGGCGAAACGGGGCAGTCGTTCGCGTGCGGCGACCTTGCAACGCTGGCCGAAATCCTCGGCAGCTATGCCCGCGATCCGGCCCAGGCCATCCGGCAAGGCGTGGCCGCGGCAAAGCACGTCCGCGCATTCGGTTTCGCGGCGGCGGCGGAAGGCATCGCGGCGGCGGTCCGACGTTGCGCCGGGGGAGGCCGCCCATGTTGAACGTTTTGGGATTGATGGTCGCCGCCGGCTGTCTGGTGGCCCTGTTCAACTGGCGCCGGGGGGTGATGGCCGCGCTCTTCGTGGGGCTGTTGCAGGATCCGTTGAGAAAAATCATTCCCGGTACGCCGGCTTATCTGGTCATGGCCTCGTCGCCCATCTGGCTGTTCGCCGTCTGTTCGGCGGCCTTTGCCAACCAGTTGTCGATCCGGAGATTTTTCAACAGCTTTCCCCGCATCGGGCTGTGGGCCCGGATTTTCGCCGCCTATCTGCTGATTCCGGCCGCCATCTCCGCCACCTATGGCCGGAATTCGTGGCTGATCACGCTGCTGGGCGCCTTCGTGTATGCCGTCATGTTCCTGATGCTGGTCGCGGGCTGGCAGTATCCCAACCGGTTTGCGCCCGCCCAGCGATTCCTGATATTTTATGCGGTCGTCGGTTCGCTCATGTTGATCGGCGGCCCGCTGGAAGCCCTGGGGTATCAGAAGGCCCTTCCGTTTCTCGGGACCGAGACGCTGGGGCATGTCTGGGTCACGCATCGCACGGGCGAGGCGGTATACATGCTGTCGGGACTGTTCCGCAGTCCCGACGTGATGGGCTGGCACGCCGCGCTGGTGTTCATGGTCGGCGTCATTCTGGCGTTTCGCGCGAAGGGGCCCGCGCGGTGGTTCTGGATTGCGGTGGCGGTCTGGGGCGCGCTGAACATCTGGCTGTGCGGACGCCGCAAGATGCTCTCCATGATCCCCATTTTCATGGGTTGTTACGGGCTGCTTGTATTCCGGTTCAAGAAAGTCCAGAAAATCCTGTCTGCCTCGGGTACGGCGTTGCTGATCCTGGGGCTGGGATGGTACTTCATTTCGTCCATGTTCTACAACGAGGCCGTCGAGCGGTTCTATCTGACGGCCTTCTCCGAGGTGGAACAGCAAGTCCAGAAACACGGAATCGATGCCGTGATCGGAACGATGCGCCAGGCCGGGTTTTGGGGCTACGGACTCGGCATGTCCCAGCAGGGCGTGCACAACCTCCAAGGCGTGGAAACGCCCCGGCTCTGGCAGGAAAGCGGCCCCGGCAAACTGATCGCGGAATTGGGCGTGCCCGGCAACGTGCTCTACTTGATTCTGGGCTTCACGCTGTTCATTACGGCTTACCACGTGGTGCGTCGCGGGCAGGACAAGCCGTCGTTCTATCTGAGCGCCGGCATTTTTTCGGTGCTGATGGCCAACATCGCGTCGTCCATCGTTTCCGCCCAGATTTTCGGCGATCCGCTGGTGGCGTTCCTGCTGGCCTTTCTGGTCGGGTTGCTGCTGGCCGATGCGCGCGACGTCTCTCCGCGGCCGGCGGAACCGGAGGTGGCTCCATGAAGCGGCTGGTTTGGGTTCGCACCGCACCGCCGGACGTGCCCGGCAGCATGCCCGCCTATGGCGAGCTGGTCCGGCAAGCCACGGCGCCCCATGCCGCGGGATGGGATTTGTCCGCCTGCGATCTGTTCGATCCGCGCGGCGGCCGCTCCATGTGGCGGCACCATTGGTGGCGCCTGCGGAATGCCCGCCGGGTTCTGGCAGAACATCCCGCCGATCTGTACCATTGGCTGGACGGTTCGATGGCCGCGTTCATTCCGCCGGCGTTGCGCGGCCGGAGCCTCGCGACGGTTCACGACCTGATTCCGCTGCTGCAAGGGCGCGGCGAACTTCCCGGAAAACCCAGCTGGCCCGCCGCCTGGCTGATCCGGCGCGGCGTGGAAGCGCTGCGCGGGTGCGCCGCGCTGTGCGCCGACTCCGCGGCCACGCGGGCCGATTTGGCCCGGCTGGCGGGCATCGCGGACCGCGTCGCGGTCATCCCCGTGCCCCTGCGGCCCCTGCCGCCGCCGCGGCCTGCGGCGGTGGCCGGGTTGCCGCCCGGCGCCCGGTTCATCCTGCACGTGGGCCACAACGCGGCTTATAAGAACCGCGCGGGTACCGTGGACGTGTTTGCCCGCTTGCGCGACGTGCCGGATCTGCACTTGGTCTTGGTCGGTCCGCCGCCCTCGCCGGAACTGCGCGCGGCGGCGGCGCGGCTGGCGCACGTGCATTTCGCCGGACCGGTGGACGACGCCGCGCTGCACGAGCTCTATCGCCGCGCGGCGCTGTTCCTGTTTCCGAGCCTCTACGAGGGCTACGGCATGCCCGTGCTCGAGGCCATGGCCGCAGGCTGTCCGGTCGTGTGTTCCGCAACGCCGGCCTTGGTCGAGGTGGCGGGGGAAGCCGCGCTGTGCGCGCCGGCGACCGATCCCGACGCGCTGGCCGCGGCGTGTCGGTCGTTGCTGGCGGACGACGCCCTGCGCCGGCGCCTGGTCGAGCGCGGCCGGGCCCGAGCCGCTGGTTTTGACGTTGCATCGCTGGGCCGATCCCTGCTGAAATGCTACGAACAAGCGTTGGAGCGAAAGGAATCCCATGGCTGACGTGGCCTCGTCTCGAATTCGGGTGGATCGCGCGGCGTGTCCCAGTCCGCACTCTTCCGCCAACAAACTGGCCCGCCTGACGTGGCAGGCGGCGTGGCTCCTGCTGTTCCGGCCGTCGCCGTGGTTTTGGCATGCCCCGCGGCGCGCGCTGCTGCGCCTGTTCGGCGCGCAGGTCGGAAAACACGCCCAGATCATGCCGTCCGTCCAGATCTGGGCGCCCTGGAACCTGGCGCTGGGCGACTTTGCGACCGTCAGCCACGGCGTGGACCTCTACGCCGTGGACCGCATCGAAATCGGCGCCCACGCCACGGTGAGCCAGCGGGCGTTCCTCTGCACGGCCTCGCACGACGTGGACCATCCCCACATGCCGCTCGCGACTGCGCCCATCCGGATCGGGGCCGGCGCGTGGGTGTGCGCCGAAGCCTACGTGCATCCCGGCGTGACCATTGGCGTCGATGCCGTCGCCGGCGTGCGCGCCGTCGTGCTGTACGACGTGCCGCCGGGACAAATCGTGGGCGGGAATCCGGCGAAATTCCTGCGGATGCGGGAGGTTGGAACACGTTGAAACCGTTGAAGACGTTGAAAATCGTTCAAATCGTTCAAATCGTTCAAATCGTTGAAATCGTGAAATCGTGAAATCGTTGAAATCGTGAAATCGTTGAAATCGTGAAATCGTTGAAATCGTTGAAATCGTTGAAATCGTGAAAGCGGGGGAGGCAAGAGATGCCGATTCGGAGATTTGAAGAATTGGAATCTTGGCAGGTGGCGCGGACCCTGGCGAATGTGATTTACGAAGTGACGAAGCAAGCCGCATTCCGGAAAGATTTCGGGATGGTGGATCAAATGCGCCGGGCGGCAGTTTCCATCATGAACAATATCGCGGAGGGGTATGAGCGCGGGTCAAACAAAGATTTCGCGAAATTCCTGTTCATTGCCCGCGGTTCTGCGGGAGAAGTGCGCAGCATGCTTTATCTCGCCAAAGACCAAGGGTATTTGTCGGATAAGCAATTCGACGACGCTTTGGTCTTGGCCGTTCGTGTCGCGCAGCTATGCTGGGGCATGATCAAGCATCTTCAGAAACACGGCGATTGG
Source organism: Verrucomicrobia bacterium UBA2281 (assembly GCA_002347655.1). Classification (GTDB taxonomy): domain Bacteria; phylum Verrucomicrobiota; class Kiritimatiellia; order CAIQIC01; family Lenti-01; genus Lenti-01. The sequence continues at coordinate 22,618 of DDWR01000003.1, read as the reverse complement.
AAGACCGGCAACTCTGCGCCCCCTTAACGACTTGAACGACTGCAACGATTTAAACGACTTCAACGATTTCACGACTTCAACGGTTTTAACGATTTCAACGATTGTAACGCCTTGAACGAACCCCTTCCCATTTCCGCGGTCGTGCTGTCCCACAACGAGGCGGCCAATCTGCCGCGCTGCCTCCGCGCCTTGCGCGACTGCGCCGAGATCGTCGTCGTGGACGACGGCAGCACCGACGACAGCCCGCGCGTCGCCGCCGAGTGCGGCGCGCGCGTCGTCGCGCATCCGTTTGTGTCCTTCGCTGACCAGCGCAACTGGGCGATGGACCAGGCCGGCTTGCGCCACGACTGGGTTTTGCATCTGGATGCCGACGAGGTCGTCACGCCAGAAGGGCTGGCTGAAATCCGCAGTCGTTTGCCGTCGCTGTCGCCCGGGGCCGCCGGTTTCCTGGCGCGCAAGGTGATGCTGGGAGAGAAGTGGTTGCGGTTCAGCGCGGATTACCCCGTGTTCGTTCCGCGGTTGATCCATCGGGAAGGACCGCGCTACGCGATGCGCGGCCATGGAGAGACGCTCGCTTCCGTGCCGGAGGCTTCCATCTATTTCACCGAGCCGCTGCTGCACTACAATTTTTCCAAAGGCTGGGCCGAGTGGCGCGCGCGGCACTTGCGCTATGCGGCCGCCGAGGCGGCGCGCATCCGCTCCGGCGCGTCCGGTCCGTCGCTCCGCGCCGTGTTCGCGCGCGATCGGGCGGCCCGGCGCGCCGCACTGCGCGCCCTGTCCTATCGCCTGCCCGGTCGCCCGGCCTTGCGGTTTCTCTATGCCTACGGGCTGCGGTTGGGATTTCTGGACGGAAGGGAAGGGTTGCGCTTCTGCCGCGCAATGGCTTCCTACGAGCGCATGATCGATGAGGCCCTCCGCCGGCCCGCGGAGCCGAGGACCCCATGAACGTCGTGCTGATCAACCAGTTCTTCCCTCCGGCCCAGGCGCCGACGGGCATCCTGTTGGCCGATCTGGCCGCGGAACTGGTGCGCCGGGGGCATGGCGTGACGGTGCTTGCATCGGCCGGCGGCTACGGCGCGGAAACCGGCGCGCCCGTGCCGGAAGGCGCGCGCGTGGTCCGGATCGGGCCGGCCACCCGGCATCGGGCGGATTCCGCCTCGAAACTGGCCGATTACCTGTCGTTTTATCGCGGCGTGCGGCGGGAGTTTTCGGGCATGGCGCGTCCGGACGCGCTCGTCTGCATGACCACCCCGCCGTTCATCGGGCTCCTGGGCGCGCACTTGCGCAAACGCAATGGCGTACCGTTCGTGCTGTGGTGCATGGATCTCTATCCGGAAGCGCTCGCGGCGCATGGCTGGCTGCATCCATGGAATCCCTTGAAGCCCGTGCTGAAGGCCCTGGCGCGGGCAGAGCGCAGCCGGGCGTCCACCGTCGTCGCCCTCGGACCGGACATGGCGGAGATGCTGTCCGCGTCGGGTGCGCGCCGCGTGGAAACGCTTCCCGTTTGGAGCACGCTCGAGATCTCGCCGGCGCGGGAAGCCGAAGCCCGCGCCCTGCGCCGCGCGCGCGGCTGGGCCGCCGGCGACGTCGTCCTGCTCTACAGCGGCAACATGGGTCGCGCCCACCGCGCGGAAGAATTCGCCGCGCTGGCCGAAGCCCTGCGCGGCCGCTCGCCGCGCGGCCGGTTCGTCTTTTCCGGCGGCGGCCCGCAACGGAAGGAATGGGAACGGAAATGGGGCGGGCTTTTCGAATTCATGCCGGCGGTAGCCGGCAATTCGTGCGCGGCCCATTTGCTGGCCGCCGACGTCCATTTGGTTTCCCAGCAGCCGGCGTGGACGGGCGTCGTGGTGCCGAGCAAGTTTCCGGCCGCTTGCGCCCTGGGCAAACCCGTCGTTTTCGCCGGTCCGCCGCACAGCGCCGTCGGCCGGTGGCTGGAAGAGGCGGATGCGGGGTGGCTCTTGCCGCCGGACGATGCCGCCGGCCTCGAGAAGGCCGCCGGCGCCATCCTCGATGCGAATCTCCGCGTCGCGAAGGGTGCGAATGCGCTCCGTCTCTTCCGGCAACGGTTCGCGCCGGCGGCGAACTGTGGTAAAGTCGCAGACTTGATCGAACAGGCCGCGAAAGAACGGACATGAGTTTTGAAGCCATCCTGAAATATCCGGCGATTTTTCTCGCGGGCCTGCTCGCCGCCTTCCTGCTGACGCCGGTTTGGCGGCGCCTCGCGCCGGGCTGGGGATTCATGGACCGGCCCGGCGACCGAAAAGTCCATCGGCAACCCGTTCCCCGCGGCGGCGGCCTGGCGGTGTTCATCGGCTTCCATGCAGCGTGCGCGGTCGTGTTCCTGTTTCCTTGGAAACCGTTCGCGGGACAGCTCTCCATCGACTGGTGGTTTCGATTCCTGCCCTTGAGCGCGGGCGTGGTGGCGCTGGGGTTGCTGGACGACCGGTTCGACCTCAAGCCGCTGGTTAAACTGTTGGTTCAAATCGCGCTGGGTGCCGCCGCCTATGCGTTGGGATTCCGGCTGCAAAACCTGTTCGGGTTCGCCCTGCCCGGATGGGTGGACGTCCTTGCGACGGTTTTCTGGTTCGTCGCGTTGATGAATGCGTTCAACCTGATCGACGGCGTGGATGGGCTGGCCACCGGCATCGCGCTGATCGCGGCCGGCGGCATCGGCCTGTCGCTCGTGTTCCGCGGCGCGCCGGGCGACGTGCTGCTGTTTTTAGGTCTCGCGGGCGCGTGTTTGGGTTTTTTGCGCTACAACTTCTATCCCGCCAGCGTGTTTCTCGGCGACGCGGGCAGTCTGTTTCTGGGATTTACCTTGGCGGCGCTGTCCATCTCGACGAACTCGAAAGCTTCATTCATGGCGGGCCTCGGCGTGCCGATGCTGGCCGTGGGGGTGCCGCTGTTCGACGTGGTGCTGGCCGTCTGGCGGCGCTCCATGCGCCGGATCCTGAATCATGCTGCGGGCGGGGAAGGCGGTGCGGGCATCGAAACCGCGGATGCGGACCATCTGCACCACCGCTTGCTGCGGCGGGGATTCGGGCAGGGGCAGGTGGCTGGTTTCCTGTATGCCGCGACTCTGTTGCTCGTCGTCGTCGGCCTGCTGGCCAGCGCGTTCCGCGACCGCGCGCTGGGCATTTTGGTGCTGGCCTTTTTGCTGGCCGCCTACACCGTCGTCCGCCATCTGGCGGGCATCGAACTGCACGAGAGCGGCCAGGTCGTTCTGCAGGGCCTGGCGCGGCCCGTGCGGCGGAACCGGACGCTTTTGTTCTACCTCGTGGGCGATCTCCTCATCCTGAACCTCGTGCTGCTGGCCGGACATGCGCTGCTGGATCTGCAGGACGGCGTGCTGGACATGCCCCTGAAGGCCGCCTGGCTGAAATCGGCGCCCGTGGATCTGTTCATCCCGTTTGCGGTCCTGCTGCTGTTCCGGTCCTATTCGCGGGTCTGGTATCTGGCGCGCGTGTCGGAGTACGCCTCCACGGGCCTGGCCGTGGCGCTCGGCTACGCCATTGCCGGCGGGCTGCATCTGCTCGTCGCGCGGAGTCCGGGCGAAGCCTGGTCGCTGGCCCTGTACTATCTCCTGCTGGCGGGACTCGCCGCGCCCGCCGTGGTGTTGTCCCGCGCCGCCCTGCGCGTGGTGCAGGACCTCATGCAGTGGCGGACGCGCGGCCCCGGAACTGACGCCGTCGCCCCTGCGCGCGCCCTCGTCTGCGGCGCCGGCTACCGCACCACGCTCTTCCTCCGGCAGATTTCCTTCCGTGCGCCCGCCCGCGCGCCCGTCGAGGTCGTCGGGCTCGTCAGCGAAGACGCCGCCATCACGGGCCACGCCGTCCACGGCATCCGCGTCGTCGGCACCTGCCACGAACTGCCGGCGCTGATCGCCCGCCATCGCGCCGACGTCGTGTATCTCGTCGAAGCCGTGGCCGCCGCGGATTTCGAGGAGTTGCGCCGGGCGCTGAACGGCCTGCCCGTGCGGCTGGTCCGCTGGGACATCGTCGAAACGGACGTGCCACTTCATGGCTAAGTTGCTGGTCAACGCGCTGTCGGTGACCAATCCGAGCGGCCTGCACGTGCTGCTGGGCCATATGAACCAGGTGGCGGACGCGCTGAAAGACCGCGTTCGCCTCGTGGTGCTGTGCCGCGCGGACATGGAGGCCTTGCGCGCGGGGCTGGGGGATCGCGCGGACTGGGAATTCGCCTCCGCGGCCACGCGCGGTTGGTTGCGCCGCGCGATCTGGGAGCGTGCGCATCTCGCGCGGCTCGCCCGGAAGCACGCCGCCTGCGCCTACTTCACGCCCAGCGGCATCGCCGCACAGGGCGTAGACGTCCCGCAAATCGTGTTCTGCCAGAATCCCTGGGCGTTGGTGCCGGCCGCGCGCCGCCGGCGCGATTTCTTCAAGGCGTGGCTGCAGCGCCGGGCCTACCGCCGCGCCATGCGCGTGGCCGAGGTCATGGCGTTCAATTCCCGCTACATGCAGGCGGCCTATCGCGAAAACGCCGGCTTCGATGAGAAGCGCGGACTCGTGGTCTACCAGGCCGCGGACGACGCCACCCGGGCCCGCGCGGCCGCGGCAGAGTCCGTTCCGCGGCAGGCCGGGCAGATCCTGTGCGTGTCGGTGATGGGTCCGCACAAGAACGCCGAGGCGCTCGTGCGCGCGCTGCGCGAGGTGCGCGCGGCCCAGCCGGACGCCCGCCTCGTGCTCGCCGGTTCCTGGCCCGATGCCGCCTACGAGCGCCGCATCCGCGCCCTGGTGGATTCCCTGGGTCTGCGCGCCGCCGTCGAGTTCGCCGGCTTCGTTGCGCGGGAACGGCTGGACCGCCTCTACGCCGAGTCGCGCGTCTTCTGCCTGATGAGCCGGTGCGAGTCGTTCGGCATTCCCGCCATCGAGGCGCAACTGTTCGGCACCCCGGTGGTCAGTTCCACGGTTGGCGCCGTTCCCGAAATCTGCGGCGCGGGGGGGCTTTTCCGCGATCCGGACGATATTTCCGGCATCGCCGCCGCGTTGCGGACGCTGCTCGCGGACGAGTCGGAGTGGCGGCGGCTTTCGGCGGCGGCCCGGGCGAACGCGGAGCGGTTTTCCTGGGCCGAGTGTTCGCGCCCGCTGGTCGATCTTGTTGGGGAACTGGCGGACGCATGAACGCCGCGCCGGCCAATCTGGCGAAGAAACTGGCCCTGCTGGCGGTCGGCGTCCTCGCGGCGGGCGGTCTGCTGGAAGCCGCTTGCCAGGCGCTGTACGCCTTCGGCGTCGCGCCGCAACTGGCCGCGCAGCGCAGCGATTCCGGGCATTACTACGAGGCGTCCGACGATCCGGCGCTGGCCTATCGCCTGAAGCCCGGATGCCGGATCGAGAAAGCGGATCGCGACGTCCGCATCAACCGGCATGGGCTGCGGGACGATTCCGACGATTTGGGCGGAACGGCCGTCGTGGCCCTGCTGGGCGATTCCGTGCCGTTCGGCATCGCGCTGGCGCAGGACCAGACGCCGGCCGCCGCCCTGCAGCGCTTGGCCGGCGCCGACGTCCGCATCCTGAATTTCGGCGTGCCCGGCTACGGGATCGAGGAATTGCGGCGCCAACTGGAACGGATCTTTGCCCTGTGCCGCCCGGACCGCATTTGCTACGTGCTCAATCTCAACGATTTTTCCGTGCGCGGAACCGCCACCGAGGGCGGCGACAACGGCTTGTATCGCATGTACGTCCGGCCGGCGCTGAAAACGCCGTTTTTCGTGCGCAAGGCGATCTACCGTTCGATGAAGGGCGGCCGGATGTCGTCCGTGCGGTGGTACCGCTGGCTGTATGAAAGCAACCAAACGAGGTTGTTGCCCATCGTCCGCCAAATGGCGGAGTCCGCCCGCGCCCGAGGCTGCGAGTTCGTCGTGGTGCTGTTTCCGCCGGCCGTGGCCTACGAAGATGGAACCTTCGCCTTGCAGGACGTGTTCGCTGAAATCGCCGGTTTCCTGCGGGACAACCAAATTCCCGTCCTTGCGCCCGTCGAGGAGTTCGCTTCAGACGTCCGGGGCCTGCAGGACGACACCGATCATTTGACCGCCGCCGGCAGCGAGGTGCTGGCCGCCGCGATCCTGCGGACGGACCGGCGCCGGCATCACGCGCCGAACAGCGCGGCGCGCGCCGGGCGGAGCAGCCAGTAGAGGCCGCGCAGCGCGGGCGCCAGCGACAGCCGTTGGAAGTCGCCGTCGCCGGGGGTGAACGTCCGCCGCCAGCGGTAGGCGCGGATTTCGCCGGGTGTCATGAACCGCTCGTGGAATTTCCGCAGTTCGGCCCCGTTCATGCCGCGCGCCTGGCCGCCCAGCCGCGCGGCGGCGTGGGCGACGACGTCGGGGAACATCCGGCCGGCGGGGCCGAGGCCGGGGCCGAAGATTCCGTCGGCGACGGCACAGCCGGCGGCGAGGGCCCGCTCCGCGAAGGGACAGGCCCGGGCGAGCGCCATCGCCTGGGGAAAGACGTCCGGATGCCGCACCAGCAGCCCGGCGATGTCCGCGATCCACGCCAGCCGGGCCCAGCCGTGCCAGATGGCGTGCTCGCAACTCAACAGCAGGTGCAGGGCGGGCGTGGGCGCGCGCACGGCGGCGGCGTCCAACTTCAGCGGCGCGAAGCCGTCCGCGCCGGTCGCGCGGATCCGGCGGGGCCAGGGATAGTGCGGCGGGAAAAACCGGTGGTTGAACTCGGCGAGGAATCCGTCCGGATGCCGGAACGCGATGCCCCAGCCGTAGTGCCAGAGATGTTGCAGGCGCCGCGGGTCCGCCGCGGCCGGGAGGTAGCCCGCTTCCCGCAGGCCGGCCAGCAGGCCCGGAAAATCCGCCCGGGCGCAGAGGAAATCGAGATCGTCGAAGCTGCGCAAGCCGGGTTGCGGCCAAGCCTGCGCGGCCAAGGCGGGGCCCTTGACCAGCGCCAGAGCCGACAGGCGGGGGGCCAGCCGGGCATAGAGCCGTTCCGCTTCGTGCGTGAACCGCGCGGCGTGCTGCGCTTGGCCATAGGCGGCCGACCGCCATGCCGGATCGGTTTCCGGCCCGGCCGCCTGCAGCAGACCGGTCAGCCGATGCCGCCGCGCCCAGGCAACCAGCCGCTCCGGGAATTCCGGAACCGGAACGGGGTCGGGGCCGGGCGGCAGCCCGTGCCGGATCCGGAACGCATGCCGGGCCGCTGGCAGAAAATCGTCCATGGACGGATTCGACACTTCCCGCCGCCGCCCGTCAACCGCGAAAGGCGGCGGGTGCCGCCGCCGGGACGTTTCCGCATCCAATCAATTGGACGCGAATGGGTTAACGGAAAGCGCTCGACCGGATAGGGAGGGTGCGGTAGAGTGTATGGCTGGTTGAGATTGCCCCCTCGTGGCGTTCCGGCGTCCGTAGCTCAATTGGACAGAGCTTCTGACTTCGGATCAGAAGGTTGCAGGTTCGAGTCCTGCCGGACGCGCCAATTGCGCTCCCCTCGCGGGATTTCAGGAAGGAACGGAACATGAGAATCGGTTTGGGTTCGGATCACGGCGGCTTCGAAATGAAGCAGAAGATCAAGGATTGGCTGGCGGCGCGCGCGGACGTGGAAACCACGGATTTCGGCACCTACAGCCCGGAATCGGTGGATTATCCCGACTTCGCGGTCGAAGTGTCGCGGCGGGTGTCGGAAGGCGCCTTGGACCAGGGCGTCCTGATCTGCACGACGGGGGTCGGCATGGCCATGACGGCCAACAAGTTCCCGCGCGTGCGCGCGGCGCAGGTGTTCACCGCGAAGATGGCCCGCATGGCGCGGGAGCACAACAACGCCAACGTCCTGGTCCTCGGCGCGGCCGTCACGCCGCTGGAGGAGATTCCCGCGATCCTGGACGCCTGGTTCGCGGCGGAATTCGAACCCGGCACGCGCCACGACCGCCGGGTGCAGAAAATCAACGCCTGCGCGCTGCGGGTGACGTCGCCCGAGGCGATCCACGAGCGCGACACGGAAATCTACGCGGCGATCCAGGGCGAAATGAAGCGCCAGCGGCAAAACATCGAGCTGATCGCCTCCGAAAACTACGTCAGCCGGGCGGTGCGCGAGGCGCAGGGCTCGGTGCTGACGAACAAGTACGCGGAAGGCTATCCCGGCAAGCGCTACTACAACGGCTGCGAATTCGTGGACGAATGCGAGCGGCTGGCGATCGAACGGGCCAAGCAGCTGTTCGGCGCGGAGCACGCCAACGTGCAGGCCCACAGCGGCAGCGGCGCGAACATGGCCGTCTATTTCGCGATGCTGCAGCCGGGCGACACGATCCTGGCGATGAGCCTGGCGGCGGGCGGACACCTGACGCACGGGCACAAGCTGAACTTCTCGGGCCGGTTCTTCAACGTGGTGCCCTACGGCGTGGATCCGGGCACGGAGCGCATCGACTACGACGCGGTGGAAAAACTCGCGGTCGCGCACAAGCCCCGGCTGATCTGCGCGGGGGCGAGCGCCTATTCGCGCATCCTCGACTTCAAGCGCCTGCGGGCGATCGCCGATTCGGTCGGGGCGCTGCTGCTGGTGGACATGGCGCACATCGCCGGGCTGGTGGCCGCGGGCTTCCATCCGAGCCCGGTGCCCTTCGCGGATTTCGTGACGACCACGACGCACAAGACGCTGCGCGGTCCGCGCGGCGGCCTGATCCTTTGCAAGGCGGCGTTTGCGGGGGACATCGACAAGCAGGTCTTCCCGGGTCTCCAGGGCGGCCCGCTGATGCACGTGATCGCGGCGAAGGCGGTCTGTTTCTACGAAGCCCTCCAGCCGGCGTTCAAGGACTACGCGCGGCAGGTGGTGGCCAACGCCCAGACGCTGGCGGCCGAACTGGAAAAGGCGGGGCTGCGCATCGTGTCGGGCGGAACGGACAACCATCTGATGCTGGCGGACCTGACGCCGCTGGGCGTGACGGGCAAGGACGCCGCCACCGCGCTCGACCAGGCGCTCATCACCGTGAACAAGAACGCCATTCCCTTCGACAAGCAGAAGCCGTTCGTGACGTCCGGCATCCGGCTGGGCACGCCCGCCGTCACCACGCGCGGGATGAAGGAAAAGGAAATGGCGCAGATCGCCGCCTGGATCGGCCAGATCGTGGCCAAGCCGGCCGACGAAAAGCTCCAGCGGCGCGTCAAGGACGACGTGATCGCCTTCACCGACAAGTTTCCGGTGCCGTGACGGTCGGATCATCGCCGCCGCGGCGGCGCGCCGGAGCCGGGAACCCTCCCGGCTCCGTGTTTTTTTTTATCTCAGACCGGCGCCCGCCGGAGCGAAAAGGTCCCCCGGGCGTTGCAGTAGAGGACGGCGTGGGCCGCTTCGCGCGCGCCGGCGGAAAAGCGGGGATAGTCGCGGAGATTGCTCTGCAGGAACAGGTCGATGGCTTTTTCCAGCGTGCAGCCGCGTTCGCGCAGGTCGCGGGTCAGGCGGACGTTGAGCTGGGTGCGCCAGTGGGCTTCGACGAGGATCAGGCGGTCGAATCCGGGGCGCAGGTCCGCATGGGCGGCGATTTCGCCGTCGGCGAGCAGGATGCGCGCGGGCGGAACCCGGATCTCGTCCCGCGCTTCGCCGGCGACGGGATCGAAAACCGGCTGGCGCAAGGCGCGGCCCTGCCGGAAATCGGCGAGCGTTTTCCGCAGACGGACGAGGTCGTTGGCGGCGGGGTGCGAGCCGTAGCGGCCGTGGGCCGGCCGGTGGCGCCGCGGCAGGCGGAAATCGTCGAGGGCGAGGATCCGGGCGTCGGGCAAGTGGTGGCGGAGCCAGCGCGAAAGGGTGCTTTTGCCGCCGCCGCCGGGGCCGCCGACGCCGACGACGAACGGGGCGTCCGCGGCGGCCGCTTCGCGCGCGAGCCAGGCGCGGATGCGCCGGAAAGCCGCTAGGCTGGCGGCGTTCAAATGGTCGGGGCCGGTGGTGGGAATCATGGCGCCGGTTCCGGCGCGGCGCCGGCGAGCGGATCGTGGACCGGCCCGATTTCGATGAAGCCGTTGGCGGGTTCGGCGAACAGGCCGCCGCGGACGACGGCGTCTTCGAGGCGCTCCAGCAGGCGGGCGGGCACGACGAGATCGCAGCACTCGCGCGCGTGGGAAACCATGGCCACTTCGTCTTCGCTGTCGGGGGCTTCCGGCGCGCGGCGCGACAGGCGGGCGAGGGTGGCGCCCCCGGCGCCGGCGTCCAGCGCGGCGCGGACGAGGCCGGCCGCCGTGCCTTCTTCGCAGACCAGCGTGAAGTGGGCCCGCTCTTCCCGGCCGGCCGCCGCCCGGGGACGCGCCGCGGCGGACATCCGCCGCCAGTCGGTCGAGCCGCGCAACTGGTCGAGGGTGCTGATGACCTGCTCCATCGTGGCGACGTGGCGCCGCCGGTCGAGGTTCATCCGGGCGTTGACGGCCAAGGCGCGCACGGGGATGCGGCCGATGAAGCCGTTGCCGGGCTCGCGCAGGTTGCCTTTGCGGATGGCCACGTCGATGACGAAATCGGCATCGCCCGGCGGAACGAGCAGCCACAAGATTTCCTTTTCCTGCGGGATGGCGATGCGCAGGAGCCCGAGGCGGTCGCGCATGCCCATGCCTTCGCCGTAGCTGACGATGGGCACGCCCAGGCCCATTTCCAGCAGGGTGCGGGCCAGTTCGCCGCCGCGGCCGCGCGGCAGGATGCAGAAGATCTGCTCGTACGGCGCGGGTTGCAGGCGGTTTGGAGTGGCCCAGGCCGGCGGATCGGCGCACAACCGCTCCTCGTCCCAGGGACGGAAGCTCTCGCCGACCAGCGTCGCGTCTTCGGCGAAGAGGCTGCCGCGGCCGGGCAGGAAGAGGTCGGCCGCCGCCGCCAGCCGGGCCATGGCGGCCAGCTCGTGCGCGCGCGGGACGTAAAAGCGGATCAGGTCGGACGGCGCCTCCATCAGCAGGAACCGGCGGCCGAACGGCTGCCAGAACGGCCGGGCCTGCAAGGCGATCTGCTTGCCGCGCTCGGAATAGGTTTCGCGCAGGCCCATGCGGTCGGCTTCGGCCTCGAGCCGCGCGGTGAGGCGCACGTCGGCGATGCAGGTGATCTTGGACACCTCGAGGCGGATCATGGCGCGGTCCTCCGGAGCGGCGCGGCGCCGGGTTCTTCATCCAGTTCCAGGGATTTGCGGCGCGCGGCGACGAGGAACCCGGACAGCAGCACGGCGATGATGGGAAAGACCGAGCCCATGGTCACGACGCCGAACGCTTCGGCGACGCCGGCGCGCTGGCCGATGCCCAGCCCGGCCGCGATGACCAGCGGGACGGTGATGGGGCCGGTGGTGACGCCCGCACTGTCCCAGGCGATGGCCGCGAACTCTTCGTCCGAGAACCAGGTGAGGACGAGGGCGAGCGCATAGGAACCGGCGAGAAGCGGCACGATGGGCCAGGCGAAGAGGATGCGGCCGAACCCCATGGCCATGCCGGTGCCGACGCCGAGGGCGACGGTCAAGATCAGGAACGAGCGCTTGTAGGTGCCCGTGGTCAGTTCTTCCAGCGTGATGCCGAGGGCGTTCAGGGAAGGTTCGGCGAGGGTGGCCCCCACGCCCATCACGAACACGAACACGAGCACGAGCACGTAGCCCCAGGCTGCGTCGTCGCCGGCCACGGGGCCTTCTTCCGGAATCCAGCGGTATTCCCCGGCGGCCGCGTCGTAGCGTTCCCGGTGGAAGGGCACGAAGACCGGCCCGCTCTTGTCGGCGGTCGGCAGATATTCCGCCACGGTGCCGTCGGGCCGCGCCGCGCGGACCAGCAGGCTTTCATCGACGCCGCGATAGGCCACGGCCTTGTCGGGGCGTTCAGTGGTTTCCCAGGCGCGCGGCAGGGTGCGGCCGGCCTGGTTGCCCAGGCTGGACAGGCCGCGGTCCATGCCGTAGCTGAACAACAGCATGCCCGCGAGGCTGAAGGCGAGCCCCAGCGCCACTTCGTCGGCATGCGGCAACCGATCGCGCACCACCACCAGAAGCGCGAACAGCAGCACGGCGGCCAGCGGCAGGATCGCCTTGGCGGCGCCGAGAACGTGGGTGCGGACCTCCGCGCGCGGGAAGAAGCGGCGCGGCCCCGCCGGAAGCGGCGGGGTTTCCGTTGCGTCGCCGAATCGCGCCGCCAGTTCGGCCGGCGGCAGATGGGCGGCGGCCAATTCGCGGAGTTGCGCTTCGCCGCCGACGACCCGCACCGCTTCCGCCTGCCGCGCCGGGGCGAAGAAATCGTCGGCCGCGCCGGGCAGCGGGAAACGGGGGGCGAGGGCGAAGCCCAGCAGCAGCACCATCATGACCGGCAAGGCGGACGCGAGGGTTACCACGCCGAGGCCGCCGGCGGGTTCGTCGCCCCGGCCCGCGATGCGCGACACGCCGACGCCCAGCGCGATCAGCAACGGCACCGTCACGGGTCCGGTCGTGACGCCGCCGGAATCCCAGGCCAGGCCGACGATGGCGGCCGTGCGCGGATCGCGCGCCGCCCACCCGGACAGAACCAGCAGCAGGGGAATCGCCGTGAACAGAAACGGCTTGAGGCTCCAGTTCCGCAGCGAACGGAAAACGCCGAGCGCCACGGCGAGGCCGACGCCGGCGGCCACCGCGCCCACGGTCAGCGGGACGCCTTGGTTGAGCAGGTAGTACAGCAGCGGGGCGCGCCACGGCAGCGTGGCGCTGCCCTGCGCCTTCAGGAAACCGATGGCCGGCTCCGCGTAGGTGGCGGTCAAGCCCAGCACCGCCGCGAACGCCACCAGCGCGCCGAGGCCCACGCGCGCCGGCAGGCGCAGGCCGCAGCGCTCGCCCAGCGGCATGATCGCCAGGAACAACCCCTCCATGAACAGCGCCAGCCCGACCACCACCGCCAGGATGCCCAAGGCGACCTGCGCGAACTCCAAGATCGGCGCCTGCAGCACGAACAGCTGGAACAACGCCAGATAGGCCGTGATGAACGCCACCGCCCGCACTTGGCGCAGCAGGCGTTCCCGCGCATAGGCGCCGACCAGCGCGAACTTCCGCCGCAGCGGAATCCGCGGCGCATCGGCCAGGTTTGGACGGGACGTCGGCAACTCCATCTCCTGCAAAAGGGGCGGCACCGCCCCGGTTCCGGTCTTGATGTACCAGAACCCCGGGCGCCGTTCAAGCCTGGCCGCGGTTGATCCGTTCGGCGAGTTCGAGGACTTCGGCGGGCGTCAGGACCGGCGGCTCGAAGCAGCGGTCGTTGATGAAGCGGATGGCGTCGCGGACGAGGAAGGCGCGGTCCTTGGCGTTGGCGACCTGCAGCTTCACGGCGGGATGGGTGAACACGGCCAAGGCGTGGATGCGGTCCTCCGGGACCTTGGCGGCCAGCAAGGTGATGAACATCCGGCGCTGGCGCTCGCACTGCTGGACGGGACTCTTGACGTGCCGCATGGAACCGTCGGCCTTCGTCTGGGTCCATTGGGCGTCGTGGACGTCGCCGGAAAGGGTCCCCGCCCAGAACTTGGATTCGACCACGTAGATGCCGGACGGGGCGATGACGAGGTGGTCGATCTGCGCCCGCTCGTGGGCGACGCGCAGTTCGAGGTCGTTGAGGATCACGTGGTCGTCGGCCAGCCGTTCGGCGAGGAGTTCGGCCATTTTCTGCTCGCCGCGCCGGCCGCCGGCGAGGTTGCGGCTCTCGACGGCGATTTCGCGGAGGTGGACTTCGTAGCCGACGGCGAAGACCAGCGCGAGCGCGCCGAAGATCGCCCCGTGCCACGTCTGGGTCAGGAGGGAATGGGTCCCCAGCAGCGCCGCGCAAGCGAGCGCCGCGCCCCAGACGGCGATCCGCGTGGCCATGCCGCGGGACAGTTCGCGCCCGATCGCGAGCTGGCGCTTCAGCAGGCTGGTTTCGCTGCGGAGGATCTTGGCCACGCCGGGCGCTCCGGACCGCTCAGGCCTCGCCGGAATGCGCGTTCAGCCCCTGGGCGAGCTTTTCGACTTCGGCGTTGGACAGCACGGGCTTTTCGAAACAGAAATCGTTGATGAAGGTGACGGCCTGTTCGGGGGTCAGCACCTTGTTCCCGGCATTGGTGACCTCGATGACGGCGTTGGGATTGGCCAGGACCACCAGCGGAAACACGCGTTCCCAGATCAGGTTCGTGCCCTTGAGCCAGTTGCAGAGAATGCGCCGCTCGCGCAGGGCCCGGCCGACCGGATTGCGCGCGGGCCGGATCTTGCCGTCGGGGGCGCGGATCTTCCAGACGTAGGCCTGTTTGCCGGTGTCGCCGGCGATCCGGCCTTCCCAGTTCATCGTGTTGAGGACGAACATGCCGGAGGGCGCGACCACGAGATGGTCGATCCAGCATTTTTCCCGGCCGACCTTCAGGCGCAGGTCGTTGAGGACGTAGTGGTCGTTGGCCAGCTTGTCGTCGAGCAGCCGGGCCACCGTTTCCTTGGCGCCGCGCATCTGCTCGGTTTCGGCCAGCTCTTCCTGCTGTTCCCGGCGCCGGGCTTCGTGCCCCAGCGCCAGGAAGACGAGGACGCCGCCGATGAACAGCAGGAAATAGCCCCCGCCGAAGCCGTAGCGGTAGAGGAGACCGACGGCGACGAAAAACGCCGCGGCGCCCCACTCCGCGAGGCGCATCTGTTTCAGCAGGCGCAGGTCGCGCGCGATGGCTTCCCGGCGTTGGAGGAGGTTGCGTTCATTGGTGAGGGTTTTGGCCATGGCATGCTCCTGTGCGGATGGGGGAATGGACGCTCAAGGGGCGGCGGCGCCGGCGGGCGCTTCGGCCGTGACGGGGTCGGTCGTGACTTCGCCGCTGGCGGCGCGCGGATTGCGGCTCGCGATGCGGACGTTGACGGTCTGCCCGGGGACGGTCGCGCCCTTCACGAAGACGACGAGACCGTCGATCCTGGCGACGCCTTCGGTCTCGGGATTCTTGTTGGAGGGTTCGACGATGGTGGCGGAAATCACCGCGCCGGGCACGACGTGCGGAGCGGAATCGCCGCCGCGCGGTGCTTGGGCGGCGCGCGGCGCGCGGGCGGGCCGGCGCGGCGCGATCTCGGGCAGCGGGCCGGTGCCGGCGGGCTTCCCGGTGGGTTCGGCGAAGGCGATGCGCTCCTTGCGGTCCACGATGCGCACGTTGACGCGCTCGCCGACGGTCGTCGCGCCCTTGACGGCGACGACCAGGCCGCCGACCTTGGCGATGCCTTCGAGACCGGGATTCTTCTCGGATTCTTCGGCGATCACGACGTCCAGTTCGGCGCCCGCGACGACCGGATCGCCGGCGGGGGGCGCGTAGGCGGCGCGCGGCGCGCGCGCCGGGCGGCTCGGGGCGATTTCGGGCAGGGGGCCGGTACCGGCGGGCTTCCCGGTGGGCTCGGCGAACGCCAGCCGTTCGCGGCGCTCCACGATGCGCACGTTGACGCGCTCGCCGAGGGTCGGCACGCCGTTGACGAACACGACCAGGCCGCCGATCCGGGCGACGCCTTCCGTTTCGGGATTCTTGGAGGACGCCTCCGCGATGACCACGTCCAGTTCGGCGCCGACGACGACCGGATCCCCCGCCGGCGGCGCGTAGGCCGCGCGCAGCGCCTTCGGGGGCAGATCGACCTCGGACAGAATCTTGACGAGGACGGCATCGACGACGCGTTCGCGCACGCGGGTGACGTCCACGATGGCGGTCTGGCCGCGGCGGGCCTCGGGAACGAACGTGACGAGGTTGCCGATCTTGGCGATGCCGGAAGAGCGGTCGTCGCTTTCGTCCTCCACGAACACCTTGTAGCGGTAGCCCAGCCGGGGCAGGAGTCCCGGCACGTAGCCGGTCGCATCGATGATTTCGCCGGTGTTGATGGCGGCGGCCCCCGCCGCGTCCGCGCCGACGACCACCGTGACGACGGCTTTGTCCTTGGACCGGGTGGCGAAAATGACCGCGATCACCAGGACGATGCCCACCAGGGGCAGCAGGATCAGGGACAGCGAGCGCAAAGAACTTACGGATTTGTCGGCGGACTCGTTCATGGGGGGAAGGGCTCCTTCGCTAGGTGTATAAACAGAAGAAGATAGGGGGCGGGCGGGGCTACGGCAAGGAAATCCGCTCGCTGGCGCGCCCGCGAAGAGCGCAGTTGAGAAAGCGGCCGGCGGGGTGTATGGTTGCTGCGATTCCGCCCAAAGCGTTTTACCCTGCGGATTGCGGTGCGTTCGCGGAAGCGGCCCCCGGAACGGGGACGGAAAGCCAGGTCGAAACCATGTTGCTGGAAGAGAAAAAGAATTGGGTGCGGGATCGCATCGTCCCGGAGGAAATCGACAAATATCTGGGAGAGGACGGGGGCGATTTCATCCCCGACGCCGAGATCCACCGCCTGCTGGCGGAAACCGGCGAGCCGGAAACGGCGCAGGTGCGGGAGATCGTCGCCAAGGCCCTGGCCGTCCAGACGCTGTCGCTGGCGGAGCTGGCGACGCTGATGCGCGTGCGCGATCCGGAGCGGTGGGCCGAGATGCGCGCCGCGGCGGGCGCCGTCAAGCGCCAGGTCTACGACAACCGCATCGTGACCTTCGCGCCGCTCTATCTCAGCAGCAAGTGCGTGAACGACTGCGCGTATTGCGGCCTGCGCCGCTCCAACGCCGCCGTCGAGCGGCGCGTGCTGGACATGGCCGCCGTGCGCGCCGAAACCGAGGCGCTGGCCGGCCAGCTGGGCCACAAGCGCCTCATCGTCGTCTACGGCGAGCATCCGGAATCGGGCCTGGACTACATCGCCGAAAGCATCCGCACCGTCTATTCCGTAAAGGTCCAGACCCGTCGGGGCGTCGGCCAGATCCGCCGCGTGAACGTCAACGCCGCGCCGATGCGCGTGGCCGAGCTGAAAACCCTGAAGTCATGCGGTCTGGGCACGTTCCAGGTGTTCCAGGAGACCTACGACCGGCGCGCCTACGCCCGGCTGCATCCGGCCGGCACGATCAAAAGCGATTTCCGCTGGCGGCTGACCGCCATGCACCGCGCGCAGGAAGCGGGCATCGACGACAACGGCATCGGCGCGCTTTATGGCCTGTCCGACTGGCGCTTCGAATTGCTGGGCCAGCAGGCGCACGCGCTCGAAATGGAGCGGTTCTGCGGCATCGGCCCCCACACGCTGTCTTTCCCACGCCTCGAGCCCGCCGTCAACACGCCCTTCGTGGAAAAGCCGAAGTGGCGCGTTTCCGACGACGATTTCGAGCGCATCGTGACGCTGGCGCGGCTGGCGGTGCCCTACGCCGGCCTGATCCTCACCGCGCGCGAATCGCCCGAAATGCGTCGCCGCCTGCTGCCGCTGGGCGTCACGCAGATGGACGCGGCCTCCAACGTGGGCGTCGGGGCCTACGCCGACGGCCAAGAGAAGCAGAAGGGCGAGCGCCAGCAATTCATCCTGGGCGACTCGCGCGGTCTCGACGAGTGCATCCGCGAGTGGGCCGCCGCCGGCTGCATCACCAGCTTCTGCACCGCGGGCTACCGCTGCGGGCGCACCGGCAAGTGCATCATGGACCTCCTGCGCAGCGGCGCCGAAGGCAAGTTCTGCAAGCTCAACGCCGTCCTGACCTTCCAGGAATGGCTCGACGACTTCGCCACGCCCGAAACCCAGGCCGTCGGCGCGGCGCTGCTGCAACAGGAATTGGGCGAGGTGCGCCGCACCCAGCCGAAGGCCTGGCCGGCCTTCGAGGCGATCTACCGGCGCATCGTCGCCGGCGAGCGCGATCTCTACTTCTAGGATGGACACGCGCGGGCGCCCGGTGGCAGGATGATTCGTTTGTGAGGACCGAACCGTGACCATTCGATTGTCGCCCAACCATCGCCTCAAGCCGCTGTTCGAGCGGAACCACGTCGCATGGCTGAGCGAAGAGGCGGCCGAGCACCAGGACATCCGCCCGCTGCGCATCGGCATCCTCAACATCATGCCGCACGCGGAGGACTACGAGTTCAACCTGCTGGCGCCGATGGGCCGCAGCATCCTCCAGATCGTGCCCATCTGGATCCGGCTGCGGACCCACGACTACAAGAGTTCCGACCACGCCCACCTCGACCGGCACTACGTGCCCTACGACTGGGCGCAGTCGGTGGCCTCCCTCGACGGCCTGATCGTGACCGGGGCGCCGGTCGAGGAATTGCCGTGGGAAACCGTGACCTACTGGAAGGAACTGTGCGGGATCATCGATGCGGCGAAAGCCGGCGGCTCTTCCATCCTCGGCATTTGCTGGGGCGGGCTGGCGTTGGCCAAGTACCTCGGCATCGAAAAGCGAATGTACCCGCAGAAGGTGTTCGGGGTCTACGCCACCCGCAACCTCGTGCCGGGCCATCCCATCACCGGCGGTCTCGACGACGTGTTCCAATGCCCGCAGAGCCGGCATTCCGGCATCGACGACGCCGTGCTCGAGGCGGCGGAGAAAGCCGGCCGGATCCGCCTGCTCGCACATGCGGAAAAGGGCGGCTACACGATCTTCGAAACGCCCGACCACCAGATCGTCATGCATCTGGGCCACCAGGAATACAACTCTTCGCGCCTGCTGACCGAGGCGCGCCGCGACCGCCAGAAAGGCCGGCCCGACGTCGGCCCGCTGGAAAACCTCGACGAGAAGAACCCCGTCAACACTTGGCGGGCGAACCGCAACGAGTTCTTCAATTCGTGGATCAAATACGTCTACCTGACCACCCCGTTCGCCAAGGCGCAGACGAAGTGCGCGCGGACCAACGAGATCGTGGTGGCCGAACGGGCCGAGAACCCGAAATGAAGGTCGCGGTCATCGGCGACGGGGGGTGGGGCACGGCGCTTGCGCTGACGCTGGCCCGCCGCGGGCAGGCGCCCTGCGTCTGGGGGCCGGACGCGGCCTATCTCGCCGAAATCCGCGCCACCCGCCGCAACCGCAAGTTCCTGCCCGGCGTGGAACTGCCCGAAGCCATCGGCTGGACCGCCGATCCGGACGAAGCGCTGGCCGGCGCCGAAGCCGTCGTCATGGTCGTTCCGTCGAAATACGTGCGCGCCACGCTCGAACGGTTCGCCGGCGCCTACCGCGCCGCCGGCGCGCCGCCCGTCGTCAGCGCCACCAAGGGCTTCGACGAAACCACCCTCGAACGCATGACCGAAATCCTCTCCGAACTCTGGAGCGTGCCGCACCCGGCGGCGCTCTCGGGTCCGAGCATCGCGCCCGAGACCGCGCGCGGCGTGCCTACGGCCGTCACGATCGCCTGCGCCGACGAAGCGCTCGCGCGGCGCTTCCAGGAACTCTTCGCCGGCGACGCCTTCCGGGCCTACACGAGCGACGACGTGCGCGGCGTCGAACTCGGCGGCGCGCTCAAGAACGTCATCGCCCTCGCGGCCGGCATCTGCGACGGCCTGGGCTTCGGCAACAACGCCAAGGCGGCGCTGATCACCCGCGGCTTGGCCGAGATCACCCGCCTGGGCGTCGCGCTCGGCGCGCATCCGCAGACCTTCTACGGCCTGAGCGGCATCGGCGACCTGATGGTGACCTGCATGAGCCCGCAGAGCCGCAACCGCACCGTCGGCGAGCGGCTCGGCCGCGGCGAACGCGTCGCGGACATCCTCGGCGGCATGGTGCAGGTGGCCGAAGGCGTCTGCACCTGCGGCCCGGCGCTGGCCCTCGCGCGCCAGGCCGGCGTGCCCGCGCCCGTCATGGAACAGGTGGACGCCATTCTGCACGCCGGGAAAAAGCCCAAGGACGCCGTCGTCGAACTGATGCGCCGCGATCCGCGCGCGGAAAGGGATTAGACCGGTTCCATGGCGATCAACACCGTCAGTCGAGGATCGAACGGTAGGGACGCCGCGCCGCCGGCGTCCGTTCGAATTCCGGGTCCGCCAGCCCGGACGGCGCGGCGCGCCGTCCCTACCTTCGGATGCAAGCGCTGATGTCTGCGACCGGCAAAACGACCCTCCTGCTCGTGGACGACCACGCCATCGTGCGCCAGGGCCTGGCCGCGCTGCTCGCGCGCGAAGCCGATTTCGCCGTCGCCGGCGAAGCGGGCACCTACGAAGACGGTCTCGCCGCGCTGGCCGCGGCCGCGCCGGATGCGGTCGTGCTCGATCTGTCCCTGCGCGACCGCAGCGGTCTCGACTGGATCCGCGAGGCGCGCGCCAAAGGCTACGCGGGCAAGATCCTCGTGCTTTCGATGCACGACGAAGCCGTCTATGCCGAGAAGGCGCTCCGCGCCGGCGCGCAGGGCTACGTCATGAAGGACCAGGCCGAGGAAACGCTCGTCGCCGCGCTGCGCCAGGTCCGGGCCGGCCAAACCTACCTGAGTCCCGCGGCGGAAAAACTGCTGGCCGGCGGCCCGGGCGCCGTGGGCGGAAAAGAGCCGAACGGCATCGCGGGCCTGACCGCCCGCGAAACCGAAATCCTCTACGCGATCGGCGGCGGCCTCACCACGCGCGAAATCGCCGAGAAATTCGGCCTGAGCGGCCGCACGGTCGACGTGCACCGCGCCAACGTCAAGCGCAAGCTCGGCTGCTCCTCCCTGGCCGAAGTGCTCGTGCACGCCTTGGACTACAAGCGCGCGCAGGACGCCGCCCTTCAGCCGCCCGCGCCCTAGGTGCGTCCCGAACCGGCGGCGGAACCGGCCTTCCGCGGATGTTCCGCGGATCAAGCGGGCATGGTCAAGCGGGCAAACTCCTTGACCCGGAGGAAGGCGCGGGGTAGGAACAAGAGAAACGTCGCAAGCGCATTCGGAACGAGGTGAAGCATGGATCTGCTGATGGGAATGTTCGACGAGGTGAGTTGGCTGGGCGTGCTGGAGACGGCCTTGCGCGTGACGCTGAGCCTGCTGTTGGGGTGGGGCGCGCTGTTCGTCGTTCGGAAATTCCTGGATCGGACGGAACGCCGGCTGAAAAACAAATATGCCGCCGAGGGCGAACCGCCTTCCGAGGCCGGCAAGCGGGTGGAAACTCTCTTGCGCCTGGTCCGACAAGGCGCGCGGCTGGCGGTGTGGACGACGCTGCTGCTGGTGGTGCTGAAGGAGATGGGCGTGGAAATCGGCCCCATCCTGGCGGGCGCGGGCATCCTCGGCCTCGCGGTGGGCTTCGGCGCCCAGAACCTGGTGCGCGACATCCTGTCGGGGTTCTTCTTCATTCTGGAAAACCAGATCCGGGTGGGCGACGTCGCGGTCATCAACGGCACCGGCGGCGCGGTGGAGGAAATCAATTTCCGCACGATCGTCCTGCGGGATCTCGAAGGCGTCACGCACATCTTCCCGCACGGGACGGTGACCACGCTCAGCAACAAAACGCGGGACTGGTCGGCCTACGTGTTCGATGTTGGCGTGGCGTACAAGGAAGACTCGGACCGGGTCTGCGCCGTGCTGCGGGAGGTGTTCCGGGAGCTGCGTCAGGATCCGCTCTGCGGTCCGGCCATCGTGGACGAGCCGGAAATCTTCGGCGTGGATCGGTTCGCGGATTCGGCGGTGGTGATCAAGGGGCGCATCAAGACCAGGCCGATCCGGCAATGGATGGTGGGGCGGGAATTCCTGCGCCGGGTCAAGCTGGCGTTCGACCGGGAAGGGATCGAGATTCCATTCCCGCACCGCACGATCTATGCGGGAACGGCCAGCAAGCCGCTCGAGGTGCAACTGCTGGAAAAGCCCGCAAACGGGGTCAGACCGTAAATATTCACTTATGGATTGTTGAACTGCCGGCTAATGCGAGTTGCATTTCCGTCCAGTCGACGTCCCTGTTCTGTTTCAAGCGCTTGCGGGCCATGGCGACGGCTTGGCTGCTGACATTGCCGTAGTGTTGCCCGATGGCACGCAACGTCTGGCCGCTTGTGCGCGCCGCTAATTCCATGGCCACGGTTCGGGCCACTCCCGCGGCCCGCCGCCGGCCGCGCAGGTCCTCCGGCGTCAGGCCGTAGCGGCGGGCGATTTCTCGATCGATCGCGGCAAAGGACGCGTGGGGCCGGGGCAAGGAGATGTCCGCATCCCTGGGGCCTCCAGTTGTGCGCTGGGCCAATGCGGAGGCTGTATCCGCGACGAACCCGGCGCTTCCAATCGCATAGGCATTGGCTTTCATCAAATCCTGGATGGGCGTGTTGTCTTCCAGCAATCCGGCTTGGACATAGGCCCGGTAGCGACGCCGGGCTTGTTGCAAATCGCGGCCGTAGGTGCTTAGGACCTGCTTGTCCAGCCAATCGGGAAAGGATATTTTGCCGATGTAAGCCGGATAGCTGCTCCAGGCATACCCCTCGAGAAAGGCAATTTGCATTTTGACTGTTCGTTGCATCTGGATGCGTGTTTTCACCGGGTTCAAGTGCACGTATCGAGTCGCTGCCAGCAGATATTCGTCGTTCTCGATCACCGGCGATTTATAGCGGCCACCCAGCACGTGGCCCGGCTTGCCGTGTTTGTAGCGGTAATACAGGCTGTAGCTGCTATTGAGCCTTTGCATAAAGCGGCTCAGATTCGCACGCGGCGTTCGAACAACCAGATGGAAGTGGTTGGCCATTAGAACCCATGCATGCAGCCGGACGCCGTAGCTTTCGAGATTGTCCTGCAATTGGCTCAGAAAGCGCTTGCGGTCGTCGTCGGTGTGGAAGATCACTTGCCGGCCATTGCCACGGCTGGTCACGTGGTACAGGGCGTTTTCATATTCCATGCGGGGTGGTCGTGGCATGATGTTTTTCTAGCCCAGGCCGTTCAGTTGGTCAACTATACAGGACTATCCCCAGTTTTTCAGG
>DDWR01000009.1 GCA_002347655.1 Verrucomicrobia bacterium UBA2281 | reverse complement strand
CGCTGGGCGCGGAGCGCGAACGCCTGGCGAAGCTGGGGCGGGAAAAAGCCGCGCAGGCCCAGGCGTCCGAAGCGGCCGCAGCCAAGGCCGCGGGCGAGTTGGCGGCCAAGGAAAAGGCGCTGGCAGAAGCCGGGAAACGCATGGAACAACTACAAGTAGAAGCGAAGAAGACGGCGGGCCGCGTCGCGGAGTTGGAAAAAGCGCTGGGCGCGGAGCGCGAACGCCTCGCGAAGCTGGGGCAGGAAAAAGCCGCGCAGGCCCAGGCGTCCGAAGCGGCCGCGGCCAAGGCTGCGGGCGAGTTGGCGGCCAAGGAAAAGGCGCTGGTCGAGGCGACCAGGCAAGCGGGGGCGTTGCAGGCGGAGGTCCAAAAGGCTTCGGGCCGCCTGGCGGATCTGGAGAAGCAGCTGGCTGCCGAAAAGAAGGCCGCGCACGCAAAGGCGCAAGAGTTGGAAAAACAATTGGCCGGGCAAACCCAAGTTGCGGCGAACGTCCGGGAGGAAGTCGTCCAGCTGCGGAATCGGCTGGCGGAAAGCGAAAAGGAACTTGAACGGGCGGCGGAAAAGGATCGCCAGCTGCAGGAAACCTTGGCCGCCGTGAACGCGGTCCTGAAGAACGCGGGAGGCCCGAAATGAAATCGCGGGCAATCCGTTTTTCCCGGTTCCCGGCCGGCTATGGCGCTGCGGCGATTTTGGCGATGGCCGGCTTGGCCCGCATCGCTTGCGCCGCCGATTCCGAAGCCGGGCCGCTCCGGGCGGCGCCGCCGGACAAGTCGATCGCCGCGATGGAGATAAGCGCGCGGGAATTCTCGTCCATCGAGAAGGAAGTTCGCAAAACCCAAGCCGAAGTGGATCGTCTGACGCGGGCACTGGCCCGGCAGGAAACAGAGGAAGAAGTTGCCCGGGAGCGCGCCCGGGAAAAGGCGGAATGGACCGAGCGCGTCGCGGCGTTGAAGGGGGAGTTGGAAAAGCAGATCCGGGCAACGGCCAAGAGCCAAGCGGAGGCTGCCGGATTGCGGACAAAGCTAACGGAGTCGGAACGGACGGCGAAAACCCAAGAAGCCGAACTGGGCAAGCTCCGCAAGGAACTCGAGGCGGCGCGCATCTTGGTCGACAAAACGGCCCAAGAGGCGGCGGCGGACCGGAGCCAGGCGGAAGAGGCCCTCCGCCGCAGGGAAGCCCAATGGCAGGAAGAGGGATTGGTTCGGAAAGGCAAGGCGCTGCGGGAGCACTTGGATGGCGTCCGCGACGCCTCGCTGGCATGGTCGCTGAACGATGCCGGACTGGTCATGCTGGCGGAGCGCCGCTGGGACGAAGCGGCGGATCTGTTCCGGCGGGCCTTGTCGATCCTCGATTCGACGGTCGGGCGTTCCAACGCCGCCGCCGGCACGGTGCTCCAGCACGTGGCGGACGCGGCCCGGGCGAAAGGCGAACATCTGGTCGCCGAGGCGCATTACCGGGAAGCGGCGGAGACGTTCCGTTCCGCGCTCGGCGCGTCCCATCCTCGCTACGCGGCCGCCCTGAATGGATTGGCGTGCGCTTTGCGGGATCTGCAGCGATCGGCGGATGCGGAAGCGCTGTATCGGCAGGCCATCGGCATCTACAAGAAAAACAAACCCAAGGAGGCCGTCGTTCTGGCGATTCCCCTCTACAACCTGGGCCTGTTGCTGATGGAGCAGAATCGTGCCGGGGAGGCGGGGCCGCTCCTCGAAGAGGCCGCGCGGCTGGCGGAGAAGAGCCGGACCACGAACCACGAGGCCTATTTGGCCATCGTGCGCAGCCTGGCGCGCTATTACCGGGCCAGCGGCCAGATGGATAAAGCGGCGGAAACGGAAGAACGGGCCTTGAACGTGCTGGTCAAGTAGGTGGACGGAAGCAGCGGACTTTCCCGCGGGAGCGCCGGATGAAATCAAGCGAGCCGAGAACCGAGCTGCCCGATCCGGGGCGGATCTGCACGGTCGGCGTCCATCTGGACCTGGACTCGCTCCGGGTGGTCGAAGTGGGCCGGGGCCGCATCGTCCGCTGGTTCTCCGAGGCGTATCCATCCGGACAATTGCCGGGGTCCAAGGAATTCCCGGCGTTTCTGAAGTCCCGTCTGGGCGAATTCTGCTCCGTGTTGCGGCACACGTCCATTTGGTTGGTCGGTCCGACGCCCAGCCTTCAGATGCGGTTCTTGGCGTTGCCCAAAGCGCGCCCGCGGCAACTGGCGAACATGGTCTATTGGACGTTCCGCAAGGAGATCCCGTTCGATGCCGCGCAGACGGTGTTCGACTACGACGCGGAGGGCGTGGATCCGGCCATGGCCGGCACTTCCAAGAAAACGGACGTGACGGCCTACACGGTGGCCCAAGCGGAGGTGGCGGCGCTGACCGACATGTTCGAGTCCGTGGGCGTCCACGTCGATGGAATCCTGCTCCCCTCGTTCGCGATGCGGAACCTGTTCCGCAACCAATCGGCGGGCAGCCACGCGGCCGAAACCGCCATGGCGTTGTACGTCGGGGAGGATTCTTCGTCCATCATGTTCGTGAAGGGGAAGCACGTGGTGTCGCACCGGTTGTTCAAAACCGGGATGAACGTCATGCTGGACGCGGTCCGGGATCGGCATCCGGACTGGAGCGCGGCGCAGGCGTATCATGCGATTCGCGCGGCGTTCGCCGGCGGTCCGCCGGCGGCGGATGGGACCGCAGGGCCGGCGACCGAGGAGATCGATTCGCTGAAGGAAACCGTGCGGTTGGCGTTTGGCCGGCTGGTCCAGCAGGTGGAGCGTTCGCTGTCGGCCTATCTGGTGGGGCGGGACGAAGGGGTCAAGGAAATCCACGTGGCCGGAGCCATGGCCGGCTTGGCGCCGCTGGTCGAAGAATTGGGGAGTCGACTGGGCGTGAAAAGCGGCCCGCTGGATCTGTTCCGGGCGCATCGGTTCGCGGGCCGGGAGGCGGGCGCGTGGAGCCCGGAGGAGGCCGGCCAGATGGCGCTCGCCCTGGGGGCGGCCTTGTCCGACAAGTCGCAGTCGCCCAATTTGATCTACACCTACGTGAAGCGTCATAAAGAAGCCCGCGGCATTCGGGCGAAGCAGTTGCTGGTCGGTCTGGGGGCCATCGCGGCGGCGTTGATGCTCGGGGGCAGCCGATTGGCCTCGCAGGCGAACGGCCGGATGCATGCCGAGTTGGAAGCCTGCCTGCAGAACGTCCGCCGCATCGTGCCGCGCACGGATCGGGCGGCGGTGCAAGCGATCTCGGACCGGGCGGCGCAGAACAGCGCGCAGCTGAAAGCCATGGCCCGGCGCCATTTGCCGGCGGCGGCCTTGAACCAGCTTGCGCGGCTGACGCCCGAGGACATCCGGTTGATTTCCGCGACGTGGGAACCCGGCGAGGCCGCCAACGCCGGGAAACGGGCGAAAAAGAAAACCGCGGGCGAAACGGATTCTCCGATCCGTTTCCACCTTGAAGGACTCGTCCTGGGTGAAATCGGGGTGCAGGAATCGAAACTGGCTTCCTACCAGATGCGGCTGGAAGACGCCGAGCTGTTTGGGGGCGTTTCCCTGTTGCGGTCCGAAGCCGGCACGGAAAGCGGCGAACCGGTCCTGCTGTTCGCGCTGGAAATGCAAATGGACGACCTGGCCGGTCCGTCGCCGTCCGCGCCGCCGGCGCCGGCAGCCGGAGGGGGTCCATGAAAACGCTCGTTCCGATCTTGGGCCGCGTGCTGACGAACAGTTTCATCCAGATCCTGCTCGTGGTGTTGCTGGTGGGGTCCGGCGCGCATTTGTACTTGCCGCTGCGCGCAAGCCGGCAGTTGAAGGAGCGGCTGGCCAAGGCCCGCGCGGAGCGGGTTGAATTGGAAGCCTGCTATCCGATCTATCTGGAACTGGCCCGGCTGGACGTTCCGGCGAAATGGCCGGAGCTGGTCCTGCCGAAACCGGAAAAACTGTCCGAACGCGACATCGCTTCCGTGACGGACCGGTTCATGCAAATCGCGACGAACAGCCTGATCGAACTGGGCGCGGCAAGTCCGCGGGTCCAGCTAGACGACCAAGGTCGCCGATATTTGGCGGTCGAACTGCGCGCCACCGGACCCTACCTGCAACTCCGGGCGTTCCTGCTGGGCTTGGCGCAGATGCCGGCGCTCGAGCGGATCGAGCGGCTGGAAGTCCGGCGGGAGGCGTTGCAGGAGCAGTTCAACGTCGCGGTGCGGCTGGCGCTGGAATAGGGAGAGGCCATGACGAAGCGGGAACGCATTCTGGTCTGGGGCATGGGCGGTGCGATCGCCTGGGTGGTCGCTTCCCTGGGGCTGGATTCCGTCCGGGACGCGGCGGGCACCGCCCAAGCCCGCCGGCAGCAGGACGAAATCCGGACGTTTGTCGAGGCCCAGCGGGCCAAAATGGCTCCGCTGAAACTCAAGCCGCTGGAAACGTTCGCGCTGGATCAAGCCTCCGGTCCCTGGGCGGATACGCCCTTCATCGATCGGGCCGCGGATCCCCAGTCGCGGGAAATCGGCGGCGGGCGATTCCTCTACACGGGGTTCATCCAGGTCGGCGCGCAGCGGTTCGCCATCGTGAACGGGCGCGAATACCAGGAAAACGATCCGGTGGGATCGGGCGATTTCCGGGTGGAATCCATCCAGCCGGACCAGGTGACGCTGATTTCCCGAACCGGCGGGCGCCGCATGACCCTTGCCTTGCACGCGCCCAAAGCCCGAAAGGAGCCGAAATGAAAACGCACCGTGGCCGATGGGTCCGTATGCCGATGGGGCTGATGGGGGGAGCGGTGGCGATCTGGATCGGCTGCGCCGCGCCGGCCGTCGTGGACAAGATGCCCGCGCTGAACGACTCGGCTGGCAGCCGGGCGAAGCCGGCCGCGCTCGACGAGGCCGTCCGCGCGCGGGTCCTGCCGGCGGCGGTGGAAAACGTGCCGCGGAAGCGCGAAGAGCTGCCGAAAGAGCTGGGAATCCGGGAGTTGCCGACCATGGTCCTCAGCGATCTCGAGCTGACGGACGAGGCCGACGTGGCCGCGATCCTGCGGACGCTGGCGAAAGCGGCCGGCCTGAACATGCTGGTCAGTCCGCAGGTCTCCGGGACCGTCGCGTTCACCTTCAAGAACGTGCCGTGGGATCAGGCGTTCCGCAGCGTGGTGTCCACCGCCGGATTGACCTATCTGTGGGATGGCGACGTGCTGCGGGTGTTGACCATCGACGACATGAAGCGCGATCTCGAAATGGAAATGGTGCTGAAGCAGCGCGAAGGGGTGAAGGCCGAAAAGCGGCGGGTCGAACCGATGGCGATCCAGGTGATTCCGATCAAATACGCCAAGGCCCGGAACATCGGCGCCACGGTCAAGACCCTGTTGGCCGATGCGGCCGACAAGGCTGCGGCCGGGGAATACAGTTCCCGGGCCAGCGTGTCCGTCGACGAAGAGAACAACGCCATCATCGTGCATGCGATCCGCGAAGACATCGCCAAGGCGATCGCCTTGGTGGAACGGCTCGACCGCGCGAAGCACCAGGTGCACATCGAAGCGCGGATCGTGGAAGCCACGCGGGACGCCGCCCGGCAATTGGGCGTCCAGTGGGGCGGCAACGTGGCGCGGATCGACGATGGCCGCCTGGTCGCGGCCGGCGGCCAGGGCGCCGGCGGCTACGGCGCCGCCTTTCCCGCCCAGTTCGCCCAGAACCTCGATCCGGTGGGCTTGACCTTCGGGATGATGACCGAACAGATCGGCGCCAGCGAAATGCTGAGCATGCAGTTGACGGCCTTGGCGCGGAAAGGGCGCATCCAGATCCTGTCCAGCCCCTCGATCATCACGCTGGACAACGAGGCGGCCATCGTCGAGAGCGGCGAGGAGCGCGCCTACCAGAAATCGAGCACGACGGGCGTGGGCGCCGACATCGAATGGAAAAAGGCCGTGCTGAAGCTGGAGGTCATTCCCCACGTGGTGGACGAAGAATACCTGCGGGTGGAGATTTCCGCGAACAAGGACACGTTCGACGAGACCAAGCCGGAAAGCAACGGGGAATTCCCGGTCAACACCAAGCATGCCAGCACCACGGTGCTGCTGCGCAACGGCGAAACCGTCGTCATCGGCGGGTTGTCCAAGGAAATGGACAGCAGTTCGAGCTCCGGCATTCCGTATTTGATGGATATTCCGTTCGTCGGCGCCCTGTTCAAAAACAAAGGGCAGTCGAAAAGCTTCGACGAAACGCTGATTTTCATCACCCCGCGGATCATCGCCGGGCGGCAATAGCCGGGAGAACGGGTCATGGCCAAGCAGAAGCAGAAGATCGGCCAGATGCTGGTGGCGGCGGGTCTGCTGACGCCCGAGCAGGCCAAGCAAAGCATCGAAGCCTGCGTGGCGGCCGGCATGCGGCTGGGGGAATATCTGTGCAGCAAGGGGCTCGTCCGCGAGGACCAGTTGGTGGAGCTGCTGGGCCGCCAGATCGGCGTGCCCCGTTACGACCCGGAAACCTATCCGCTCAACGGGACCCTGGCCGCCCTGATCCCGGTGGAACTGGCCCAGCGGCTGCAGGTGGTGCCGCTGGAGCGCCGGGACGGCACGCTGGTGCTGGGCATGGGCGACCCGAGCGACATCGACGCCCTCGACGCCGTCGAACAGCTGACCCATTGCGAAGTGCGGCCCGTCATCTGCACGGGGCGCGAAATCAACCAGCTGACCAACGGCCTGTACGGGAGTTTCGCGGGGTTGGGCGGCATGGAAGAGGACGCCGGCGGCGACAAGGGCGGCGCGGGCGCGCCCAACATGGCCGAAGACCTCGAAGTGGGGTCCTTGAAGGACATGGCCGAGGGCGCGCCGGTCATCCGCATGGTGAACTGGATCCTGTCCCAGGCGGTCCGCGAGGGAGCCAGCGACATCCACGTCAGCCCCGAAGCGGCCCACGTGCAGTTGCGTTTCCGCATCGACGGCAAGCTGCGCGAGATGCCGCCACCGCCCAAGAAGCTCCACCTCTCCATCGTGTCCCGCATCAAAATCCTCGCGCAGCTGGACATCGCCGTGTCGCGCGTGCCCCAGGACGGCCGGTTCACCGTCCATCTGGACAACCGGGAAATCAACGTCCGCGTTTCGACCATTCCGACCACGAACGGCGAAAACGTGGTGCTGCGGCTGCTGGACATGAGCGCCTTCAACTACTCGCTGGGCGATCTCGGCATGTCCGACCGGGACCGGGCCTTGCTCATGCGGGCCATCGACGCGCCCTACGGCATCATCCTCAGCACGGGGCCGACGGGCAGCGGCAAGTCGACCACCCTCTACGCCATGCTCAAGGAACTCAACCAGCCGGACGTCAACATCATCACCGTCGAGGATCCGGTGGAATACCGGATGCCCCGGATCCGCCAGGTGCAGCTGAACGTCAAGGCCGGCATGACGTTCGCCTCGGGACTGCGTTCGATTTTGCGGCAGGATCCGGACATCATCATGGTCGGGGAGATTCGCGACGCGGAGACGGCCCGGATCGCGGTCCAGGCCGCGCTGACGGGGCATCTGGTGCTGAGCACGGTCCACACCAACGACGCGGCCGGGGCCATCACCCGGCTGATCGACATGGGCGTCGAGCCGTTCCTGGTGTCCTCGGTGCTGGTGGTGGCGTTCGCCCAGCGCCTCGTCCGCAAGGTGTGTCCGCATTGCGCCGAACGCGTCGCACCGACGCCGGAATCCCGCCGGTTCTGGGGCGTTCCGGACGGCGAGGAGTTCCTCGTCATGAAGGCCAAGGGGTGCGCCCGCTGCCAGCACACCGGCTACCAGGGGCGCATCGGCCTGTTCGAAGTGCTGACGATGGACGACCGGATCCGGGAAATGGTGGACCGCCGGGCCACCGCGCTGGAAATCGCGCGCGCGGCGCGGGAGGCGGACCTCCTGCGCATGTTGAAGGAAGACGCCCTCGCCAAGCTGCGCGCGGGCATCACCACGATGGAAGAGGCCATGGGCGTCGTGAGCGCCTAGAACGGAAGAAGCCGCCATGGGCAGCTATCGGTACGAAGCGGTGAACGAGCTGGGCAAGACGGTCGCCGGCGTGATCGAGGCCCAGTCCCTGGACCACGCGAACGAAGTGCTCGCCGGCCGCGGCCTGGCGCCGCTGGAGCTGCGCGACGAATCGGGCGCCGCCGCGGGGGAAAACCGGTTGGCGCGGATGTTCCGGAAAAAAGTCACGCCCGAGGATTTGATCCTGTTCACCAAGCAGCTCAGCACCATGATGCGGGCCGGCATCCCCGTGCTGCGGGTCATGGACATCCTGGAGAGCCAGGCCGAAAATCCGCAACTGAAGGCCATTTGCAAGCAGATTGCCGGCGACATCCGTTCCGGTTCCAATCTGCATCGCGCCCTGGCCAAGCATCCCCGCGTGTTTTCGACGCTGTATTCCAGCATGGTCCTGGCGGGAGAAACCAGCGGCGCGCTGCCGCAGATCCTCCAGCGGCTCATCTACATCATCACCCACGAGTACAAGGTCCGGTCGGAAGTCCGCTCCGTGCTCCAGTATCCCCTCATCGTCCTCGGCGCCTTGATCGCGGCGTTCGTCTCGCTGATCATGTTCGTCATTCCCAAGTTTTCCGGCGTCTACGCCAAGGCGAAGATCCAACTGCCGTTCCCGACCCGGACGTGCCTGGCGCTCAGCCGGTTCCTGAACGGATATTGGCCATGGATCCTCGCCGGTCTGGTCGGGATCGCGGTCGCCCTCTTCCTCGCGCTCCGCACCCGCCCGGGACGGTTCTGGTGGGACCGCCTGAAACTGGGCATGCCCCTCGTCGGGCCCTTGCTCGTCAAGGCCGCCCTGTCGCGGTTCGCGAGCATCTTTTCGATCCTGCAGGCGTCCGGCGTCGGCATTCTCGACGCGATCAAGATCCTGTCCGGCACCATCGGGAACGAGGCCATCGGCCGGGAGCTGGAAGGCGTGCAGTCGCGGCTGGAACAGGGCCACGGCATCGCCCGGCCGCTGATGTCGGCCAAGTATTTCACGCCCATGGTGATCAACATGGTGGCGGTGGGCGAGGAGGCGGGCAACCTCGACGAAATGCTCAAGGAGATCTCCATCCACTACGATTCCGAAGTGGAATACGCCACCCGGCGTTTGACCACGGCGATGGGGCCCGTGCTGATCGCCCTGATGTCCGCGCTGGTCGGTTTCTTCGCGCTGGCCGTGTACATGCCGATGTGGGACCTGGCGAAACTCGCCTCGACGGGCAAATGAAAACGAACTCCATGCGCCTCCAGCTTTACGTCCTCGTGCCGCTGATCTTCGCGGGGCTCACGGCGCTGGCGGCGCTGCTGACGTTCCACCTGATGCGGTCCGCCGCGTTCGTCGCCGACGGGCGGACGGGGCCGTTGGTCGCCACCGGCGCCATCCTCGTCGCCACGGCCTTCCTGTTCGGCCTGCTGATCCTGCGGTTGATTTTCCGGCCCGTGGAGGATTTCCTGCGCAAGACCCGGCCGATGGTGCCCGAGGCTCCGCCGCCGCTCTACGGCCGGCGCCTGTCGGACTTCAGCGCGGTCGCCCCCCTCGTCAGTTCCTTGAGCCGGGTGACGGAAGCGCTCGGCAACCTGGAGGCTCAGGCGTTGTTTCCGGACATCGTCGCGCCGTCGGCGGCGATGCGGGCGATTTTGGGGCTGGTGTTGAAGATCTCGCCGACCGACTCGACGGTGCTGATCCTCGGCGAAAGCGGGACCGGCAAGGAATTGATCGCCCGCAACGTCCATTCCCACAGCCGCCGCGCGACCCAGCCGTACGTCGCCATCAACTGCGCGGGCATTCCCGAGGGGCTGCTGGAAAGCGAACTGTTCGGGCATGAAAAAGGTGCGTTCACCGGCGCCTACGTGCGCAAGATCGGCAAGCTGGAGGCCGCCAGCGGCGGCACGGTGTTCCTCGACGAAATCGCCGACATGCCGCTGATGACCCAGGCCAAGATCCTGCGCGCCCTGCAGGAGCGGGAAATCGAGCGCGTGGGTGGAACCCAGCCTATCCCGGTGGACATCCGCATCATCGCCGCCACCAACAAGGATCTGGCCAAGATGGTGCAGGAGGGGAGATTCCGCGAAGATCTGTTTTTCCGGATCAACGTGTTTTCCTTCCGGCTGCCGCCGCTGCGCGAGCGCAACGAAGACATTCCGCTGCTGGCCAAGCATCTGCTCCGGCAGATCAAGCCGGGCGCGACGCTGTCGCCGCAAACGCTGGCCGCCTTGACCGCCCACCAATGGCCGGGCAACGTGCGCGAGCTGAAAAACGCCATCGAAGCCGCGTCCGCCCTGTCCTCCGGCGTCATCGAACCGGAGCATCTGAATACCGGCATCGGCTTGCCGTTCGATTTGAGCCCGTCGGATTTGAGAATGTCGGGACCAGGCGGACCCGGGCTCGACGCCCGCCTCGCCGCGCTGGAAAAAGGCCTGATCCTGGACGCGTTGACCAAGGCGGGAGGCATCCAGGTCCGCGCCGCCGAGCTGTTGGGCATCAAAGAGCGCAGCCTCTGGCATCGCATTGCCAAGCATCAGATCGACGTGTCCTCGTTGCGGAACGAAAAGAACGGCAACGGGGCGGGACCCGAGCCCCAAGAAGCGAAGCCATGAGCATCAAAAAACGGAGTCCTCGGGAGATGAAAAGGGCCGAAAAGCCGCGTCGCGAGGCGAAACCCGATCGTTTGGGCCCGTTTGGAGCTTTGGCACGGTCCCTGCATATGGAAAAGCACGGATGTTCATAACACTTTGATAAAGATGAAAGTAAACCAAACAGGAGAAATGCCATGAAAGCAGTAGACAAAAAGTCGGGTCAATCGGGCTTCACGCTGATTGAAATCATCGCGGTGCTGGTGATCTTGGCGGTGCTGGCCGCCGTCGCCATCCCGCGCTACGTCAGCCTGATGGATGACGCGCGCACGCGGGCGCTGGACGGCGCCTTGGCCGCCGGCCTCTCGCACGTGTCGATGGCCTATGGCCGGCTGGCGCTGCAAAACGGGGTCGAGCCGACCGATGCCGAACTGGTGACGGAATGCGGCACGACCACGCCGATGGCGAGCACCGACTACACCATGGGGTTCGCCGCGAATGCGGCCGGAGGCGTGGACGTGACCGCCACCGACAACAACGATGCCACGGTGACCGACACCCGCCTCTGGGCCCGGCCATAGCGGAGTCATCCGCGATCCGCGGGAGGAGGAAAATGCCACCTCCTCCTGCGGCCATCT
This sequence comes from Verrucomicrobia bacterium UBA2281, assembly GCA_002347655.1. GTDB lineage: Bacteria > Verrucomicrobiota > Kiritimatiellia > CAIQIC01 > Lenti-01 > Lenti-01. The sequence goes on along the minus strand of DDWR01000009.1, from coordinate 56,309 downwards.
TGCCTGATGGTTGACTGAGGCGAAGGGAGAAGGCCCGATGCAGGTCCGCTCCAACATAGGTCCGGCAACAAATGGGTTCACCATCATCGAGGTCGTCTTGGCTTTGGTGGTCATCGCATTGCTGGCTGCTGGATTCATGGCCGCGGGCATGGAATCGACGGGTGCTGCCGTGGTTGCTTCCGCCGACATCCTCCGCGCCCACTTGGGATTTGCCCAATCCCTGGCCATGGCCAACAACACCGCCGCCTGGAGCGTGGCGTTCAGCGGCAATTCGTATGCTCTCCTGCGCGACGGCAACCCGTCGCCCATTCCTTGGCCCGGCGAAACGAACGTCCCGCCCCACGTCCATCGCCTGCCGGGCGGCGTGGGCGTTGCCGTGATCGCCCCTGCGGTTGTCCTCGATGGGTGGGGCGCTCCTGCCGCCGATTATCCCATCACGCTTTCGGATGGAACGGTGAGCGAACAAATCGTGATCACCCATTTCACGGGGCTCGTCCGATGAAGATCCGCCGCCCAACCGGATTCACCCTGATCGAAGTCATCGTCGCCATCGTGCTTTCGACGATCGCCATGGCAGCCATCCTGCCGTTTCTGGGCAACGTGTTCATGAAGAGCTACGAGCCGCGGACGCAAATGGACGAAGGCCTCGCCTTGCAATCCGCCATGGAAAATCTCGTGGTGTGGCATCATGAATCCAATACAAACCCGGCCGATCCCGACAAACTTGAAGCGCTTCGGGAGTATGTCCGCACCAACTTGCCGGACGGGATCGTCGCGTTGCGCACGAACTACGTCGCTTATGCCGGCCAAGCCGAGACGGCGACCACAAATCGCAGCCTGCTGAGCGTCACGTTGGCCAACAGCCTGGGCGAATCCACCAGCCGGTTGTTTGCGAAGCCGCTCGGGGAGACGCCATGACAAAGGGCTTTTCCTTGATCGAACTGGTCGCCGTCCTTCTGCTGGTCGGAGTGCTGGCGACGGCGGCTACGGTGTCTCTGGTGCCGGTGGCGGAAGGCCTGCTGCAGGTGCGCCAGAACGCGACGGCCATGCGAAAGTGCCGCTTGGCTTTCGCCCGCCTGAGCCGGGAGTTGACCACCATAACGACCAACGCCGTTCCCGTGGGCAGCATGCATTCGCTTCAATACGTATTTTATGATTCGGCCAAAACGCTCCACGCGCGAACCCTGTCTTGGAGCGGAACTCCCGGCGATCCGCTGACGCTCGACGGGGTTGCGTTGACGGACGACGTCGCGGATTTCCGGCTCCGCTACTACGACCGGCCCGACGATGCGGTTTTCGCCACGACCTGGTCTGCCAACTCCCGCATCATCGAAGTGATGCTGCAAAGCCGCGTAACCGGCGATCTCCTCGCCGCTCGCTTGGTGCCACGCAACGTCCTGTTCAGCGAGAGGTCAGAATGAAAACGGACACCAAGGGTAGGACCGGGGCGGTGCTGGTCATCGTGGCCATTTCGATGGTGGCGGCGGCGGCGGCCGGTCTGGCGATCTTGTCGGTCTCAACCAGCTCGCGGTACGAGCGGGTCGGCCTCAACTCTTCGAGCCGGGCCTATTTCATGGCCGAGTCGGGGGCGGAATTCGTCCGCTCGTGCGATCCCGAAATCCGGACGACGCTTTCCGGCACCTATACCAACGCCAGCGGCGATCAATTCATCATCTCCGTCGCGACCAATGCGCAGGGGTGGGTGGTTGTGCGGTCCATCGGGATCGCCAATCCCGGCACCGCGCTGGAATCCCGCCAGCAGGTTCATTTCGAGTTCGCGGATCGCGGCGTCACGCCCGATCAGCCCCGGGACATCGATTTCTACAACGAAGACGGTTCGTTCAACTCGGATGCCTGGGGCATCGGCGGGGGCAGTCTTACCCCGACGCCAATGAATACGGGTCCGTCCGGAGGAGAGGGCGCCTTGGACATCCAAGGCACGGCCGGCTATCTCTATCTCACCTGGCACGAAAACACCAACACGCTCGACAAGGAATCCAGAGCCTTGTGCCGTGCGTGGGAAAAGCAGGCCAATTCGCTGGGCTACGACGTGCAGATGAAAATCCAGCCGTACGAGAATCCCGGCGTGGGCTTTGGCAAATACCACATGCTGGGCATTTCGTTTCGCCTGCGGGAGAACGGGGCGGGCTATGGCTTGTCCTTCTTCCGCGCCGCCACGGCCAATCCGACGCCGGCGCTTCCTTGGATCGACCAGCTTTCAGCCGATTGGTCGGCATTGCGCGGCACGAATTCCTACGTCGTGCTCTGGCAGCGTGCTTCCTCCAACGACACGTTCCAGTTGATCGCTTCCCGCCTGCTGACGACGAACGACGCCATTTTGAAGCTTTTCAACGAGGGCACGGCGAATGCCGCCTTTGGCATCACCAACTATTCCACGCTGTTGCTGCAGCTCAAGGAGGAACGCGTCGGCACCAATCTCCAGAACCGCATCGCCGCTTTCGTGCAAAGCCCGGTCGTGTATCCTTCGTGGCCGAACAACAGCGGCACCAATGCGCTATGGCCGACCAATGCGCCGTTCCAAACGCCGCTGGCGTGGGACAACGGGGCGTCGGATGTCGTCCATTCGGCCTTTTCCTCCGAAACCAATTACTGCAGCTTTGCGTCGGTCACGAACGCCGAGGGCGTCGTGGAGGAGGTTTATGCCGGCCCCCCCGAAATCGGCATCCACGTGTTCTACGATTCGGGCGGCGCCAACAAGAAGTTTTTCGACGATTTCGCCGTCAAGATTCAAGGGTCCGGCACGCCGTACGGCGGCTCGCAAATCCAATACTAGGGAGCGCAACATGAAAACAAACGGAACGAAGACGGTGGCGGCGGGGCTGTTGGCCGTGGCCCTTGCGGCATTCGGGCCGGGTTGCGGCGAGGATGCCGAAACGGACACCGGGCTCTCCATCCGGCGCACGGCTGACGACTGCCAGGATTGCGCGGAGACCAAGGACCCCATCTATGGTTATGGCTATGGTTCTCTATTCCTGACGGCCTGCCGGGGCGCTTGCTGCGGAGACTGCATGGCGTCCTCCACCAATCTCGCCGACCGGCTGTTCTTGCCGTTGGAATGGAGCGTCAGCAATCCCGGCTTGGGCCAAATTTTGGCCAGCGGCGGCTACTCCGCCGTGTATCGCAGCGTCGGCGGAGAAGGCGTGAACGTCGTCATCGTCCGGGATCAGGCCGGTCGCGAAGGGATCGCCTCCGTAACCCAACTGGGCTACCCACCGGAAGGCGAAGGGGGCGTCACCACCGCGCCGTAGCGCCGGCCCGCCGTTCCGGCGAGAGCGGGGCGCAAAAAAAGTGGAGCCAAAGGTCGGATTCGAACCGACGACCGTCGCATTACGAATGCGGTGCTCTGCCAGCTGAGCTACTTTGGCGCCAATGAAACGCGGACTATGCCAAAGGCCGCGCCGCCAAGTCAAGCGCCGGGGCGGCGCAACTGGGGCACATCTGCGATTCGGTGCATCCACTCGCGTTTCAGGCCGAAAAGGACAGCCACACGCTAAAGCGTGGACTACATACCAGACCCGTTCGTAGTCCAGCCTTCAGGCTGGATCCTTGCACCGAATCGCAGATGCGCCCTTGCCGCGGCGGCCGCCGCGTTTATCCTTGCATGTCGGGGTCGTTTGGGGGATATCTGCTCTCGTTGCAAGGGGATGGAGTCCCCCGCCGAACCGTTCGGGTTGCCCGGACTGATGACTCCTGTCGCCGAAGGTTTCGGTGGCGGGAGCTTTGGGAAAGCCCCGCCGTCGGCGGGGCTTTTCGTTGGCCGCGCCGGCGCGCCGGCGGTCTCAACGAACAAGCCGGGATGCCCGGCAGGAGCAGATTGCATGAAGGCGAAGATCCAATCGATCGCGGCCATGGAAATCTTGGATTCGCGGGGAAATCCTCCGGTGCGGGGCCGGCTGGCGCTGGACAACGGCGGCGCGGAGGGCTGATCCGATGGCGTTGGGCCTGGCGACGTTGGTGATCCTCGGGCTGCTGGTGGATTTTCTTTTCCGGAAGCTGCGGGTGCCGGGACTGGTCGGCATGATGCTGGTGGGCGTCGTGCTCGGCCCCTGCATGCTGGGGGCGCTGGATCCCGGCTTGCTGGCGTTTTCGGCCGACATGCGGATGATCGCGCTGATCGTGATCCTGCTGCGCGCGGGGTTCGAGCTGCACAAGGACACGTTGCGGCGCGTGGGCGTGCAGGCGCTGCTGCTGTCGTTCGTGCCGGCCACGCTGGAGGCGCTGGCGGTGACGGCGCTGGGCCCGCGCCTGCTCGGGTTGTCCTATGTGGAGTCGGCGATCCTGGGGACGGTGCTGGGGGCGGTCTCGCCGGCGGTCGTGGTGCCGCTGATGCTCGATTTCGCGGCGCGCCGGAAGGGGACGGACAAGGCCATCCCCACGCTGGTCATCGCCGCGTCGTCGATCGACGACGTGTTCGTCATCGTGGTGTTCAGCGCGCTGCTGGGACTCTACACGGGCGGGCAGGTGAACCTGCCGTGGAAGCTGGCCGGCATTCCGATCTCCATTCTGTCGGGCATCGCCGCGGGCTCGGCGTTCGGCTGGGTGCTCTACCGCACGTTCCGGCGTTTCAATCCGCGCGCCACGAAGCGGCTGTTGGCCATCCTGGGCGTTTCCATCGTGCTGGTCGGGGCGGAACGGCACGTCGAGGAATTCGTGCCGTTCGCGGCGCTGCTGGCGGTGATGGCCATCGGGGCGATCATCCTGGAAAAAAGCGAGCACATGGCCCACGAGCTGTCCGCCAAGCTCGCGAAGATCTGGGTGTTCGCGCAGATCATGCTGTTCACGCTGGTGGGGGCGCAGGTGGACGTGGGCGTCGCGTGGCAGGCCGGTCTGGCCGGCAGCGCGCTGGTGGGGCTGGGGCTCCTCGCCCGGAGCGCCGGCACGTGGCTGTGCCTGCTGGGCAGCGAACTGACGCCGGCGGAGCGGCTGTTCGTGGTGATCGCCTATCTGCCCAAGGCGACGGTGCAGGCCGCCATCGGCGGCGCGCCGCTGGTCGCCATGCAGGCCGCCGGCATGGCGACCGGACCGGGGCAAATCATTTTGGCCGTGGCGGTGCTGAGCGTGCTGCTGACCGCGCCGCTCGGGGCGTGGGCCATCGCGTATTCCGGGAACCGCATCTTGCGGCAGGAGGGGGGCGACCCTGCGGCCGGCGCCGAGGTGGACGGGGCGGCCTTCGCGGCCCAGACCCCGGTCGAACAAGTCATGGACCGCGATCCGGTTGCCGTCCGGGAAACGGACCACCTCCGCACGATCATGGAAGCGTTCGCGGCGGGCAATTTCACGGATTGTCCGGTCGTCGATCCGCAGGGCCGTTTGGCGGGGCTCGTCCGCATGGCGTCGCTCCGGCCGCTGTTGGCCAGCGAGCATGCTTGGCCGGCCGTGATCGCCGCCGACGTCCTCGAACCGGCGCCCGGCGTCCTGACGACGGGCGTCCGCTTGGACGAAGCCATCGGACGAATGGAGCAAGCCGGGCTGCGGGAGATTCCGGTCGTGGTGGCCGAGACCCGCCTGCTGGTCGGCGTGCTGGGGCTGGACGTCGCCCGGCAGCGGCGGCAGGAACTGGCTTTGGAGTGGGTCCGCCTTCGCGCCGGCGATTCCGCGCGGCAAGTCCCTCCGGTCCCGGAGCCCTGATCGGAAAATTTCCCGTCGCCTCGGGTTAATTTTCCGTTACGGGAGCGGTTGGGGATTGTAGCGCCCGCGGTTTTTCGCTAGTCTCTTCCATTCGGACGAGGCCATAGAAGCTCGGTCGGACTTGTGGTCAAGGGATAGACGCCATGTTGTTCAAGCGGAAAGCGGCGGCGCCGCCGCCGAAATACAAGATCTGCCGGACCTGCGGGAACCGGAACCATCCGCAGTCCGGGCAATGCGCCTGGTGCGGATCGCGGCTGCATCGACCGATCGATTGGTTTTCGTCGCTGGGTCTTGTGGCGATCATCCTGACGGTGTTGGCGCTGCTTGCCTACACGATGTCCGACCGTCCGCCCTCCACGTCGAAGCTGCGTTTGCCGCGGCTGGGCGGGGGCGCGGAAACGCCGGCCGAGTAGGGGGAGCATTCAGCTGCGCATGCGGAAGCGCGCGCGCAGCAGCAGGGTGCAGCCCAGGATCAGGCCGACGCCGGCCGCCCATTGCGAAGGGGAGAGCCGATCGCCCATCCAGAAATGGGCCAGCGCGGCCGTCTGGAAGGGAATCAGCAGCAGGCTGCCTTCGGATGCGATGGGGCCGAGGACGCGGATGGCGCGGTAGTAGAACAGGTGGCCCAGCGTCAGGCCCAGCAGCGCGGACAGGATCAGCCAGAACCATTGGCCGGCGGACAGCCCCGCCAGCGCGCGCCAATCGCCGAAGCGGAACATCAGCGCCACCAGCGGCGCGCCGGTCAACAGGCTGACGACGCCGTAGGCCAGATGCGCCGGATAGACCGACAGGTTGCGCCGCACGAACACCGCGTAGAGGCCCCACGTCGCCGCGAAGCCCGTCAGCAGCAGCATGCCCGTCGCCGAGGTGCTGTCCGTGCCGAAGCCGTTCTCGAACATCAGCACGAAGCCGCCGAGCGCGCAGGCCAGTCCGGCCCAGAACAGCGGCGCGCGCATCAGCGGCCGTTCGCCCGGCAGCAGCCAGAAGCCGAAGAGGGTGGCGAAGGGGATGGACAGCCGGCAGCCGAAGTTCAGCATCGTCGCGTTGTTGTGGTACGGCGCGAGGCCGAAGAACACCTGCGCCGCGCAATGGGCCGCCGCCGGCACCAGCGCCGCCCGCCAGACCGCGCGCCGCTCCGGCGGCGCCATGCCCCGCAGCGTGCGCACCACGAACGGCAGCCAGAACGACGCCGCGAAGAAGTAGCGCGCGCCGTTCGCCGTCCACGGATCCATCCACCGCGTGAAATGCACCAGCATCAGCGGCACCACCGCCCAGAAAAACAGGGCCAGCAGCATCGCGCCGACCGCGGCGGCGAAGGGACGGTTGGAAACGGCGGGGGTCATCGGACGGCGGAGTCTACGCTCCGCCGCCCCGAAGAAAAGCAAATTGCGCCGCGGCCCGCGCGCAAAGTTTCTACGTTCTACGTAAAACCGCGCGAAAGTTTCTACGTTCCACGTAAAACCCGCGCAACGTTTCCGCGGGCGCCGGGAAATCCGGCGCGGGGCGATCAGGCGGGCGGGATTTCGAGGAGGAAGGTGCAGCCTTCGCCGGGGGCGGTTTCGACGCGGGCGGTGCCGCGATGGGCCTGGACGATCTGCTGGACGATGGGCAGGCCGAGCCCGCTGCCGCCCGTGGCGCGCGCGCGGCCCTTGTCCGCGCGGTAGAAGCGGTCGAAGATGCGCTGGGCGTCGTCGGGCTTGAGGCCGGGGCCGCGGTCGACGACCGCCCATTCGAGATGGCCGTTGGCGAGGACGCGCGCGCGGATTTCGACGGGGCCGACGAGGGCGTAGAGAATGGCGTTCTTGAGGAGGTTGGCGAGGGCTTCTTCCATCAGGCCCGCGTGCAGGCTCCACGTCAGCCCGTCGGGCACGTGGACGTCGACGGCGACGCCGGCGTTGCGGGCCCACTCGCGGCAGCTGGCGACGGCTTCGGCGGCGACCGCGGCGACCGCCACGGGCGCGCGCGGGACCTGGCCGACGGACTCGGCCTCGTTCTTGAGCCACGCCAGGCGCAGCAGGTCGTCGACGATGCGCAGGATGCGCCGCGCGTGGTGCTCGATGGTGCGCAGCGACCGGTCGCGGAACTCCGGCTCGGTGTCGGCGTGGGACAGGAGGGTTTCGGTGTAGCCGAGGATGAGGGTCAGCGGGGTCTTGAGTTCGTGGGAGACGTTGGTCGCGTATTCTTCGCCGGCGCGTTCGAGCTGGCGCATGCGGGAGACGTCGCGCAGGACCAGCAGGACGTGGCCGCCGGCCGGGCCGTCTTCTTCGTGGAGGGGAATGCCCGCGGCCTGGCACTGCGGGCCGTCGCCGCGCAGCTGGATTTCGGCGGAGCGGAAAGCGGCCGCGGTCCGGATGTCGTCCGCGAGCCCGGCCAAGGCGTCGGAATCCGGCAACTCGGCCAGCGCCCGTCCGACCAGCGGCGCGGCGCCGGGGGCCAGCAGCTGGTTGGCGGTCGCATTGGCGCGCAGGATGCGGTTGGCGGCGTCGAGCACCAGGGTGCCGTCCTGGAGAAGATCGAAGAGGGCGTCGAACGGGTCGCGTTCCTCCGACTTCCGGCGGGACGCGAGCGCGGCGTGCTGCACGGCCCAGGTCTCGAGGAACTGGTCGGGTCCGGGCGGAACCGTGCCGGCCGCGACGTGGGCCTGGACGATCCGCCGGATGCGCCCGAGCAGCAGGCGCTGGTAGACGGCGAAGATGCCGAGCAACAGGAGGAATAAGGCGGCGGCGGCGATCCAGAAATCGACGGCGTCGGAAAAAAAACGCGGCACCGGCACGAGCAACAGCATTCCGCCGGCCGCCGGATCGGCGGGATCGAGGAGGTGGACGTCGGCGCGGCCGCGCCGTCCGTCCGCCTGGAAGGCCAGGTCGTGGGTTTCGACGCGTTCCCCGGCGGCCAGCGCGATCAGCGCGGCGCGGCCGGCGGCGGGGACGCGGGCGGGATCCGCCGGCTGGACGGCCCAGCGGACGGATCCGTCGGCCGCCAGCCAGATCAGGTTCCAGCCGGGCGCGGCCCAGGCCTGGAAATCCACGCGCGCCAGCCACGGGAGGAAGCGTTCCGGGCCCAGTTCCCGATAGGACGAGACGAGCAGATGCTGGAGGGATTCCCGGCGGCGCTCGAGCTGGCGCGCCTGCCGTTGCAGGGACAGATGCTGGAGGGCGGAAGCGGCCAGCGCGATCAGCGCGGCCATGATCGCGGCGTAGGCGAAGGTGAAGCGCCGCGTGGAAAACGCCCGGGGCACGGACTCAGGTTTCCCGGAACCGGTAGCCCACTCCGCGGACGGTTTCGATCCAGTCGCCGAGGTTGCCCAGTTTCTTGCGCAGGCTCACCATCTGCACGTCGACGATGCGCTCGGTGACGGAATAGGATTCGCCCCGGACGTGGTCGACGATCTGCGCGCGGGAAAAGGCGCGGCCCGGGGTTTCCGCCAGCAGCCGCAGGATGCGGAATTCCGTGAAGGTCAGCGGGACTTCCTTGCCCTTGATCTCGACCTTGTGGCGGCCGGGATCGATCGTCAGCGCGCCGATGACGATGGGCGGCCCCGCGACGTCGTTGAGGACGTCCGTCGCCGGCCGGCGCAGCACCGCGCGGATGCGCGCCATGAGCACGCGCGGGCTGAAGGGCTTGCAGACGTAGTCGGCCGCGCCCATCTCCAGCCCGGCGACGATGTCGGCCTCGCTGTCCTTGGCGGTGAGCATGACGATCGGGACGTCGCGCGTTTCGGGCTGGGCTTTGAGGCGGCGGCACACTTCGAGGCCGTCGATGCCCGGCAGCATCAGATCCAGCAGCACGAGCGAGACGCCGCGCGTTTTCAGGGCGGCCAGGGCGTCTTCGCCGTTCTCGAACGCCTCGACGGCGAGGTTTTCGCGCTCGAGGTGGAACTTGAGGAGTTCCCGGATGTCGTGTTCGTCTTCGACCAGCAGAATGGTTTCTCGCGGCATGGACGGCCTCCTATTCAGGTTTCATGAACAGAATAGGCGGGTGGCGGACGTTCGTCAACGTCCGCCTCGCCGCGCCGCGAAATTGGGCGCTTGCCAAGCCGGGCGGGTTTCGGCCAGTCTGCCCGGCCATGGAACGGACGACGGAACGGCTGGAAACGAACTCGGCGGCGGAAACGCAAGCCCTGGCCGCGCGGCTGGCGGCGGAACTGCCGGACGGCGCGGTGCTGTGCCTGCACGGCGAGCTGGGAGCGGGCAAGACCTGTTTCGTGCAGGGCCTGGCGAAGGCGCTGGGCGTGCGGCGGCCCGTGGGCAGCCCGACGTTCACGCTGATCAACGAATACAAAGGCCAACGGGCGCTGGCGCACGTCGATCTCTACCGCGTGCGGGGCGCGGGCGACGCGTTCGGCCTGGGCCTGGAGGACTATCTGTTCCGGTTCGGCGGGATCGTGGCGATCGAATGGGCCGAGCGCGTGGCGGAATCGCTGCCGGAAACGTGCTGGCACGTGCGGCTGGAAGCCCGCGGCGCCGGGGAGCAGGCGCGCACGGTGACGATCGAGCGCCCGGCCGGCTAGGCCCAGGGGTTTTTCCGGGCGGCGAGCCGGGCGGCCCAGTCGAGGGCGGCGGTCATGCTGGCGGGGTTGGCTTTGTTTTTTCCGGCGAGGTCGAAGGCGGTGCCGTGGTCGGGGCTGGTGCGGACGAAGGGCAGGCCGAGGGTGAGATTCACGCCGGATTCGAACGACAGCATCTTCAGGGGGGCGAGGCCTTGGTCGTGGTACATGGCGACGACGGCGTCGTATTTTCCGGCGAGGTGCTGGTGGAAAACGGCGTCGGCGGGGATCGGGCCGGCGACGTGGAGTCCGCGCCGGCGGCACCGGGCGAGCGCGGGGGCGAGGATCGTTTTCTCCTCCCCGCCCAGCGCGCCGCCGTCGCCGGCGTGGGGATTGAGGCCGCACACGCCGATGCGCGCGCGCCGGAAGCCCATCCACGGCAGCGCGCGGGCGAGCAGTTCGACGGCTGCGACGACGGCGTCGGCCGTCAGGGCGTCCGCGACGTTCCGCAGCGGCAGGTGGCGCGTGGCGAGGACGACGCGGATCTTCTCGCCGAAAAGCATCATGGCGTAGCGGCGGACGCCGGCGAGGCGCGCGAGCAGTTCGGTGTGGCCGGGATCGCGGATGCCGGCGAGCCGGAACGCTTCCTTGCTGATCGGAGCGGTGACGAGGGCGGCGAGGCGGCCGTTCAGCGCCGCGGCCGCGCCGGAGAGGATATAGGCGTAGGCGGCGCGCGCGGCGTCGGCGCGGACCTGGCCGGGGCGGGCGGCCGGCGGCGGCGCCATGTCGGGATCCCACGTGCACCGGCGCGGCAGCGGCGGTTCGAGGTCCGGCACTTCGGGCGGCAACGTCCGGCCGATCTGCGCGGCGGCGCGTGCCCAGACTGCGCGGTGGCCGATCAGCACGAGCCGGCGGTTCGCGGGCTGCGGCCGCAGCGCGGCGCGCAACGCCACTTCCGGACCGATGCCGTTGGGATCGCCGGCGGTGAGGCCGATGGCGAGGGGTTTCACGAGGTCCTCAATCGAACAGCGCGTGATCGAAGGTCTGGACGTGGTACTTGGCGCGGAGACCGTCGATCCAGGCCTGGTTGAGCCGCGCGAACGCGGCGGACCGGAGTTGCTTCTCGAGTTCGGGGGCCACTTCCTCGAGCGGCCGGACGCGGGCCGGTTCGCGCGCGACGAGTTGCACGAGGTAGCGCGCCCCGCCGACCTCCACGGGCGGGGACACGCCGCCGGGTTCCAGCGCGGCCACGGCGGCGCGGATCGTTTCGTTCAGGCTGGCGGATTCGATGGATTCGCCGTCGTCCTGCCGCGCGACGTCGGCGGGGACGGCGGTGTCGTCGCCGGCCCGCAGGCGCTCGATCCAGGCGGCGCCGGCGTCCGCGCCGGCCGGCAGGACGTAGGTGCGCAGCCGCACGCGCTCGGGCAGGGCGTAGGCGGATTTCCGTTCCTCGTAGGCGCGCTGGAGGTCGAGGGGCGTGACGAGGATCCTGGCGGCGACTTCTTTCTGGCGCATGACCTGCACCACGAGCTGGTCCTTCATCTGCTTGTGCCATTCGGCGTAGGTCAGGCGCTGTTCGGCGAGGGCTTCCAGGAACGCGGTGCGGTCGTTGGCGAACTGGTCGTGGATGACGGAATTGACGTGGTCCTCGACGGCGCGGTCGGGCAGCAGCCCGCCCTGCGTTTCGAAATCGACCAGCACGAGTTCGGCCTCGACGAGGGCGTCGCGGACGGCGGCGAACTTCTCGAGGAGCTTGTCCTCCAGTTCGCGGCCGGCATACTGGGCGGCGAGGCGCTCGTGGGCGGCCGGCATGGCCGCGAGGACGTCGCCGACGGTGATGACCTTGCCGTTGACGAGCGCGGCGTAGCTGTCGAGCAGCACGCCGGCATCCGTCCGGCCGCGGGCGCCGGCGGCGCCCGCGCAGATCAGGACGACCAAGAGGAACGCGAATCGATTCATGGGCGGCATGATAGGACAAGCGGCCGAACGGATGCAAGGATGCGGATTGAAATGCGTTCCGCAATGCCGTAGGGTCCCGGGCCATGAGGAGACGCCCCGTCATGCGAATCGCGCTGGCCGGCTGGCTGGCCGGCGCCGCGGCGGCGGCGGCGCGCGACGTGCCCGTCTACCGCGAATACACCGTGCCGATTTCCTTTGCCGATGAAGCCGGCTCGGCGTTCGCGGCGGACGCCGCCGCCGCGCCGGACCGCGTCGCGCGCCGCGAGTTGCGCGACGGCCCGTCCCGGGAAGTCCTGTTGGGCCGGGAAACGATCTTGGATCTGGGCCAGGGCTTCGTGGCCGCCGGGGGGGCTTCCGCCCCGGTGCCGGGCAAACTGACGCCGCCCGCGGCCGACGACCGCCGCCGCGGCGCCAAGCCGGACAGCGAGCGCAATTGGCTGGCCAGCAGCCTGGCGCTGCCGACGTTGGGCCAGACGACGAGCAACGCGGCGGCGGCGGCCATCGCGCGCGATCCGTCCGATTCTTCCGGCCGCGGCTGGCTCGTGGACGAAGTGGCGAAAGCCGCCACCGGTCCGGAAACGCCCCAGGATCAATGGATGCAAGAGCTCGAAGGCAACGAGCCTTTCGGTCGCGAGCCGGTCGCCAGACCGGAAACGACGGAGGAGGCGAACCCGGTGGCGTCCCGCGCGGCGCCGTGGGGGGAGTCCGCCGCCCGGCGGTCTACGCCGGGGCGGAACCCGTTGCCCGGTTCGGAGTCCGGGCGGGCCGCTGCGGCCTGGCCGGCGAGCGCCGCCGGCGCCGCGGCCGACGGCGGCCTGAGCCAGACGCGGCAGCTCATCGCCGAATATTCCGGCAACGCCCGGCCCGATTTCGCGGCGCTGCGCGCCTCGTTGGTGCAGGCCAGTCCCTCCGCTTCCGTCGGCGACAACAGCCTGGCGACCGGGCGGTTCGGTCCGGCGCCGGCAAGCGGCTCCGGCCGGTCTGCGTTCAGCGGGACTCCGGCGGCATCGGGCTCGTCCTGGAAGGGCGGCTGGAACGCCGCCGGAACGGGGCTCGCCGCGCCGCCGCGCATCGAACCCCTTCCCGCGCCGGTCGTTCCGGCGGCCGAGGCCTCGCGGACCACCCCGTCCGGCGGCGGGTACAAACCGGGCTGGCATTGAGCCTCTTCCGGCCCGTTCCAGCTGAAAAATGCTCGAAAACGCCGGTTTTCGGCGCTCCCGGGCTTGACGGTGCCCGTTTTTGCGGCCAAACTTCCGAACGTGGAGCCCGGGACGCGCATCTGTGCGCGGACGGATTCCCGCGAAGGAACGACACATGAAGCAGACCGTCTGGGGATTGGTGATGGCCACGGGGAAGGCCGAGCAACTCTCGTCCGAGATCGAAACGGCGTTTCTCTATCTGAACGACCGCCCCGTGCTGGCCTATTCCCTGGAGGCCTTCAACCAGTGTCCGGACGTCGACGGCATCGTGGTGGTGGTCAGCCGCGAGCGCGCGGAGAGCGTGCTGGGCATGGTCCAGATGTTCGGCTTCGCGAAGGTGCGGAAGATCGTCGTCGGCGGCGCCAAGCGCGCGGCGTCGATGGCGGCGGGATTGGCCTACGTGGACGAAGACGTCGAATGGGTCTGCGTGCACGACGCGTCGCGGCCCATGGTGAAGCCCGACCTGATTTCCGAAACGGCCAAATGCGCCCGCCGCCACGGTTCCGGCGTCGCCGCGGTCGAAATTCCCGACGCGGTCGTCTCCGCCAAGAAAGGCGCGCTCGAAAAGCGCCTGGACGGCGCCGGCCGCCTGTGGGCGGCGATCTCGCCGCAGACGTGGCCGCGCGCGGCGCTGGCCAAGGCCTATCCCGCCGCCGCCAAGAACCGCAAGAACTTCGAGGACGATCTCGAAGCCATGCTGGCCGCGAAACTCGTTCCGCGGCTGGTGCCTACCGCGGCGCTCTCCGTGCGCATCCGTTCGGCGGCCGATCTGGCGCCCGTGCTGGCGCTCATGAAATAGCGCGCGCGCCGGAGAAGAATCCCGCAAAAAAACGTTGAATAGTATTGCATTTCCGCGCGGTCTGCGGCATAAACGCGCTCCAGATTGGGATCGCAAACGGAAAACCCATCTCGAAAAGAAACAGAAGAACAAGGAGTACTGGTTATGGCGAAGGCGATGACGAAGAGTCAGATTGTGGCCGCGGTGGCGGAAAAGGCCGAGATCACGAAGAAGCAGGCCGGCGTTGCGTTGGAAGCCCTTTCGGCGCTCGCGTACAAGAACGCCAAGAACGGCTTCACCGTTCCCGGGTTGGGCAAGCTCGTCCTGGTCAGCCGCAAGGCGCGCATGGGCCGCAATCCCGCGACCGGCGAGACGATCCAGATCAAGGCCAAGAAGGTCGTCAAGTTCCGCGTGGCCAAGGCCGCGAAGGACGCGATCCTCGGCGCCAAGTAGTTCATCCCCGCGATGAACGCGAACCGCGGCCGCGAGGCCGCGGTTTTTTTCGTGCCCGCGCGCCGCGCGAAAATCTTTCGCGCGCCGCGCAAAACCGCTAGGGTGCCGCGCATGAAAACGTTGGCGCTGGAATTTTCGACGGATGCGGGCGGCCTGGCCTTGCTGGAGGACGCGCGCGTCGTCGCCGCCGCGGCGGTGGCGGCCGGCGGCCGCCGCAGCCAGGAACTGTTCGCCGCGGCGGCGGACCTGCTCGCCGGCGCCGGCTGGACGTTCGCGGACGTCGGGGCGTTCGCGGTGGGCCGCGGCCCGGGTTCGTACACGGGCCTGCGCGTGAGCCTGACGGCCGCCCACGGCTGGGCGCTGCCGGAGAACAAACCCGTCTGGACGACGTCCAGCGCCGCGGCGCTCGCCGCGGAAATCTTCGCGGAGCAGCCGGACGCCGCGCGGCTGGTCGTTTCCGGCGCCGCGCGGCGCGGGACGATCTGGGCGGGCTTGTTCGGGCGGCGCGAAGGCCGGATCGGCGATTGGCGACTGCTGCCGGAGGACGCGCGCGGGCAGGCCTGGCCGGACGCGCATTGGGTGGCGCCGGACCGCGCGCCCCGGGCCGAGTGGGTGGGCCGCCTCTTCTGCGCGGGCGGCGCCAGCGAAGAACGCCAGCCGATCTACCTGCATCCCGCCGTCGTCGCCGCGCCGCGCTTCGGCGCGGACGGCCGGCCGCTGCCGCCCGCCTGATTTTTACGTGGAACGTAAAAAGTTTTTCCGCTTTTTACGTGGAACGTAAAAACTTTCGCGCGGCGCGGGGCCTCATTCGGGCGGATCGAGGACGGCAGGGACCAGGCCGCGCACGGAGTTGAGCAGGAAGAGCCGGGGCGCGCCGCGGAGGTCGTCCAGGGAAAGGCGCCGTTCGCGCAGGACGCCGCGGGCCAGGAGTTCGGCGCGGGCGACGCCCGGCAGCAGGCCGCAGGCCACGGGCGGCGTGCACAGCGCGCCGTCGATTTCCGCCGCGAGGTTGGCGATCGTGGACTCGGTGACCTCGCCGGCTTCGTTCCAGAGAATCACGTCGTCGTGGCCGGGGAAATCCGCCTTGGCCGCTTCGTAGACGCGGCGGTGCGTGGTCTTGTGGTAGAGGAAAACGTCGTTGCGATCCACGGGGCGGCGGGCGAGCGCGACGCGGAAGAAGGGGTCGGAGGCGAGAGGGGCGAGGGGCGCGGCCTGGAGCGTCGGCGTGCCGTCCGCGGCGAGCCGCAGGCGCAGGCGCTGCGGCGCGGCGGGGAACGTGCGGACCAGGTCGGCGAGCGCCGCGCGCACGCGGGCGAGGTCGCACGGAAAATCGAAGTAGTCCGCCGATTCCCGCAAGCGCGCCAGATGCAGGTCGAGCAGGCGGATGCCGTCGGCAGGCGTCCACAGCAGGGTCTCGAGCAGGTCGAACGGCGGGCGCGCCGGCGCGGAGAGGATGCGCGCCTTGGCGCGGCATTCGGCCTGTTCGGCGTCCAGGTCGGAATCCCAGACGACGCCGCCGCCGACGCCGTACTCGGCGCGGCCGGAACGGACGTCGGCCAAGAGCGTGCGGATGGCGACGTTGAACTGCGCGCGGCGGCCGGGGGCGAGGAAGCCGATGGCGCCGGTGTAGGCCTGGCGCGGGGAGGTTTCGAGGCCGGCGATGATTTCCATCGTGCGCGCCTTGGGCGCGCCGACGATGGACGCGGGCGGGAACAGCGCGGTGAATATTTCGGCGACGGACGCGTCGGTCTCGGCGGCGACGGCGGACGTGAGCTGCCAGACGGTGGGATATTTTTCCGGTTCGCATAGGCGGAGGGCCTGGACGGTGCCGGGTCGGGCGACGCGGCCGAGGTCGTTGCGCGCCATGTCGAGGATCATGAGGTTTTCGGCGCGCTCTTTTTCGGAGGCGAGCAGGGCGGCGAGCTGTGCGCGGTCTGCGGCGGAGGAAAGCCCGCGCGCCGCGGTGCCCTTCATGGGGCGCGTTTCAAGGCGCGTTCCGTCGAGCCGGAAGAACAGCTCCGGCGAGGCGCTGCACAGGCGCCACGGGCCGGCGGCGACGTAGGCGCCGAAGGGCGCGCGCTGGGCGTGGACCAGCGCGAGGAAGGTTTCCCAGGGATCGGCCGTGCCGGCGTCGCGCCGCAGGCGGTAGGAATAATTGACCTGGTAGGTGTCGCCGGCGCGGATGCGGCGTTTGATTTCGGCGAAGGCGCGGGCGTAGGCGGCCGGCGCGACGTCGGGTTGCCAGCCGGCGGGCGCAGGAGCGCTTGCCGGCGGCAGCTCGATCGGTTCGGGGGCGTCGAAGAGGCCGAACCACAACAGGGGCAGCGGGCCGGCCGGGCGGACGGCGAGGGCGGCGTCGAACGCCGGCGCGGCTTCGTAGGCCACCCAGCCGGCGGCGTGGAGACGGCGCCGCTCGACGGCTTCCGCGACTTCGCGCAGGCGGGGCCGGACGTCCTCGACCCGCCCGGCGGCCACGGTCGCGACGGGCTGGCGGAAGCGCAGCCAACGCCCGGCGGCCTCGTCGCGAAGAACGACGAGGGGTTCGGCGGAAGCTGCAAGATCGCTGGCCATGGGGGGAATTAAGCGGGAGGACGCGGCGGGATTCAATCCCGAAGGCGGGGATTCTCGGCCCTTGAAGTGGCGGGGGGATTCGGGATAAGGTATGGTTTCTTTAGAAAGGACTGGACGATGCAACGGACCATGCTGAAATCGAAAATCCACCGCGCGACGGTGACGGGGCTCGAACTCGACTACGAGGGGAGCATCGCCATCGATCCGATCCTGATGGAAGCGGCGGATCTGCTGGCGGGCGAGCAGGTCCAGGTCCTGAATCTGCAGAACGGCGAGCGGTTCGTCACCTACGTCATCCGCGGCAAGCGCGGCACGGGCCAGATGATGCTCAACGGGCCGGCGGCCCGGCTGGCCTACAAGGGCGATACGATCATCGTCATCGCCTACGCGGAGATGGACGACGCGGAGGCGAAGAAATTCCAGGCGACCGTCGTGAAGGTCGACGCGAAGAACCGGATCGTCAAGGTCCTGAAGAAATAGCGGGGAAGAAGCCCATGGGCCTGTTGATCCGCGGCGGCGAGGTGGTGGCGGGACGCGGCCGCTGCGCCGCGGACGTATGGTGCGAGGGGGAGAAGATCTCCAAGGTCGAGAAGGGGCTCTCGCCGCCGCCGGGGGCGACGGTGGTCGAGGCGGCCGGCAAGCTGGTGTTTCCGGGGTTCATCGATCCGCACGTGCACGCCTACCTGCCGCTGGTGCACGTGACGGCGAAGTCGGACTACGCCAACTGCACGCGCGCGGCGCTGCTGGGCGGGACGACGTGCCTCATGGATTTCGCGGGGGCCGGGCGGGAAAAGGATTTCGACGAGGCCTGGGCGGCGTGGGAAGCGCAGATTGCGGGCAAGGCCTCGTGCGACGTGGGGTTGCACCTGATGGTGCGGAAATTCGATGCCGAACTGCAAAAGCAGCTGGAGCGGCTGGTGGCCAAAGGACTGAAATCGCTGAAGGTCTACCTGGCCTACAAGCCGGCGCTGGCGATCGGCGACGAGGATCTGTTCCGCGTGCTGCGGTTCGCGGCGGCGCACGATCTGGTCGTGATGGCGCACTGCGAGAACGCGGAGCTGATTCCGGCCCTGCAGCAGAAGCTGTTGGCCGAAGGCAAGACGGGGCCCGAGTGGCACGAGCCGAGCCGTCCGCCGATGGTGGAGGCGGAAGGCGTTTGCAAGTTCCTGACCTTCGCGGCGGCGGCGGGCGCCAAGGCCTACGTCGTGCACCTGAGCTGCGCGGAAGCGCTGACGATGGCCGACCGGTTCCGCGGCAAGCTGCCGCGGCTTTACGTCGAAACGATGATCCAGTACCTGACGCTCGACAAGTCGTACGCCGAGCGACCGGATTTCGAAGGCGCGAAGTGGATCCTTTCGCCGCCGCTGCGGGAGAAATCCGACCAGGCCGCGCTGTGGGCGGGGCTGGCGGACGGTCGCATCGACACGCTGGGCACGGATCACTGCCCGTTCGATTTCAACGGCCAGAAAACGCTGGGGCGGGGCGATTTCACGAAGATCCCCAACGGCCTCGCGGGCGTGGAGGAGCGCGTGGCGCTGGCCTACACCGCCGGCGTGGTCGGCGGGAAGATTTCGCTCGAACGCTTCGTGGAAGTGGCGGCGGAAAACCCCGCGAAGATCTTCGGCCTGTGGGGCCGCAAGGGCACGGTCGCGCCCGGTTTCGACGCGGACCTCGTGGTGTGGGACCCCAAGGCGCGGCGCACGATTTCGCAAAAGACCCAGAGCCTGGATATCGACTACAATCCGTACGAGGGCTTCGAGGTGGTCGGCGCGCCGGAAGTCGTGACCGTCCGCGGCGAGATCATGGTGCGGAACGGGGAATTCGTGGGGACGCCGGGGAAGGGGAAGCTCCTGACATGAGGGGGGGGGGAGGGATTTCCAATATTCAATATTCAACGTCCAATTTCCAAGTTGGGCGGAAGAAAGGCTTTTCCACGGCGTGGAAAAGTCTGATTTTTCTGTGTGCCATGGTTTGCGCGCCGGCCTGGGCCGATGAGCCGGCGCCGTGGATCGCGGAAGCCGACTGGGGGCCGCTGGCGTCGTGGATGGTCGATGCGGACGGCAACGGCCGCTTCCGCGCGGCGGGGCCGTTCTGGGAAGACGCGGCCAGTCCCGACGGGAAGCAACTGATGGCGTTTCCGCGGCCGCTGTGGGCGCGGGCGGTCGATCCGGAAGCGGACCGCGATTCGTGGGATTTCTGCTGGCCGATCGCGTCGGGCAAGACGTTCGGGAAAGAGCAATCCTGGCGGGTGGCGCTGGCGTGGTTCCTCGACGACGACCGGGAAGATCCGGCCTCGCGCTATCGTTTTTGGCTGTTGCCGCTGTGGTTCCACGGGCGCGCGGCGGACGGGGCGGGCTATGCGGCGCTGTTTCCGCTGGGCGGCGAGATCCGGAATTTCCTCTTCAAGGACCGCATCCGGTTCGCGCTGTGGCCGCTGTGGGCCGAGACGCAAGTCAACGACGTGCGCACCGTCAACGTGCTCTGGCCGATCTATTCGCGGTCCACGACGCCCGATGGCCACCTGGAACGGTTCCGGGTTTTTCCGCTGTATACCCGGACGAAGAGCGTCCGCCAGTTCGAGAAAACGGCTGTCCTGTGGCCGCTGTGGAACCACGCGCGCTACGTGCATCCGAAAGCCAGCGGCACGGCGTGGGTGCTCTTCCCGCTGGCCGGGCGGATCGATCTGGCCAGCCAGAAAGGCTGGATGGTCCTGCCGCCGTTCTTCCAGTTCGTCCGCGGCGAGCAGTTGAACCGGACGTATTGTCCGTGGCCGTTTTTCCAGCGCGAGACGGGCGTGCGGGAGAAGCTCTACGTCTGGCCGCTGTACGGGTTCCGCCAGGACGGCCCGCTGGAGCGGCGGTTCTGGCTGTGGCCGCTCGCCAGCCGCGAGGTCAACGAATTCGCGCACCGGAAACGGACGCGCTGGATGCTGACGCCGCTGTGGACCTGCGCGACGGAAACGGCCCTGCCGCCTGTGGCCGACCGCAAAGGGTTCCCGTTTGCGGCGAAAACGCCGGCGTCCGCGGCGGCCGCGGCGACCACGAACGATTTGCCGGTGGTGGCGCGCCGGACGAAGCTGTGGCCGCTGTACTCCCGCCAGTGGGACGCGGAGACGGATACCTCGCGCACGCGGCTGCTGGACCTGTGGCCGGGGGGACGCCCGCCGGCGGTGGAACGGAGCTGGGCGCCGCTCTGGACGCTGCTGGACGTGCGCGCCAACGGCGATGACCGCGACGTCGACGCGTTGTGGGGCATCTACCGCGGCGCGCGGCGCGCGGACGGCGCTCAGGCCACGACGCTCTTCCCGCTGTGGCGGCACGAGCGGGCGGGGAGCGGCGCGGCCCGCCGCTGGTCGGTGCTGAAAGGATTGATCGCCTACGACCGAACGGCTACAAATCGTCAGGTGCGCTTCCTGTGGCTGGGCCGGGTGCGGCTGGCGCCGCCGGCCGAACCGGGCGCCGACAACGAATGATCACGCGCGAACAACAGTATTTCGAACCGCCGCCGAACGCGCTCGTCGCGCTCGGGCGGCGCGTGATCCTGGCGTGCCAGGGCAGCGGCCGCGCGCTGCTGCTGCTGGGCGGGGCGATCCTGCAGGTGCCGTACGCGTTCTCCCGGAAAAACCGGACCGACGTGATGCAGCAGTGCTACGTCGTGGGGATCAAGAGCCTGGGCGTGGTGTCGGTGGTGGGGCTGTTCACGGGGATGATCCTGGCGCTGCAGCTCGGGCTGGCGCTGCGGATCTTCAGCCAGGAAGGCCAGATCGGCACGCTGGTGTGCAACGCCATGCTGCGCGAAATGGGGCCGTTCATGACGGGGCTGGTGATCGCGGCCAGCGTGGGCTCGGCCATCGCCGCGCAGCTGGGCACGATGACGGTGTCCGAGGAAATCGCCGCGCTGGACGTGATGGGGATCGATCCGCGGCGCTACCTGATGATGCCGCGCCTGGTGGCGTTGGCGGTGATGACGCCGATGCTGACGGCCTATATGGATCTGATCGGGCTGTTCGGCGGGTCGGTGGTGGGCGCGACGATGCTGGGGGTGTCCTATGAGGCCTACTACGACATCGCCTTCCGCTACACGCACAACAAGGACCTGTGGGTGGGGCTGCTCAAGGCGTTCATTTTCGGGCTGATCGTGACCTGCGTGGCGTGCTACCAGGGCTTCACGACGCGCGAAGGCGCGGTCGGCGTGGGTCGCGCGACGCGCCGCACGGTGATCGTGTCGTTCCTGCTGATCCTGACGCTGGGCTACTTCGTGACGAGGCTGTTCTACAAATGATCCGCTTCGAACACGTGACCAAGCGCTTCGGGCGCAAGACGGTGCTGGACGACGCCAGCTACGAGATCGAACAGGGCGAAACCTTCGTGATCGTGGGGCTCTCGGGCGCGGGCAAGAGCGTGAGCCTCCGGCACATGATCCGGCTGCTGACGCCGGAAGCCGGCCGGGTGTGGGTGGGCGACGACTGCGTCAGCGAGGCGGACGGCGCCCGGCTGGAAAAAATCCTGCGGCGCTTCGGGGTGCTCTTCCAGGGCTCGGCGCTGCTCCAGTGGCTGAACGTGGAGGACAACGTCTGCCTGCCGCTGCGGCAGACGACGAACCGGCCCGATGCGGAAATCCGCCGGATCGCGGCCGAGAAGCTCGCGCTGGTCGGGCTGGAGGGGGCCGGCGACAAGTTGCCCGCCGACATCTCCGGCGGCATGCGCAAGCGCGTGGGGCTGGCGCGGGCCATCGCCACCCAGCCGGAAATCATCCTCTACGACGAACCGACCTCCGGGTTGGATCCGCTGATTTCGCGCCAGATCGACCTGCTGATCGACGACCTGCGGCGGCGCCTGGGCGTGACCAGCGTGGTGGTGACGCACGATCTCTACAGCGCGCTGGGCATCGGCTCGCGCGTGGCGATGCTCCACGAAGGCCGGTTCGTGGTCTGCGCGCCGCCGGCGGAATTCGTTGCATCGGAACATCCGGTCGTGAGAGACTTCTTGCGGGCCCAGGGCATCGCCGGCCTGGAAGACGTCCGAAAGGCGTTCGAAAAATGAAGTTCAAGAAGCAAGTGGCCATCGAAGCGACGGTCGGGATTTTCGCTTTTGCGATCATCGCGGTGCTCTTCGCGCTGACGACGTATCTCAGCGAGGAAATGCTGTTCCGGAAGTACACGTATCTCGACGTCGTGTTCGAATCGGTGAGCGGGTTGCGCGTGGGCGACGAGGTGAACGCGCGCGGGGTGGTCATCGGCAAGGTGAAGGGCCTTTGGCTGGAGCCGGACGGCGTCCACGTGCAGGCGCGCCTGGACGTGCCCGTGGAACTGCGCGAAGGCTACCGGATCGAAGTGGCGACGGGTTCCGTGCTCGGCGGCCGCTACCTGAGCGTGGACCTCGGCGATCCCGCCGCCCCGCGGCTCTCCCTGGACGCGCCCCTGCGGGGCAGCGCTTCGGCGGAACTGATGGACACGGCCACGAAGACCGTCCAGGACATCCAGGCCGCGCTCAACGACGGCGTGCTGGCGGACCTGAAGGCCGCCATGGCGCAGATCCGCAAGATCACCGAAAGCCTCGGCGAAGGCAACGGCACCCTCAGCCGCCTCCTGAACGACGACCAGCTCTACGGCGACGTCCAGCAGATCGCCGCGAACGTCCGCACGATCAGCGACGCGATCGCGAAGGGCGAGGGCACCATCGGCAAGCTCGTGATGGACGACGAGGTCTACGGGCAGTTGCAGCAGGTCGCCGCGAATTTGGGCGATATCAGCGGCCGCCTGGCCAAGGGCGAAGGCACGATGGGCCGGTTGCTGAGCGAGGACGACCAGGTCTACCGGGATCTGGCCGCCACCGTCGCGCAAGTGCGGACGCTTGCGGAATCCGTCGGCCGCGGCGAAGGCACGCTGGGCAAGCTGCTGGCCGACGAAGGGGTCTATCGCGAGTTCCAGGCGCTGCTGCGCGAAGGCCGCGCGACGGTGGACGACATGCGGGAAACCTCGCCGGTCACCACCTTCACCAGCATTTTCTTCGGGGCGTTTTGACGGCGCGGAAGCGGAGGCACGAGATGAAGACACGCGGACGGAACGGAACGGCGGCGCTGCTGATCGCCGCCTTGGTCATCGCGACGCTGCCGGCGGCGCCGGCGCGCGCGGAATCGGGCGACGATTCCATGGGCGCCGCGATCACCGTGGGGCTCATGGCCACGGTCCTCGTGGTGTACGGGTTGGTGGTGCTGCGATCCGACGTGGAACGCTACACGCAGGCCGACGTGGAGAGGGCCATTGCCCGGGCGGCGCAGGCGGCCGAGGAATCGCCGCTCGTCCTGCAGGCGGTGGCCGCGCCCCTCGGGGAGCCGGCGGCCGGCCCCGCAACCGAAGTGGCCGGCGCGACCGTCGGCTGGCGAGTCCGCTTCTAGGGGGCCGCGCGGCGTGGACGATCTGGGCCGGATCGAACAGGCGCTGGCGGCGGCGTTTGCCGATCATCCGGAAGGAGAACTGATCCGCGCGGCGCGCTACGCGACGCTCGGCGGGGGGCACCGTTGGCGGGGCCGGATGGCCTTGCTGGCCGGCGGGCTGTTCCGCGCGGACGCGGACGTCTGCGCCCTGCCGTTGGCGGCCGCGGTGGAAATGATGCACGCGGCTTCGCTCGTGCTCGACGATTTGCCTTCGATGGACAACGCCGCGACGCGCCGCGGCAAGGCCTGCGTCCATCTCGTGTTTCCGGACTGGGCGGTGGATCTGCTGCCGGCGTTTTTGGTCAATCGGGCCTATCGGGCGGTGGCGGAAGCGGAAGCGGCCCCGGCCGATTGCCGGGTGCGCGCGCTGCGGTTGCTGGGGGAATTGGGCGGCGAATTGGCCGCCGGCCAAGAAACGGATTTGGCGCTCGCGCGAAAAAAAGCGTCCGCGGCGGAATTGCTGGCCTGCTACGCGCGGAAAAGCGGGGCGCTGTTCGCGGCGGCACTGGCTGGCGGCGCCCTGTTGTGCGGCGCGGACGAAACCGCCGCCGCCGCGCTGCGCGCCGCCGGCCTGCGCCTGGGCATGGCCTATCAACTGCTCGACGACGTCGCCGACGGTCCGGAAGAAGACGGCGCCTATCGGGAGGCCGGCCGTTTCACCGCCTATTCGCTGTTCGGTCCCGAACAGGCCGGCGCCCGCGCGGAAGCGTTGCTGGCGGAAACCGCGCGCGATCTCGCTCGGTTCGGTCCCGCGGCCGATCACCTGCGCGACCTGCTGGACCAGATGCGGACAGGAAACTGATCAGGCGCGCGCGGCGCGCGCGAGGCGCGCACCCCAGGCCCGGGCGCGTTCCAGTTCGCCCCGCTTCAGCGGGCCGGTCATGCCGGCCACGCCGAAGCGCTTGCCGCGCGCGAGCGGCGCGTAGCCCGCCGCTTTCAGACCCCGCAAAATGGATCCCGTGGCGCCGCCGGGCGAAAACCACATCCGCGTTTCGAATGCCGCGCCGCGGCCGCGGCCCGCCGGCAAGGCGTCCAACCAAGTCCGCAGGGCGGGATGCGACAGATCCGGCGCCGCCGCGAACGACGCCGCTTTCTTGCGGATGGTTTCGCGGATGTCGTCGGTCGGCAACCGGAAGGCGAACAGCGGCGCGCCGGCGACGATCAGGTCCGCACCGGCCACGACGGCCGGAACGGCTTCGGCGGTGGACAGGGCCCGGGCGTCCGGACCGATGCCTTCGGCGATGGCGCGGGCGACGGCGGCGGTATTGCCCCACAGCGATTCATAAACCACGATGGCTTTCATGGGCGTTCCTTATCCGGGTGCCATCCTACGGCGGGATGCGGAGCGGGGCAAGCCGTTCCGGCCGGCGGAAAAGCGGAAAAATGGTGCTCGGGGGGGGACTCGAACCCCCACGGGTTGCCCCACATGCCCCTCAAACATGCGTGTCTGCCATTCCACCACCCGAGCACCGGGAGCGGGATGACCTCGTGGTCAATGGGCGCAGAAGATACGTGTTCGGTTTCCTGTCCGCAAGCGTTTTCGGCGGCCGCCGGGATTCTATTCGCCGGCGGGGGCGTTGGTCGCTGAATTCCCGTCCGGTTCGTCCCGTTCGACGGGGCAGCGGATCCCGGTGGCGGCTTGGATGAGCACTTCGGTTTGCCGGGGTTCCTGCCCGGGCACCGCGAGGGTCAAGCGCACGGATGCGGGCAGGCCGGCCGGGGGGTCGTTTTCGGGGGGCGGCCAAACGGCCTGCGCGGCACCGTCGACGAGGACCTCGACGGTCAAGGCAAACCGGCCTTCGTAGAGGACGTTCGTGACGGGGGCGTTGGTGTGCGGGCCGGAGCAGGGGACCGAGATGCGCCGCCATTCGCGCCGCGGCCCGCGGGTGGGCGCGATTTCGTAGGTGACCTGCTCGACGTCGTAACCGAGCGGACCGGGAACGGGAACGTAGAAGGACAATGCGGTTTCCGGCCGGCCGACTTCCGTGGAGGCGGCCAGCCGCAGGGGCGGGAGGTTTTCGACGGGCGGCGCGAAGGCGCAGGCCAGTTCGCGGGCCAGGCCGCGCAAGGCGGCGCGGGCGGCGAACGGACCGCGAAGCCGGTCGGATTGGCCTTCGCCGGCGGCCAACAGGCCATGGACCAACGTGCCCAGAATGGCGGCGACCAAGGCGCCCAGCGCCAGTGCCAGCAGCAGTTCGACGAACGTGAAGCCCGCGGGGCGGAAGCGCGGAGGGGGTCGGCTCATGGCAACCGCCGTTGGCGGGGATCAGCCGGCCTTCGCGAGCATGAGCAGGAAGAACGCAAGCGCGACCAGCGCAACGACGCCGACCGCCGCCAGCGCAAAGTACCAGACGCCGCGCCGTTCCTTCGGCGGGGCGCCAAAGGGGGAAATGCTGGCGAAATCCTGCGGGGCGGACATGGCGCCCGTGGCGACTTCCGCGTTGGCGTCCGTGTAGCGGGCGCCGGAACTGGCCAATTCGGGGGCGTCGAACAGGAATTCGATGGACCCGAGCTGGATCAAGTCCTTGTGGCGCAAGGCGGATTCCTTGACGTCGCGGGAATTGACGCGGGTGCCGTTGGTGGAGTCGAGATCTTGCAGGACGCAGGCGTCGCCGTTGCGCAGGATGCGGCAATGGTGGCTGGAAATCGTTGGGTGATCCAGCAAAATCACGTTGTCGGCTTTGCGGCCGATCGTGATCTCGCCCTGTTCGATGGGATATTCACGTCCCTTGAAATCGCCGGACATGCCGCTGAGTTTGGCCATGGAATCGTCTCCGTCTCTGGACTGGAACCGTTGATGAGGGGTCCATCGTGCCTTTGGACGGGGCGAAAATCAACTCCAAATATGTTCCGGAAAACCGCCGGTTTTCAGTTGACGGCAGGGGGGGCGGTAAAGCATTATTTACGCACGGTTAACAAAGGCCCACGGCGGGCCGCGTGGTCAAACGGATTTGCCGCCTGCGGGCAAGGAGACAAAAGATGAAGAAGATCTTCGTGTTTTTGATGGTGGGGTTGATGCTGGCCGCCACGGCCGCCCCGGCCGCCCCGGCCAAGAAAGAGAAGGCCGGTGCCAACAAATCCCAGCCGTCCGGCCCCGTGACCCACGCCCAACTGGCGGAACTGCTCGTCAAGGCGCTGGGGCTGGTCCGCCATTTGCCGGTCGCCCCCTCCACCCAGCAGATGTTCGACCTGTTGATGCAGAACGGCATCAGCCCGCAAGCCGGCTGGTTGCTGGACGCGGTGGTCACGAAGGCGGATCTGGCGCGCGTCCTCGTCCAGGCGCTCAACATGCAGGATCAGGTGGAGAATCCCAGCGATCCGCAGTCGTGGATCGATGCGCTGAAAGCCGCCGGCATTTCGCTGGACCGCCTCAGCGAAGCCATCCAGTCGGTCGAAACCCTGCCCGACGGCATGGGTCAGGACATGCGCCTGCAATCCACCGACCCGCTGGTCTACAACGTGAACTTCACGCCGGGCGGCACGGTCCAATATTCCGTCGATCTGGCCCTGGTGACGCGGATTTTCAGCGAGCTGGAAGCGATCCGCGGCGAATTCCGCCCGATTACCCCGACCCCCTATTGACCCCCGCAGCCGATCTGAGGATAGTCCACCCATGAGGAACACCGAAATGAAACAAATTCGCATTTTCGCCGCTGCGGCGTGCCTGACCGCGCTGGCGGTCTCGGCTCTCGCGGAATCGCCCGTCCACATGAACAACCGCTTGCGCATCGGCTACGACGACAACGTCTACCAGGCCGGCGAAGCCACCCAGCCCGACGGCTCGACGGTCAAACACGACGAAACCGACAGCTTCCGCATCCTCGAGGAAATCGAACTGCTGCTGAACCTGAACCTGCCGCGGACCTACGTGGGCCTGCGCTACCGCCCGACGTTGGCGTGGTTCTCGGACCGCGAAGACGACGACACGGATCTCTGGCACGACCTGGACCTGAACGTCGTCCAGAAGTTCACGCCGGCGTTGGCGCTCTCCTTCAACGACACGCTGCGCTACAGCCAGCTGCCCGAGCTGCAGGACGAAAACTTCGTCGTGCGCCAGGACGACGACAACTACTACAATTCCGCGCAAGCGACCCTGTCCTACAACGTCCGTCCGGAAACCCGCATCGACGTCTCGGGGCGCCACATCCTGCTGCGCTACACCGAAGACGACCACGAAAACGACAACTACTACAGCGTGGTCGGCGGCCTGACGCTGCGCCAGCAGCTGGCCAGCCGCACGACGCTCATGGGCGACCTGCGCTACCAGTCCCTGGTCTACGACGAGGCGGAAGAAGCCAACAACCGCGACGCCGATTCGCTCTTCGCCGGCCTGGGCGCGGAACAGACGTTCAACCCCAAGATGATCGGCAGCCTGCGCGCGGGCATCGCGCAGCGCACGTACGACAACGACGAATACGACGACGACACCCAGCCGTACGGCGAACTGTCGCTGACCTTCCTGCCGTCGCCCGCCACCCGCATCACGGGAGCGGCGTCCTATTCGATCTACGAGTCGGACGTCTCCTACTACCTCAGCCAGAAGCGGACCTACTTCTCCCTGAGCTTCGCGCACGATTTCACGGCGAAACTGAGCTTCTACGCCAGCGGCGCGTACACCGTCAACGATTACGAGGCGGACTACTCGCTGAGCGCCGACGCGGTCGATGCCGACGAAACGTCCATCCTGCTGAGCGCGCGGCTGTCCTACCGGATCAACCGGATCAATTGGATCGAGACCGGCCTGCAGTACGTCGAACTGGACAGCGATCTGGTGAACCGCGAGAGCTACGACCGGCTCCGCGTGGACATCATCGGCTGGAAGATCCAGCTGTTCTAGTCCGGCAGGACGGGGGAGGCGACCGGGGACGGCCGCCTTCTCCCTGTTCCGGACCCATCAGCCAGGCGGGGCCGTCCAGCCCCGCCCGGCCTTTCAGGACGAAACCCCATGGCAGAAGAATCCCAGACCACGGCCCTCCATTTCCTCGACTATTGGCGCGTCATCCGCGACCGCAAGGAAGTCATCCTGGCCGTCGCGCTGCTCACCATCGTGACGGGCACCGCCTACACGCTGATGATGCCGAAGAAGTTCACCGCGACCACCCAGCTCGAGGTGCGCGAAGACGCCATGGACGTGGACCCCTTCTACGAACGCCAGGTCGGCCGCATGGGCTACAACCCCTTCTTCCTGATGACGCAGGAAAAGATCATGCGGTCCCGGCCGGTGCTGACGGCCGTCATCCGCAACCTGAACCTCCAGCGGGTCTGGGGCGCGGAGCTCAACGAGGACAAATCGCCCGTGGCGCCGGAACTGGCGCTGCAGATCCTCTCGCGCAGCCTGCGCGTGGAGCAGGACCGCGACACGACGCTGATGAACATCAGCGTCACCAGCGAGGATCCCAAGCGGTCCGCCGAAATCGCCAACGAAATCGCCAACGTCTACCGGGATCGCCGCCTCGTGGCCAAGCGCCGCGAGATCCAGCACGCCATCGACGCGATGAGCAACGAAGTGCGCAAGCAGCAGGAACGCGTCGAAGAGGCCGAGGCCGAGCTGGAACGCATCCGCCAGGAACGCGGCATCGCCCTGATCGGCCGCGGCCAGATGGGCATCCGCGTGGAAGCCACGCGCCTGAACATGCTGGAAGGCGAACGCAGCGCCGCCCGCGTCGAAATGCTGGTGCGCAAGGCCCGCCTGGACCAGCTCGAAGGCCTGGAAGGCGACCGCTTGATGGATGCGGCCGCCTACATCGTGCAGGACCCCACCTTGATGGGCATCCGCCAGCAGCTGATCGACAGCCAGGTGAGCCTGCAGCTCATGATCCAGAACGGCGTGATGGGCGAAAACCATCCCGACGTCCTGCGCCTGAAAGGCGCCGTCGCCGAACTGCGGCGCCAGCTGGCTTCGGCCTTGGACGGCCTCAAGGCCGGCATCCAGGCCGACTACGAAGTGGCCCGCCAGAAATACGCGGCGTTGGACGAGGAACTGTCCAAGATCAAGACCTCGGACATCGTGTCCGAAGGCGAGAATTTCCTGCCGTTCGACCGGGCGGAGCGCAACGTCAGCATCCAGCGCGACATCCTGACGGCGCTGCGCGCGCGGATCACCCAGACGGGCATCGAAGTGGAAGTGCCCCGCACGACCGTGGACGTCATCGAGGAAGCCGAGCCGCCGGAGCGGCCGTCGAGCCCGCTGGTCGTGCTGAACATCTTCCTGAGCGTGGTCCTGGGCCTGATGGCGGGCACCGGCCTGGCGTTCTTCGTGGAATACCTCGACGTGTCCATCAAGACGGTGGACGAGGTCGAGAAGTACCTGGGCTTGCCGGTCCTGGCGGTCATTCCGCAGCAGTCGCGGCCGCTGACGGAAGCCGGCCAGTCGAGCGGCCAGGGCGAAGCCTACCGCGCGTTGCGGACCAGCTTGGCGCTGCTGGCCCGCGAGGGCAAGCAGAAGATCTTCACCGTCATCAGCGGCGGCGTGGGCGAAGGCAAGTCCACCACGCTGTTCAACCTGGCCTACGTGTGCGCGGAGCAAGGCAGCAAGGTGCTGATCGTCGACTCCGACCTGCGCCGCCCGGTGCAGCACAAGATGGTGGGTTTGGCCAACCGGACCGGCATGGTCAACGTGTTGACCGACGAGCTGAAGATCGAAGACGTCGTCCAGGAAACCGGCGTGCCGAACCTGTGGCTGATGCCCAGCGGCCGGCTGCGCCGGGGCTCGTTGGGCATCATGAACAACGCGCGCCTGCGCGCCATGCTGGACGCCCTGAAAGACCGCTACGACTTCGTCCTGCTGGATTCCCCGCCGATCCTGGGCGTGACGGACGCGGCGATCCTGGCCAGCGAGGCCGACGGCGTGCTGCTGGTGGTGCAGTACCGGAAATACCCCAAGATCATTTCCCTGCGCGCCAAGCGCATGATCGAAAACGCCGGCGGCCACCTCATGGGCGCCGTGCTCAACAACATCAACATCATGCGCGACGACTACTATTATTACTACCACTATACGACCAAGAAGTATTATGGTAGCACGAAGCACGAAAAAGAGGACGAGACGCCGGAAGCCTGACATGAATTTTGCCCGTCGAAACGTTGGTTGCCGCGCCGCCGGATGGTTGGCGGGCCTGTGTCTGGTCCTGGCCGCGGGTTGCGCCTCGTCGTCTTCTTCCCAGAAGGTCTACGATCGCTACGCGCAATTGGTCGCCCAGCGGAACCAACCCGACGCGGCCGCCGCTCCGGCGGCCCGCCCCGCGGACAAGCCGGCGGCGGCGGTGGCTCCCGCTCCGGTTCGGTCCCCGGTCTCCCCGCCGGCTCCGGCCGCCAAGCCGGCGCCCCCGCCCGCGGCCCGCCCGCCCGCGACTCCGGCTGCGGCCGCGACCGCCAAGCCGGCGGCGCCCCCGCCGGCTCCGGTTCAGGTCATTTCCCCCGCGCCGGCGGACAAAGCGGCCAAACCCGCGCCGGCGGCCGTGCCGGCCCCTGCCGCCGTGCCGGTTCCCGTGCCGACCGCGGCGACCGGGGAACCCGCGGTCTTGGCGGATGCCGGCTATCGGCTGAAAGTCGGCGACGGCATCCAGATTTTCCTGCGCGGCATTCCCGGCGGCGAGGTCATCGAAGACATCATCGACGAGGCCGGCATGGTCACCTTGCCGTTCATCAACGAAATCCTGGCCGCCGGCCTGACGGCGTCCGAGTTGGAGCGCAACGTCCGCCAGACCTATCTGGAGCAGGACATCTACCGCAACATCACCGTGAACGTGGTGGTGCCCACGCGCTTTTACTTCATCCAGGGCGAAGTCCGCGCGCCGGGCCGGTTCCAGATCATGTCGGCCACGCGGGTCTCCCAGGCCATCGCGGCGTCGGGCGGCTACACCGAATTTGCCAGCGGCAAGGTGGTGATCAAGCGCCAGGGCAAGATCGTCAAGGAAATCCGGAACGCGCGCCGGCTCGAGCGCACGCCGGGAGACGACCTGCTGCTGGAGCCGGACGACGTCGTCGAAGTGCTGCGGAGCTGGTTCTAGCGGAGAGGCGGGGACCGCATGTCGCGCTGGGACGAAGGCGGCGCGGAACGCCTCTCGGCGCCGCGGCGGATCTACGACGGACTGGCGCTCGCATTGCTGATGTGGCCCGCGACCGCGGGCATGTGGTTGCTGGGGTCCACCCGCACCTGGGGATTCGCGCCGGGCTTGGCGATTTCTTTTCTCGGTTCGCTGCTGGTGGTGGCCCGTCCGCTGGTTTTCCGCGTCGTGCCGCGCGGCTTCGCGCCGGCCGGTTTCTGGATCTTCGCGGCGCTGGCGGTCTACGTGGCGGCGCGCGTTCCCGCGGCCGCGGTGCCCTACGCCGCGCGCTGGGAAGCGCTGCGCTGGATTTGCCTGACGGCGGCGGCCTGGTCCTGGACGCAAACGGCTTACCGTTCCCGCCGCTGGCAGGGGTTGCTCTTCGTCCTGTTGCTCTCGGTCGCATTCCTGTGCCTCTACGCGACGATGCAGCAGATGAACGGCTCGCGGATGGTGCTGTGGGCGGTGCGCCCCGAGCAATACGGAATGCGCGCGAGCGGCACCTATCTGTGCCCCAACCATTTCGCCAACGTCTTGGCGATGCTGCTGCCGGTCGCGGCCGTGCTGCTGTTCCTGCCGGAAGCCGGATTCCCTTTGCGCCTGATGGCGGCGTATTTCCTGGCCGCGGCCGTCGCGCCGCTCTATTGGTCGCTCAGCCGCAGCGCGTGGATCGGTACGCTGGCGGGCTTGGGCGCGACCGCGCTGCTGCTGGCGTGGCGGCGGGGGCGCGCCTGGTTTGGGGCGGCGCTGCTTGGCTTGCCGCTGCTGGCCGCGGTGGGCGGCTGGCTCGCCTGGCAAGCGCTGCCGGGCGTGCAGTTCCGCGTGCGGCAAGTGCTCGAAAAGAAGGAAGAATCGGGCGGCATCCGCGTGCCGATGTGGCGCGATGCGCCCGCGATGATCCGCGACCGGCCCATCGCCGGCTTCGGCGGCGGTTCGTTCGTGTGGACCTATCCGGCGTACCAGCGGCGGCCCAAACACCATCTGACCTACGATTTCCTGCACAACGAATATTTGCAGATGCAGGTGGAATACGGGGCCATCGGCACCGGGCTGCTGCTGGTCGGCTTGCTGTGGGGCACCGCCGGCGCGGCGGTGGCCGTTGGCCGGACGCGGAACCGCGCCGGCGCGGCTTTGCTGGCGGGCGCGGTCGGCGCGGCGGCGGCGAGCCTGGCCCAGGCGTTCTTCGATTTCAATTTCCACGTCTTTCCGAATCCGCACGTGCTGGCGTGGATCGGCGGCGTTGCCTGGGGCGTCTGGGCCATGGGGGAACCGCCGGGAAAACCCGCGCCGGCATGGCGCCGGTGGCTGGGCCGGGCCGGTGCGCTTGGCGGGGCCGCCGCGTGCGCCGCGGGGGTTTGGTTGGCCGTGGCCGGCGGCATGGCCTACTTCTGGAACCTCAAGGGCGAACTGGCGCGCGAACGGTTGGATTGGGACGAAGCCGTCGCCGGCTTCGAACGGGCCAGCCGCTGGGATCGCGGATTCTGGCAGCCGCATCTGGGATTGGGGCAAGTGCGGTCGGCCCAGGCCACGTGGCTGCGCGATCCCGATCCGGATGCGGAGCGGGCGGGCAAGACCCGGTTGGCCGCCGACGCGGAGGCCGGCTTGCTGCGCGCGCGGGAGCTGAATCCCTACGACATGGCGGTGGCGCTCGGACTGGCCCGGGTCTACAACGTCCGCGGGGAACCCGAGGCCGCGCTGGCGGAATTCCGCCGCGCCGCCGCCGCCCGGCCCCGGTATGTGTTCTATCGCGAGCAGGTCGGCATTCAGTTGCGCCGCATGGGGCGCGACCAGGAAGCCTTGGAGACCTTCCGGAAAAATCTGGAAGACCGCGTGGGGGGCGAAATCAGCCGCCTCAACGTCCGCCTGCTGGAACGCAAGCTCGCCCGCGAGGCAGCCGCGTCGGCCGCGCCCTGAACGCCTATGGCCCCCACCGCGGACAGGCGCGGAGGAACGGGCAGGTCTTGCACGGGGTTTCGTCCGCGGCGCAATCGAAGTTCGATCCGTCGCCGGCGTCGTTGGTTTCCGGATTCTCGAGGGGAAACAGCATTTCGTCCGCCGAATCGCGGATGAAGTCGCGCAGGGTTTCGAAGTCGTCGGCGGAGTAGGCGAACGCCGCGCGCCGGTCGAGCACCGGATTGTAGGCGATGGCTTCGATCTCGGCGGGCGCGGCCGTCCAGCGGTCCAGCGCCAGCAGGGCGTAGACGCCCAGCTGCGGACGGTGGGTGGCCGGATCCGCGGTGCCGGTCTTCCAGTCGTAGACGAGCACCTGGCCTCCGCGCCGGACGACGAGATCGGGCACGGCGTAGACCTTCAGGCCGTCGAGCGTGAAATGGGCGCGGCGTTCCACCGCCAGCAGGTCGTCCTCGGGCAGGCCCTGGAGGTCGCGCCAGACGTCGGAGGCGAGGAAGCGGCGGATGGCCTGGGCCGTCCGGCCCACGACGGCTTTCCATTCCTCCGGCGGAATTTCCAGCCGGTATTCGTGCTCGAAGAGGCCGGGCACGTGGACGGGATCCGCGCGGTGGGCGCCCGCGCGCGACTCGCGGAATTCGCGCCGCATGATCTCGAGCTGCCGGGATTCGGCGGTGGCGGCGACGTCGCCCGCGTCGGCGCGGCGCGCGTTTTTCAGCAGGAATTCGATGGCCTGGTGCGCGTGGTGGCCGGCCCATTGCTGGCGGGTGCTCAGGCGCTTGAGGAGATAGAGTTCGCGCGCGCGGGCGGGTGCGGCCGGATCCCAGCCGCCCCACGACGCGTAGTAGGCGAAGTAGTAGCGCTTCAGGCAGGCCTGGAACGTCTCGTGGCGCGCGTGCGACCAGGAAAACTCGTTGACCAAGGCGCTCATGGGGCGGCGGCTTTCCCGAGGCGGCTTTCGATGTCGCGGCGCCAGAGCCGGGCCAGGCCGCCCGCGGCCGTCTCGCGGTAGGCCGCCTGCAGGTCGCGGCCGGTCGCGTTCATGACTTCGATCACGTCGTCGAAGCTGACGAGGTGGCGGCCGTCCGTCATTTGCGTGAACGCGGCGCACTCGAGGGCGCGCAGCGCGGCGTTCATGTTGCGCTCGATGCAGGGGATCTGCACGTAGCCTTCGATGGGGTCGCAGGTCAGGCCGAGGTTGTGCTCCATGGCCATTTCGGCGGCGTACTCGATCTGGTTGAGGGTGGCGCCGGAGAGCTGGGCGGCGGCGGCGGCGGCCATCGAGCAGGCCGAGCCGATCTCGGCCTGGCAACCCGCTTCCGCGCCCGAGACGGTGGCGTTGGCGCGGATGGACGCGCCGAACAGGCCGGCCGTGGCGAGCGCTTCGAGGATCCGGCGGCGGGGGACGCGCTTGGCGGTTTTCAGGTGGTAGAGCACGGCCGGCAGCACGCCGGCGGCGCCGCACGACGGCGCCGTCACCACCTGCATGCCCGCGGCGTTTTCCTCCGCCACGGCCAGCGCGTACGCCGCCACCAGACCCAGGTCGCGCGCCCAGCCCTTGAGCCGCCGGGCGCGGTGCCACGTCGTGCCCGCGCGCCGCGCCAGTTCCAGCGTGCCGGGCAGGATGATCTGCTTGCTGGCGAGGCCGCGGCGGACGGTCTCGGCCATCGCGTCCCACACGTCGCCCAGGCGCGGCCACAGGTCGGACTCGACGTTTTCCGCCAGCTGCCAGAAAGCCAGATCGTTGGCCCGGCAATAGGCCATCGCTTCCGCGACGTTCGCGACGGGATAGGCCGCCGGCGGCGCGCCCGGGATGGGCGTGCCGTCGGCTTCGCGCAGGTTGCCGCCGCCGATGCTGCAGACCGTCCATTCCCGCAGCGGCTTGCCGGCGGCGTCGAACGCCTCGAACTTCAGGGTGTTGGGATGCGGCAGGTCGCCCGCCTGCGGAGCGAAGACCACTTCGACCGGGATGGGCTGCAGGGTGCGCACCAACGTCCGGTCCGTCCAGTGTCCGCGGCCGGTCGCCGCGAGGCTGCCGAAGAGCGTCGCGCGGATCCGCGCGGGCGGCGCGGGCAGCGCCTGCAAGAAACGCCGCGCGGCGCGCTGCGGGCCCACGCTGTGGGTGCTCGAGGGGCCGGCGCCAATGGCGAAGACCTCGAAGATCGATTGCAGCTTGGCGCTCACGGGGCCTCCGGGGCGCGCCGCGGAAAGGCGCGGCGAACGGCGTCGAGATAGACCGCCAGCGCCAGCCAGATCAGCGCGCCGTTGCGCACCAGGTTCCAGCCGTCGGAGACCGCCGCGTCCGCGCGCGTGGAGAAGCAGCCGCACGAAGCTTCGATGCCGCGCACCAGGTTCAGGGAGATCGCGATGGTGAAGACCGCCAGCATGGCTGCGAGGATCGCCGCGCCCGCGGCGCGCAGCCGCGCCGGCGCCGCCAGCACCGCCAGCCCCGTCGCCAGCTCGATCCAAGGCAGCACGATCGCGACGAGGTTCACGAACTCGCCGGGCAAAATCCGGTAGCGGTTCACGGCCAGCGCGAACGCGGCCGGATCCTGGATCTTCGCGACGCACGCGCCGAGGAAAATCGCGGCGACCGCCAGGCGTGCCAGCCAGATGAAGGCGGGACGGACGCGGTTCATGGCGCGGCCCCCGCGCGCGTCGCGCCGCCGTACTGGACCCACTCCGCATAGCCGCCCGGATAGACCGTCAGGTCGCTGAAGCCCAGTTCGCGCAGCTTGAGCGCCAGTTCGAGCGCGTCGGTGCAGTCCGCGCCGCCGCAATAGACCAGGATGGGCGTGTCCGGGCGCAGCCGGGCCGCGTGCGCGCCCAGTTGCCGATCCACGTCTTCCAGCGGCAGGTTGAAGGCGCCGGGCAGATGTCCCGCCGCGTACTGCTCCGGAATCCGCGCGTCGAAGACGACCGCGTCCGCCGCGCCCACCCGCATCCGCGCGCCTTCCAGGAACGTCACCGGCACGCCGGCGCGGAAAGCGAGGTTCTCGACGTGGTGCGCCCAGTCGCCCACCCAAGGCAGGCGGGTGGCGGCGGGCCGCAGGAAATGGACGGCAAGTCCCAGCGCCGCGGATACGGCCAGCAGGGCGGCGCCGGCGCCGGCCAACCGGAGCGCGTCGCCGCGCCGGAGTGCCGACGCGCCGGCGGTCATGGGGCCGCCGCGGGCACGACGTAGGCCGCCACCGGAATCGAAAGCTCAGGCTGATCGGCCTGGTCGGTCTGGACGAACACGCTGCCGTTGACGCTGCCTTCCGGCAGCTCCGGATCGAGCGTCAGCTCGAACTTCCGCACGGAGCCGTCCGCGCCGGGTTCCAGATCGAGCGTCTTGAGCAGCAGGCCGGGGTGGTCCGCGCGGAGGCTCGCGATCTGGATGGGGCCGCGCGCGGAGATGATCTCGCAGACGCGGCTGCGCACGTCCGTGGGACCGATCCGGCCGAAGAACAGGGCGGACGGCTGGGCGCGCAGCGGCTGGATCGCCGTGCCCTTCAGTTGCAGCCCCAGGTTGGGCGTGTCGGGATCGTTGCTCTGCACGGTGATGGATTTCTGCTGGTAGCCGTTGCGGCCGCGCAGGTCGAGGCGCGCGCGGATGGACGCCTCGCCGCCGGGGGGGATCACGTTCTGCGAAGGCTTGACGGCGGTGCAGCCGCACGACGCGTGCACGTTGCGGATTTCCAGCGAGAGCGTGCCCGCGTTGCGGATCGGGAAGTCGTGCTCCACGAATTCCGTGTTGTTGCGCTCGCCGAAATCGAAGATCGGTGCGTCGCAGACGATGCGGGGCTTGAGCGCAGCCTCGGGAGTTTCCTGGGCCGAAACGGACAGAGCGGCCAGCGCGAGCAGGGCGGAAACGGACGGACAGATGGCTTTCATGTTGTCCATCCTAGCGCACGCCGCCGCGGGATTCAAGGGGCGAGGGGGTGTTCCGCGCGCCGCGCGGCCCTTCACAGGTCGATTTGCAGCCCGTCGTAGGCCGGGGAAATCCCGGCGGGCAGGAGCGCGTCGGCCTGCGCGTGCGACACCTCGTGGCACAGATGGAGAACCAGCGAGCGCCGTGCGCCGATCTGGCCCAGGATCGCCGCCGCCTCTGCCAGGTTCATGTGCGTGGGGTGGGGCCGGATGCGCAGCGCGTCGATCGCCGCCAGGTCCACGCCGCGGCAGAGGTCCAGGGTTTCCGGCGGCAGGCGCTTGCAGTCGGGAATCGCGGCGAACGAACGCCCGCCGCACTCGAGCTTCCAGCCGACCATGTCGGCGCGGCCGTGTTCGGCGGGCAGCGGCGTCAGGCGCACGCCGCGGAATTCGAACGGGGCGCCCGTCGCCGTGCGCAGGTCGATGCGCGCCAGCGACGTGCCCGGGATCGGCGGCCGGTCGAGATAGTCGAAGATCTTGCGCAGCGTTTTCGCCGTGCCGGGCGAGGCCCACACCGGCATGGGCTCCGGCATGCGGTTGGTGAACGGCCGCAGGTCGTCGAACCCGAAGACGTGGTCGGCGTGGTCGTGGGTCATCAGCACGGCGTCGATCCGCCGCACGCCGGCGGCGAGGCATTGGCTGCGCAAGTCTGGGGGCGTGTCGATCAGCAGCGCGGCGTCCGGAGTCTCGACGTAGATCGCCGTGCGGAAGCGCCGGTCGCGCGGGTCGGCCGAACGGCAGACCGCGCAGTCGCATCCCGGCATGGGCACGCCATAGGACGTTCCGGTTCCCAGAAAGGTCACGCGCATGGCGGCCACTGTCCCACGTTCCCGGGGGCGGCGCAAAGTTTTTACGTGCTACGTAAAACCGCGCGAAAGTTTTTACGTTCTACGTAAAATCCGCTTCGGCGGGTTCGTCCACCGGGGCGTCGAGCCAGCGTTCGGCTTCGGCGCGGGAGCGGAAGGCGGCGATCCGCCGGGAGGAATGCGGGGCGGATTCGCGCAGGGATTCGTACATGCGGCCGAGGCCGAAGTACAGGTCCTGCGGCGCGACGATGGCGAACTTGGAGGGCAAGCCGGGTTTGTCCATGGAGGCCGCGAGATCGGCCAGGGCTTTCAGGTTGTCGATGCGGATGTCCAGCAGGCTGTCGACGCGGCTGACGTCGAAGAGTTCGTCGTAGCCGGCCCACTCCGGCCGCGTGGCGACGGCCTTCTGGTAGGCGAAGAGATCCTGCTGGCCGATCGCGCCCGAGACTTCCGCGACGATGCGGCGCTTTCCGGGAACGGTCTGGTAGGAGATGGGCATGGTCTATCTATATAGCAATCGTTAACTGAATATCAAATTATGATGCGGTTAGATTTCCGGAAAAACGTCGCGCAGCCGGGGCGGCTCCGGCAAGGCGCGCAGGGCGCGGATGATTTCCAAGTCGGCTTTGGAGAAGGGGAAGTCGGCGAACTTGTCGCGCGTGGTCCAGGCGTGGCCGGAGCACTCCAGATGGCGCGGGCGGCCGGCGCGGATGCGCGCGAAATGAGCGTGGAGCTCGATGGTGAAATGGCTGTAAGCGTGGTGCACGGTGACGAGATGCGGGCCGACGTCGATCGCGATGCCCATTTCTTCCTTCAGTTCGCGGGCGATGCACGCCGGCATCGTTTCGCCCTCGGCGATCTTGCCGCCGGGGAATTCCCACAGGCCAGCGAGCATGCCTTTTTCGGGATTGCGCTGGGCGATCAGGATCTGGTTTTTCGCGTTGAGGATGACGGCGGCGCCGACGATTTTGTGGGGCACTTTCATTTTCTTCTTCTTGTTCGGGTACGCTTCGGGAGTCTTGAGCTTGGCGGCGCGGCAGACGCCGCGCAACGGACAATCGGGACAACAGGGCTGGCGCGGCGTGCAGACCAGCGCGCCGAGTTCCATCCAGGCTTCGTTGGTCGCGGCGGGTTTGTCCCGCAGGAGCAACTCGTCGGCGAGGCGCTGGAGCTTTTTCTTCGTGGCGGGCAAACCGACGTCGTCGGGCAAGGCCAGCAAGCGGGAAAACACGCGGATGACGTTGCCGTCGAGAACGGCGAGGGGGTGCCCGAACGCGAACGAGGCGACGGCGGCGACGGTATAGGGGCCGAGGCCGGGCAGGGCGGCGAGGGCGGCGGGATCGGCCGGGAGTTCGCCGCCATGGTCGCGGGCGAGGAGTTTCGCCGTTTTGTGGATCTGGCGGGCGCGGGAGTAGTAGCCGAGGCCCTCCCAGAGCTTCAGGACGTCCTGGAGGGGGGCGGCGGCGAGGGCGGCCGGACCGGGGAACCGGGTCAGGAACCGCTGGAAATAGGGCACGACGGTGTCCACCCGGGTCTGCTGGAGCATGATTTCCGAAATCCAGACGGCATACGGCCGGCGCGGCTCCGCGCGCCACGGCAGGTCGCGCGCGTTCCGCGCGAACCACGGCAGCAGCCTCCGCCGCACCGCGGAGCGCAAAGGCTGGATTTTGGACGAAGACATGAAAAAACAAGATAGCCGCGTTCGGGGTGCAGGGCAAGTCGGCGCAGATTGTGTTGTGCGGGGCGGGCGGGGGTCTCTATAATGCCGCGCAAGATGAACGTGTTGGGTGCCATTGGCGCGGCGACGCTGGCCCGGTTGGGCCGGGCGGCGCGGACGGCCGCGCTGGTCTGGGCGGCGGGGACGCAGGCGCTGCGGCCGGCGCTCTGGACCCCGCCGCTGCGCAACGTGCTGGCGCGCCAGATCCTTTTCACGGGGCTGGAAGCGACGAACTTCGTCGCGCTCATCGCGCTGATCGTGG
Organism: Verrucomicrobia bacterium UBA2281; assembly: GCA_002347655.1. Lineage (GTDB taxonomy): Bacteria > Verrucomicrobiota > Kiritimatiellia > CAIQIC01 > Lenti-01 > Lenti-01. The sequence continues at coordinate 16,129 of DDWR01000009.1, read as the reverse complement.
GCACGTTGGTCGTCGTGCAGGCGCAGTACTGGCTGACGCGCCTGGGCCAGACGGCGCTCATCGGCCCCATCCTGACCGCCGTCGTGCTGCGCGAACTGGGGCCGCTCTTGACGAATTTCGTGGTGATCGCGCGCAGCGGCACGGCCATCTCGACGGAACTGGCCAACATGAAGGTCCACGGGGAAGTGCGCGCGCTGGACGCGATGGGCATCGATCCGTTCGTCTACCTGGTGGTGCCGCGCGTGATCGGCGTGGCGGCCTCGACCTTCTGCCTGACGATCATTTTTCTGGCGGTGACCTTCATCGGCGGCTTCGCGTGCCTGTGGGTGATCCGCCTGGGCGACCTCGACATGGGCCTGTTTTTCGGCAACATCATCGGCGCGGTGACGGTGGCGGACGTCTTCAGCCTGCTGGCGAAGTCGATCCTGCCGGGCATGCTGACGGGCGCGATCTGCTGCGACGAAGCGTTCGCCGTGGGCGCGGCGGTCACGGAAGTGCCCATCGCGGCGACCCGCGGCGTGATGCGGTCGGTGGCGGCGCTGTTCGTGACGTCGCTGCTGGTGTCCCTGATGGCGTATCTCTAGGAAAAGCGGAATGGACGGCGAATCCAGCGAATTGATCCGGGTGGCGGCGGTGCGCGGGGCGGCGCCGGGGCCGGCGTGGAGCTTCGCGCTGGCACCGGGCGCGGCGCTCTGGATTCCCGACGGAACGGATTCCGGCCGGTCGTGGCTGGACTGGCTGACGGGCATCGAGCCGCCGCCGCACGGGCAGGTGTTCTGGAAAGGCGTCGAGTGGCGGGACCGCGATCCCGCGGCGGCCGCGGCGGAACGGGGCTGCATCGGGTGCGTCTTCGCGGACGGCGGCCTGCTGGCGAATCTGGACATGGACGAAAACGTCTGGCTGCCGGCGCGCATCCACCGGCGGGCCGACGCGGCGGCAGCGATCGAGGAATGGGCGCGGTTTTTCGGCGTCTGGCCGTTGCCGGCGGAACGCGCGCCGGCGGTGCGCGAGCGCGACCGGCGCAAGCTCGCCTGGACGCGCGCGTTTGCGGGCCGGCCGGAAGCGCTGGTGCTGGAGCGGCCGCTGCGCGGTGCGCCGGCGGAAGACGCCGCGCGGCTGCGCGCCGCGGTTGCCCTCGTCCGGGCGGCCGGTTGCGCAGTCGTCTGGCTGGACGAGGATATGGATGCGGAGACGCGCGCGGCACTGGCGCCGCTGACGGTCGCGGCGCCCGCGCGGGATTGAGGAGCAAACCATGGCGAAAAAATTCAAGTTCCGATACGTGAACGAAATCGTGGGCGGTTTCGTGCTGCTGGTGGTCCTGCTTCTGCTGGCGGGCGTCCTGGTGGCGGGCCGTGCGCAGCATTGGTTCGAAGGCTCCGCCGTGCTCCAGCTGAAATTGCCGCAGGAAGAGGGCCATGGGGAAGGCTTCATGGGCCTGAAAAAAGGCGCCGAAGTCATCCTGCTGGGCACGCCGGTCGGCAGCGTGCAGGATCTGCTCGTGGACGACGAAACGGGCGCCATTTCCGGCACCATCCGGGTGCGCGGGTCGTTCTTGCGGCACGTGAAGACCGACATGGTCGCCTGGGTGAAGAAGAAAATGGTGGTGACGGGCGATGCCTACATCGAACTGGGCGCCGACAAGGACGAAACCGGCGCGGATCTGCCCGTGCGGGGTGGCCCCGTCGCGCCGGGCGGCGAAATCGTCATCAAGAAGGACGTCGAAATCGTCCAGATGCTCCAGGAAGCGCTGGAAGCGATCCGCAAGGAGGCGATCAACACCCTGGCGCTGGTGAACGGCGCCATCGCCGAATACATGGCGCTGGGCGGCTCGCTGAACGATCCCGACGGCAGCCTGCAGCTGCTGCTGGCGAACGCGAACGGCTTGCTGGAAGACGTCCGCACGGGTCCCGGCCTGCCCGCGCAGATCCTGAACGATCCGGCCCTGGCCCAAAACGTGCAGGCGATCGTCGCCGACGTGCAGCAGCTGGTGGCGAAAATCAATGCCGTGGCGACGGAACTGCAGGCGACGGTGGCGAAGCTGGCTCCGATGGCCGACACCGTCGGCGGCGAAATCGACAACCTGCCCGCCGTGGTCGGCGACGCGCAGGCGCTGATGCGCGAAACGACGACGCTGCTGGACGGCCTGCAGAAACATTGGCTGCTGAAAAAATACATGGGCTCGGACGCCGCGGCCCGCGCCGAGGAGGTGTTGGTGCCATGAGGACAGGAGTCAGGAGTCAGGGTTCAGGGTTCAGGGGAAGCTGGGTTGCGGCCTTGGCGGTCGCCTTGGCGGCGGGGTGCGCGACGCCGCCGGCGCCGCGGTTCACGGACGCGGACTGGGTGTCGCACGTCACGACGGGCCGGGGCGCCTATGAGCGCGGGGATTACCGTCGCGCGGCGGATGCCTACGGCCGGGCCCAGCAGCGCGCGCGCGCGCTGGACGACGCGGACGCCTTGGCGATCTCCGCCGTGAACCGCGCGACGGCCCTGGTGGCGGCCGGCCAGGCCGCGGACGCCTTGGCGGGGCTCGACGAAGCGCTGGCGGACGCGCGGATCGAATCCGCGCGCCGCGCGGAACTGCTTGTGGCGGCCGCGCGCGCGGAACAGGCGCGCGGCCAACCCGCCGCGGCGCAGGTGCGCGTCGCCGCGGCGCTGGAGCTGAAGCCCGCGCCCGCGCTGCAGGCGCAGGCTTTGCTCGCGCAAAGCGGCGCGGAGTTGGCACAGGAAAATTCCGCGGCGGCCACGCGGGCACTGGCGGGAATGCCGGCGAAGGCGTGGGCCGCCCTGCCGGAATCGCTGCAGGCGGAACAAGCCGAAATGCGCGCTGCGATCGCCGCGGCGGAAAATAAGCCGAAGGATGCCTTGGCGCGGCAGGACGAAGCCGCCGCGCTGTGGAAAAAGGCGGGGCGCCTGCCGGACATGGCCCGCGCCTTGGCCGCTGGCGGCCGCCAGGCGCAGGCGGCGGACGATCTCGCCGGGGCCGCCGACCGGTTCTACCGGTCCGCGCGCAGCTTGTGGGCGCAAGGCCTCCGGCCGGAAGCCCTGCGCACGCTGGAAGAGGGCGTGGTCGTCGCGGAACGCCTTGACGACGAATCGGTTGCGAAGAAATTGGGCGAACTTTTTGTAACTTTCCAGGCCGCACAGCGACTGGAAAACAAGTAACGCGGAGACAAAGCATGAAAACGTGGATTCTGGCAGGCTGCATGGCGCTCGCGGCGACCGCCGCATGGGCGGCGAAAGAAATGAGCGTGCAGGTGCGCGACGGACAGTTGCGCAACCGCGGGTCGTTCCTGGGCACGGTGGTCGGCACGGTGGCCTACGGCGACCGCGTGACCGTCAACCAGACCCAGGCGGGCTGGTGCGAGGTGTCCATCGCCGGAAAAACCGGCTGGATCCACGAGTCGGCGCTCACGCCGAAAAAAGTCGTGCTGGCGTCGGGCGGCGCGGACGCGCGCGTCCAGTCCGTCGGCAGCGAGGAAGTCGCGCTGGCCGGCAAGGGCTTCAGCAAGGAAGTCGAATCCGAATACAAGAAGCAGAATCCCCAGCTGGATTTCACCTGGGTGGATTGGATGGGCCGGCAAACCGTGCCGAGCGAGCAGCTGGTCGAATTCCTGAAACAGGGCGACTTGGTTCGCTGAGGAGCGCGACATGAACAAAATTTCGATTTTGACGACGGGGTTCGCGGCGCTGGCGCTGGCGTGGGCGACGACGGGCTGCGAAATGGTCAACCAGGCGACGGCGCTCGCGGCCGACGTGGCGGCCGCCGGCGGCGTCATCACGCCGGACCAGGCCGAAAGCACCAAGCGCGTGGGCACGGCGGTGACGAAGACCTTCCAGGACATCACGCCGGAGCAGGAATACTACGTCGGCCGCACGGTGGCGGCGACGGTGCTGGCGCAGTACAAGGCGTACCCGGCGGACGACCTCAACGGCTATCTGAACCGCCTGGGCCAGGCGCTGGCGCAGTTCTCGACCAAGCCGGAAACCTTCGGCGGCTACCATTTCCTGGCGCTGGATTCCGACGACATCAACGCCTTCGCGGCGCCGGGCGGGCTGATCCTGGTGACGCGCGGCCTGCTGAAGTGCTGCGAAACCGAGGACGAACTGGCCGCCGTGCTCGCGCACGAAATCGGCCACGTCGAAAAGGTGCACGGGCTGCGGGCCATCAAGACGGGCCGGCTCGGGTCCGCCCTGACGATCCTGGCGGTCGAGGCCGGCAAGAACCTCGCGGGTGAACAGCTCGCCGAAGTGACCAAGGCCTTCGACGAATCCATCAATGACATCTCCGGGACGCTGATGAACAGCGGCTATTCGCGGAAACTGGAATACGAGGCGGACGCCGCGGCGGTCGCGATCCTCAAGCAGGCCGGCTACAATTCCGGCGCGCTGGTCGCGATGCTGGAGAACATGGCCAAGAACTGGGATGCGTCGCGCAAGGATTTCGCGGCGACCCATCCGGCGCCGGCGGACCGCATCAAGGAACTCCGGAAGAGCGGCGTGGCGTCGTCGAAGGCGTCGGCCAACGCCCGGCAGAAGCGTTTTCTGGCCGCGACGAAATCGCTCTAGGCGATGGCCCGGTTTCCCAAGAAAGCGGCTTGCGGCCTGTTGGCCGGCGCGCTGGCGGCGCTGGGCGTGGCCGCGCTGGAGCGCACCGGACTCGTCGCGCGCTGGGAGGCGCCGCTGGCCGATTGGCGCGCGCGCACGCTGGCGCGGCCGTCCGCAGCGACGGACCGGGTCAAGCTGGTCCTGCTGGATCAGGAAAGCCTGGATTGGGGTAGCCGGGAACAAGGGCTCTCCTGGCCGTGGCCGCGGGAAGTCTACGGCCCGTTGCTGGATTACCTGAAACGCAACGAGGCCCAAACGGCGGCGTTCGACGTGCTCTACACGGAACCGTCGGCCTACGGGGTGCCCGACGACGAAGCGCTCGGCGCCGCCATCGCGCGCTTCGGCAATTTCGTCGGCGCGGTTTTTCTCGGTCGGCAGACGGAGCAAACCGCGACGTGGCCCGAGCATGCCAAGCCCAGTCCCATCGAAATCCAGGGGCTGGAAGCATGGCTGGCGGCGCATCCGGAAGCGGCGGCGGATCTCGTTGCGCCGCGGGCGGCGTTTCCCGTGCCCGAAGTGGCGGGCGCGGCGGCTTGGCTCGGCAACGTGAGCGCCGCGGCCGATGCCGACGGCATCTACCGCCGCGCCGCGCCGTTCCGCATCTTCGACGGCCAGGTCCTGCCCACGCTGGGCTTCGCGGCCTGGCTCGCGGGTCTCGGCGCGGAGCGCGGCGACATCTCGATCCGATCCGGCGAACTGGCCGTGGGCGGGCGCCGGATTCCGCTGGACGACCGCGGCCGCATGATCCTGAAGTTCCGCGGCCCGTCGCGGACGCATCAGGCGTTCGGCGCGGCCGCCGTCGTCCAGTCGGAAGTGCGCCTGCTGGAAGGCGCCGAACCGCCGATCCGGGACGGAAGCGTTTTCAAGGATGCCCACGTGTTCTTCGGTTTCAGCGCGCCAGGCCTGAAGGACACGGTGACGTCGCCGATGGGCGCGGGCTATCCCGGCGTGGAAATCCACGCGACGATGCTCGACGACCTGCTCGCCGGCGATTTCCTGCGCGACGTGCCGGGGCCGCTCGTGGCGGCGTGGATCTTGTTGCTGGCGCTGGCGGCGGGCGTCGCCGCGGCGTCCGCGCGCAGCGGCTGGCAGAGCGCGTTGGCGGCCGTCGTCCTGATTCCGCTGCCGGCCCTGGCGGGCTTCGCGGCCTGGCCGGCCGGCTACGTGCTTCCCGCGGCGGGCGGCATGGTCGGCGCCATGCTCGCGCTGCTGGGCGGGGCCATCGCGAACTTCGTGCTGGAAGGCCGCCAGAAATTGTTCCTCAAGGGCGCCTTCAAGCATTACCTGAGCGCCGACGTGATCGAGCAGATCCTGCGCGATCCCGGCAGCCTCAAGCTCGGCGGCGAAAAACGCGAACTCACGATTTTCTTCTCCGACCTGCAGGGCTTTTCGACCATCTCCGAAAAGCTGGGGCCGGAAGACCTGACGAAGCTGCTGAACGACTACCTGTCCGACATGACCGACATCATCCTCGAGGAAGGCGGCACGCTGGACAAGTACGAGGGCGACGCGATCATCGCGTTCTGGAACGCGCCGTTGCGCCAGTCCGACCACGCGGTGCGCGCGGTGCGGGCGTCGGTCCGCTGCCAGCGCAAGCTGGCCGAACGCCGCGCGGAATTCGAGCAGCGCACGGGCGCGACGCTCAAGATGCGCATCGGCCTGAACACCGGCGCGGTCGTCGTCGGCAACATGGGCTCGAGCAACCGCTTCGACTACACGGTGTTGGGCGACGCGGCGAACCTGGCCTCGCGGCTCGAGGGCGCGAACAAGGCGCTGGGCACCTACATGATGGTGGCCGAGTCGACCTGGGCGCTGACGAACGGCGCGTTCCCGGGCCGCGAGCTGGGGCAATTGACGGTGGTGGGGCGGAAGACGCCGGTGCGGGTGTTCGAGGCGATCGGGCTGGAAGGCGAAGCGCCGGCTCCGGAAGCGGCGGCGTTCGCCGCCGCGCTGGAACTGGCGCGGGCCGGCCGCTGGAGCGACGCGGCGGCAGGGTTCGATAAGCTGGGCGCCGATGCGGCGGCGACAACCTATGCGGCGAAATGCCGCGCGCTGGCCGCGGCCGGGCCGGGCGCGGCCTGGGACGGCATCTGGAACCTGACGGAAAAATGAGGGCCGCGGCATGAAAATCATCCTGGGCGGCGCGCGCGGCAGTTTCCCCGTCTCGGGCGCGGATAAAATCCGCTACGGCGGCGACACGTTCGCGCTGCTGGCGGAAAGCCGGGACGGCGCGCAGGCGCTGATCGACGCCGGCAGCGGCGTCCGCAACCTGACGGACCGCTTGCGACCCGGCGGCACGCTGTTTTTCACCCACGTCCATCTGGACCATCTCATCGGATTGCCGGCGCTGGCGGACGCATGGCCGAAGCAACTGGTGTTTCCGCACGGCGATTTGCGACCGGCGCTGGAACGGGTGTTTTCACCGCCGGTTTGGCCGGTCAAGCTGCCGGCCGCGGAGTATCCCGTGCCGACGGCTCCGCTGGACGTCGGCGGCCTCCGGATCGGCTGGCACGCGCTCGCGCATCCCGACGGCTGCCTGGCCTACCGCATCGACGAGCCGGCGACCGGCGCGTGCGCGGTGGTGGCCACGGACGTCGAATGGGCGGCGATGACCCCGCGCGCGCAGGATGCCTTCGCCGCGTTCGCGCGCGGCGCGGACCTGCTGGCGTTCGATGCGCAGTTCCGGCCCGACGAATACGCGGCGCACCGCGGCTGGGGCCACAGCACTTGGGCCGATGCCGCCGAGGCCGCGCGCCGCTGCGGCGCGGCGAAGCTTTGGTTGATCCACCACGCGCCCGGCCGGACCGATGCCGAGATCGACGCGCTGGCCGCCGACGCGGCCGCGGCGTTCAAAGGCGCGACGGTGCCGGCGGGCGAACGCATGACGGAGACGTTGCATGAATAGCGCGATTTGGTTCCGGTTCGCGGAAGCGGCGGCCTTGATCTTGGCGGCGCTGGCGGCGCTGGGCCTGGCGGCCGCGCCGCGTCGGGCGCTGGCGCGCCGCGCGCAGGCCGCAAGGGGGCTGGCGGGGAAGTGGCTGTGGGCGGCGCTGGAAAGCCTGCCGTTCCCGTTGCTGGCGCTGGGGCTGGGCGCGCTGGCGCTGCGCTTGCCGGCGTGGGCCGGCGCGACGTGGGCGGAGCGGTTCCCGGCCGCCCATGCCGGGGCGTGGATCCTGTTCTGGCTGCTGTTGCTGGCCTACGCCCTCGGCGAGGCAACCTTTCGGCAGATCCTCGCCTGGAAGGGCCAGGCGTTGCCGGCGTTGCTGCGCGGCGTGCTGCGGCTGGGCATGGCGGCGCTGGCCGCGTTCTGCGCCCTGCGTTTCGAACTGGGCTGGAACGTTGCGCCGCTGCTGGCCTCCACCGCGCTGGTTACGGCGGTGGTCGGCTTCGCGCTGCAAGGCGTGCTGGGCAACCTGCTGGCCGGCATGTCGCTGAACCTGACCGGCTCGCTGGCACCCGGCGACTGGGTGGCCATCGACGAACTCGAAGGCCGCGTTACCGAGATGAACTGGCGGGAAACCTGGCTGACGACGCGCGACCAGATTCCCGTGCGCGTGCCCAACGCCAAGGTCGCGGAGGCCCGCATCCGGCACCTGAGCCGGCCGGCGGAGCCGCGCCGCTGCTCGGTATTGGTGGATGCCAGCTACGACGCGCCGCCCGATCGCGTGCTCGCCGCGCTGCAAGCGGCCGCCGCGGCGGTGCCCGCGGTGCGCCGGACGCCGGAACCGGCCGCGCTCCTGCTGGATTTCAAGAGCTACGGCATCGGCTATGAACTGCGCATCTGGGTGGACGACTATCCGTTCCGCGATCCGACGCTGGCCGAAGTGCGGCGGCATGTCTGGTACCAGTTCCGCCGCGCCGGCATCGACATCCCGTATCCGGTGACGGACCAGGTGCTCAACGACTTCATGAAGCGCGCCGTGCCGCCGGCGGCGGCGCCGGCGGCAGAGCCCGAAGCCCGGCGCCGCGCGGCCGGGCTGCTGCAGAGCGATTTCGCCAAGAAGGTCTTGGCCGGCGCGGACGGCCAGCCGCTGGTGCCTGCGGCGGATCTGGCGGCCTGGGCGGGCCGGCTGGCGAGCCAGCTCTACGGCCAGGGCGAAACGGTGTTCCGGCAGGGCGATGCGGGCGACTGCTGCTACGTCGTTTTGGCGGGCCGGTTGGCCGGCCGCATCGCGCACCGGGAGTCGGGCCAAACGACGACGTTCGAAGTCGGCGCGGGCGCGGTGGTCGGCGAAATGAGCCTGATGACGGGCCTGCCGCGCACGGCGGAGATCGCGGCGGCGGAATCGGCGGAATTGCTGCAGATCCCCGCGCCGGAATTCGCGGAGCTGCTGGGCAAGCACGCGGGGCTGGTCGAGCAGGTCAGCCAGCTGGTGGCCGAACGGGTCCAGCAGAACCGCCGGCAGCTCGAAGACGCCTTGGCGGCCGGCGCGGCGCCGGGGGAACAGGCTTTGTCGCGCGACGGCATCTTGCGGCGCTTCTGGCGGCTGGTGGGCGGCGGCGTCCGGTAAAACGAGGTAAAACGGCCGCCGTTTTACGGTTGATTTGACTGGGCGAGGTGCGGATACTGTTCACGATGGCTGGCGGGAATCCACCTGCCGGCTGGCAAGAGGTGGACGATGAACGTGGTCGGCGTGGTGTTGGGCGGAGGGGAAGGCAAGCGATTGCAGCCGTTGACGCGCGACCGGTGCAAACCGGCGGTTCCGCTGGCGGGCAAGTACCGCCTAGTGGACATTCCCGTCAGCAACTGCATCAACAGCGGCATCCGGCGCATCTACGTCTTGACGCAGTTCAACAGCGTCTCGCTGCACCAGCACGTGCAGGGCACCTACGTCTTCGACCAGTTCCACAGCGGGTACGTGCGGATCCTCGCAGCGCAGCAGACGCCGGGCAGCGAAACCTGGTTCCAGGGCACGGCGGACGCCGTGCGGCAGGGCTTGCGCTACATCCTCGACCGGCAACCCGACCAGGTCGTCATTCTTTCGGGCGACCAGCTCTACCAGATGGATTTCCGCCCGGTGCTGGAGGAGCACGTCCGCAACAAAGCCGAAGTGACGATCTGCACCAAGCCGGTGCCGCGCGCCGAAGCCGGCGCGTTGGGCATCATGCAGGCCGATGCCCAGGACCGCATCGTGCGCTTCGTCGAAAAGCCCGGCGACACGCCGCAGCTCGACGAGCTGCGCGAGCCCGGTCCCGGCCCCGAGCGCTATCTGGCCAGCATGGGCATCTACGTGTTCGACACGAAGGTGTTGCTGGAACTGCTGGACAACGACGCCAAGGATTTCGGCAAGAACATCATTCCCGCGGCCATCCAGAACCGCGCGGTCTACCGCTATCTGTTCGACGGCTACTGGCGCGACATCGGAACGATCCGCGCGTTCTGGGAGGCGAACATGGAGCTGGCCGAGCCGCTGCCGCAGTTCAACCTCTACGACGCCAACGCGCCGGTCTACACCCACATGCGCTATCTGCCGCCGTCCAAGATCAACGGCTGCGACCTGAACCGCGCGCTGCTGAGCGAAGGCTGCATCATCAGCGGCCATCGCATCCTGCGGTCCATCATCGGCGTCCGCGCCAAGGTCGGCGAGGGCAGCGTGATCGAGCACACCGTCATGATGGGCGCGGACTACTACGATCCCAAGGATCTGTCTCCGGAAGAGATTCCGATGGGCGTCGGCCGCGACTGCTTCATCCGCAACGCCATCGTCGACAAGAACGCGCGCATCGGCGACGGCTGCTACGTCACGCCCGACGGCAAGGCCGACGTCGTCACCGATCTCTATACCGTGCAGGACGGCGTGATCGTCATTCCGAAAAATGCCGTCATCCCGCCCGGCACGCGCATTTGATGGGGATTGCAGCCAGCCTCGCGGAGGCCGGTCCGGTTCTTGTTCTGCTTCTGCCGGTCCCCGACGGGGTCCGCCGCCACAAGCCGGAAAAGTTCTATGGCGCCGGCTGGTAGGCGGGCAGGGCGGGGCGGCGGTTGGGGCCCACGACCTTGCCGCGCGCGCCGCCGTCGTGATCTGTTCCGCCGGGGCCGGCGCCGCCGGCTTCCAGATTCTGGCGGCGGCAGTCGCTGATCAGGCGGTAGCACTGGGAAATATTGTCTCCCAACGGCACGTTCGTGGGGGCCAGCCCTTGCAGCGCTTCGAACTTTTTCACGGCCTGGAACGCGGTTTCTTCGATGGCGGCCAGCAACGCCAGGCGCGATTTGTCCGCGAGGAACTGCTGGTACTGCGCCAGCGCCTGGTTGAATAGGCGGGCGCCTTCCAGATAGTCGGGGTCTTGCCAGGCTTCGCCGGCTTTCGGCGGCGGCGCCGTGGGCCGCGGGCGCGCCGGCGGGACCGCGGCCGTCGCCGCGGGCGCCGGCGCAACGGCGGGCCGGGCCAGGTCGCGCGCGGCCTGGGCCAACGTATGGCTGCGCCGAACGTATTCGGCCAGCGGCACGCCGGCGGGCGCCTCTGCGCGGAGTTTCCCGAACGCGGCGGCGGCCTGTAGCGCGCCGTCGTCGATCTGTTGCAACAGTTCGCGCGGTCGGCCGTCGCGCTGGTAGGCGCGGTAGCGGTCGAGCGCCTGGTTGAACAGGCGCACGCCGCGAAGAAACTCGGGATGGTCCCAGACCGTGGCCGTCAAGAAGTCCAGCGTGGCCGGGGCTTCGGCCGGAGCGGCCGGATCAATTGCGGCCGGAAGTGAGAGAGCCGTTGGGGCGGCTGCCGGGACCGGCGCGGTTTCCGGCGCGTCGGCCGGTGCGGTTTCGGCCTTTTCCGGTAGCCAGTAGGGCAGCCATCCATCCTGGAAATGCCACAGCGCGGCGGCGAGCGCGGCGGCAATCGCCAGTCCGACTGCGCCGAACGCGATGCGCTTTTTCCGGGGCGACGAAAGCTGCATGGCGTAGGCTTCGGATTTCGTCAGGCGGATCTTTTTCCGTCCGGTCGGTGGCGGTTGTTGCGGGGCTTCGTCCATGAGAGCAGGATGCAAAAGCAGGCGAAAAAACACAATCCAAGAACGTGCAAGTCCATCGCGGCGGACGGTGCCGTAAACACCGAAGTCACGTTTCAGCAAGGAAGGCCAAACCTCTGGTGGTTGCAACTATTATTGGTTTGGTTTCGGGCCCGAAAACTATAGTAGTTGCAAATACTATAGTTATTGTTGGCCGGCGCCCCCGGAGTGCGACATGTGGATGTTCCACAGCGTGGGGGAACGGGCATCCGCGGATTGAGATCGGAATGCACGCGGCGCTTCATCTTTTGCCGCCGCTGCGGTATAAAGGGGTGCGATGAAGGTCTGCATGGACATCCAGGCGGCGCTGGGCCAGCGTGCGGGCGTCGGCCGCTACGTGCGCGAACTGCTTTTCCACCTGGGGGCGGAAAAGGGCGCGGACAAGCTGGCGGCGTTCTACTTCGACTTCAAGCGCATCGGACTGGACGCCGTTCCGCCGGGCGTGGAAATGCGCTCGTGCCGCTGGATGCCCGGGCGCGTCGCGCAGGCCGCGTGGAAACGCCTCGGGTTTCCGCCCTACGAATGGTTCGCGGGGAAGGCCGATCTCTACCACTTTCCCAACTTCATCCGCCCGCCGCTCGGGCGCGGCCGGAAATCCGTCGTGACCATCCACGACGTGTCGTTCCTGCGCATGCCCGAGACGACGGAAGCCAAGAATCTCGCCTGGCTCTCCGCGGAGATCCACGCCACCGCCGAACGCGCCGACGCGATCCTGACGGACAGCCATTTCTCGGCACGCGAAATCGTCGAACTGCTGAAGGTGCCGGAATCGAAAGTGTTTCCCGTGTGGCTGGGCCTGCCGCAGTTCGGGCCGCCGCCCGCGCCGGAAGCCGTCGCGGCCGCGCGCCAGGCGCTGGGACTGGAAAAGCCGTACCTGCTGATGGTCGGCACGATCGAGCCGCGCAAGAACATCCCGTTCCTCGTGAAAATCTACGAAGCACTGCGGGACTTCGACGGCGACCTGGTGCTGGCCGGCGGCCTCGGCTGGAAGACCGGCCCCACGCTGAAGGCCATTGCCGATTCGCCGCGCCGGGACGGGATCAAGCTCTTGAAGCACCTGAGCGATGCGCAACTTTCGGCGCTCTACGCCGGGGCCGCGGCATTCGTCTTTCCGACGCGTTACGAAGGCTTCGGTTTTCCGCCGCTCGAGGCGATGGGCCGCGGCACGCCGGTGGTGTCCGCGCGCCACAGCTCCCTGCCCGAAGTGCTCGGCGACGCCGCCGAATGGGTGGACGGCTTCGACGTCGAAGCCTGGGCCGCGGCCGTCCGCGCCGTGCTGAACGATTCCGCCCGCGCCGCGCGCCTGCGCGCCGCCGGCTTCGACCAGGCGAAGAAATTCACCTGGGAAGAAACCGCGCGCCAAACCTGGGACGTCTATCGCCGGGTGGGCTGAGCCGCCGCGGGGCTTGATCCGAGAAAGTCCAAGCGCGTTTTTCCGCGCTATCTCCTTGACCCGGTTTGGGCCGCGGCGCACCCTGTGGGTGCGGTTTGGGCGCGGCATGGCCCGAAGCGGCAAAACCAGGAGGCGGGGCATGAAGGCGTTGGGTTGGGCGATCGCGGGAATGGCGTTGGGCTGGGCGCTGGCGGCGCCGGCGGCGCCGGTGGCGCGGGACGACGCGTTTCGCGCGGCGGAAGCCGAACTGCCGCGGTTCTATCCGGGGGAATGGGCGGCGGCGGACGACGTGCCGCTGTATGATCTGAACGGCGCCGTGGCGGCGTACGCCTTCATTTTCGAGCGCGGGGCCAAGCGCCGCGCCGCGGCGGAAACGCCGGCGGCATTCGTCGCGAAGGCGCGGGCGGACATCGCCGCCGCCGGCGAAGGCGCGACGGGCTATGAACCCGAACTGCGCGGGGAAGACCGGTTTGCCACGATCGTCGTCGCGGCGGACGACACGGAACCTCCGGTCCTGCGCTGCCATCTGGGCTTGCCGGGACATCTCGTGCGCGAAGCCAATGCGCTGGCCTTGGCGGACCGGGCGCAGCGCGGCGTCGCGTGGCGCGTGCGCCGGCCCCTGCTACTGGGATTCTTCGACGAAGCTTTCGTGCTGGAGCCGGCTTCTGGGGCAGGCGAAGCGCTGGTGGTGGATTTGCGGACGCAGGCGGCGGTGCCGGAGCGTGAGGCGCAGGCGCGCGCGCAGCTCCGCAAGGCGGCCGCCGCTCCGGATCCTGAGCGCGAACGGCTGTGCGCGGAGGCGTGGCAGCCCTACCGGGCCGCGAAGGCGACGGCGGTGATTCCGCTGGCCGTGCCGGCCGGCGCGAAAGGAGGCACGCCGTGAAGCCGCGCCTCTGGATTCCGGTGTCGGCCGCGCTTCTCGCGCTCGCCGTTTCCGCGCCCGCCGCCATCATCACCAACGTCGTGTCCGACGCGAACGACGACGCCTACGGGCTGACCATTTCCAGCGACAACTGGACCGCCGAGTTCGTGGCCTGTGGCTACTACACCGGCTATGCCGCGCCCTATTTGATCGGCGCGTTCCGGTTCGCCGGCATCCCGCTGACGAACAAGACGGTCATCACCCACGCGTATCTGCGCGTCCAGGCCTACGCGGCGGGCACGGGGGCGTCGGCGTTTTCGCTGCGCGGCGAGGCCTACGACGCCACGGATTCCTTCCACGTCGGCGCGTACCTCGGCGCGCGCTCGGTCACGACCGCCGCCGTGGCGTGGACCGTGGCTTCGGCCTGGGCGGAGGACGGCGTCTATACCAGTCCGGACATCAAGACCATCGTGCAGGAGATCGTGAACCGCCCCGGCTGGGCCAGCGGGAACCCCATCGCCATCCAGATGCGCAACACGGCGTCGTCCGGCGGCTACCAGACCATCCTGACGGTGGAAAGCGCGGGCTTGTATGGCGGTTCGCCCGCGCAGCTCATCCTCGACTACGTTGGGACGGCCCCGCCGCCGGACGGCGTCAAGGCCGAGAATTATATTCCCGGCGCCACCAATGCGACCTCGGCGGTGCCGACCTATCTGAACAATCCGACGATGTACTACCCGGCCGGCGCGGGCGGCATCTGCTGGGCGACGGCCAACACCGACATCTTCGCCTACTGGGACCGCAATGCCTATTCGTCGGGCGTCCAGTACTGGAATCTGATCGACAACGGCACCGCGCCGCTGCTGCAGCCGACGCAGCCGGCGGCGCCCGGCCACGACCAGGCGTTCGTGTCGAACGTGGTGGCGGCCCTGGCGCACCAGTACTACGGACTCAGCCGGGGCGACGAGGACGTCATCCTGGAGGAATTCTCCAACAATACCAACGGGCTGGCGTTCAACGCGACCTACCACGGACCGACGAACACCACGACCGGAAAATCGAACTACCTGGGCAGCATCAAAACCGAAATCAACGCGGGGCGGCCCATCAGCATCGGTTCGTGGGGCACCTACTTCGGCGGCGCCCACCAGGTGCCGGTCATCGGCTACAAGGAAATGTCCAACGTCGTCAACAGCACGGTCTACATCCACCTGAACACGGGCGACACGCAGAACCAGTACGTCAACTTCTTCGCGGCGTCGTGGGGCAACCTCGACATGGACCAGATCGTGCCCGGCGGCACGCCGGTGGACGAATACGAGGCCAAGGGCGACAATACTTCCGCCACCACGGTCGATCTGCTGCCCGACCATCTCTACGAATTCCGGCAGACCCACAACTTCAGTTTCGCCGGGGACCAGGACTGGGTGCGGCTGGCGGTCGCGTCCAACCGCCGCTATTCGATCTGGACGACCAATCTCGGCGCGTCCGCGGACACGGTGCTGGCGCTGTTCGCCAACGACGGCACCACGCAACTGGCGCAGGACGACGACGGGGGCCCCGCGCCGCGGGCGTCGAAAATCGTCTGGAACTGCTGGTCGAACGGCACGGTGCGGCTGCGCGCGACGGACAAGGTCAGCGGCTCCGGCCACGCCGCCAACTACGACCTGCAGGTCGCCTACGCGGCGGGCGCGTCGCCCGCCGCCGCGTCCGGTCCCACGCCGGCCGATCTCGCCACGGGGGTGGCCACCAACCCGACGCTCTCCTGGGCGGCGGCCGTCGGCGCGACGGGCTACCGGGTGAATTTCGGCACCGCCAACCCGCCGCCGTTCGCGCGCGCCCAGGCCGGCACGACGCTCGCCACGAACCTGGCGCCGAACACGACCTACTACTGGCGGATCGATCCGACCAACGCCGCTGGCATCACGACGGGCGCGGTCTGGCGCTTCACGACCGCCGCCGCCGCCGCCGCCCAGCCCGAAGTGCTGGCCGACGAACTCTTCGGAACGGTCTCGAACCGGTTCGGGTTCAACATGAATTGGGCGGTCGGCCGGCGCGTGGTGGTCTATGCCTGCACGAGCCTGGTGCCGCCGGTGGTTTGGTCGCCGTTGCAGACCAACACGTTCGCCGGCACGCCGATCTACTTCTTCGACGCCCGCTGGACCAACCATCCCCGGCGCTACTACCGCCTCCGCGAGGAGTGAGCCCCGCCGCCTCTCGAAGTTTTTACGTGCGACGTAAAACTCAGTCCTGTCCTGGAATAGGTTGTC
>DDWR01000056.1 GCA_002347655.1 Verrucomicrobia bacterium UBA2281 | reverse complement strand
GGCGGGTTGGGCCAACCCGCCCTACCTATCCGATCCAAGACAAAACGCGCGCCCCGAGCCCGCCGCTACCGCTTGAACTGGGCGAGGAAGGCTTCGAAGGGGGCATTGCCGGGCGCGCCGGGGGCGAACCAGGAATGGTCGCTGTGGGCGCCGGCGAGCAGGACGAAGGTCTTGGGGCTGGCGGCCGCGCCGTGGAGCAGCCGGCCGCTCTGGAAGGGCACCGTCTGGTCGGTCGGGCTGTGGCCGAACAGCTTGGGCAGGCCCGCCAGCGCCGCGACCTTGGGGCCGGAATCGTAGGCCTCGGACAGCAGCCGGTCGAACGGCAGGTTGGGATAGAACCGGCGGGCGAGATCGGCCGTGGACAGGAAGCCGCCATCGACGATCAGGCCCGCGACCGGGCGATCCTGCGCGAGCTGGACGGCGACGGCCGCGCCGAGGGAATGGCCGTACACGAGGATGGGCAGCTTGCCGCTCATAGCCTTGGCGGCGTCGAACGCCGCGCGGGCGTCCGCGTAGAGTCCCTTTTCGCTGGGCCGGCCGGCGCTGGCGCCGTAGCCGCGGTAGTCCCACAGCAGCAGGTTGAAGCCGCGCTTGAAGAATTCGGGGGCGAGGGGGGCGACGCCGCCGACGTTGACGGCGTTGCCGTGGCAAAAAACGACGGTGCCGCGCGGGTTGTTCGCCGGAATCCACCAACCGGCCAGCGGCGTGCCGTCGGCCGCGTTGAACTGCACGTCCTGGTAGCGCAGCGCGTGCTGCGCCGGCGTGGCCGCGAGTTCCGCGACGGGATGGTAGAGATGGCCGCGCTCGAACCGGCGCAGCCAAATCCAGCCGGCAAGCCCTGCCGCGACCAGCAGGAACGAAAGGATCAGCAGAACTTTCTTCATCCCGCCGATAGTTCCAGATTTTTCGGGAATGTCGCGAGGATTCTGCAACCGGTTTTCGTCACGACCACCGTGTCCTCGATGCGCACGCCGCCGACGCCGGGGTAATAAAGCCCCGGCTCGACGGTGAGCACGTTGCCGACGGAAATCCGCCCGGGTTCGTGGCGCAGGCCGGGCGATTCGTGGATGTCGAGGCCCACGCCGTGGCCGACGCTGTGGATGAAGCCGCTTTCCCGGCCGGGCGGGGACAGTTTCGTCTCGAAGCCCGCCTTCCGGAAATAGTCCTCGACGGCGAGTTGCACCGCGCGCGATTCCACGCCGGGCCGTACCATGGCCAGCGCGAGCCGCTGCGCGCCGCGCACGGCGCGGTGCATGCGCCGCACGCGTTCGGTCGCGCGGCCGCGCACCACCGTGCGCGTGACGTCGCCCCAATAGCCGGTCGTCTTGTCGCGCGGAAAAATATCCAGCACGATCGGCACGTCCGCGCGCAGCGGGCCGGAACCGACGTCGTGCGGGCGCGCGCCCTGCGGGCCGACCGCGACGATGGTGCCCTCGGCCGTGCAGCCGCGCGCGAGCAGTTCGCGCTCGATGAGCGCCTTCACGTCTTCCGAAGCGAGGATTTTCCCGCCGCGCTTCAAGACGCCGCCGGGGGCAACCTCCGCGGCGCGGATCGCGCGGACCGCGGCGCGCAGCGCGGCGACGGCCGCGCGCTGCGATTTCGCGATGCAGGCGATTTCGCGGGGCGATTTGAGCGCGCGGCGCGGAAACGCGGGGGCCTCCGTCAGCGCGATTTTCACGCCGCCGCGCTCGAGTTCGCGCGCGACGCCCAGCGGAAAATACGGGCCCGCCTGCACGGCGCGCACGCGCAGTTTTTTCGCGAGCGCCAGCATCTGCGCGCCCAGCGTGCGGCGCCGCGGCGCGGCGTCCGCGAACAGTTCCGCGGGCGTGTGGAGGATCGCGGCCGGGCAGGTTTTGCGGGCCCGCGCGGCTTCCAGCGCGGAAATCGCCAGATGGAGGCGTCCCCGGGGGTCCACGAGCAACCCGAACGGATCGGTCGCAACGAGTCCCGTGGCGTAGCGGACGTCGTTTTCCTCCAAGCCAGGGGCGATCAAAACGCGGGAGACTGTGGACTTGTTCATGTTTGACGGGGTTTCCGGCCCGGTTCGGGCTGTGAATGGTCGGATTTTCAACGGATTTCCGGCACTATTCAACCTCAAAACGTCGTGTCAATGGCAGGATCGGCAATTCTTCAACAAATTCCGAGACCACGTCATATGGGTGCCGAAAGCGGATGCTAACCCAGATGACGTGGGTGCGGATAAATATTCCGAAAAACGGCCGGATGGGTCTTGTCCGATCGGCGCGCGGAAACTAGGATCGTGACCGATTTCGGAGCCGAGGACCCGGAAGCGGCTGTGAACAAGCTGTGGATAAGTGGTCCGCAGGCCCTGCCCGCCGAGCCCAAACGAGGCCGGGGGCGGGCGGAAAACGCAGGTGAAATTTGGATTGTGCCGGATCCGCCGGCCATGCGAGACTGGCGGACCGAGGCGGGAAGAGGATTTTCGTGGAAACGAGCAAGGCAAAACGGATCTGGGCGCAGGCGTGCGAATTCCTGTCGCCCGCGATGTCGGCGGACGTTTTCCACCGCTGGATCGGCGTGATCGAAGCGGTGGGGGACGAGGCGCCGGGCCAGCTGACGCTGGCGGTGCCGAACGGCTTCTACCAGGACTGGCTCGAAGAACACTATCTGCCGCTGATCCGCAAGGCGCTCGGCGCCTCCGGCCACGAGAACGTGGCGATCGTCTTCGTCGTCGACGGCACCCGGCCGGCGCCGGAAGCCGCGGCGGCCGCCCCCGCGCCGGAAGAAGCCCCGAAACGGCGGACGCTGAAAACCTGCAACCTGGGCATGCCGCTCAACGCGCGGCACACTTTCGAGAATTTCGTGGTGGGCCCGTCGAACACCTTCGCGCACGCCGCGGCGCTGGCGGTGGTGGAAGCCCCGGGCCGGGCGTACAACCCGCTGTTCGTCCACGGCGGCACCGGCCTGGGCAAGACGCACCTGATCCAGGCGATGGGCCAGGCCCTGCTGAAGCGCGGCAAGGGCACCGTCTGCTACACCACCTGCGAAACCTTCACCAATGAATTCATCCAGGCCCTGCAGCAGCACGACCTGGCCTCGTTCCGCAAGAAATACCGGCACATCGATCTGCTCCTGATCGACGATATCCATTTCCTGGCCGGCAAGGAAAGCACCCAGGAAGAGTTCTTCCACACCTTCAACTCGCTGCACCAAAACGGCAAGCAGATCGTGATGACGAGCGACCGGCCCATCGGCGAGATCGCCAACCTCCAGAAGCGCCTCGTCTCGCGCTTCGAATGGGGCCTGGTGACGGAAATGGAGATGGCCGACCTCGAAACCCGCGTGGCCATCCTGCGGCGCAAGCGCGAGCAGATGGGCATCCAGCTGCCGGACGATTCGCTGTTCTTCATCGCCGAGCACGTCCGCTCGAACATCCGCAAGCTGGAAGGCTCGCTGCTGCGCGCGGCGTCCTACGCCTCGCTGACCCGCAAGCCGCTGACGACCGAGGCGCTCGAATACCTCCTGCGCGACACGATCGAGCAGGAAAACCAGACGGCCCTGACGATCGAAGGCATCCAGCGGATGGTCGCGGAATACTACGACATCCGGCTCGGGGACATGACGAGCAAGCAGCGGCCGAACAACATCGCTTTCCCGCGCCAGATCGCCATGTACCTGTGCCGGGAACTCACCGACCAGTCGCTGCCGTCGATCGGCAACGCCTTCGGCCGGAACCACGCCACGGTCCTGCACGCGCACCGCTCGGTGGGGGCCAAGATGAAACTGGATTCCGGCCTGCGCCAGACCATCCTGTCGCTCCAGCAGCGCCTCGGAGGCGTGGTCGCCCCTTCGTGAAACCAAGGAGCGGATGCCTTTCTCCAGCCAACGGACGCCGCCATTCGGTCCGGCGGGGCTGTGGAAAACCCTTGGACAACCCCGCGCCGACCTGTGGACAACCGCCCCGCGAACGTGGAGAACCCCGGGTTGTTGCGGTTGGGCACAGGGGGAGGGGGTCTCTTGTCGACAGGCCCGAGGGCCGCGCCAGGCCCGCGGGCGCGATTCTTTTCTTGATGTCCACACTGTCCACAGGACATACTAATACGACTGATTTAAACTTAACTATGAAGAAGATAGCAGGCAGTCCGGAGGCGGCATGAAAATCAAAGTGAACAAAGAGGCGATGATCGATTGCCTCCAGAAGATCCAATCGGTGATCAATCCCCGGAACGCCCTCCCGGTCCTTTCCAACGTCCTGATGAAGGCCGAGGCGGGCAAGCTGGAGCTCACCGCCACCGACATGTCCCTGACCGTGCGCGCCACGCTCGACGCCGAGGTGCTCGAGGCCGGGACGACGACCCTGCCGGCCAAGCGGATTTTCGGCGTGTTCCGCGAACTGAGCGTGGAAGAAGCCGAGATGGACGTCAGCGACCAGAACGTCGCTTCCATCCAGGCGGGCAGTTCCTACTTCCGGATCCACGGCATTTCCGAAGCCGACTATCCGAATCTGCCCGAAATGGCCGATCCGAAGGTCTACGTCGTCGACCAGGCCGCGTTCCGCAACATGCTCAAGCTGACCTCCTACGGGGCGTCCGTGGACGCCAACCGGCCCCTCCTCAACGGCGTCCTGCTGAGCTTCAAGGCCGGCAAGCTGAGCGTGGTGGCGACGGACAGCCGCCGCCTCGCCCTGGCGGAGCACGAGGTCGAGTTCCCGGCGGACGCCGAACTGGACCTGATCGTGCCCCTCAAGACCGTGGAGGAACTCGTCCGCACCCTCGGCGAAAACGGCACCCTGAAGATCCTGGCCACCCCGAAGCAGATCGCCTTCGAGTTCGACCGCATCCTGATCGTGTCGAAGCTGGTGGAAGGCACCTATCCCAACTTCCGGCAGGTCATTCCGCAGGCCAACGGCGAGCGCGTCGCGATGGAGCGCGAAACCCTCCTCACCGCCGTCCGCCGCACCTCCCAGCTCGTGATCGACGCCGTCTCCGGCGTGAAGCTCACCTTCACCAAGAACCGCCTCGAAATCCTGGCGACCGCGCCCGAAATCGGCGAAGCGCGCGAAACGATGGACGTGAAGTACAAGGGCCCGGACATCGCCATCTCGTTCAATCCCGCTTTCCTCATGGATCCGTTGAAGGCGCTGACGACCGACGAGGTCTATCTGGACCTGATGGACGACACGAGCCCGGGCGTCCTGCGGTCGTCCATCAGTTTCGTCTACGTCCTGATGCCCATCCGGGTCAGCTGAGCGCGGAAACGAACGGCGCCATCGTGGGGCCCTACCCCGGAACGACGAAAGCCGCCCTCGCAGGCGGCTTTTGCACGTTGGTTGCCCGACTAGGATTTGAACCTAGACAAACAGCTCCAGAGGCTGCTGTGCTACCGTTACACCATCGGGCAGGCGATGACGAAAACGCGAGAAAGGTACTTTTTTTGGGCGTGAAGTCAAGCCTCGCCGCCGAAATCGGCGGACGGGGCCGGAAATGAAGCAGGCATGAGCGACTTCCAAAAGGACAACGTCGCGCTGATGTGCGACATCGGCGAGCTGGTCGGTCTCTTCGATTTCGAGACCGGTCTCGACGCGTTTCTCGCCAAGGCCGTCTCCACCGTGGCCTGGCACATGCGCGCCGCCGTGTGCTCGATCTACCTCTACCAGCCCGAAACCCAGGAACTCGTCCTGCGCGCCAACCAGGGCTTGAATCCCGACCTCGTCGGCCGCCTGCGCCTGAAGATGGGCGAGGGCGTCACCGGCATGACTCTCAAGGAAATGCGCCCGATCTGCGAGGCGCGCGCCACGGACAATCCCCACTACAAGCACGTCCCCGGCAGCCGCGAAGAGCAGTTCGTTTCCTTCCTGGCCGTGCCCATCCTGCGCAAGATGAATCCCGTCGGCGTCATCGCCGTCCAGGATCCCCAGTGGAACTATTTCACCCCCAACGACGTCCAGGCCCTCCAGGTCATTTCCTCCCAGCTCGCCGGCGTCATCGAAAACGCCCATCTGCTGCTGAAACTCCGCGCCACGGAACCCGAGCCGGCCCCGGCGCCGGCGTCGGGGTCCGCTGCGGAATTCGGTCCGGGCACCCATTGCGTGCGCGGGCAGGGCGCCTCCAACGTCGTCGGCATGGGCCTGTCCACCCGCATCGGCCAGTATCTGCTGAAGGACGGCGACGGCACCGGGTGTCCCCTGGGCCTGACCGAAGCGGACTTCGACCGCGCCCTGGCCGCCACCGAGCGGCAGCTCCTGGAACTCCAGCGCCGCCTCGAGGACAAGCTCCACGACGCGGCCTCGATGATTTTCGGCGCCCACGTTTTGATGCTGAAGGACGAGGCCTTTTCCGGCGAGATCCGTTTCCAGATCCGCGCCGGCAAGAATCCCTGGACCGCCATCTTGGACGAAGTCCGCCGCTATGCGGACCTGTTCGCGCACAGCCCCAATCCCTCCCTGCGCGAGAAGGTGCTCGACGTCGAAGACCTGGGCCACCGCCTGCTCCACAACCTCTCGGCGCCGTCCATGGAAAGCACCGGCCCGGACTACGCCGGCCAGATCATCATCGCCGAAGAACTCCTGCCGTCGGACATCCTGAAGCTGTCGGCCGAAGGCGCCGCCGGCCTGGTGCTGCTGGGCGGCGGCCAGCATTCCCACGTGGCGATCCTGGCGAAGGCGCTCCAGATTCCGCTCGTCATCGCTTCCGACTTGCGCTTGTTGCACCTGCCGGAGAAAACGCCGCTCCTGCTCGACGCCAAGGAAGGCCAGATCGTCGTCCGGCCCGGTCCCGAAACCATCCAGACCATGCAGGAGATCATCCGTTCCCTGGCCGATTCCGAGCGCCTGGCCGGGCTGGTGAAGCCCGAGACCCGCACGAAGGACGGCACGGAGATCCGCCTCTTGGCGAACCTGAACCTGGTGAGCGAGCTCGACGTGGCCCTGCGCGTGAAGGCCAAGGGCATCGGGCTCTACCGCACCGAATTCCCCTTCATCGTGCGCAGCACCTTCCCGACGGAAGAAGAGCAGTACCAGGGCTACCTGCGGGTGCTCGACAAAATGGAAGGCCGGCCGGTCGTCTTCCGCACGCTCGACGTCGGCGGCGACAAGGCCCTGTCGTATTTCCCGGTGGACCACGGCAACAATCCGTTCCTGGGCCTGCGCGCCCTGCGGTTTTCGCTGCGGAATCCGGCCATCTTCAAGCAGCAGCTCCGGGCGTTGCTGCGGGCGGCCCACGGCAACCCGCAGGCGAAGGTGATGTTCCCGATGGTGGCGTCGCTCGACGAATTCCAGGCGGCGCGGACTTTGGCCCAGCAGTGCCAGCAGGAGCTGGAGCAAGAAGGCGTGCCCAACCGCATGCCTGAACTCGGCGTCATGATCGAACTGCCCTCGGCCGTGATGATGGCGAACGAACTGGCCGCCGAAGCCGATTTCCTCAGCATCGGCAGCAACGACCTGATCCAGTACCTCCTGGCCGTGGACCGCACGAACGACGAAGTGGCCGACTGGTTCACCCCGTGGCATCCCGCCGTGCTCCGCGCGCTGGACTGGATCATGCGGGCGGCGGAAAAAGCCGGCAAACCCATTTCGCTCTGCGGCAACCTGGGCTCGGATCCCCGGATGCTGCCGTTCCTGCTGGGCATCGGACTGCGGAGCTTGAGCATGGATCCGATGGCCGTGCCGGCCGTCCAGCGCAGCATCGAGCGGATCGATCTGGCCGCGGCCCGGTCGCAGGCGCGGCAAATGCTGGCCTATGGCCACATCGAAGAAGTGGAATATTTCCTGAAAACCTGTCTGCCGACGGGATAGGCCCGGCATGGACACCCTGTTCCATGGAGTTCTCGGCGCCACGCTGTGCAGCCGGACCGGCCTGGCCGGCGGCCGGCGCGGGCCCGGGGGCGACTTCAAGCGCCGGTGGTTCTTTTCCGACTGGACGCTGTGGGCCGCGTTTTTCTTCGGCATTTTTCCCGATCTGGCTTCGCTGGGCATCCACTTCATGATGGATGCGTTTTCCGGCAACGGCGTGCGCTGGCACGGCATTCCCGACTTCGTCTTCTTCCTGTACGACGTCACCCACAGCCTGCTGGGCATCGCCGTCTGCTACGGCCTGTTGGTCGCGTGGAAACGCAAGCTGTGGCTGCCCGCGCTGGCCTGGCCCCTCCACGTGCTCTCCGACGTGCCCACCCACGGCGACGGCCGGTTCATCACGCCCATCCTCTGGCCGTTTTCCGACTGGGGCTTCGCGGGCTGGAGCTGGTGGCTCTATCCGCGCGTGTTCTTCGGCGGCTGGATCCTCGTCGGGGCGCTCTGGCTGGTCGTGATCGCCCTGCGCCTGACGCGGAGGAAAACGTGAACGGGGCTGTTGCGCCCCCCCCATGGCCTTGCGCCATGGGAGGCAACGGTGGCTCCCCCACCACGCAAGATGGTGGGGCCCGCCCGACCCAATTGAACATTGGATATTGATTATTGGATATTGGATATTGAAAACGGTTTCCCCATGAACTTCCTCGAACTCGTCCGCCGCCGCCAAAGCACGCGCAGCTACGTGCCTGGGAAGCGGATTCCCCGCGAAATCCTCGACCGCTGCCTCGAGGCGGCGCGCCTGGCGCCCTCCGCGTGCAATTCCCAGCCGTGGTCGTTCGTGGTCGTGGACGATCCGGAGCAGGTCCGCGCGCTGGCCCAGGCCGCCTGCGGTCATGCGCCCTACGGCATGAACAAATTCACCGTGGACGCCTCCGCGCTCGTCGCCGTGGTCACGGAGAAAATGAAGCTGGCCGCGCGCCTCGGCGCGCACTTCCGCGGCGTGCAGTACAGCCTCGTCGATCTGGGCATCGCGTGCGAGCATCTCGTCCTGCAGGCCGCGGAAGACGGCATCGCCAGCTGCTGGCTCGGCTGGTTCGACGAACGCGCCGTCAAGCAGGCCCTCGGCATCCCCCGCGGCAAGAAAGTGGACCTGCTGTTCTGCCTCGGCTACGCCGCCGCCGACACCGTCCGTCCCAAGAACCGCAAGCCCCTCGACGAAATCCGCCGCTACGCCTGACGTGTAAACGGCGATCCGGTATTAGGTTCCCGTCCGGAACCCGGCAGCGAAGGCGGCGAAATCGGGGCAGACGAGATCGGGCGTTTCGGCGCCGGGGTTTCCGAATCCGCTGGCGAGGTAGATGGATTTCACGCCGGCGCGGCGGGCGGCTTCGAGGTCGGTATGGTGGTCGCCGACCATCCAGGTGGTTTCCGGTCCGTGGCCGGTGCGCTGCATGGCCGTTTGCAAAGGCAGAGGCGAGGGCTTGAGTTCGGGGATATCGCCGCCGCCGAGGATCGCGGCGAAGAGCGGCGTCCAGCCGAAGTGGTCCATCAGGCGCCGCGCGTGGGGGGCGGGCTTGTTGGTGACGAGCGCGAGGTCGTGGCCGGCGGCGCGCAGCGCGCGCAGGCCGGCGTCCACCCCGGGATAGGCGGTCGTGCGGTCGGTCAGGTGCTCGGCATAGGCGGCGGAAATTTCCCGCGCGGCCAGATCCGGATCGACGGCGGCGCCTTCGAGGGCGCGCTGCGCCAGGACGCGCACGCCGTCGCCGACGTAGGCCACCACTTTTTCCAGCGGCAGGGCCGGCAGGCCGTGGCGCGCGCGCATGGCGTTCGTGGCCGCGGCGAGGTCGGCGCGCGAATCGATCAGCGTGCCGTCGAGGTCGAACAGGAAAAGCTGCGGGGTTTGCATTTTTACGTAGAACGTAAAAACTTTTGCCTGATTTTACGTGGAACGTAAAAACTTTTCGGCGCGGCGCAGGAGCGGCTTGACGGACGCCTCGGAGAGGCGTCCCTACCTGGGTAGGGACCGCTCTCCGAGCGGTCCGAAACTTCAGGTTGGATTCTCGCCCGGTCTCGCGGCGGAGGCGTCCGGCCAGAAGGGGTCGAAGATGAACCACTGGCAGGGGTCGCGGGCGATGGTTTCTTCCATGATCGCGGCGATCTTTTCCTGGATGGCTTCTTCGGTGGGGATCCGGGCGGGATCGATGGGCGGGTGCAGGCGCAGGAGGAAGGTGTCGTCGGGGGCGCGGGTCACGAAGCCGACGAAAATAGGCGCGCCGAGGCGGTGGGCGAACCAGGCGGCGCCGCGGGGCAGGGAGGCTTCGCGGCCGAAGAACGGCCAGGGGCGGCCGTTGCCGGTGAAGTCGCGGTCGCCGACGAGCGCGACGGCTTCGCCGCGCTTGAGGGCCTTGGCGACGCCGACGCCGGCCTTGGCGAGGGGGATGACCTGGAGGCCGCGCTGTTCGCGGAAGAAGTGGAAAACGCGTTCGAGGGCGGGCGCGGAGACGGGGCGGACGACGGCGTGGACGGGAATGCCCATGGAGGCGATGAAGGCCCCGCCGAGTTCCCAGTTGCCGAAGTGGGCGGTGAGCAAAATGGCGCCGCGCTTGGACGCGCGGATGGCGTCGAGATGTTCGAGACCCTGGATGCTGACGCGCTCGCGGACGCCGGCGGGGGTGAGCTTGCGGTAGCGGATGAAGTCGGCGAGGTATTTGCCGAAGTACTGGAAGGTCTTGCGGGCGCAGCCGTCGAGGAGGCGGCTCGAAGGCACGATGCCTTGGTGGTCGAAGACGACGCGGAGGTTTTCGCGGACGGCGGCCCGGCCGCGGCGGTTGAGGAAGTAGAACAGGTCGCAGATGCGCAGCCCGAGCCAGTAGGCGACCGGCAGGGGCAGCAAGCGGACCAGGAACGCTACGCCGCGATAGAACCAATAGGTCATTCGGCGGGCGCCTCCTCGGGCGGCAGGTGGGCGAGCACGGCTTCGGCGACGTCGCGCGCGGCGTCGGGCTTGCCGAGCGCCCGGGCCCGCGCGGCCATCATGTCGAGCAGGCGCGCGTTGGAAAGCAGAGAAGCCACGACCGTCGGCAGGTCGCGGTCGCGGTCGAGGTGGATGGCCGCGCCGTGGCGCACGAGCATTTCGGTGTTGCCGCGCTCCTGGCCGGGGAGGGGGCGGATGATCAGCATCGGCGTGCCGGAAGCCATGGCCTCGGCGGAGGTCAGGCCGCCGGGCTTGCCGATGAGCAGGCTGGCGCGGCGCATGATCGCCATGGCGTCCTTGACGTAGCCGCGGATCCGGATGGGGTGCCGGAACTTGTGGCGCGCCGCCAGCAGCTGCTTGCGCAGGCGGCGGTTGGAGCCGGTGACGACGTCGATGGTGAAGTCCGCGGCGGCGCGGTCGAGCTGCCGGATCGTGGCGTAGCGCGCGCCGAGGCCGCGGGAGCCGCCCATGACGAGGATGCGTCGGCCGTTTTCGCGCGTGACGTTGCGCTTGCGCGCGGCGAGCACGTCGGCCTGGATCGGGATGCCGAACACGTGGATGCGGTCGGCGGGCGTGCCGAGGATCATCAGGCGCTGCATGGCGGTTTCGGCAGGCACGACGTAGCGGATGTGCTCGTCGGGCGGCACGTGCCAGAAGCGATGGGGCAGGAAATCGGTGATGACGCCCCAGAGCGGGATGGGCTTGCCCTGCCGCCGGGCATAGGCGGAAAGGACGGAAAACGGATGGGCCTGGGTGCAGACGATGGCGTCGGGCTGGAAAGCGTCCATCAGGATGCGCAGCTTGAGGCTGTTGCCGCGCTGGACCAGAGGCCGGATCCACTTGGTGATCCAATCGAACCAGAAGTTGTCGTAGAGCGCCTCCCACAGTTCCGGCGTGCGGCGGATCGTGGACATGTAGGCGTATTGGACGAGGGCGCTCCAGGTGGGATGCGTCGTTTCGAGCAGGTCGAGGCAGCGGGTTTCCGCGATGGGGTTCAGCTTCTTGATCTGGGCCTCGATGGCGCGCGCGGCGGCGTGGTGGCCGCTGTTGCGGACGAGGTAGCAGATCAGGATGCGCGGGGGCGGGCGGGTCATGGCGCGCTCCCGGCGGCGGCGAGTTCTTCGGCGTGGTAGGAGGAGCGCACGTGGGGGGCGGCCGCGACGCACGCGAAGCCCAGCGCCAGAGCCTCGTCGCGCCAGCGGTCGAATTCTTCGGGCGGCACGAAACGCGCGACGGGGTGATGCGCGGGCGAAGGGGCGAGATACTGGCCCAAAGTCAGGAGCGCGACGCCGGCCGCGCGCAGGTCGCGCAGGGCGGCGCGGAGTTCGGCGTCCGTCTCGCCCAGACCCAGCATGAGGCCCGATTTCGTCCGCGCCCCGGCTTGCGCGGCGCGGCTCAAGACGGCGAGGGAACGGCGGTAGTCGGCCTGCGGACGGACGGACGGCTGGAGGCGTTCGACGGTTTCGAGGTTGTGGTTGAAGATGTCGGGTCGGGCCGCCAGCACGGCGTCGATCGCAACGGGCTCGCCCTGGAAATCGGGCACGAGCAGTTCGACGGTCGCTTCCGGGAGTCGCGCGCGGATGGCGCGGACGACGGCGGCGAAATGCGCCGCGCCGCCGTCGGGCAGGTCGTCGCGCGTGACGGACGTGACGACGACGTGGCGCAGGCCCATGGCGGCCGCGGCTTCGGCGAGCTGCGCGGGTTCGGCGGGATCGGGCGGCGCGGGCCGCGCGTCGTACGGAATGGCGCAGAAGCGGCAGTCGCGCGTGCAGGCGTCGCCCAGGATCAGGAACGCGGCGGCGGCATCATGCCAGCACGTCGCGCGGTTGGGGCACTTGGCGCCTTCGCAGACGGTATGCAGGCCGTGGCGGCCCAGGAGCTGCTTCACGCGGCCCGCTTCCGCGCCGGGCGGAAGCGGGCGGCGGAACCAGCTGGGCAACCGCGGCCGCATGAAGGGGACGCTAGTCGAGCTCGTGCGAGAGCAGGCCGGTGCGCAGCTTGGGCTCGAACCACGTGCTCTTGGGCGGCATGATCTGGCCGGCGTCGGCGATGGCCATGAGCTGGTCGACCGTGGTCGGATACATCGAGAACGCGACGGCGTAGCCCTTCTGGTCCACCAGCCGGACGAGTTCCTGCGGCCCGCGGATGCCGCCGATGAACTTGATGCGGTTGTTCGTGCGCGGATCGTCGATGCCCAGCAGCGGGTGCAGCACGCCGTTCTGCAGCGTGCTGACGTCGAGCAGGTCGACCGGATTGGACGACTTCACTTCGGGCCAGCTCAGGCCGTACCATTTGCCGCCGAGATACATGCTGATGTTCCGCGGCGCCTTCGGGCTCGGGTCGGGATTTTCCGTCACCGTGAAGATGGCGCGGATTTCCTTGAGGAATTCCTCGGGCGAAACGCCGTTGAGATCCTTGACGGCGCGGTTGTAGGGCAGGATTTTCAGCTCGGAGGCGGGGAAGATCACGGAGAGGAACCAGTTGTATTCCTCGTTGCCGGTGTGCTTCGGGTTGGCGGCGCGGCGTTCGGCGCCGACGCGCACCGCGGAGGCGCTGCGGTGGTGGCCGTCGGCGATGTAGCTGACAGGCACCTTCTCGGCGAAGAGCTTCTCGATCGCGGCGGCGTTTTCGACGGGCCAGACCTGGTGGCGCACCTGCAGCTCGTCCACGAAATCGTAGAGCGGCGCGGACTGCTTCGGAATCGGGGCGAGGGCCGCGCGGATTTCGGGAACGTCGCGGTAGGCGATGAAGACGGGGCCGACGTTGGCGTTGATGGTAGCCGTGTGCTTCGTGCGGTCGTCTTCCTTGTCCTTGCGGGTCAGCTCGTGCTTCTTGATGACGTCCTTGATGTAGTCGTCGATGTGCGCGCAGCAGACGAGGCCGGTCTGGGTATGCGTGCCCATGGTCTGGGCGTAGAGGTACATCAGCGGGCGGTCTTCGCGCACCAGCCAGCCGTTCTTCTTGAAGGCCGCGAGATTCTCGGCGGCCTTGGCGTAGACGGCGTCGGCGTAGAGGTTCGTGCCGGCCGGCAGGTCGATCTCCGAGTGGTTGACGTGCAGGAACGACATCGGGTTGCCTTCCGCGAGCTGGGCGGATTCGGCCGTGTCGACGGTGTCGTAGGGGGGGGCGGCGACTTTGCCGACGACGTCGGGGCGGGGCCGCAGGGCGGAATAGGCGTGGATGCGCATGGGATGTCCTCTTTTTTTCCTGTTTGACCAATTCGTTGTATAGACCCACAATCCTATGAATATGACCGACGCAAATCAAGATGAAGCCGGTTTTCCCGAAGTGAATGTCCGCGTCCGGCTCAAGCCGGGGCGGGAAAAACAGCTCCTGCGCGGGAGCGCCTGGGTGTTTTCGGGGGCCATCGAGGAAACGGACGGCGCCGGGGCCGCCGGCGAGCCCGCCGACGTGTTCGATGCCGAGGGGGAATGGCTGGGACGGGGCCTGTGGCATCCCGAAGCCGACATGGCGGTGCGGCTCTACACGCAGAATCCGCACGAAGCACTGGACGAGGCGTTTTTCCGGGGCCGCGTCCGCCGCGCGGCGGAGCTGCGCCATCGCCTGTTCGGGAAACCGACCGATTGGACGTCCACGACGGCCTACCGCATGGTGTTTTCGGAAGCCGACGGACTGTCGGGCCTGATCGCGGATCAATACGCCGACGTGGTGTCGCTGCACGTGGGCGGCAAGGTCTGGGAGCGGTGGCTGCCCGGCGTGGTCGCCGAACTGAAGGCGGCGACCGGCGCCCGCTGCGTGTCCGTGCGTCCGGACGCCGAAGCCGTGAAGCGCGAAGGCCTGGCGGAGGATCTCGGCGGCGACGTTGCGCCGGATGCGGTGACGATCCGCGAAAACGGGTTCACGTTCGAAGCCGGCCTGGCGGCCGGCCAGAAGACGGGGTTTTATCTCGACCAGCGCGACAACCGCCGCAAGGTGGCGGCCTACGCGCGCG
This sequence comes from Verrucomicrobia bacterium UBA2281, assembly GCA_002347655.1. Lineage (GTDB taxonomy): Bacteria > Verrucomicrobiota > Kiritimatiellia > CAIQIC01 > Lenti-01 > Lenti-01. The sequence goes on along the minus strand of DDWR01000056.1, from coordinate 18,187 downwards.
GCCGCGACGTGCTGAGCGCCTACTGCTACACCGGCGCGTTCGAGGTGTGCGCGGCGCACGCGGGCGCCAAGAGCGTGACGGGCTGGGATTCGTCCGAATCGGCCCTCGCCCAGGCGCGCCGGCACCACGAGCTGAATCCGTCCGGCGTGCCGGCGACCTACGAGGCGGCCGACGTGCCGCAACGCCTGCGCCTGGCGCGCGACCGCCGCGAAAGCTGGGACCTCATCGTGCTCGATCCGCCGCGCCTGGTGACGCGCCGCGAAGGGCTGGAACGCGGGCAGCGCGCCTACAAGGACGTCAATCTGCTTGCCATGAAACTGCTGCGGCCCGGCGGGATCCTGGCCACCTTCTCCTGTTCGGGGCTGGTGGACATGGCGGAATTCCGCAAGATGGCCGGCTGGGCCGCGCACGATTCCGAACGGCGCGTGCGGATCCTCGAAACGCTCGGCCAACCGGCGGACCATCCCATCCCCGTCGAGGCGCCCGAATGCGAATATCTCAAGGGCTTGGTGTGCGTCGTGGATTGATCGGGCTCGCGCTGGCCGTTTGGGGGCTGTGCGGCTGCGGCGGCAAACCGGAGAGGCTTTCCGTGCCGGCCGCGTCCCGGCGCGTGGTCTGCGCGTCGCCGGCCGTGGCGGAAATCGTCTTCGCGCTCGGGTGCGGCGACCGCGTCGTCGGCGTCAGCGAATTCACCGACTGGCCGCCGGAAGCCGCCGCCAAGCCGTCCATCGGCGGCGCGCTGTCTCCCAACCGCGAACGGATCTTGGCGCTGGAACCCGACCTGATTCTGGCGCAGGGACAAGCCGAGGCGCTGGGCGCGTTTGCGCGGGCGCAGGGCATCGGATTCCGGACGATGCCGTTGGACACCCTGGCGGATCTGCGCGCCGCAATCGCCGCGTTCACCGAAGTCCTCGGCGTGCCCGCGCGCGGCCGCGAACTGCTCGCGCGGATGGACGCGGATTTCGCGGCCCTGCCGGTGCGCGAATCGGTTCCGGTTTTCATCGCGCTGGGCCACGCGCCGGGCGATTTCTCGGGCTTGATGACGGCGGGACCCGGCACGTTCTTGTCCGAACTCGTGGCGTTGGCGGGCGGGAGCAACGTGTTCGCCGATGTCGGCGTCCTCTGGCCGAAGGTCTCGCAGGAGTCGCTCGTACGCCGGCAGCCGGCGCTGGTGCTGGATTTCCAGTCGGCGCCGGCGGATGCCGCCCGCCGGGCCGCCCTGGTCTCCGACTGGGAGAAGCGGGGGTTTCGCGCCGATCAGGTGCGGATCCTGGACGACGATTCCCTGCTCAAGCCCGGCCCGCGCGCCGCGCAAGCCGCCGCGCGCATCGCCGCGCACCTGATCCGGAGCGGGGTCAGCCCTTAAGAATCAACGATTGACTTGCCCTGCGACGCGTGTTCCGATGCCCGCATGGCCAGAAAACCCAGGGCGCTGATCGAAGGCGGCATCTACCACGTGACGAGCCGCGGAAACGAGCGACGGGCTATTTTTCGGGATGACCAGGATCGGCTGAGATTTCTGGACAAACTGGCCGACAGCGCCGCCGCCCACCAGGTGCGCATCTACTTGTATTGCCTGATGCCCAACCACGTCCATTTGCTGGTCGAGACTCCGCTGGGGAATCTGGACCGGTTCATGGGCAGTCTGCTGACGGGCTACACGGTCTATTTCAACCGTCGCCATCAGCGGGCAGGGCATCTCATGCAGGGCCGGTATGGCGCGCAAGTGGTCGAAGGCAACGAATATCTCCTGAAACTGAGCCGCTATATCCATCTCAATCCGGCGCACGTACAGGGGGCGAAGAACATTTCTCTGGAGAATCGGATCGCCCAGGTGCGGAATTATCGCTGGAGCAGTTTCTTGGAATATGCAGGCAGGGTCGAGCCTTGCGGATGGTTGGCCACCGGTCCGGTGCTGGCCATGATGGAAGGCACGCGCAATAAGGCGAAGAATATGGATTATGCCCGCTACGTTGAAGCGGGGCTGGCAACGACCGACGACGAATTCATCTGCCTGATGAGAGAACATGGCGTTGCCGTGGGGTCCGAGCGTTTTGTGGAAGCCATCAAGAGCCTGCATAACCAGACGGCGACCGAGTCCCTGAAGCGCGAGGACGTCTCGTTCCGCCAACTTCGCAGCGTAATGGACGCCAAAGAAGTCGAAACCGCCGTGCGGGAGATCGTTGGCGATCGGTGGAATCAATTTGGGTTGCGCAAAGCGGGCGGGACGGTGCGGGCGTTCGTCGCATGGGCCCTGCGGAAATACGCGGGACAAACCCAGCGCATGATCGCGCCGGCGGTAGGCGTGCAAACGGGGGCGGGAGTCAGCGCGATGATTCGCGTCGCGGAGCGAGCGCCCGAAACGAAAGAATGGCGCAATACGCTGGATTTGAAGTTGAAAGGATAAGCGGGGTCAGCCCTTAAGAATCAAGAATCGTTTCATTTCTTGATTCTTAAGGGCTGACCCCGACCGGGGAATCATTCGTCGGGCACGGGCCAGAGGAAGTGGCCGGTCTGGCGGAAATGCAGGAGGGCGCGGACGGATTGCTCGGACTTGCGTTCGACGGCTTCGGCGGTGTTGAACGCGTTGTGGGGGGTGAGCAGGACGTCGGGCCGTTGGCGCAGGCGCAGCAAGGCCTGGTTGTCGGGCGTGAGCGCGGCGAGCTGGCCCGTGCGCAGCGCGGGGGCGAGGGTCGCCTCTTCGTTGAAAACGTCGAGCGCCACGCCGGAAAGCAGGCCCTCTTCCAGCGCCGCCTCCAGCACGGCGGCCGGCGTGAATTCGCCGCGGGCGACGTTGACGAGGATGGGGTTGCGCTTGGCCTGCGCCAGCACCTCGCGCGTGAAATATCCGCGGTTGCGCGCCGTGAGATTCATCGCGCAGACGACGAGGTCGGCGTCCGCAAGCGCTTCCGCAGGCTCCACGTAGGCCACGTCGGCATGGCGCCGGACGGGATCCACGCCGCGCACCTCGAGTTCGAGCGCCCCGGCGATTTTCCAGATCTCGTAGCCGATGTTTCCGACGCCGAAGAGGGCCATTTTCTTGCCTGGATTTTCGCGGCCGGTCAGATGGTCGCGGCGGAAGCGGTCGAATTCGGCCAGTTGCCGCGGCAGGCGCCGCAGCAGGGCGGTCCAGAGCAACAAAGCTTGTTCGGCGACGGCGCGCACGCAGTAGAGCGGCAGATAGCCGAGGGGCGGACAAGCGCCGCCGACGGTCTCGCGATAGGCGCTCAGGTGGTCGTAGCCGGTGGAACGCGTCAGAATGCCGCGCAAGTGCGGCGCCCACGCCGGCGGCAGGACGGATTGCGTGCGCAGGCTGACGATCGGCGCCGGCGGCGCCGGGTGGCCCGTTTCCTGGATCGTCAGCGGCGAATGCCCGACGCGCAGGCCGGTTCCGGCGGCGTAGTGCCGAAGCCGTTCGGCTTCTTCGGCGAACGCCTCGTAGAAAAAGACGTCGCAGCCTTCGGTCGGTGCAGTGGACATGCCTACGGCGCGGTGACGGGCGCTTCGCCGGCCGAGGCGGCCTCGTCGAGCGCCGGCTGGAGGTGCTCCAGCGTCAGATCAGGCTGGCCGAGGGCGGGTTCGGCGGCGGGCGCCGATTCCGCGGCGGCGGATTTGGCCGGGGGCTTGGGCGCGTCCTTGGCCTTCGCTTTGCTCTTGGCCTTTTCCTTTTTCGGCGGCGCGGGGGCGGCTACCGCGGTTTGTTTCTCCGCGGGTTTGGCCGGCGGAACGAATTCGGCTTGGGTGGCGGGCTTTTCCGCCGCGGCCGTCGGCGCGGGTTTCGCTTTGGCTTCGATCGGGGCCGGCTGGGCTTTCTCCGGCGCGGGGATCGGAGCCGGTTCGGCTTTGACGACGACGGCGGGAGCTTGCTCCGCGGCAGGCGCCGCCGGAACGGAGCGGTCCGTTCCGCGCACGAAGTAGAACCCGAGGGCGACGACCGCCAGGAAGAAGAAGATCACCAGAGCCGTCATGCGCCGCTCCGAACGGCGCATCACTTCGCGCAGGAGCTGTTCGGACTCGCGCGAGCGGTGGATCAGGTCCGTGACCGTGCGCGAAGACGCCCGCTGCGATTCGTCCATCGCGGACAGGGTGTTGTTGAGGTTGCCCATGCTGTCGGTCAGCCGGCGGTTGTTTTCCATGCCGTTTTCGAGCTGCTGCTTGAACATCGTCATGACTTCGTGCTGGCGGTCCATGGCGCCGGGCACTTTTTCGAGCATGGAAAGGACGCTGGTCTGGACGGACTCCTGCCGGTCGAGGTGGCTGCGGATGGCGCGGATGAGATCGACCATTTCGAGATAGCCGTTCTGCATGGCGACGGCCTGCTGTTTCTTGCGGGACGTGAACAGGCGCCGGAAGAACCCGGGCTTCTTCTGCGGGACGGGCGGGGGCACGGAGAGGGCGCCGCCGGATTCGGGCGGGAGGACGTCGTGTTCGGCCGGGGCGGGGATGGGATCGGTCATGGTGAAAATCCTCCGTGAAGATAGCTCATGGCCCGCATGGTATGCCCGTCCCGCCGCTCCCCGCAACTGAAAAGAACCCCGGTTGGCCTGCGCCCCGCGGTTGCGTCCGGCAAGCCGCCCCGCGGGCGCCGCTGTTCGGGCGGAAGTGGAGCGGCGGCCGGTTGTCGCCGGGTTGTCGGAAAACGACGGCGGCCGGAAGCCGCCGGTCCGTCCTGGGCGCCGCCGCGGCATTCGGCGGCGGAAAATCCGATTTCTCCGCGATTTGCTATTGCGTTGGGGGGTGGTTTGTCGCAATTTCTCGCCGTGCAGGTGGTGCAGGGACGCGCGCGTGCGGGTCCAGGCGCCTCTTTTTTTGCCCGAGGAGCGAACGGAACGATGTCGCGCGGATTGACGGAAGCATTGGATGGCTGGGACAGCGTTCGCAGCAGCGAGCTGTACGGCGTGGAGGCGTGGGGCAACGGGTATTTCCACGTCACGGAAGACGGGTTTGCGGCGGTCAAGCTGCAGAACAGCGCCGGCCCGGCGAGCGTGAAGTTCCACGACATCGTGCAGGGGCTCTACCAGCGCGGGTTCAGCCTGCCGATCCTGCTGCGGTTCGGCGACCTGCTGGCGGCGCGGCTGCGGGCGCTCCACGAGGCGTTCGGCAAGGCGATCGCCGATTCCGGCTACGCGGGCGCCTATCGCGGGGTCTATCCCATCAAGGTCAACCAGCAGCAGCAGACCGTGGCGGACGTCGTCAAGTTCGGCCGCGAATTCCACCATGGGCTCGAAGCCGGCTCGAAGGCCGAGTTGATCGCCGCGCTGGCCTACCTGCACGATCCCGAGGCCTACATCGTCTGCAACGGCTACAAGGACGCCGAGTTCATCGATTTGGCGCTGTCGTCGCTCAAGATGGGCCTGCAGACGATTTTGGTCCTGGAAATGCCCGGCGAACTGGATCTGCTGCTCGACCGCGCGGCGAAGCTGAACATCCGCCCGCGCCTCGGCCTCCGCGTGCGGCTGGCGAGTTCGGTCGGCGGCAAGTGGTCGGAATCCGGCGGCGAGAGCAGCGTGTTCGGGCTGACGCCGCCGCAGGTGATCGCCATCGCCGACCGGCTGCGGGACGCCGGCATGCTGGATTGCCTCGAACTGCTGCACTACCACCTCGGTTCGCAGGTGCCCAACATCCGGGAGATCCGCGAAGCCATCCGCGAGGCCGCGCAGTACTACGCCAGCCTCGTCAAGGAAGGCGCGAAGATGGGCGTCCTCGACATCGGCGGCGGCCTGGCCATCGACTACGACGGTTCCCGCTGCAACTGCGCCAGCAGCGCCAACTACGACGTCGCCGAATACGCGGCCGACGTCGTCGAGGGCGTGATGGACATCTGCACCCGCGCCGGCGTTCCGCACCCGACGATCGTCAGCGAATCCGGCCGCGCCCTCGTCGGCTACAACTCCGTGCTGCTGATGAACGTGCTCAGCACGCGGTCGGTCGAAGTGCCCGAGGCGCCGAAGCCGCTGCCCAAGCCGATACCCGAGCCCATCCGCAACCTGATGGACGTGGCCGCCGGCCTGCGCACGCGCAACCTCGGCGAGTTCTACAACGACGCCATCTTCTACCGCGAGGAAATCCAGAAGGCCTTCAAGCACGGCGACATCACCCTGCGCCAGCACGCGGAGGCCGACCGCCTGTTCTGGCACATCCTCACGCGCATCCGCGCGGAGCTGCCCAAGCTGCGCTTCGTGCCCGAGGACATGCGCGGCCTCGAGGAGCTGATGGCCGACGTCTACTACTGCAACTTCAGCGTGTTCCAGTCGCTGCCCGACAGCTGGGCCATCGACCAGCTCTTCCCGATCATGCCCATCCAGCGGCTGAACGAGAAGCCCGCGCGCCTCGCCGTGCTCTCCGACATCACCTGCGACTGCGACGGCAAGATCGACCATTTCGTCAGCATGCCCGACAACCGCGGCGCGCTGCCCGTCCATGCCGTCGGCAAGGACGAGGACTACGTCATCGCCGTTTTCCTCGTCGGCGCCTACCAGGAAACCCTCGGCGACCTGCACAACCTGTTCGGCGACACCAACGTCGCCAGCATCCACGTGGACGACGCCGGCGAAATCTCCTACGAGGAAGAGCTCGACGGCGATTCCGTCGGCGACGTGCTCAGCTACGTCGAATACAACCCGCAGGGCCTGCTGGCCCGCTTCCGCGAACTGGCCGAGGAGGCCGTCCGCCAGAAGCGCATTTCCCCGACCGAGCGGCGCGAGATCCTCGACGCCTACGAAAACGGGCTGCGCGGCTACACCTATTTCGAAACGTGAGGTCGCCCATGCCCAAGATCCCCTCCTTTCTCGACGTTCTCCACGCGAACGCGCCCGCGGCCAAGGCGCAGATGCACGTGATTCCCGCGCCGATGGAGACCACGGTCTGCTACGGCGGCGGCACGGCCCGCGCGCCGCGCGCGATCCTGGAAGCCTCGCGGCAGCTCGACGACTTCGACGGCCGCCGCTGGCCCACCGATCTGGCCATCCACACCCAGCCCTTCGTGAAGCCCGCCGCCGGCAAGAAAAGCCTGAACGAGCGCTGGCTCGCCGCCATCGAAAAGGCCGTGGCCAAGGCCCTGCGCTGCGGCGCGGTGCCCGCCGTGCTCGGCGGAGAGCACACCGCCACCCTCGGTTCCGCCCGCGCCTTCAAGGCCGCCGGCGCGGAGATCGGCATCGTCCACTTCGACGCCCACGCCGACCTGCGCGACGTCTACAAGGGCGCGAAGCTCTCGCACGCCTGCGTCCTGCGGCGCGTGCACGAACTCGGGTTCCCCCTCGTCCAGGTCGGCACCCGCGCCGTCAGCCGCGAAGAAGTCGACTACCGCGCCGAAAACGAAAAGACGATTTGCGCCTACGACGCGCGCCTGCTCGCCGCCGGCAAGCTGCCTAAGAAATGGATTCCCAAGGATTTTCCGAAGAAGGTCTTCGTCTCGTTCGATCTGGACGCCTTCGATCCGGCCGTGATTCCCGCCACGGGTACGCCCGTGCCCGGCGGCCTCGCCTGGCGCGAGGCGCTCCGGCTCATCGACGACGTCGCCGCCGCGCGCAAGATCGTCGGCTTCGACGTGGTCGAACTCGCGCCCATGAAGAACCTGCACCACCCCGACTACACCGCCGCGCTGCTCGTCTACGCCCTCATGGCCGCCGCCGCGCGGTCGTAAGGTCTCCCCCGAGGGGAATCGCGGCTCGACGTTTTCCACACCGTGGAAAAATCGAGCAAAGTTTTTACGTGCTACGTAAAACTCGCCGAAAGTTTTTACGTTCCGTGGAAAAATCCCCTACGGCTCGATCGTCGCGACGCGGGGCGCGCCCTCCCAGGAGAGGGGAATGGCCAGGAGGCCGTCGCGCCAGTCGACGGCGATTTCCCGGCCGTCCACGGCGACGGTGTTTGGCCGGGAAGCGAGCCCATGCACGACGAAGCGGAGGTTCCGCGTTTCGGGCCGCCCGGGATAGTCGTGGCGTTCGCCGTCGAGATGCAGCGCGAGTCCGCCGCCGGCGGCGCGTGCGGAGCGGAAGCGCAGGATTTCGAATTGGTTGTTTTCGATCGCGCCGGGGGATTGGCCGTCGTCGTCGTAGAACCGGCCGGCGGATTCGGCAACGGACGCGTCCGCGTAGTAGTGGACGTCCAGGTGGGCCGGATCGTAGTGCGCCGTGCTTTGGATCGGCGCGATCATGGGGACGAACGCGCCGGCCTTCACGAAGACGGGCGTGGTCTCCAACGTGAGGGGCACGGCGATCGTCTGGCCGCCTTCATGGCGCGCGCCGGTCCAGAAATCGAACCACGCCGCGTTTTGGGGGAGGGGAACCGCGCGCGCGGCGGCGCCTTTTTCGGTGACGGGCGCGACGAGGAAGGCGTCGCCCCAGAGATAGGCGTCGAGGCAATCCTCCATTTCGGGGCGGTCGTCCAGGTACATCAGCGGGCGCATCAGCGGCAGGCCAGCGGTCGCGTTTTCGTACATCAACGTGTAGTTGTAAGGCAGGAGCTGGTAGCGCAGCTGGATCGAGCGCCGCACGATTTCCTTGGTGGCTTCGTCCCAGAAAATGGGTTCGGGGGGCACCTCTTCATGGGCGTGGGGGCGGTAGATCGGCTGGAAGACGCCGTACTGGAGCCAGCGGACGTAGAGCTCCGGATCGCGGTAGGTGCCGGCGAATCCGCCGAGATCGGAATGCATCCAGGCGACGCCTTGCAGGCCCATCTGGAGCGCCAGTTCGACCTGCGGCCGGAAGCCGCCCCAGCTGCGGTTGACGTCGCCGCTCCACGGCAGGATGCCGTAGCGCTGAGTGCCGACGAAGCCCGAGCGCATCAGGTTGAACGGGCGCCGGTCCGGAAAATCGCGCCGGAAGCCTTCGTGGACCAGACGGGCCCACTCGTGGCCGAACGCGTTGTGCAGGTCTTCGCCGCGGCCGGCCGCGTGGCGGATGTCGTCGGGATGCGTTTCCGGTTCGCCGAGATCGCCCCACCAGCCCGCCACGCCGGAGGCCGTGTGCTTCCGGTAGAAGCTCCAGAACCACTCGCGGGCGGCGGGCTGGAACACGTCGATCAGCGCCGCTTCGCCGAAGAACGCGGCGAAGGTCTGCGGATTTCCGGCGGCATCCGTCGCCAGCACCCGGTTGGAAACGGCGGGATCCCAGTTTTTCGATTCCTTGAGGACGATGGGTTCCGTGATCAGGATGGTCTGCACGCCCTGGGCGCGGATCTTTTCCATCATCGCCACGGGCTCGGGAAAGGCGGCGCGGTCCCAGTCGAGATTGCCCATGTGGCCGAAAATGCTCGGGCCGAACCAGAACAAATCCAGCACGATCGCATCCAGCGGAATGCCGTCGCGGCGAAATCCCTCCACGACGGCTTCCACTTCGGCTTGGGAGTGATAGCCCATGCGCGAAGCGACGTTGCCCAGGGCCCAGCGCGGCAGGAGCGGCTGGCGACCCGTCATTTGCGCGATCTGGCCGGCCAGGTCCGGCCAGGAGTCGCCCGCGATCAGCAGATAGGCCCTGCGGCCGCCGACCGCCTCGAAGCGCAGGAGGCCGTCGCCGGCGGAATCCAGATCCAGGCTCCCGCGCGCGGCGTTGTCGAACGCCAGCATGTACTTTTTCGAGGAGACGACGGCCGGCATCGAGTAGTACATGAGCCGCGCGGTTTCTTCGTAGGCGTAGCAGGCGCTGTTGTAGAGCTCCAGCTTCTCGCCGCGCCGGTCCATCTTGCCCAGCGCGCGGGAACCGCCGCCGAAGAATTTTTCGCCGTCCTCGATCCGGAAGCGGAAGCCCCGTTCCCCGTCCCGTTCCATGTCGCCGTTTTCTTCCTCGATCAGGCGCCGGCCCTTGAAGCGGTAGGCCACGTGGAAGGGGCGCTTGCGGACGTCGATTTCCAGTCCGTCCGTCTGGAGGACGAGGCCGTCTTCCGATTCCACCAACCGGGCATCGACCTGCCGCGGCTGGGATCCGATGGCGTAGGAAGGGAACGGGGCCGCGCCCGTCTTCGGCGTGAAGACCGCTTCCAGCGCGTTTTCCGAATAGAGAGTCAACGACAGCGATCCGTCGGACAGCTCAAGCGTCAGGGTGCCGTTGTCGAAGCGGTGGCGCAAGAAATTCCGTGCGGTTTCGTCCGCTTGCGCGGGGGACAGGATCAGCGTGCTCATCAGAAAGGCTCCAAGGGGGATCGTTCGGCGTTTCATCTCAGGGCGTTTGGACGGGAACCAGAATCACGAGGTACCAAAAAGTCAGTTGGGGCACGGTGAAGGCGACGAAGGGGCCGACGTCATCCGCGCCTTTTGCGATCGGCAAGACCCGCGGCCGGCCGAGGCCGTCGTCGGGCGTGGCGAGGAACGCGCGCCGGATGGGCCGGTCCGGGCGGATCCGCAGGACGACGTTTTTCTGCGGCGTCGGGTTGGCGGAGGGATTGCGCCACTGGTCGTCCACGCCGTTGAGGTTGATCAGATTCAGCGCGAGGGTGCCGTCGGCGCGCTCGCGCGCCGCGGTCCAGATCGCGCCGGCTTCGCCGTCGGGGCTCAGGCGGTGGGTGGGGCTGTCGATGCGCAGGTCGGCTTCGCGCAAGCCCGCGAAGAGGAACTCCCCGTAGCGCACGGCGAAGTCGTACGTATCGCGCAGGGCGCGCGACAAACCCGGATGCATCCGCGGCGCGCGCGCCGGGAAGTACTCGTTCACCAGCAGGTGGCCTTCGTCGCCCAGTTCGATATGGCCCGCGCCGTGGGCGAAGAAAACCGCGTCCAGCAGCCGCGCCGAGGCGTCGTTGACGAACGTCGGCAGCGGCGGCTGCGCCGGATCGCCCATTTCGTCCCACGGCTTGCGGTTGATATAGGCCGCGAAGACGATGGCCTTGTCCGGGTCGGCGGCGCGGACCTCGCGCACGTTGTCGCGCAGATCGCGATAGGTGTGCCGGCTCCAGACTTCGCTGTAGTAGACGGCGGCGTCCGAGCGGGCGATTTCGGGCAGGTAGTTGCCCATGACGTCGTTGTGGGTGACGATCGCGTCGGGGTGGGTGCGGCGCAGGGCGGCGCGCGCTTCGGCGATGAATTTCGGGAACTCCTCGCGCTCGGGAATGCCGACGTCGGAACCGTATTTGTAGCACCACGCCCCGCCGAGGTTGTCGAGATGGATGCCGTCGAAGCCGGCCCGGTCCATGGCGTCGCCGAACTGGCCGAAAACGTGCGCCTTCCAATCCGGGTTGGAGACGTCCATGACCCAGATCTGGTAGCTGCCGGCGTCGTGCTTCCGGATGTCCGCGAAATTGGTGGAGTTGGGGACCTTGAAGGCGGCCCAGTCGACGTGCTCGGGCTCGGCGTTGCCGCTGTCGCCGTACATGAGATTGTAGGAGAGCGCGGCCATGTTGCGCGCCTGGACCGCGGCGACCTTGGCCGTGACGGCGGCGAACGACTGCACGCGCCCGCCGACCTGGGTGAAGACGTTCAGCGGCTGGCCGGCGGCGTCCGTCGGCACGAGGCGGTCGTGGGTCCATTTCCAGTCGTAGAACTGGATCGCGTTCAGATGGAACTTGGCCAGGCCGGCGGCCAGCGTCTCGGCGCCGTCGCCTTCGGGATATTCCGAGAAGAACCCCATGCGCGGGAAACGCGTCCAATCGCTGGATACGTCGAGCGCGGTCGAGCGGGAGTCGCGGATTTTCCCGTCCACGACGAAATCGACGTCGATGCCGTAGCCGCGGAAATCGTTGGTCGGGGTTTTCCAGGGGAAAACGAACGCGTTGGTGTCCTCCACTCTCCGGAGGATGCGGTGGAGATCTTTTTCCAGATGCTTGAAGCGGACGAGGAGAAAGGCGTTGGTTTCGGAGCCGAATTCGTTCAGGTCGATCCGGATGCGGGCGGTTTCGCCGGGGGCGTAGCGGCCCTTGTCCATAAAAACGTCGCGGATCGGGGAATTCACGCGCAGGCGATAGTCGGCGCCGCCGTTGCTGTCCCAGAACGAATCGCCGGCGGCGTTTTGGGCGCGGACGTAGAGGCGGATTCCCGCGCCTTCTGGAAAGGCGCCGAGATTCGCTGTCCACAAATCGCGGCCGTCGACGGAATCGGCGCGGGCCATTGGCACGGTTTTCCACGTCGCGCCGGCGTTCGTGGAGACGCCGACTTCGGTGGCGACGGCCACCCCGGGCGGCTGCATCTCGGAAAACACGCGCAGCTCGTCGCCGGGATCCAAGTCGCCGGCGGCGGGTTCGGTGCGCAGGTCGCCGATCCAGCGGATGGGCGCGGCGGCGTTGCGGACCGTCGCCTGGTCTTGGAATTGGAATGCTTGGTTGGTCCCTGCCACTTCCAGCCGGTATGAAACGACCGCGCCTTCAGGAAAAGCGCCGAGGTTCGCCGTCCAACGGTCGTGGGTATCGTAGTTGGCGGTGCCGTGGTGCGCGAGGGCGCGCGTTTGTTCGTCGCCGCCATCGACGGCAAAACGGACCTGGACGTTCGTGGCGGCACCGAGCGGTTTGGAATCCACGACGACGATCAAGTCCTGCGCCGGCGCGAGCACGCCGCGCTCGGCCGTGTTTTTCGCCCACCCGGCCCATTCGAGGTCCGCGGCAGAAGCGGCGGCGACGAACGCGAGCCAGAAGATCGGGAGAAGCTTCTTCATGCGCAATCCAGAAAAATACCCCCTCAAAACCGCAGGGTAAAGCGCTTTTACGCGCCGGGGGCGCGGAAAACCGTCAGGATTTAGAGCTTACTTGGACAGCGGAAGGGGATCGTCCGCGTTCAATGTCGTTTTTGAAAAGGGAATGCCGGTAACCCATGCCAACATGCGGGCATTTCGGTAGGGCTCGAATCCGTTTGGACGCACGAAGAAGTGGATGGACTTGTTTGCGGTGCGGATGGTTGCGAGTTTGGGTTCCAGCCATCGGGCATCTTCTTCGTTTCGGAATCGCAGGCCATGGCCTTCGGAACCGGGTTCGGAAAGATCGAATATCAGCCCGTTTCGACATTCAAAACAGGCAGTGCCGGTCGTCGTGCGGGCTGGTTCCGGAGGCGAATTGGAGCCTTGGAGCAGTTTTTCAATTGGCATCCGGCATCCCATGCTTTTGCCTGCCAGAAAGATTTGGCCGGCCAGCCGGGTCTTTAATTTTTCGCCGCCGGGCATTTCGCACAACTGGAGGTTCGGACAATCGCCCCGGACTTCGAATCGATCCAGCAGTTGCTCGAAGGCATTCCCGGCAGCATGCAATTCGTCCAAGGTAACAACCGTTTTGTCGGGCAGAATCGTGATGGCATCGGCTCGGATTTCAACGTCGCAAGGCGGGGCGTCGCGCGTTTCGGAAGCGGGCCGGGGCGGCAAGGCCCCGTGGAAAACCATGAACGTTTGGCTTTTCGCTGCGAAATGGGTTTCCGGCAGTTGGACCACGACGTCGATTCCGCGCTCTTGGAGCTGCTGGCGGAGGCGTCGTTGGAAAATCGCGCCGCCGGGATGCGGGATCAGAACGAAATAATGGGCTTCGCGCATTTCCTCCATGCGCCCGAAAAGAGCTGCGAAATCCTTTTCCGGATCGCCGGACGAGACCAGACCGGATATTTCCGGGGCGATGGCAATCCGCTCTGGCCAGACTTCCACGTGGACGGGGGATTTGTTCGAGGGAATGAACGGACGGGCACAGAACGCTTCCGCTTTCGACAACCAAGCATCAGTTTGGGCCAATGGATCCGGCTGCGCAAACGCCAGAGAGGGCAGGAGGAGCAGCCAGAGGAATTTTTTCATCGCGGTTTCCTTGGGGGCGGCGGCGCGGGGAATTCGCGGGCGGCGGAGCGGACGCGGTAGAGGCGTTCGGTGAAGCCGCCGTGTTCGGTGAAATCCTGGGCTTGGGCGGCCAATTGCCGGTCGAGCAAGTGGCAGGCCAGGTTCAGGAGGGAAAGCGCGGCATTGGCCGCCAGGGCGGAGGAAGACAAGGACGAACACGGACGGTCAGGGACCGGCAAGGACGAAGGACATGAGACCTGGTCCGTGGCTGTCCGTGTTCGCCCGTGTTCGTCCGTGCTCTTCCTCCCGACTTCCTCGGCCACCCAGGCTTGGACTTCCTTCAGGGTGGCGCAGCGCTTGGCTTTGAAGCGCATCAGCGCGGGATGGTCCGGAGGCAACAGCGGCAGCTCGCGCTGGCGGAGGAAGTCCTCGTAGTCGAGGCGGAGTTCCTCGAGGCTGGCGCGGGCGACGCTGGTGAGTTTGAGCTCGGTTTTCTTGGAGGTGCCGCTGGCTTGGCTGCCTTCGGCGACGTTCTGGACGCCGGAACGGGCCGCCTGCACCATCTGGTCGCGGGTGCGGCTGCGGGGCGAAACGTAGCGGTCGCAGAAGCGCACGGTGAGATCGTAGGCCAGCTGGGCCACCTGGAAGCTCTTGAGCTTGCGGTAGCCGCCGTGCGGCGGGATGAGGGGCTCGCGGTCGGGCATGATGCCGACAGGGTAAGGCGGAACGGGGCGGGGATTCAACAAAGAATTGGGAACGTCGGCCGCGGGCCTACCGCCACTTGCGCAAAAGGTCGTTCTGTCATCAAGTTCGTGCAGCAATTATCGCCATTTATAGCTTGGGTTGTAACGACGAGCGGTTACCGTCAATTTGCCGTTGACCAAGTCCAAGATAAGATCGATTTTTCCAGCGGTCGGACAACAATTGCCATCGCCTTCTTGCCATACGCCAGATGAATAGGACAGATTTTCAAAATCCAATCCGCCCCCCTTCCACACCCCGCATTTATCGGGCAACATCTTTCTAATGGCGACATCGATGGGCGAGAGATCAATGGCTTCGGGAAGACCGGTAGCGCCATTGAGAAGCCAATAATACTCATCGTAAAAGTTCCCGGTTCCGGGAACTCTGGTCCTATAAATCAGAACGCTTTCACCCGCTATCGTGCGAATTCGCGGGTAGTCGTCGACAGAAGCGGTGGAGAAATAGAACTGCGCGTACAAGATTCTGTGGTTTCCGGATGGGTCCCGCAGAATGACCGTTTTGAGCTTAAGCCTCTCGTTGGTTACGTCGAACACTTCGAAATGGTGCCAAGGGCCGATTTGCCGAACTTTGAAGTTTTCAAGATCGTATTCCGCGGGAAGGGGGTTGGTTCGAGGCATGTTCCAATCGCCGATTATCCGCAAGTTCTCGACGTAGTTATCGAGAACGGAGTCGGCCGGCAACGGATTGATTTCAACATGTTCTGTTTTTCCGTCCCGAACCCATACTTTCCATTGGGCAACGGATTCCCTCGAAAAAATACAGAAGAATATTAGTCCGGCCAGAAGGTGGCGCACGGCTTTCACCTCCACTTGCGCAGGAGGTCGCCGAAGAGGCCGGAGGGCTGGCCGCGCTGGAGGTCGGCGAGGGCTTCCATTTCCGCAAGGCGCGCTTCGGCGCCGGCGGCCTGATAGATGAAGTAGGCGATGAGCAGGAGGGTGAAGCGGATCGTGCCGCCATGGAACATCGGCCAGATCGCCCAGATGCCGAAGAGCCACGCGAAGCTGCGGCCGACCTTGGCGGCCAATTGCGTCGCCGGCAGGCGTCCCAGGCGCGGCACGAGCGCGGCGCGGAACACGCGCCCGCCATCCATCGGGAACGACGGAATCAGATTGAACAGCACGAGCATGATATTGATGCGGCCGAGTTCGTGGACCACGATGGCCAGCAGCGGATTGAACGAGAACAGGGGCGGGGCGAAAAACAATCCCGCGAGGCCGAGCGCGAGGCTGACGGCGGGGCCGGCGAGCGCGGTCTGGATTTCGTCGATCGGCCGCCGCGGCAGCGCGTTCAGCCGCGCCATGCCGCCGATGGGCAGCAGCAGGATTTCGAGGATGCGCGAGCCCTTGGCGCGGGCGACGAGGGAATGGCCGATTTCGTGGAGAACCACGCTGCCGAAAAGACCCACGGCGCCCAGCGCGCCGTAGAACAGTCCCTGGAGACCGCCCACGGGCATGAAGGAAAACGCGAACAGCGGCAGGAAGATCAGCAGGGTGACGTGCACCCGGATCGGAATGCCGAAGAGCCGGCCGATGGAATAGGAATTCGCCATTTGCCGGGAAACCCTATCACAAAAGGGAATTTTAGACAGGATTTACAGGATTTTTCAGGATGGACAGGATGGGGGCTCGAATCCTGTAAATCCTGTGAATCCTGTCTAAACGACAGGAGCCCCCCAAAGGCCGCGAAACGGAATCATCCGGCGTCGAAGCCGATCTTGCGGCGGGGCGGATCGGGCGGAGTCATCAGTTGGAGGATGGCTTGGAAGACGTCGCGGAAATTCGCGTCGTATTTTTGTTCCAAGGCGGCGACCTTGCGGGCCAAGGCTTCCACCGAGAGGGCCATGCGCCGCAATTTCACGAAGGCGCGGACCACGGCCACGCTCATGTGGACGGCTTGCGGACTGTTGAGCACGGTGGCCGCCATGATGGCGCCGTGCTCGGTGAAGGCATAGGGCAGTTTGCGACGGCCTCCGTGCTCACTTGAAGTCGCAATTTGCGACTTCAAGTTGGTCCACTCGTTTCCGGTGAGTTGAAAGACAAAATCTTCAGGAAAACGAGAGGCATTGCGCTTGACCTGTTCGTTGAGGCGCTTGACCGCAACTCCATAAATCGCAGCGAGATCGGCATCGAGTAGGACGGCTTGTCCGCGCAGGCGGACGATGCACTGTTCCGGGACGCGAACCGGGACGAGACGGTTGGTTTTATCCGCTGTCATGCCGCCGTGCTCCTTTCTTTAAGGTCGTATTTTGCAACCTTAAACGAATCGCGAACTCCCGTTTGAAAGCCGCGAAAAGTCAGGGTGGGCGTGCCGAGCCCGCCGGGATCGGAACGGGTCCGCCCCCATCCTGTAAATCCTGTGAATCCTGTCTAAAAACAACAGGAGCCCGAAAACTGTTCCGCTCAATCCTCGGCTTCGGGGGCGGCGGCGGGTTTGGCGCCGACTTCCTTGCCGGAGGGCTTGGCGCCGTGTTCGGCGTGCTTGGCGACGACGGCGTCGCGGATCTTGGCGAGCAGCGCGGGATCCTGGCGCAGGTTGTCGCGGGCGGCGTCGCGGCCCTGGCCGATCTGCTGGCCTTCGTAGGACAGCCAGGTGCCGCGCTTGTCGAGCAGGCCCAGGTCGTTGGCGGCGTCGATGACGGCGCCTTCCTTGGAGATGCCCTCGGCGTAGAGGATGTCGAACTCGGCCTCGGCGAAGGGCGGGGCCACCTTGTTCTTCACGACCTTGACGCGAGTGCGGTTGCCGACGAACTTGCCGTCGCCGCCCTTGATGCCGGCGATCCGCCGGATGTCGAGGCGGACGGAGGAATAGAACTTGAGGGCGCGGCCGCCGGGGGTGGTTTCGGGGTTGCCGAACATCACGCCGATCTTTTCGCGGATCTGGTTGGTGAAGATGCAGCAGGTCTTTGACTTGTCGAGGATGCCGGTCATCTTGCGCATGGCCTGGCTCATCAGGCGCGCCTGGAGGCCGACGTGCGAATCGCCGATCTGGCCTTCGAGCTCGGCGCGCGGGGCGAGGGCGGCCACGGAGTCCACGACGATCACGTCGAGGGAATTGGACCGGATGAGCTGGTCGGCGATGATCAGGGCTTCCTCGCCGGAATCGGGCTGGGAGACGAGCAGGTTGTCGATGTCCACGCCGATCTTCCGGGCATAGCCGGGGTCGAGGGCGTGCTCGGTGTCGATGAACGCGCACATGCCGCCGTTTTTCTGGGCTTCGGCGATGATGTGCAGGACGAGGGTGGTTTTGCCGGAGGATTCGGGGCCGAACAGTTCGACGATGCGGCCGCGGGGCACGCCGCCGATGCCGAGGGCCATGTCGAGGGTCAGCGCGCTGGTGGAGATGGACGGAATCTTGGCGACGGCGCCTTCGTTGCCGAGGCGCATGATGGCGCCTTCGCCGAATTCCTTCTGGATCTGGGCGAGAACGGCGGCGAGGGCGGGGGGCAGATTGCCGTTGGGGTCTTTTTTCGCGGCGGCGGGCGTCTTGGGGGCCATGGCGTTTCTCCTGTTTCTGAACGACTGTTCAACACGCTAGCACGGGCGCAATCCGGTGTCAACCGGGCATTTTTCGCATAAAACCGGGCGAATTGCCTCAAATTAAATATGACCATAGAAGGGATGGGGGTGGCGGGGGAAGGGCGTCGTTGCTTCATAATGGACCTGACCGAAAACAAGGAAGGTACAGGACATGGTCAGGGCAACGAAACGCGAGTATCTGGAACAGATCCGAACCCGGTATCGCCGGGCCGGCAAGCGGTA
>DDWR01000053.1:8947-11039 GCA_002347655.1 Verrucomicrobia bacterium UBA2281 | reverse complement strand
TATTCTTTTAAGCCCAACGTCAGCGTTCACCTTCGCGCCACTTGTGGCGCGTAATGGTGGAACGCCTTGTTGGATCCATTTTTCATCGGCTGTTCCTGGCTTCGCTCTCCGAAATCGTTTCCGTTTTTCAGTGGTGGAAGGTCCATTGTGCGCGCGGTTGCCAATATATTTCCTGATCCAACGTTCTATAGGTCGATGTTGTCTTTTGCCGGGGGAATAGCCGGCTTTCCGGTCAAGAGGGTAGACGGCGGGGGCGGAAATGGCAAGTGGATAAAATTTGTCTGCGGGTCTGGTTGGGGCGGGGCGCGGTCGGCGGGAAAGCGCGGAACCCCTTTAATGGCTTGTCGTAAGGAATGACGGGGTCCGAGGGCGGCTTGGCCGGCACGGCCGATAAGTGAACGGTAGTTCATAAATGTATTGACGGCCTGGGGGGTGATGGGCCAAAGTTGGCCTATCAAGGGAGAATTTTAGCAAGACGGGTCGAAGGGAAGCGTTTCGAAGTTGGCTTTTGGCCGGCATTACCATGATGGGCCGACGTTGGTCTATCCGGGGAACCGGGAAAGAGAGGCGGATATGGATCTGCGGGAGAGGGAGATGGGGCTGGAGGAGTTCGGGGAGTTCCTGCTGCGGCGGCGGATCGTGCCGGAGAAGAACGCGAAATACTACGTGGCGTGGGTGCGGAAATTCCTGGGGCAGGTGGCGGATCCGAAGCTGTCGCCGGAGGAGCGGATTGAGGCGTTCGTGGAAGGCTTGCGCCAGGAAGGGGGGCGGGAAGAGTGGCAGGTCGAGCAGGCGGAACGGGCGGTGAAGACGTTTTTCCATGCGTTCCAAAACGGGGCGGGGCTGGAGGAACGTCCGGCGGCCCGGGTGGACCGGGACGCGGCGGGGCGGGTGGGCGTTGCGGAAACGCTGGCGGCGACGCGCGAGCTGCTGCGGACGAAGCATTATTCGTACCGCACGGAGCAGACGTATCTGGGGTGGGCCGGGCAGTTTTTGGAGTATCAGGTCGGAGGAGTTTCGGAGTGTGGGAGTCTCGGAGTATCGAAGATCGACAAGGCCGAGGATGAAACTACGAATGGCACGAATAACGCGAATGGGGGCGGAAGGGAGGGAGGTCGGAGGTCCGTGGTCGGAGGTCGGAAGGATGAAACGAAATCCGCGGGGGACGGAATATCCAGCAACCAATATCCAATGTCCAATGACCAACAGGGGGCGGGGAAGGTGGTGGTGGATGGGCAGGGGGTGAAGAGTTTCCTGACGTATTTGGCGACGCGGCGGCGGGTGGCGGCGGGGACGCAGAACCAGGCGTTCAGCGCGCTGGTTTTTTTGTGCCGGGAGGTGCTGCGGCTGCCGGAGACGGATCTGGATGCGGGCGTGCGGGCGAAGGCGTCGCAGCGTTTGCCGGCGGTGCTTTCGACGGAGGAAACGGCGCGGCTGCTGGAGGCGATGTCGGGCACGGCGCGGCTGATGGCGGAGGTGACGTACGGGGGCGGGTTGCGGGTGATGGAGTGCTGCCGGCTGCGGGTGAAGGACGTGGACTTCGAGAACGACCTGCTGTTCGTGCGGGAGGGCAAAGGCGGGAAGGACCGCTCGACGCTGCTGGCGAAGTCGGTGAAGGAGCGGTTGCGGGCGCATTTGGGGAAGGTGAAAGCGATTCACGAGCGGGATCTGGCGGCGGGCGCGGGAGCGGCGCGGTTGCCGGACGCGCTGGAGCGGAAATATCCGCAGGCGGGACGGGAGTGGGGGTGGCAATTCGTGTTTCCGGCGCAGAATCTGTCGGTGGATCCGCGGGGCGGGCAGGTGCGGCGGCACCATGCGAGCGACGCGATGCTGCAGCGGGCGGTGAAGGAGGCGGTGGCGAAGGCCGGGATCGACAAGCCGGTTTCGGTGCATACCTTGCGGCACAGTTTCGCGACGCACCTGCTGCTGGCGGGCGTGGATTTGCGGCAGATCCAGGAACTGCTGGGGCATTCCAGCGTGGAAACGACGATGATCTATACCCATGTGGTCAAGAATCTGCGCGCTCCGGCGACGAGTCCGCTGGACGTCCTGAAGAGCCGGCGGATGGCGATGGCCTGAGGGGGGGGGGGGG
>DDWR01000053.1:0-8923 GCA_002347655.1 Verrucomicrobia bacterium UBA2281 | reverse complement strand
CGGAGGTCCGAGGTCGGAGGTCCGAATCCTTATTTGCGTGGATTTGCGTTCATTTGCAGTCCATTTTGGGCGATCGGAGGGATCCGGAGAGCCGAAAAATCCGATTATCTACCGCAAATGGACACAAATGGATGCATGAAAACAGGAGGGGAATGGGCAGCTATCGTGTTTTCCTGTGTTTCCTGTNNNGGGTTGGGCCAACCCGCCCTACCGACCGATGGGAAAGAGGAAAACCAATAATGAATGTTGAATGCTGAATGTCGAATGTCGAAGTGGGGGGGGCTTTGAAAAGGGCCTGCAAAGGCCGATTCCTACCGCAAATGGGCACAAACGGTCGCAAATGGGGCCTGAAAACGGTCACAGACGGGAATTTCAGCAAGAAAGCAGGAAATGGGCACGAAAACAGGAAGGGGAATGGCCTTCATCCTGTTTTCCTGCTTGGTTNNGGCTCGGCGGGTTGGGCCAACCCGCCCTACCGATGAGAAGAGGCGGATAGACCAGCAGAATATTCACTAACCGATGTCCAATGTCCGATCACCAACGACTATGGAAGGGGCGCGGCGAGGGCGCGGACGGCGTCGGCGAGGGGGCAGGGCGCGAGGGGGGCATCGGTGGCGGCCAGTTCGATGCGCAGGACGTTTTCGAGGACGGTGCCCGGTTCGAGCGCGAGTTCGGGGCTGAGGGTTTCGATTTCGGAATAGCCGAGGCCTGCGTTGGAGTAGACCTCGACGACGCAGCCGCCGTCGGGATAGGCGCCGGTCGCGGAATTGGCGACGGATTCGAAGACGAGGTTCGTGCCGCGGGCGGCGGCGATCCAGCCGCGCGGGGAGTCGGAGCCCAGCTTGGTTTCGGCGCCGGGGGCGACGGCGTAGACGGCGGCGTCGCCGCAGCGGACGAGCTGCTTGCGCGAGGGCTTGCGGCCCATCAGGGCCTTGAGGCCGCCGCGGAACTTGGAATGTTCGTCGGCGGGCAGGACGATCTGCTCGGCTTGGGCGATCTGGCTGACGTTCCACAGGACGACGGGGACGTCGGAGGGTTCGGTGCGTTCGAGACGCTGGCGGACGACGAGCACGGCGGAGGTGGGTTCGAGGCGGAACAGGCGGGTGGCCTCGACGTGCAGCGGCGCGTCGTAGTGGCGGGTGAACTGGACGCATTGGGCGCCGTCGGCGTCGGTCCAGGCGGAACAGGTCCAGGGGGCTTCGTCGCCCAGCACGGCGGGGGGGGGCCAATCCTGGCCGTCCACGGCCAGCTTGGGCCAGCGCGCCTGGGCGACGGGCCAGAACCAGTCGCCGCCGACGTTGAAGAACGTCTCGCCCGCCGCGGGCGTTCGGCCTTGCAGGGCGGGTTCGAGGCGCAGCAGGCTCTCGCCGCCGAGGGGCGCGAAATGGACGAGCCGGCCGATGGCCGGGACGAAGACGGCTTCGGCGCGGTCGTTCTGGATGCGGTAGGCGTGGGTCCAGCCGCGGAATTCGGTCGGCCGGACAGGGGCGACCGGCGGCGGCGCGGGGGCGGCGAAGACGGGCAGGGCGGCCAGGCACAGCCCGGCCCACAGCTTGCGGAAAGGGAGGGTCGTCATGGCGGGAGAGTAGGCGGAACGGCGCGGGAAATCCAGCGCTACTTGGCCGGCGGATTGCTGGCGCCGGGCGTTGGCATGTCCATGGCCCGCCGCAAGGCGCGGTTTGCCTGGTGCCGCTGCTCCAGTTCGGCGACCAGCTTCTCGTGTTCCGCCTTCTGCGCGGGGGTCAGGTGGACGGCGATTTCGCCGCGCATGTCGGCGAAGAGGGCGGCGAGGAGGGCGCGGTTTTGCTCGCGGGTTTCCTGGAGGCGCGCGTCGTAGGACTGCACGATGGCGCGAACGGCTTCCTGCTGGACGGCGTCCAGTTTCAGGCGCTCGGTCAGCTTTTGCGTGATGTGTTCGGACAGGTTGGCCGGAACCTGCGAGAAGTGGCGGATGCGGGCGCGGATGACGGCGTCGTTGCCGAAGAAACCGAGGCACACGCCGATCAGCATGGCGGCCAGCAGCAGCAGGGTCAGTTTGGTTTTTCTCATGGCGGGTCTCCCGGGATCAGAGGCTGGAATCATCGATGGCGACGTCGGCGGCATCGCCAAACGTCAGGAAGCTCTGTGCGAACTCTTCGGGCGGGACGCTCTGCGTCCAGGCGGCGCTGATGTGCTGGTCGGCGATCGTCACCGACCGGCCGACGACGAAGCCGGTGGCGAAGACGGCGAGGATGGCCGCGGCGGTGCAGGCCCAGGCCGGGATCGGCCCGGCGAGGCCGGGGGCGGCGCGGCGCAGGGGGCGCGCGGCGGCCTCGCGGCGCACGGCGTCCATGATGGCCGCCACGTCCAGTTCGGGCGTCTCCGGGCGGTAGGCCGTCCGGAGCTGGTCCCACAGTTGGGGGTTGTTCGTTTTCATCGGTTTCCATCCTTTCCCGGCCGCAATTCTTCCAAAACCTTTTTCAGGCGCCGCCGCGCGCGGAAGGCGCGCACCTTCACGGCGGAGAGGCCGCAGCCCAGCCGGCGGGCGGCGTCCTCCATGGAGCGCTCTTCGAGCTCGACGAGCGTGATGACCGCGCGGTCGTCCGGGGAGAGCCGCACCAGCGCGGCGGCGAGCCATTCCCGGGCCACTTCGCGGGCATCGCGGTCCGTCGCCTGTTCCGCCAGGCGCTCCTGCTGGACGGCTTCGACGTTCCGCAGGCCCGCCTCGTCGAGATCGGCGTGCAGGAGGTCCCGGCGGCGGTACTTCTTGCGCCAGAAATCGAGCGCGGCGTGGCGGGCGATGCGCAGCATCCAGATCCGGAACGGCGCTTCGCCGCGGTAGTTCGGCAGGGAGCGGAACGCCCGCAGGAAGACGTCCTGCGCGACTTCCGGCACGTCCTGCGCGGGCAGGCGCCGGGCGAGGTCGGCGGCGATCAGGTGGCGGTGCGCGTTCACGACGCCGGCGAAAGCTTCGACGTCGCCGGCCAGCACGCGGCGGATGGATTCGAGGACGAATCCTTCGTCGCCGCCGGGCCTGTCGGTTGCGCTCATGCTTTTCGTGCCGGGGACCGGGAGGAAGTCCCGGCACCCGGCGGCTACGTTGTCACAGAACCAGTTGCGGTTCAAGGCTTGGGTGCGCCTAGAACGCGAAGCTGACGCTCCACCCGGGCCGATAATAGTAGTAGGCCGGCGGCGGTGGCGGGGGCGGGGGCGGCGGATAGTAGGCCCAGCACGGCGGCGGCGGCGGTGGGGGCGGCGGCGCCCAGTACCAAGCCGAGTAGCCGTGCGGTCGATGACCTTGCGGCGGCCGGTGGTGGCGCGGTCCCCCGCGCGGAGTCGGCGGATGGCCGATGGCGCATTTGTCCATCTGGCCGGGATGGACCTGCGGCGCGGGCCGTTGCGGAGGCGGTTTGGCCGCGGCCGCCAGCGGCGCGGCGAGGGCGGCCACCGCCGCCAAGGCCAGGAATTTCTTCAGCGCGTTCGTTTTCATGGAATCGTCTCCTTTGAACAGGTTTTCCGCTTTCACCCCCCAACGGTCGCGCGGGGCGGCGGTTCGGTTACGTGCGGGCGCCGGAAAACGAACGAATCGGAGCCGTGGGCGGCCGGGGAAACATGACGCGCCAAGCGTGGATGCGTGCGCAGCTTGTTCGTCCCAATGGGCGGCGAATGCAGGCGTGGCCCCCCACGGCCTTGTGCCGTGGGAAGCTACGTTTGCTCCCCCGCCACGCAAGTTGGCGGTGCCCACCCAAGCCAAAACCGCAACCTTCTTTGGCAACGCTCCATGCATGGGCTCTGCCGCCGGTTGATTTCCGGCGCGGGAATCCGCATACTGCCGAACCTGTCGTATAAGGAGATGCCGGAATGAAAAAAGCGCTGGTCGGGATCGGGTTGGGGTGGGCGTTGGCCGCGGCGGCTTCGGCGGGGTCGCTGACCAACCGCACGTACGACGCCTATTTCCTGGGCTTCGAGACCGATCCGGCCATGGACTACGGCGGCGCCTCCGTCGTCAGCGTCCACAGCCTGCTGTGCCGGGGCATCAGCCGATATCTGCCCGTTTCCTACGCGGCGCCGGCGTACGAATTTTTCTTCGCCGCGGGTCTCTCCACGGTCCAGCACGAGGTGTTCGGCCACGGCTCGCGCGGGCGGGAATTCGGCCTCGATCCCGAATATGCCTTCGGAATCGATTTTTCGGGCGGCACGGGCCTGGACAAGGATCCCGAAACCATGGAGCAACTGCTGGCGCTGGCCGCCGCCGGGACCGAGTCGGACACGATCCTGGCCCATCGCATCCTGAAAGACCTCTATGCCGGCGACGGAACCGACGCTTCCAAGATCCCGATGATGGCCATCGCCAAGCTCGATTTCAGCGTGTACTGCCTGATCACGGAAGATCCCGGCGACTCGCGCGAAGATTTCGTGGACGCCTACACCAACGGCAACGACGTCGCCTACTGGCTGATTTCGCGCCAGGCCCAGCGGCGCGGCGGCGATCCGGCGGCGGTGTGGAACAACGAGTACGCCGTGGATTTCAGCGATCCGCTGCTGCAGGACAACTACGACGACGTGCGGGCGGCGGCGATCTGGAACCTGGTGGATCCGGCGGCGCTGGCCGCCATGTACAGCTACGTCGTCGACCACGTGTACCGCGGCCGCACGCAAGTGCGCCCGCCCGTCGTTCCGTTCGGCGGCGGCTTCGGGTTCACCGCCGGCACGCGCGCGTTCATGGGGCTGGCGGAAGTCACGCGCTTCCTCGACCTGTATCTCGTCACGCCGGGACCGTTGGTGAACGTCTACGTGCGCGATCTGGACAGTTCCGTGGACCGCACCTACGGCGCGGGCGGCGGGCTGCACCGGATTCCGCTGGGGCCGCGCGCCGCGCTGTCGCTGCAGGCCGATTTCTGGCAGGAGCCGGATTCCGAAGAAGCCCTGTACGACGGCACGGGCTGGAACGCGAGCGGCGAGCTGTCGTTCATGGTGGGCGAAACCGTGGGGCTATCCGCCAAAGTGGGCGGCAAGTCCGCGGGCTTTTTCCCCGGCACGCCGCTGGCGGACGGCGTTTACGGCGGCGCGGGGCTGCTGGTGGCGTTCTAGGCGGCTGTGTGGCCGGCCCGGCCGGGATTTTCCTAGTACCAGTGCCAGCCGCAGAACTCGCACTCGTGCTGGCCCGAGTGGCCGCTGGCTTTCGCGCAATCGCCTTCGCATTGCGGACAGTTCCGGGTGCAGCTGCCTTCGGTTTCGGTGCAGGCCGTCAGCAAAAGGCCGGCCAGCGCCAGCCCCAGCAACGTGGCGAGGAAGATCCGAACGGAACGCTTGGTCAGCGGAGGTTTCATGGGTCGTCTCCTTTTGTTCGGCCGGTCGGGCGTTCGCTGTCCGGGACGTCCTCCCGTCCACCGAAATCCTGGTCCCGCGAGGAGAGCCGGCGCAAGCCGGACGAGGTTAAAAATTCATGAAGACCGGGGGCGGCGGAGAGGGACGGAAACGGTCGAATCGCTTCCAAACGCAGGGCTTGACCCGGTATGCCGTCTCCCGCACAATGCGCGCCGATATTTCTTCCGCGGGCATAGCTCAATGGTAGAGCTCCAGCCCGCGCCTCAGGCGCGGCAAGCTTCCATGTTTAGCCCGCAGAAAGCTGGGTTTATCCTGCCAATGGCGGTGGTTTACCCAGCGTCCCGCGGGGGGGATCGCGCTGAAAGCCGGACTTGACCGGTTCTCCGGCCTTCAGCACAATGCGCCCCGATTGTTGCGGGCATAGCTCAATGGTAGAGCTCCAGCCTTCCAAGCTGGCCATACGGGTTCGATTCCCGTTGCCCGCTCCAGCTTCCATGAGCCATCGCGTGTATATTCTCCAGTCCGTTGCGCTGGATCGCTACTATGTCGGCATCACCGAAAGAGGAGAACGCCGATTGCAGGAACATCGTTCAAAACACAAAGGGTGGACCAGTCAGGCCGACGATTGGACGGAAACATATGGCTGCCAAGTGGCCACGCGCACCGAAGCCCGCGAACTGGAAAAGCAAATCAAAGCGCGCGGCGCCGTGCGCTGGCTGGCCGACCGAAAACGCAACGATCTGCCGTGCAGATAACGATTCCATGCTTTGCGCGGCAACCGTGACGTCGACTCTCCAGGCTTCCAAGTTTACCCCGCGAAACGCGGGGCTGGCCCACGCTTGCCGCGTGGCAAGTACGTGGGTTCGATTCCCGTTGCCCGCTCCATTCCCTATGAAGCGCATATTCGGCGACGGATCTCCACGGTTCGGCGAATTCCACCACGACGCGCGGCACGGCTTTTCCAAGAAACCTCAACGGGGGCACTCCCGCACGGACAGACGGGGCTTGCGAGGCGGGCGGCGGGGCGGAACGGGCAAGGCCACAGGCGGGCGGCGCGAAACGGGCGGAATTCGATTCGCCGTTGATGGGCACGGGCTTGGAGGTACGGCAGGGAACGGCGGCGGCGGTCGGATCGGTCCCGTCGGCGCGTGGGGCGAAGCCGCCGCGCCGAGCACTCTCCCGCCCCTCGGGCGGCTCTGCTTCCGAGCCGTTCGGACACGCGCGGGCTGTTCGCTTTTCGTCCTCGCTCGGGGGTTCCAATCGCAGGTTCGAGCCGGCGATTTTGAGAAAATCGCGGATTCCGGCGAGATCGTCCGAAAAACTCAGTTTTTCGGCCATATTTGTGCGGTTTACGAAGGCGCGAGCAGGTTCGAGCCAAACAGCACCCTTCGCCTGGATGTGGGCGATTTTCTCCTTGGCGTCGGCCTTGTCGCGCAATAAGCCCTCCTTGCGCGCGGCGTATTCCTCCCGTGCCAAGGAGCCTTCCAGATAGATGTCCAGCAGCCGATTCAACCGCGCTTCGGTGTCGGCCAGCCGCGCTTGCTCGCGGGCCATACCCCCCGCCGATGCCGTGCGCTCGTCTTTCTCCCAGGCGTCGATGATGCTGTTGACCACCGCCGCGCCCTCGTCGGACAGCGACACCGAACGGGTAGTTGCCCGAAGTTCGTCCGCAAAAACCTCCTCGCGGATGAACTTCAAATCGCAGGGGCGGCCCATCTTTTTCGTGCAGCGATAATAGGCGTGGCCCTTCTGGCGCTCCGCCGTGATTGCCCCGCCGCATACCCCGCAGGCAAAAAGCCCGAGAAGCGGGAAGCCGTCGCTTCGCTTCTCGCGCTCGGGACCGCTGCGCCGCTTGTGGATGCGCTGCACCTGCTCGAAAAGACTGTTGGGCACGATGGGCGGGTGCGCGCCATCGTAGATTTCCCCCTGATATTTGAACATCCCCACATAAAACGGATCGGTCAGCAGCGTGGACATGCGGTTGGGGCGGATGTCCTTGCCGTTCAGGCTCGTCAAACCCCATTCCTGCGCCAGTCCGCAAAGGTCGCTCGCGCTGTAGCGGTCGGTCGCGTAGGACTCGAACAGACGGCGCACCAGCGGCGCTTTCGCCTCGTCCACGATCACGGTATGCGCTTTGGTGTCGTTCAAATAGCCAACAGGCGCGCGGCTCGGATACTCGCCCCGCCGCAACTTCTGGCGGATGCCGCGCCACACATTTTCCATCAGGTTTTCCACATAATATTGCGACTGGCCGAACGCGATATTGAGCATGAACTTGCCTTGCGGCGTGTTCTCAAACCAGAAAGTCGGGAATTTCAGCGCTTTCAGGTGGCCCGTGGAAAGCAGATGCACGATCCGTCCGCCATCCACCGCATTCCGCGCCAAGCGGTCGGGATGCCACGAAATGACGCCCTCCGCGTGGCCGCGCTCGATCTCCTTGACCATTTTATCGAAGACGGGCCGCCCCGGAGCCTTCGCGGACATCGACTCGACGAATTCGCGGACGATCTGAATGCCGTCTTTCTTCGCCAATTCGCGCAGTTCGTCCAGTTGGCTTTCAATCGAAAGCATCTGGCGGTCGTCCTCGTCGGTGGACTTGCGGGCATAGAGGAAAAAGTTCATGGCCTGCCCCCCTTCTTGGCTTTCTTGGCCATCGTCTTGGAGGCGCGCACGATCTTACCAAAGGCCGCGACATCGGGCGGGGTCAGCTTCTTCAAAAGCAGATGCTCGCCATCCGTGACGATGAACATTTTAGAGCCTGCCTTGAGATTCAGGAATTTGCACAACCGGCTGGGAATTGTGAACTGCCCCCGCGAAGTAATGCTGGCAATATCGATCATCATGGCGCACCTCCATCTTGCAAGGAATGCTTGCAAGATGAATTTACACCTGGGGGGAGGGGTGGTCAAATCTTTGTTCGGATAAATTTGATTTAGGTGCGGGGGTCGGAGTGGCGGAAAGCGGGCCGCCCCGCGCGCCGTGTGAGGAACGAACGCCAAGCGCGGGTGTGGACCGCTTCCGCCGCCGGGGATTTCGGGCGAGGTCTGGCCGAACGGCCTGGGCGAGCCCTTCTTACGCGCGTGTCCGAACGGCTCGGAAGCAGAGCCGCCCGAGGGGCGGGAGAGTGCTCGGCGCGGCGGCTTCGCCCCTCGCGCCGACGGGACCGATCCGACCGCCGCCGCCGTTCCCTGCCGTACCTCCAAGCCCGTGCCCATCAACGGCGAATCGAATTCCGCCCGTTTCGCGCCGCCCGCCTGTGGCCTTGCCCGTTCCGCCCCGCCGCCCGCCTCGCAAGCCCCGTCTGTCCGTGCGGGAGTGCCCCCGTTGAGGTTTCTTGGAAAAGCCGTGCCGCGCGTCGTGGTGGAATTCGCCGAACCGTGGAGATCCGTCGCCGAATATGCGCTTCATAGGGAATGGAGCCGGATAGCGGAAGCAGTCCGAACTCACTTTGACCCCGAGTATGCCAAGCGCGGACAAAAGGTGAAGCCATAATCTTTCCCCCTTTGCGCGGCCTTGCCTTCCCCCCTGCGCCGCTTCCCCCTTTGCGCCCGACCTTCCTTTCCCCCTTCTACGCGGCCCTCCTCAAGCCCCCTTTGCGCGGCGCTGCCGCGCCGCT
>DDWR01000032.1 GCA_002347655.1 Verrucomicrobia bacterium UBA2281 | reverse complement strand
GGCCAACTTGACGTATCGCCGACACGGCAGAAGGAATTCGCTCAGCGCGCCGCCCTCCGTTCCGCATCTTTGCTGTTTTCGGCGCTACCCATTCGTATGATTATTAATTAATAATGATACACATGGATCAAGGGCATGATCAGCGAAATATATCGAATATCATGCGGTAAATCGAAATTCGCCTCAATAATCCGTATGATGGTTAATTAATGATCGTATGAGTCGGAAATGCCGTTTCGAGACGGCGGGCGGGCGCCGGGCGCGCAAGCGGCGCGGTCAGCGCTGGAAGTGTTTCCGGAAGAGTTCTTCGGCCTTGGCGGCGCCGGCGGGCGTGAATTCGAGGGTGACGTCGCGCAGCTTGGGCGCGGCGAGCCAGCCTTTGCGGTGCAGGCGTTCGAGCGTTTGCAGGTCGAAGGCTTTCCAGGCGCGGCCGCCGGTCGGCGAACGCGTCAGGCCGAGGAACAGCAGCGCCAAGGTGGCGTCGTCGACCTTGTCCTTGTCGTAGTCCATCGGTGCGCGGATCGCTAGCGAGCGCAGCGGACGCAGCGGAGGAAGGTCGGATCGGCCTGGAGCCGCAGGGGGTGGATGTCTTCGTTGCAGGCGGCGCAACGGCCGTAGGAGCCGTCCGCGATGCGGCGGAGGGCGTTCGCGATGCGCTGGAGCTGGAGTTGGCGGCGGCGCTCGGATTCAAGCGCCATTTGCTGGGTCTGCATGGCGTCCATGCGGGACACGCGGCCGATGCCGGCCTGGTCGAGTTCGACGATCTGGGCGGCGGCGCGGGAGGCTTCCTCGGTGGCTTCGAGCTCGGCGCGCAGCCGGAGCAGCCGCTGGCGGAAGTCGTCGAGTTCGGCGGGAGTCATGGGCGGCGCCGCGGCTACGAAACGACGGGAGCGTCCTTCCAGAGCTGTTCGAGGGCGTAATAGCCGCGCATCTGGGGGGTGAAGAGATGGACGACGACGTCGAGGTAATCGAGGACGATCCAGCCGCTCTCGGCTCCGCCGGCGCGGCGGTGGGCGGCGACGGGCGGCGTCTCGAGGCGCAGCTGCCGGGCGACTTCGTCGGCGAGCGCGCGCAGATGCGGGTTGTTCAGGCCGGTGCAGAGGACCAGGTAGTCGGCGACGCTGGAGACGTCCGCGACGCGCAGGACGACGACGTGTTCGCCTTTCCTGGCATCGAGCGCGGCGCGGATGCGCTCCACGCGGGCGCGTTGCGGATCGACGGGAGCGGCTTTCTTCCGGGCCGGGGCTTTTTTCGGCGCGGCTTTTTTCGCGGGGGCTTTGGCGGGGGCGGCTTTCCGGGACGCGGCTTTTTTCGCGGCGGATTTCGGGGGGGCGGATTTCGGGGTCTTCATCGGTATAGGTTGTGCTCCTCAATGTAGCTCAGGACGGGGGCGGGAACAAGGGAAACGGGTTGGCCGGCGGCGATTTTCGCGCGGACGTCGCGGGACGAGACGTCGAGGGGTTCGCCGGTGCGGAGGTCGGCAAGCAGTTTTTCGGGCCAGGGCGGCGGTAAACGGATGGCGGCGGCGGTGGGCACGCATCCGGGCCGGGCGAGGGAGACGATGCGGACGAGGGCCAGCAGGTCGAGCGGTTGGTGCCAGGTGGGCAGTTCGGGGAGGGTGTCGGCGCCGACGATGAACACGAAGGCGTCGGCGGGATGCAGCGTCTGGAGCGCGCGGACGGTATCGACGGTATAGGACTTGCCCGGGCGGTCGAATTCGATGGGGAGGGCGTCGAAGCGGGGTTCGCCCGCGATGGCGAGGCGGAGCATCGCGAGGCGATCCGCGTTGGAGGCGAGATCGTGGACGGGCTTGTGGGGCGGCACGGCGCAGGGAATGAACCAGACGGCGTCGAGCGCGAACAGCCGGAGCGCTTCGCGGGCGATGGAGAGATGTCCCTCGTGGACGGGATTGAACGTACCGCCGAGAAGTCCGATGGTGCGGGACATCAGAACAGCACCGGTTCGTCTTCGGCGGCGACGGGATCCAGCGGCGCGATCCGGCCGACGACGACGACGGGCATGTCGCTGTCCTCGACCCAGTATTCGCGGCCGCGGATGGCGATGTTCTTGCCGACGAAGCGCCGCAGCTGGGCGGAATCGCCGTGGACGTGGCAGATCATTTCCAGCACGCCGTCTTCGTTGCGCGCCTGCAAGCGGTAGCGCGACGGGGAGCCGGCCATGAACGGGGCGTTGCGCAGCTCGCCGGAGACCTGCACGGCCTTGCCTTGGTTGGGCAGGTCTTCCAGGTCGAGATCGTCGACGAGATCGGGATCCACTTCGACTTCGATGCGGCGGGCTCGGGGCTTGGCCGCGGCGGGCGGCGCGGGTGCGGCCGGTGCGATTTGGGCGGGCGGCGGCGCGGCTGGCCGCCGGGCCGGAGCCGGTCGGGCCGTGGCGGCGGGAACGGTGGGTGCCGGCGGCGGGATCTGGCCGGGAAGCGCGGTGGCGGGCCGCAACGTCGGCGCTGCCGGCGGTGCGGCGGCCGGAACGGGCGGCGGAACGGGGGCGAGGGCCGGAGCCGGGGCCGGCGCGGCCGGCGGGGGCGGCGGCAAGTTGGTTTGCGGTTGGGATGGCGCGATCCGCGGCACGGGTCGCGGCGCCGCCGGGGGCGATGGGTCGGCCGGGGGCGCGGGGGACGGAGCGGCGCTGGCGATTTGGACCGGTTGCGCGACGGGTTCGGGGCGCGGCGGCGGAGGCGGCGGGGGCGGCGGCGCGGGTTTGGCCGGTTCCGGTACGGGCGCAACCTGCTGGATGGGTTCGCCGCGCGTCCGGACTTCGGACAGATCGCTCTTCTTGACCCAGAGGGTGGCGCTGGACGGCGCCGCGATCCGACACCACTCGCCTTCTTCGCCGCGGGGCAGAACGGGCGCGCCGCGCTCCAGGACGCCGACGACGGGATGCTGGATGCCGGGCCCGGCGCGCAACTGGATGGATTTCGCGAGGACCCGGTTGCCTTCGATGAAGTCCTTGTTGAGCCAGAGGCTGATCCGGTCGGGCGGGGAAATGGCGGCCCAGTCGCCTTCGACGCGGGCGACGAACAGGATTTCGCCGGAGGTGGCCCGGCCGATCGCCGGCGCGTCGGCGGCGGGCTGCGCCCGGATGGACGTGGACCCGGCGGAGACCTGCATCCGCGTTTCGGCCCGGGCGCCGGCGGCCAAGGCCGCCAGCAGCGCGAGGGCGGCACCGGCAAGGAAGGAAATTTTCATGGGCGGCAGTGTAGCGGCGGAAAAATGGGGAAGCAACTTTTTCATTTGGTGGCCGGCGCGCCGGGCGCATATACTGGCGCGATGAATTCGAACGCCGCGACGTCGCCGGATGGTCCGCCCGCTTGGAGCGGGCTGGACGCGTTGCCGCGGGACTTGGCCGCCGCCGGCCGCGATCTGCCGCTGGCGATCGCGGCCTGGGTCTTGGCCGATCCCGCGGTGGCCGCGGAGTTGTTCGTGGCCTGGCTGGCCACGGCGGATGCCGACGGCGTGCCGACGCCGGCGTGTTGTCCCGTGGTCTGCCAGCTCGCGGAGCGCGTGGCGGCGGTCCAGCCGGATCCCGCGGCGTGGGTCGCGCGCCACGTGCCGGCGCTGGCCGCGTGCCTGCGCGGGGAGTTCGAGCGCTACGATCCGGACGGCACGGGGTTGCCGCGCTGGCCTTCCGCGGCCGAGGCGCTCTTCCCGGCGGAATTCGCGCCGGGCCGCGTGACGGCGGATTTGGCCGTGTTGCTTTCCAACGAAGCCGCCGCCTTCGACCGCTTGGCGGGCGACCGGACGGATCTGGAACGGACCTTGGACGAAGCCGAAGGCGAACAGCGGGAACTGGACAGCTGGCTGAAGGAGTCGTTCTGGAATCCGGAAGCGTCGGCCTTCGACCGCGAGGAAGCCGACGGCGTCACCACGCCGGATTGGTCGCCTGCCGGCCTGTTCCCGCTGGTCTGGGGCGGACTGGCCGAAGACATGGCGGTGGAATTGCGGTTGCGCGCGGCGAATTTGGATCCGGCCGCCTGGCCGGCACGGGCCTGGACGTTGTTTTTCGCGCTGTTGTTGAAGACGCCGCACGGCACGGCGGTGGCGCGCATGCGCCGGGCGGGGCTGCCGGCCGGCGCTTCGCCTCCGGTGCGGGCCGCGTGGGAGGTGCTGGCGCAGGGGGTCGAGACGGCCCGCGCGCCCTATCTGGCGGCGATTCCGCGGTCGGCGCGCTGGGTGGATGCGCATGGCCGCGCGTTCGCGCGCGGCGCGGCCGCCGCCGGCGCGGTGCTGCTGGCCGGCTTGCTCGTCCGCGGCTGCGTCCAGCGCGAGAATCCCGGCGCGGAATCCGCGAACGAACTCGAGCGCCGCGCGCGGATCGCCTGCGCGGACGGCCGGCACGCCCGCGCGGCGGCGCTCTACGCCAAGGCCGCGCGGCGCGGCGACGCAGTCTATTTCGGCTACCGGCAGGCCGGCGAGTGGATGCATCTGGAGCAATATGCCGAAGCGGAAGCGGCTTACCGCGCCGTCCTCGCGCGCGCGCCGGAAACGCCCAACGCGCGGCTGAACCTGGCCTTGGCGGTGCTGCGCCAGGGGCGGCGCGCGGAAGCCCGGGAACTGTACCGGGCCTTCGCCGACGATCCCGCCGCGGCCGCGACGCCCGAATTGGCCGCGCGCGCCCGGCTGGCGACGGTTTTGCTTGAACGGCAACTCGCGCTGGACCGCGAGTGAGGCGGGCGGGCGTTGACAGGGGCCGGACGGGGTGGAATAGTCGGCCGAACAACGGGAGAGGCAAGGATGAAACACAAGACGGCATTCGGATTCGGGCTGGCGGCGTTGCTGGCGCTGGGGGCGGGGTGTTTCCGCAACACGGTTTCGACGATCGAACTGGACGTGCCCGCGATGAAGCACGAGGCCTGCGGCGCGGCCGTCCAGGCCGCGGTGGCGCGGCTGGGCGAGGGGGCCATCCGCGATATCCGCGTGGACGTGGCGGCGCGGAAGGTCTGGGTGGATTACGACAACGTGCGGTTGGGCCGGCGGAACATCGAAGTGGCCGTGCGCCACGCGGGCTTCGCCGTGAACGACCTGCCGCCCGACGAAGAGGCCCGCGCGAAACTGGCGCCGGAGTGCCGCGGCGATGATTAAACCGATGGCTTTCCACTGGGCCGCGCGCGCGACCCGTCCGGATGCCCGGGTGGTGCTCGTGCAGGCCGGCGCCGTGCTGGCGCCCGCGTCGCTGCCGGCGGTGGACCGGCAGGCGCTGGAAGCCTGGCGCCGGGCCGCGGATTTCGCCGGCGCGGTCGGCGCGACGGCCTGGCCCGCCGGCCTGCCGGCGCCGGTGCTGCTGGTGGGCATCGGCCGGAAAGAGGAATTCCATCCGGCGCGCTGGCGGCGCGCCTGGGCGGCGGCGGGCCGCGCGCTGGCGCAGGCGCCGGCCGTGCGCCGGGCGGCGTTCGAGTGGCCGGCGGCGGCGTTTCCGCTGGACGCCGCGGCGTTGGCAGGGCTGGCGGCGGACGGCCTGCTGGCCGGGACCTATGCGTTCGAGGCCTACAAAACGAAAAAGCGCGCGCCGGCTCCGGCCTTCGAGTGGGTCGGCGCCACGCTGGCGGCGCCGCCGGCGCGGGCCGCCGTGCGCCGCGCGGAAATCGCCGGCGCCGTCTTGCGCGACGTGCGCGAACTGGCGAACCGCCCGGCGAACGAATTCGGCCCGGCGGAACTGGCGGCGCAGGCGCGGAAGCTCGCGCGGGCCGCGGGCGCGGCGTGCAAAATCTGGGATGCGACCGCCTTGGCGAAGGAAAAATGCGGCGCGCTGCTGGCGGTGGCCCAGGGCAGCCGCCGGCCCGGCTGCCTCATCCGGCTGGCCCATGCGGGCAAACCGGGCCGCAAACCGCTGGTGGTGGTCGGGAAGGCCGTGACGTTCGATACGGGCGGCATCTCCCTCAAGCCCGGCAAGAACATGGAGTGGATGAAGTTCGACAAGAGCGGCGGCATGGCCGCGCTGGCGACGGTGCTGCTCGCCGCGCGCCTGAAGCTGCCGCGGCCCGTGGTGGCCTATATCCCCGCCGTCGAGAACATGCCCGGCGGCGGCGCGACGCGCCCCGGCGACATCGTGACGGCCCGCAACGGCAAGACCATCGAAGTCCTGAACACGGACGCCGAAGGCCGCCTGATCCTGGCCGACGCGCTCTCCTTCGCCGCGGAAGAAAAACCGGCGGCGATCGTCGACGTGGCGACGCTGACCGGCGCCGTGATCGTCGCGCTGGGCCACGAAGCGACGGCGGTGCTGGGCAACGACGACCGCCTGGTGCTGGACCTGATGCTCTCCGGCGAGGCCACGGGCGAACGGCTCTGGCAGTTGCCGCTGTGGCCTGAATACGACGAGATGCTCAAGGGCCAGTTCGCGGACCTGAAGAACGTCGGCGACGGCTCCGCCGGCACCATCGCGGGCGGCGCGTTCCTGAAGGCGTTCGTGCCCGCGGGGATTCCCTGGGCGCATCTGGACGTCGCGGGCACCGCGTGGCTGGAGAAGGACGAAGCCCACGGCGCGGCCGGCGCGACGCTGGTGCCGGCGCGGCTGCTGGCCGACTGGGCCGCGCGGACGACCTTGGATTCCTGACGCGGGCGCGATGCGCTTCCTGCTCGACCAGT
This sequence comes from Verrucomicrobia bacterium UBA2281, assembly GCA_002347655.1. GTDB lineage: Bacteria > Verrucomicrobiota > Kiritimatiellia > CAIQIC01 > Lenti-01 > Lenti-01. The sequence goes on along the minus strand of DDWR01000032.1, from coordinate 34,368 downwards.
TCATGGACTACCTGACGCTGGAGCGGGGGTTGAGCGTCCACACGCGGCTGGGCTACGGCCACGACCTGTCCGAATTCCTGGCGTTCCTGGCGCGCAAGGGCCGCGCGGGCATCCAGGAAACGCAGCGGCGCGACATCGTCGATTTCCTGTTGGCGGGCAAGCAGCAGGGGCTGGCGCCGGCGAGCCTCGCGCGGCGGCTGGTGGCCATCAAGGTGTTCTTCCGCCATCTGGCCCAGGAGGGCTTGCTGGCGACGAACGTGGCCGACGCGATGGATTCGCCGCGCCTCTGGAAAATCCTGCCGCCGACGCTGTCGCTCGAGGAAACGGACCGGCTGCTGGCCGCGCCGGACGCGACTGCGCCGCGCGGCCTGCGCGACCGGGCGATCCTGGAGACTTTCTACGCGACGGGCCTGCGCGTGAGCGAACTGGCCGGACTGACGCTGGAATCGCTGCATCTCGATGCGGAATACGTCCGCTGCGTGGGCAAGGGCGACAAGGAGCGGGTCGTGCCGATCGGCGGCCGGGCGATCGCGGCGGTACAGGCGTGGCTGGAGCGCGGCCGCCCGGCCTATGCGGCGAAAGGCGGCGGCGCGAGCCGCGCGGTGTTCCTGTCGCGGCTGGGCCGGCCGCTGTCGCGCATCACGATCTGGCGGCACATCCGGGCCTATGCCCGGCAGGCGGGGATCCGCAAGGAAATCTCGCCGCACGTGCTGCGGCATTCGTTCGCGTCGCATTTGCTGGCCAACGGCGCCTCGCTGCGGGTGATCCAGGAGATGCTGGGGCACGCGGACATCGCGACCACGCAGATCTACACCCACGTGGACCAAGGCCGCCTGCAGGCCGTGCATCGTCAATACCACCCGAGGGCCTGAACATGGAAACGAACGATGCGCATCCGGACCCGGCCGAATTGGCTCAGCGGCTGGGGCACGCCTTTGCCCGGCCGGAACGGCTGGCGGCTGCGCTGACCCATCGCTCCTTTTCGGCGGAAGCCGGCCAGCCGGAATTGGCCGAGAGCCAGCGCCTGGAGTTTCTGGGCGACGCGGTGCTGGGGGCGATTTCGGCCGAATGGCTGGTGACGCAGCGGCCCGATTGGCGGGAGGGTCCGTTGACCAAGGTGCGCAGCCGCCTGACGAACGCGGCGACGCTGGCGCGGGTGGCGCGCCGGCTGGACCTGGGCCGCTATTTGCGGGTGGGCCGCGGCGAAGAACAAGACGGCGGCCGCGCCAAGGAGTCGCTGCTGGCCGACACCCTCGAGGCGGTGCTGGGCGCGCTCTGGCTCGACGGCGGCGCCGCCGCCGTCCGGCCGGTCTTCGCGCAATGGTTCGCCGCCGAGATCGAAACCGCCTTGGTGGCCGGCCGCGACGACAATCCCAAAGGCGAACTGCAGGAATGGCTCCAGCGGGAGCGCCGGGAGAACCCGCGGTACGAAGTGGTGGAGGAAACGGGCCCGTCCCATGACCTCGTCTTTCGGGTGGACGTGTTCCGGGGGGCGGAACGCCTCGGCCAAGGCGCGGGGAGCACCAAGCGGCAGGCCGAAATGAATGCCGCCCGGCAGGCCTTGGAAAAACTGGCGGAAAAGCCCGCCGCGGACGACTCGAACGGCGGAAGCCCGGACGGATCCGCCGTGGACTAAACGGACCGCCAGGGGAAAAATGTCAAAGCCATTTCAGGGTTGATTTGCCTGTTGGGCGGAATCGATTCCAACAATGGATGAAAATATATTAGGGTAAAACGATTGATCTGTCCCGGTTCCCTATCTGCTTGCCGGTGCTCGGGATGCGCGCAATTGACTGGAAAAGCATGGGATTTGCGCGATCCGAACGATCGAAAAAGGGCTTGCAATCCAGCCGTCCTGACATACAGTTCGCGCAGATTTGCACCCCATGTCGGGGGGCAGGAAGACCAACCAACGCCCGGACCGCCCCGGGACCAGGAGCGAAGATGAAGAAGGAAACCAAGAAAGCACCCGCCAAGAAGGCAGCCCCGAAAGCGGCCGCCCCCAAGAAGCCTGCGGCCAAAGCCGTAGCCAAGCCCGCGCCTGCCGCGAAGAAGCCGGCCCTTTCGCCGGAACAGCGCTACCAGATGATCCAGGACGCGGCGTATTTCATCGCCGAACGGCACGGATTCAGCGGCGACAGCGCCTATTTCTGGTCGCTCGCCGAAGCCGAGATCAACGCCAAGTTGACCTGAACGGCCGCGTTCCCCGCGGAACGTCCCGAACCCGCCGCCGGCTTGCCGGCGGCGTTTTTCTTTGCCGGATGGCCCCAGAAACGGTATGGTAAACGAATATTGGCAATTGTCTCGCGGAGAATGAGATCGTGAAGCGAACCGTCAACGTCATGCCGTGCTTGGATATGCGCAACGGGCGCGTGGTGAAAGGCATCCATTTCGTGGATCTGGTCGATGCGGGCGATCCGGTGGCCTGCGCCACGGCCTACGAGGCGGACGGCGCGGACGAACTGGGGTTCCTCGACATCACCGCCACCGTCGAAAAGCGCCAAACGACCTTCGACGTGCTCCAGCGCGTGACTTCCGCCGTGAAGATTCCGGTGACGGTGGGCGGGGGCATCCGCACGCTGGCCGACGTGGAGGCGGCGTTGGCGGCCGGGGCCAAGAAAGCGAGCATTTCGTCGGCCGCGTTCCGCGATCCGGATTTCGTGGCCGCGGCGGTGCAGCAGTTCGGCGGCGCGGCCATCGTCGCGGCGATCGACGTGGACCGCAATCCTCGCTTGCCGTCGAAGCGCGAGGTGTACGTCGATGGCGGCCGCACCCCGACGGGCGTGGACGCCGTGGAATTCGCCAAGAAGTTGGCCGGTCTGGGCGTCGGCGAAATGTTGCCGACCAGCAAGACCGGCGACGGCTCCAAGCGCGGCTACGACCTGGAACTGATTCGCGCCATCGCGGACGCGACGAAACTGCCGACGGTGGCCAGCGGGGGCGCGGGCAAGTTGATCCATTTCCTCGAAGCGGTGAAGGAAGGCCACGCCAGCACCTTGCTGGCGGCCAGCGTGTTCCATTTCGGCACGTTCACCGTGCGGCAGGTCAAGGCGTACCTGGCCAGCCAAAAGGTGGGGGTCCACAACCCGCCGATTCCGAAGCTCTGAGCGGCCGGTCCGGAGAAAACTCCTCCCGCGCCGAGCGCTTGCGAACCGGATCCGCGGGGCAAGCCCGCGGGGGGCTTCGATCCGCCGATCGCAGCGTCTTTGATCTTCGATCCTCGCGACTTTGCGTTGGATGGAGGGGCGCGCGGATTTGATCTCCGACCCCCACGACCTTGCGTCGTGGGTGAAGAAGGTTCAGGCCATCCGGCGCGCGGGACCCACGCGCCCAACTCGGAATCCGCACCGCTCAAGTGGCGGCGAGGATGTCCCGGACCTTCGTCGCGAGGGCGTGCCGGTTGAACGGCTTCTGGATGAAATGGGCGGCACCGTCCTCGAGGCCTTGTTCCGCCAGCAGGTGCGCGGTGTAGCCCGACATGAACAGGCAGCGGAGCTGCGGCCGGGTGGCGCGGAGATGCCGGACCAGCTCGGGACCGTTCATGCCGGCCATGATCACGTCGGTGATCAGCAGATCGACCCGCTGGCCGGCGGCGCCGGCGATGCGCAGGGCGTCCTGGGGCGAGTGGGTGGCGACCACCTGGTAGCCCAGCGATTCGAGGATGCGCTTGGTCGTGCGCAGGATGACTTCCTCGTCTTCGACCAGCAGGATGGTTTCGTGCGGGCGCGCCGCCGGATCGGCCGGCGGCGGGTCGGCCGTCGGCGCGGCGTCTTCCGGCAGGTTTTGCCGGGGCAGGTAGATCCGGAACGTGCTGCCCTGGCCCGGCTGGCTTTCCACGCGCACGTCGCCGCCGTTCTGCTTGGCGGTGCCGTAGACGGTGGACAGGCCGAGGCCGGTGCCTTTGCCGACGGGCTTGGTGGTGAAGAAGGGCTCGAAGATGTGGGCGACGACTTCCGGCTTCATGCCGCTGCCGTCGTCGCGGACGGCCAGCACGGCGTAGCGGCCGGGCGGGAGGTCGCCGGCCGCCTCCGCGGACACCTCGGCGACGGACGTTTCGAGGACGACGTGGCCGGCCGGGCCGATGGCGTCGCGCGCGTTGATGCAGAGGTTGGCCACGGCCTGGTCGAGCTGGCTGGGATCGATCTTCACGTGGCCGACGTCCTTGCCGGGTTTCCAGACCAGCTGGACGTCCTCGCCGATCAAGCGGCGCAACATGCCGAACATGCCGGCGACGGCTTCGTTGAGGTCGATCGTCTGCGGCGCGGCCGCCTGCTTGCGCGCGAAGGCCTGGAGCTGGCGCGTAAGCGAAGTCGAGCGGGCGGCGGCCTTTTGGATTTCCTTGAGGTCCGCGTGCAGGGGCTGGTCGGGGGGCACCTGCTCGATGGCGATTTCGACGTAGCCGAGAATGGCTTGGAGCACGTTGTTGAAGTCGTGCGCGACGCCCCCGGCGAGACGCCCGAGGGACTCCAGCTTCTGGGCGTGCGCCAGCTGCGATTGCAGCGCGGACTTCTCTTCCTCGGCGCGGAGTTCCCGGGTGACGTCGCGCTTGACGGCCACGAAATTGACGATGCGGCCGGCGGCGTCGCGCACCGGCGAGATGGCCGCCAGTTCGGTGTACAGCGAGCCATCCTTGCGCTTGTTGACGAGCTGGCCTTCCCAGGTCTGGCCGGCTTTCAGGACTTTCCACATCGCGCGGTAGAATTCCCGGTCGTGCTGGCCGCTCTGGAAGACGCGCGGGGTTTGGCCGAGGACTTCCTCGCGGGCATAGCCGGTGACCCGCGTGAAGGCGGGATTCACGTAGAGGATCTTGCTGTCGGCGTCGGTGATGAGAATCGTCTCGCCGGATTGCTCGATGGCGCGGGTCAGCCGTTCGCGCTCGCTTTCGGCGCGCTTGCGCGCGGTGACGTCGGCGATGAAGCCTTCGAGGGCGATGACCTGGCCTTGCGCGTCGTAGACGCCTTCGCCCTGCTCCCAGACCCAGCGGGTTTCGCCGGAGCGCGTCGCGATTTCGTATTCTTCCTCGAGCTTGCCGCGATCCCGGAGGAGCGTCTGCCATTTTTCCCACAAGAGCTCGCGGTAGGCGGGCAGGATGAGGTCGTTGTAGGAAACCCGGCGGTTGCCGATCAGGTCTTCCGGCGCGTAACCGGTCAGATCCAGGCAGCCCTGGCTGACGAACTCCATGGTCCAGTCGCGGTCGTTGCGGCAGCGGTAGGCCATGCCGGGCAGGTTGGCCAGCAGCGAGACGTAGCGCCGTCGGCTTTCCCGCAGTTCGTCGAGGGCGAGCTTGCGCTCGGTGACGTCGCTGAAGATGCAGGCGAACCGGTCCGGCGCCGCGCGGAACGCCGTCACTTCGAAGGTCCGGCCCAGCGGCGTGGAATAATCCTCGAAAAACGCGGGCAGGCCGGTCCGGACGACGTTGCCGTAGATTTCGAACCATTTTTCCTCGAGGCCGGGCAGCGCTTCGCGGGCGGTTTTCCCGAGGAGATCCGCGGCCTTCAGGCCGGTCATGCGCTCGAAAGCGGGATTGACGGCCAGGAAGCGGTAGTCGCGCGGCTCGCCGCGCTCGTCGACGACGAGTTCATGCAGGGCGAAGCCTTCGAGCATGTTCTGGAACAGCGTGCGGTAGTCCTCTTCGGCGCGCTTGCGCTCGGTGACGTCGCGGGTGACGCCGTGCAGTTCGAGGCGGCCCGTGGCTTCGTCGCGCCAGAAGCGGGCCACGGCTTCGGTGACGAGCGGCGCGCCGCGCTTGCTATGCTGCTGCATTTCGAACGTGAAGAACGTCCGGTCGTCGATCTCGCCCCGCCGGAATTCCTCGACGCGCCGGCGGATCAGATCCCGCAGGGGCGCGGCCTGGTCGGGCAGGACGCAGTCGGGGAGGGTGCCGGCGAGGATTTCCTCGACGCCGTAGCCGCACAGCGCTTCGGCGGACGGGCTGGCGTAGAGGAACCGGAGCGTGTCCGCGTCCAGGATCCAGACGACGTCCTTCATGTTTTCCGTCAGCATGCGGTATTTGCGCTCGCTGTCGCGCAGGGCGGTCTCGAAGCGCTTGCGCTCGGTGATGTCCTGGTCGATCCCGATGTAGCCGATCGGCCGGTTTTCGGCGTCCCGGACGAGGGAAATGAACGTGGCGGTCCAGAACGTTTCCCCGTTTTTCCGCCGCTGGAGGTGTTCTCCCTGCCAGAATCCCTGGACGAGGAGATTCTCGCGGAAGGCGGCTTCGTCGGGCGGATCGATCGCGCCCGCGATGCTGCGGTACGGCTTGCCCAGGACTTCGGCCGCCGTGTAGCCATAGAGCGCTTCGGCCTCGCGGTTCCAGTACTGGATGTTGCCGTCCATGTCCGAGGAGACGACCGCCTCGTGCACGCAATCCAGCAGCTGGGCTTGCAGCCGCAGGTGCGCTTCGGCGCGCTTGCGCTCGGACACGTCGCGCGAGGAGCCGTGCAGCTCGAGCCGGCCGGTCCGCTCGTTGGGCCAGAATCGGCAGACGGCTTCGGTCTCGACGACGGCGCCGTCCGGGCGCGCGAGCGGGATTTCCAGGGCGAAAAACGCTTCCGGTTCGCGCCGGCCGGCGCGGCATTCGGCCGCCGCGGCGCGCAGCCGCGCCAAGACGGCCGTGCGCCGGTCGGGGGCGATGGATGCGTCCAGCGGCTGGGCCAGGACGTCCGCGGCGGTCCGGCCGCACAGCCCTTCGACCGACGGACTGACGTAGAGGAACCGGTTCGTTTCGACGTCCGCGATCCAGACCACGTCCTTCATGTTTTCGGCCAGCATGCGGTATTTCCGCTCGTTTTCGCGGAGGGCTTCTTCCGCGCGCATGCTCTCGGTGACGTCGATGTGGGTGCCCACGAGCAGGCCGGTCGGCCGGCCCTCGGCATCGGTCACCAACTGGCCGCGGGACCAGATCCACGCCCAGTTGCCGTCCCGCCGCCGCATGCGGAAGCGCAGATCGAACGGCCGGTCCGGCTGTCGCAGGTACCCGGCCAAATAGCCGTTCGCGGCTTCCCGGTCGCTGGGATGGATCAGGTCCAGCCAGCAGGCGGCCAAGGTTCGTTTTTCCGGCGGGAAGGCGAACGCGGCGGGGTCGTGGCCCAGCAGGGAGAAATATTCCGGGCTGCACCACATCCGCTGCGTCGCGTGGTCGTATTCCCAGGCGCCGGTGTTCGACGCGCGGATCAGCGCGGCATAGCGGTGGGCGGCCAGCTGGTTTTCGCGGGCCAGTTCGGCCAGGCGCTCTTCGCCGCGCCGCCGTTCGGTGACGTCGATGCTGGTGCCCCAGTAGCCCGTCAGCTCGCCGCGGTCGTCGCGCAGCGGCACGCCGCTGGTGAGGGCCCACAGGATCGCCCCGGAGCGGGTTTGGACCGGATGGACCAGGTCGCGGAGCGGTTCGCCGCGGCGGATCGCCGCGAGGGTTTCCGTCCGGAGTTTTTCCCGGTCGCTTTCCGGCGTCAGATCGTAGAAATGCATTCGGCCGACCACTTCCGCGGCGGAGTAGCCGGACAGGCTCTCGAACACGTCGCCGATTTCGGTGTAGACGCCGGCGGCATCGATCTGCCAGATGGCGATCCGGTTTTGCTGCGCCAGCAGGCCGAAGCGGTGCGCGCTTTCGGCCAGTTTCCGGGCCTGCTCCTCCGCCAGGCGCGTCAGGTCTTCGCGGCGATGGACGGTGACGCCAAGGATGGTTGTCGCGGCGGCGGTGATGGCGAGACCGGCCAGCAGCACCAGCCCGCCGAGGTGGAACGAGTGGTAGGCCAGGAACTGGGTCGTGGGGCGCACGGCGACGGCATAGGCCCTGCCAAAGGCCAGGATGGGGCGCGAGATCGTCCAGTCGGCCGTCAGGCGGGCCGGCGGGGTCCCGGAAAATTCCGGCGTGGAGACCGCGGCGAGCCGGCGCGGCGGCTCGCCAGGCCGCAGGCTCAGCAGATCCAGGGAAACCTGCATGTTTTCCGTCGGGTCCTCCCCGAGGAAACTGCGCAGGAACGACTGGGGGTCCACGGCGGCCATGGCGAAACCCATGGGGAGGCCGTGTCCCTGGATTTTGCGCACCGGGCGGAACACGAGGATCTGGTTGCGCGGACTGGTGGCGCCCGGCAGCGGCGGGAGCATGGTCGTGGCGGTGATCAGGCCGGTGGTCGTGGCGATTCCGATCGCTTCGCGGATGGCCGGGATGGCCGCCAGGTCGCGGCCGGGCGTGATGCCGTACTTCGAGAGAGCCTCGGAAGATTCGACGTGGTAGATGGGATAATGGCAGGGACGTTCGGCGGCCGGCCCCGGCTGGCCGGCGGCGTCGGCGTCCCAGATGCGGTATTCCGGCGGTTGCCAGCCGGCGTCGCGGACAGCCTGCTCGAATTCCGCCCGCCGTTCCGCTTCCACGGCCGGCACCCAGGCCCAGGCCATCACTTCGGGCACGCGGACGAGGTGTCGCGCGTAGCGCCGGAATTCGTGCGAGGTCACCGCTTCGCTGCCTTCGATGAACCGGGCCAGGCCTTCGAGCTCGGAGCGCCGCAGGCCGAGGAAGGCATCCAGGATGCGCTCGCTCCGGATCTGGGCCACGGCCCCGAACGCTTCCCGCGCGTGGGTGGTTTCGATGCGCCGGGCGATCCACGCCGCCGTCAAGGTCAGGACCAGGCCGATGGCTGCGGCCAAGATGGCTTCCAAATGGCGCCAGCAACACCGCTGGAAACGTTCGGCTTTCGTCTTCCGCTGGCCGAGCAGATGGGCGCCGGTCGCCAGCAGCGCCAGCAGCGCGGCCGTGACCGCGAGCGGCACGCGCGTGGCCCGGAGCGCCTTGCCGCGCCAGGTGGAGGCCTCGACGTCGATGCCCACCACCGTGACCAGCCGGTCCGTTTTGGGATCGACCAGCGGCACGAACGCGCTGACCCACGTGCCCCAGCGGTCGGAAATCGGCCCTTCGGTGGCGGCGATCCGCCGGTCGAACACGTCGTGGAGCCGCGGGGAGGCTTCGGGATAGAACTGGCCGGGCGGGGAGGGGTCCGGAGCGTCGTAGGCTTCGGAATCCATCTGGAAGTAGACGACGCCGTTTTTCCGCCGGCCCATCAGATAGATCCATTCCCAGTCGGGATCGATCTGCTGCGCCGCCATGAGCTGTTCCTTCAGCCGGCGGTATTCGGGCTTTTGCTCGTCGGAGCGGTTGCCGTGCAGCATGCGCATCCGGTCGAGCGGAATGGTTTCGGCCATGCGGCGGGTCTGCTCGAGCAGGTCGTCGCGCAACCGGCGGTCTTCGCGGCGATAGGCCCAGGTGGCCAGCGCCGCGCCCAGCGCGAAAACCGCCAGCAGGACGACGCCCCGCCGCAGCCGATGGACCGACAAGGCCGGCGCACTCGTCACGACAGGCTCCCGAGGATAGGCCGCATATCTCATATCTTGCCACGGATGCCCTCCGCTCGCAATCGCGCTTTTGCTTAATTCGGCCCGGGCGGGCCTGGCGGCCGGCATTTGAAATCGCGGCCGGATTGAGCTATCCTAGGCGGTCGGAAAGGAATGCCCCTGCCATGAACGCCGACCAATGGACCACCAAAGCCCAGGAAGCCCTCCGGGACGCCCAGCGCCTCGCCGAGGAACGGCGCCATGCCGAGGTGGACGCCCTCCATCTCGCGCTGGCCCTCGTCCGGCAGGACGGCGGCGTCGTGCCCGCCGTGCTGGAGAAGATCGGCGTCAAGGCCGACCTGTTCGCCGACGTGCTCGACCGCCAGCTTCGCAGCCGCCCGCAGGTGGAAGGCGAAGGCCTGCACCGCGGCGTCTCGCGCGACCTGCAAGCCACCCTCGAGGCCGCCGCCAAGCTCGCCGCGCAGATGAAGGATGAATACGTCAGCGCGGAGCACCTCTTCCTGGCCGCGCTCGGCCGCAAGACCGGCGAGGTCGCCAAGGTCGCCGGCGGCCTCGGCGTCACCGTCGAATCCGTGCTCCAGGCCCTGCAGAGCGTGCGCGGCAGCCGGCGCGTGACCGACGAAGCGCCGGAGGACAAGTACGAGGCCCTCAAGAAGTACGGCCGCGACCTGACCGACGACGCCCGCCGCGGCACGCTCGATCCCGTCATCGGCCGCGACGCGGAAATCCGCCGCGTGGTGCAGGTGCTCTCGCGCCGCACCAAGAACAACCCCGTGCTGATCGGCGAGCCCGGCGTGGGCAAAACCGCCATCGCCGAAGGCCTCGCGCGGCGCATCGTCGCCGGCGACGTGCCCGAGGGCCTCAAGAACAAGCGCGTGGTGTCGCTCGATCTCGGCGCGATGCTCGCCGGCGCGAAGTACCGCGGCGAGTTCGAAGACCGTTTCAAGGCCTTCATCAAGGAAGTGATCGACAGCGCCGGCGCCATCGTGCTGTTCATCGACGAGCTGCATACCCTCGTCGGCGCCGGCAAGGCCGAGGGCGCGGTGGACGCGTCCAACATGATCAAGCCCGCGCTCGCCCGCGGCGAGCTGCGCTGCGTGGGCGCGACCACGCTGGACGAGTACCGCAAGCACGTCGAAAAGGATCCCGCGCTCGCGCGGCGCTTCCAGCCCGTGCTCGTGGACGAGCCGACCGTGGAAGACACCGTCGCCATCCTGCGCGGCCTGAAAGAACGCTACGAAGCCCACCACGGCGTGCGCATCCAGGACGGCGCGCTCGTCGAGGCCGCCAAGCTCTCCCACCGCTACGTCTCCGACCGCTTCCTGCCCGACAAGGCCATCGACCTCGTCGACGAGGCCGCCAGCCGCCTGCGCATGGAGATCGACAGCATGCCCGTCGAGATCGACGAGCTCGAGCGCCGCGTCATGCAGCTCGAAATCGAGCGCGAGGCGCTCAAGAAGGAAAAAGACGCCGCCTCCAAGGAGCGCTTGAAAGCGCTGGAGAAGGAATTGGCCGAGCTGCGCGAGGAAAGCGGCGCCCTCAAAGCCCACTGGGCGCGCGAAAAGGACCTCATCGGCGCCATCCGCGGCGCCACCGCCGAACTCGACGCCCTGCGCACCGAAGAAGAGCAGGCCCAGCGCCGCGGCGAATACGAAAAGGCCGCCGAAATCAAGTATTCGCGCCTGCCCGCCGCCGAAAAGAAGATCCAGCAGGCGCAGGATGCCCTCGCCAAGCTGCAGAAGGACCAGCGCATGCTGCAGGAGGAGGTCACCGCGGAAAACATCGCCGAGGTGGTCGCCGCCTGGACCCACATCCCCGTCAGCCGCCTGCTCGAAGGCGAAAAGGAAAAACTGCTGCAGATGGAAGAGCGCCTGCGCCGGCGCGTGGTGGGGCAGGACGAAGCCGTCGCGGCCGTGTCGCGCGCGGTGCGCCGTTCGCGCGCCGGCTTGCAGGATCCCAACCGGCCCATCGGCTCGTTCATCTTCCTCGGACCCACCGGCGTCGGCAAGACCGAGCTGGCGCGCGCTTTGGCCGAATTCCTCTTCGACGACGAACAGGCCCTGGTGCGCATCGACATGAGCGAATACATGGAGAAGCACTCCGTCAGCCGCCTGATCGGCGCGCCCCCCGGCTACGTCGGCTACGAAGAGGGCGGGGCCCTCACCGAGCACGTCCGCCGCAAGCCGTATTCCATCGTGTTGTTCGACGAGATCGAAAAGGCGCATCCCGACGTGTTCAACGTCATGCTCCAGATCCTCGACGACGGCCGCCTGACCGATGGCCAGGGCCGCACGGTGGATTTCAAGAACACGGTCCTGATCCTGACGTCCAATCTCGGTTCTTCCGTCATCCAGGAAGCGCTCGAAAAGCATCCGAAGATGAAGCGCGGCCAGGCCGCGTGGGACGAGATGGAAAAGCAGGTGCTCGGCGCCTTGCGCCTGAGCTTCCGGCCCGAATTCCTCAACCGCGTGGACGAAATCATCCTGTTCCGGAGCCTGGGCATCGAGCAGTTGCGGCAGATCGTCGAGATCCAGATCGCCCGCGTGCGCGGCTTCCTCGCCGAGAAAAACGTCGCGCTGGAGGTCACGGACGCCGCGGCCGAGAAGCTCGCGGGCGAGGGCTACGATCCCGCCTTCGGCGCGCGCCCCCTCAAGCGCGTCATCCAGCGCCTCGTCCTCGACGAACTCGCCACGAAGGTGCTTGCCGGCGAAATCCCTGAAGGCGCCGTCGTCGAGGCCGACTTCGACCCCGACCGGCCAGAGAAGATCGCGTTCAATGTGAAGCGCTAGCTGGAAAACCTACAGCGCGGCGTGGCGTGCGGCGATGGCCGTCGCCAGCGCGTCGAGTTCCGCGAAGGTCGCCGGGCGCGGATCGCCGCGGCAGATCACGGGCGGGAGCAGTTCCACCTTCAGGTTGGGAATCAGCGCGGCGACCTGCTCGACCACTTTTGTGCTCCAGCCGTAGGAGCCGATGACCGACGCAAAGCGCACCTTGGGGCGGATGGCGTTGGCGAGGTGGGCGGCGTAGTGCGCGGCGGGATGGGGGCCGACGTGGACGGTCGGCGTGCCCAGCACCAGCGTGGCCGCGTCCACCAGCGCGATCGCCAGTTTGCCGATGTCCGTGACGGTCAGGTCGAACAGATGGACCTTCACGCCGCGCGCGGCGAGCGCCGTCACGAGCGCTTCGGCCATCTTTTGCGTGCTGCCGTGCATGGAGACGTAGGGCAGCACGACCTCGTTCTTGACCGCGTCCGCCACCCAGTCCTGGTAGGCCTGCAGGATGGCCTCCGGGTGGCCGTGGACGGGACCGTGGCTGGGGGCGATCCAGCGAATGTCTTTCTGCAACACCCGGTCCAGGTTGCGGCGGATGGGCCCGCGGAACGGCATCATGATCTCGGCGTAGTAGCGCTTGGCGGCCTCGAGGGTCGCGGCCGGATCGGTCGCGAACACGTCGGTGGTGGCCAGGTGCGAGCCGAAGAAATCGCACGAGAACAGGATGCGGTCTTCCTTCAGCCAGGTGCACATGGTTTCGGGCCAGTGCACCCACGGGGTGTAGAGGAATTCCAGCGTCTTGCCGCCTAGGTTGAGCGTCTCGCCGTCGGCGACGGTCCGGAAAACGCTCTCGGGCAGCTGCAGCAGGTCGATGAGCATGTCCTTGCACTTGGGATTCGTCACGACCTTCGCGCCGGGGAATTTTTCCAGCACGAAGGGGATGGAGCCGGAGTGGTCCTGCTCCGCGTGGTGGGCGACGACGTAGTCGAGGCGGTCCAGGCCGTCAAGTTGGTCGCGCAGCATGTGCCATTGGGCCGGATCCACGGTGTCCAGCAGCGCCGTCTGGTTCGCGCCGCGCACGAGATAGGCGTTGTAGCTGGTGCCGTCCGGCAGCGGGATGAGGGAGTCGAACAGACGGCGGTTCCAGTCGGCCGCACCCAGGAAATCGACGCCGTCACAAAGAGGTTGGATGTTCATGGCCATCTCCTTGCCCCGGGCGCGCTCGCGTCCGGAAATTTACCGATACCACGGTTTGGCCGCGGCGCAAGGCGCGGCCGGCAGAAAAACGGCCCGGCGCGCCTTCAGGCGCGGAAAAAGGCTTCCATCGCCGCGAGGCCGTCGGGCGTGCCCATGTCGAGCAGCGGCGGCGGGATCGGGACGGCGACGAGCCGGCGTTGCGCGGCGAGGGCCGGGAAGACTTCCGTTTCCAGCGAAACGGCGCGGCCGGCGGGAATGTCCGCGACGATCTGACGCGGCAGCAAGTAGAGACCCGCGTTGACGAACCCCGCCGCGCGGTCGGCCTTCTCGCGGAAGGCCGTCGCGAAGCCGTCGGGGTCGAATTCCACCGTGCCGTAGCGGCCGGCGTTTTCGATGGGCGCGACGAGCAGCGCCGCGCAGCCCGGCCAGCGTTTTTCCACGGTGCGGAAAAATCCGTGGCCGGTTTTCCACAGCGTGGAAAAATCCAGTTTTGGCGTCAGCGAGTCGCCGTTGACGACGAGGACGGGATCGGAAACCAGTTGCGGCTCGACGTATTTCAGGGCGCCGCCGGTGCCCAGCGGCGCCGGCTCGCGAGACAGAACGATTTCAAGTCCGTCGGCGGGCCGCGCGGCGAGGTGGGCTTCCAGCACGTCGGCCAGGTGGCCGGCGGCAAGCAGGACGCGGACGACGCCGTTGCGCTTGAGCCAGTCCAGTTGCCATTCGAGGAACGGCCGCCCGGCCACGGGCACCAGGCATTTGGGCCGGTCGGGGAATTGCGCGGCGATCCGCGTGCCCTTGCCGCCGAGAAGAATGACCGCTTGCGGAATCACGCAGGCAGGATGCCAAGCGGGGGAACGGTTGTCACGGGATATCCGCCGAATGCGGGCGCCGAACGGGCGTTGTTCTTGAAGTGGGTCGCGATCCGGCGTATGGTCGCCGGAATCGGTTTGCGGCCCGTCCCGGGCCGTTTTACGACATGGAAAAAGCCAGGATAGCAGATGCGATGCTGACCGTCGCCGCGGGAGCGGCGACCGGCGCGCGCGACTTCGATTGCCAGCGGGTCGGCGTGCCGTGCCAGCATGCCTGTCCGGCGCATACCGATATCCCCGGCTATCTGCAGGCGATCGCGGAGGGAAACTGGGAGGCGGCCTATCGGATCAACCTCCGCGACAACGTGTTTCCGGGCGTGCTCGGCCGGGTCTGCACGCGTCCGTGCGAAGAAGTCTGCCGGCACGGGGCGGAAGGCCTGGGCGAACCGGTGGCCATCTGCAAGTCCAAGCGCGCGGCGGCGGATTTTCGGGAAGGAAGCGCCCCGATCATGCTGGACCGGTGGTTTCCGGAAACCGGCAAGCGGGTCGCGGTGGCGGGGGCCGGTCCGGCCGGCTTGGCCATCGCGCGCGAACTGGCCCGTTGCGGCCACGCGGTGGACGTGTTCGAGCAGGACGACCGGCCCGGCGGCCTGATGGTGCAGGGCATTCCGCTCTTCCGCCTGCCGCGCGCCGTCGTTGAAAGCGAAATCGAACAACTGTTGGCGACGCCGGACATCCGGCTGCATCTCGGGAAAACCGCGGATCCGGAAACGCTCCGGCGCGACTACGACGCGGTGGTCTGGGCCACGGGCGCGCAACAGCCGGTGCCGCTGGACGTGCCCGGCGCCGACTTGCCGGGTGTCCAGCACGGTTTGCCGTTCCTGCGCGCGGTGAACCGCGGCGCAAAGCCCGCGCTGGGCCGCCGGACGGTGGTGATCGGCGGCGGTTTCACGGCGGTGGATTGCGCGCGCATGGCGCGCCGCCTGGGCGCGGAATCCATCCAGATGTTTTACCGGCGGTCGGAACGGGAAATGTACGTGTCCGCCGACGAATTGAAGGCGCTGGCCGACGAAGGCATCGACTTCGAATGCCGGGTCATGCCGGTGGCGTTCCGGGGCGACGGCCGGGTGCAAAGCGTCGTGTTGGCGCGCACGGAACCCGGAGCGCCGGACGAAACCGGCCGCATCGCCTACCGGCGGATTCCCGGCACCGAATTCGAAGTGGAAGCGGACGCGGTCCTGCTGGGCACCGGCCAGCGCGCGGTTCGGCCGGACGGTCTCGGCGCCGGAACGGGCCCTGTCTTTCTTGCGGGCGACGCGGCGACCGGCTCGACGTCGCTGATCGACGCCATCGGCCATGCGCGGCGCTGCGCGCGCCGCGTGGACGAATTCTTGATGGGCGCGCGGCGCCTCGGCGACGACGTGCAGGTCGGTCCGGCGGTGCGCGGCACGGGCCGCACGCGCGAAATGGATGCGATTCCCCGCCAGCCGCTCGGCCTGGCCGCCTTCGCCCCGGACGATCCGGACCGCGAGATGGAAACCGGTTTCGACCGCGCGGCGGCGGTCGTCGAAGCGACCCGCTGCTATCAATGCCAGTATTTGTTCGAAATCGACAACCGGCGCTGCATCTATTGCGACATGTGCGTGATCGCCTGTCCGGTGCCCAACTGCATCGTCAAGGTCGCCGACGTCGTCCGCGACGACGCGGGCCGCTGGCGGGGTTTCGTGGAATCCACGGGCCCGAAGGACTACAATCTGTTGTGCATCGACCCGCAGCTGTGCATCCGCTGCGACGTGTGCGTGAAGGCGTGCCCGGTGAACTGCATTCCGGCGAAGCGCCTCGATTTGCGGATCGCGGAGCCGGACGCTCCGGGATCGTACGAGGAAGCCGCGGCTCCGGCCGCGGAAGAGGAGAAAGCCCATGTCTGACGTCTTGGATTTGCTGCTGGTGTTTCCGAACAACCGCACGCGCGCCTACGGCACGCTGGCCGCCGAAGTCGCGGCGATCACCCCGCCCGTGCAGTCGGGCCTGACGGCCGCCTACGTCCGCGAGCGCGGCTACGCGGTGCGGATCCTCGACGCCGACGCGCGGGAATGGCTGCCCGAGCGGGTCGGCCAGGAAGTCGCCGCGCTCAAGCCGCGCCTGGTGATGGTGAGCACGGACCACGTCAATTCGGGCGACGTGACGAAGATGGCGGCGGCGACGGAAACGGTCCGGGCCATCCACGCGGCGGCGCCGGGCGTGCCGGTGCTGCTGGAAGGCGTGGTGCCGAGCGCCTATCCGAAATGGATGCTGCAGGACGAGGGCGCGGACTACGTCTGCCAGGGCGAGCCCTACGACCCGATCGTCAAGCTGCTGGCGAAGCTGAAGCAGGACGGCCCCGGCGCGCGCGTGGCGACCCGCGAAATCCCCGGCATCTGGGCGCGCTACGGCGACGACCTCGTCGAAAGCTTCCGCGCGCCGATGTTCCACGAGGTGGACAAGCTGCCGATGACGGCCTGGGACCTGATGCCGCCGTCCGACTACCGCGCGCACCACTGGCACTGTTTCGACCGGCTCGATCGGCGCAGCCCCTACGCCAGCGTCTTCACGAACCTGGGCTGCCCCTACGGCTGTTCGTTCTGCAGCGTGAACGTGGTGGCCGGCGGCGCCAACTTCCGGACGCACTCGCCGGAATACGTGATGAAGGAATTGACCTTGCTCAACAAGCAGTACGGCGTGTCGAACATCCGCCTGCTGGACAACGTCTTCACGATCCGTCTCGATCTGGTCGAGGAACTCTGCGACCGCATCATCGCCGCCGATCTCGGCCTGAACTTCTGGGCCTACGCGCGGGTGGAGTCCGTCCGCAATCCGGACATCCTCAAGAAAATGCGCAAGGCGGGCGTCCGCTGGCTGGCCTACGGGATCGAAGCGGCCCACGAGCGCGTGCGCGCGGCGGTGGACAAGCCGTCGAATCCCCAGATCATCGAGCAGGCCATCGAATGGACCAAGGAAGCCGGCATCTGGATCGTCGGCAATTTCATCTTCGGCCTGCCGGAAGACGATCTGGAGTCCATGCGGATGTCGCTGGACATGGCCAAGCGGTTCAACGTCGAATGGGCGAATTTCTACTGCGCCATGGCCTATCCGGGCACCAAGCTCTACGACCAGGTCAAGGCCGCGGGCGTGGAGCTGCCGAAGGACTGGGCGGCCTACGGGCAGTATTCGCCCAACGCGCAGCCGCTGGCGACGAAATACGTGACCTCGAAGGAGATCGTCGCGTTCCGGGACGCCGCGTTCCGGGAGTATTACGAGAATCCGCACTACCTGGACATGCTCGAGAAAACCTTCGGCCGGGACGCCCGCGATTTCGTCGGGCGCATTCTCGCGCATGATCTCAAGCGCGACGGCTGAAACGCGGCAGGAACCGAGATGAACGTGAACGTCGAAGAACTGAAAGAACGGGCGGCGCGGGTGCGCGCGGAAACGCTGCGGATCCATGCCGCGGCGCCGGAGACGCGCGTGGCGTCTTCGCTGTCCGCCGTGGAAATCTACGTCTGCCTGTTCTACGGCGGGCTGCTGCGGCACAACCCGGCCGACCCGCGCGATCCCGCGCGCGACCGGCTGATCGTCAGCAAGGGCCACGGCTCCATCAGCCTGTATCCCATCTTGGCGGACCGCGGGTTTTTCCCGAAAGAAGAGTTGCAGCGGGTCTGCCGGCCGGGCTCGTTCCTCGGCGGCATTCCCGATCCGGTGATTCCCGGCTACGAGACCGTCAACGGTTCGCTCGGCCACGGCCCCGGCGTCGGGGCGGGCATGGCCCTGGCGCTGAAGCGGCACGGCTCCGACCGCCGCGTGGTGGTGGTGACCGGCGACGGCGAACTGCACGAAGGCGCCGTCTGGGAGGCGTTCCTCTTCGCCGCCCAGCACAAGCTGGACAACCTGGTTCTCATCGTGGACGACAATTCCCGCTGCATGATGGACGACACCGCCCGCGTCGTGGGCTTGGCGCCGTTGGCGGACAAATTCCGCGCGTTCGGCTGGTCGGCCGCGGAAGCGGACGGGCACGACGTCGAAGCCCTGCGCGCGGCCATCGGCGCCGCGCAGGCATCCGATTACCCCGGCCCGCGAGCGGTGATCGCGCACACGGTCAAGGGCAAAGGCGCGCCGTCGCTCGAGGGCGATCCGCTTTGCCACGTCCGCACGCTGACGCCCCAGGAAGTGGAAGAACTGACGGGAGGTGCGCCGTGAGCGGCCCCAAGAAACGCATGCGCGACTCGTTCCTGCAGGCCATGAAGGAACGGATGGCCGCGGAACGCGACGTCTTTTTCCTGACGGCCGATTTCGGCTCGCCCGTCCTCGACGGCGTGCGCAAGGATTTTCCAGACCGGTTCGTGAACGTCGGCATCTCCGAACAGAACCTCGTGAACGTCGCCACGGGACTTTCTTTGGAAGGCTTCCGCGTGGTGGCCTACGCCATCGCGCCGTTCATCACGATGCGCTGCCTCGAGCAGATCCGCATCAACCTCGCGATCCTCTCGCAGATCCGCCCGCTGAACGTGACGCTCGTCGGGGTGGGCGCGGGCTACAGCTACGAAGTCTCCGGCCCGACGCACCAGGCGCTGGAGGACATCGCCGTGATGCGCGCGCTGCCGAACGTCGGCGTCTGGTCGCCGGCCGACGCCGCGACGGCGGCGGCCATGGCCCACCGGGCCCTGGACGGGATCGGCGTGCGCTATCTGCGGCTCGACAGCCATCCGCTGCCCGATCTCGGCCCCGCCCCGACGACGGACGAACTGAAGCGCGGCTTCCGCCTCGGCGGCAGCGCCGGCGCGGCGGCGGCGATCGTTTCGACCGGCTACATGAGCCAACTGGCCGGCGGTGTGCGCGACGAACTGGAAGCCGGCGGCATTCCCGTGCGCACGGTGGACCTGATGGACCTGGCTTCCCCCGATCTGGCCGCGCTGGCGGCGGAACTGGTCGCGTGCCGGGCCATCCTGACGCTGGAAGAGGGCTTCGTCGGCCGCGGCGGCATGGACAGCCTGCTGGCGCAGCACCTCGCGCCGCGCCTGCCGAAGGCGAAATGGACCCACGCCGGGCTCGAGCCGCACTACCACTTCGAAATCGGCCCGCGCGACGACCTGCTCGCCGCCCAAGGGCTGTCGCGCCCCGCGCTGGCCGCGCGGCTGATCGAGCGGATCAACGAGTGAAGCCGCCCGAAGGGCGCCAGTAAGCCCTTGTCCCGTAGGATCGGAAGCCGGTTGGTTGACTCCCTGCCGCGCTGGGGCTATCGTGTATTCATGCAAGGGCCTCTTCAGGTTCACGTCGTTCGCGAGCGGCCGCCCCAAATCGGAGATCCGGCCCAATATCTCCGCCGGGCCGAGGCTCTGATTGCGGAGATGGATCGGCTGAATCCCTGGCCTCGGCCGCGCGGCTTTGTCCAATGTTTTCGCACGTACGAGGACTACGAGATTTGGAAGAAACAGCAACGCAACCCCCGGCTATGGTGATGGCGGAATCTCTCGGCAGTTTGCTGCAGGTTTGCTCCCTTCTGAACCAGCACGGGGCCCGTTACCTGGTCATCGGGGGGTATGCGTGCATTCTGCACGGATTGGTGCGAACGACCGAAGACGTGGACATCCTGATCGAAGAGAGCGAAGAAAACTATCTGCGGGTCCGGGATGCGCTGGCAGAACTGCCCGACCATGCCGCCCGCGACCTCACGATCCAAGATTTTCGCGACAATCTGGTCATCAAGGTGGCGGATGCCGTGGAGGTGGACGTCAGCCGCCGGGCGTGGAAAGTCGATTACGCTTCAGCGGTTCGCAGCGCAAAGCGCCGGGACATCGAGGGTATTGATGTTCCGTTCTTGGACATCCAGAGCTTGATGCTCAGCAAGCAGACCTATCGGGAAAAAGACTTGGCGGACCGGGTCCAGTTGGAAAGGTTGAGGGAGATCGAGTAGCCGGGAGGCTTCGGAATCAACGCTTGAGTTTGCCGAACGCTTCGTAGGTTTCGCGCAGGCCCGCGGCGAAGTCGGTCTGCGGTGTCCAGCCCAGCGCGCGCAGGGGGGCGGCGTCGAGGCGCTTCAGCGGCGCGCCGTCGGGCTTGGACGCGTCGAACTCCAGCCGGCCTTCGTAGCCGACGACTTCCCTGGCGGTTTCGGCGACTTCCGCGATGGACAGATCCGCGTCGGGGCCGACGTTGATGGGTCCGCGGGCCGCGTCGTACTTTTCCGCCAGGAAAAACAGGGCGTCGGCCAGATCGCGCGAGAAGAGAAAATCGCGCCGCGGCCGGCCCGTGCCCCAGACGGCGACGGTCGGCAGGCTTTTCTCTTTGGCCTCGTGCAGGCGGACCATCAAGCCGGAGGCCACGTGGGCGTGGTCGGGGTCGAAGTGGTCTTCGGGACCGTAGAGCGTGGCGGGAATCGCGGCGAAGAAATCCAGGCCGTGTTCCTGGCGGACGGCTTCGCAGTGCAGCAGGCCCGCGAGCTTGGCGGCGGAATAGGCCGCGTTGGTGGGCTCGAAGGGGCCGGTCAGCAAGCTTTCGATGCGCAAGGGCTGGGCGGCGTCGCGCGGATAGCAGCAGGAGCTGGCCAGATAGACCAGCCGCGGCACGCGCAGCTTGGCGGCCGCGCCCAGCACGTTGAGCGCCACGCGCAAATTGGATTCCAGCAGGCGCGCCGGATGGGCGCGGTTGAGGGCGATGCCGCCCGATTCGCCCGCGGCCACGAAGACGACGTCGGGCCGGGCGGCGCCGATGGCTTTTTCGATGGCCGCGGCGTTAGCCCAGCCGCCGGTTTCGGCGGCGGTGAGCACGGTGGCGGCCAGCCGGCGGCGGCGGGCTTCGGCCGCGAGCGCGGCGCCGGCGAGCGTTTCGCCGCCGACGATCTGGATGCGGGCGCTGGTCAAATTCACGGGGGCAGGGTAGCATGGGGGCCGGAAATGAGCCAAGCGAAACCCATCGTGGTCTATCTGCACCGGTATCCGCCGGAAATCGAGGCCTTCCAGTGGCCCGCGCTGCGGGAACTGGCCGCCGCGCTCGCGCCGTCCTATGAACTGGTCTATCTCTGCATGGGCCCCGCCAAGGGTCCGCGTGACGAATCCCTGCGCCGGAGCATGCGCGTGATCCAGCTGCCCTTCGCCGTGGACCAGACCGACGGCCGCGACAAATGGTTCAAGACCCTGCGGTGGTACGCGAATCTCGGCGGGTTGCTGAAGCAGATTCGCGCGCTGGCCCCCGCGCTGGTGATCTGCAAGGAATCGCTGCCGTTCATTCCGGGGCGCGTCGCCGCGCTGGGATTCCCCACGATCGTTGAAACCAGCGACTGGTGGTGGTCGATCCTGCTGGGGCATTTCGGCTGGGGCCGGAAACTGGCGGACGCGCTGGAAGCGCGCGAGGTGCGCGGCTGGAACCGGCCGGGCGTGGTGGCCACCGTCAGCACGCGCGCCGAAGGCCGCCTGCTGGCTGCGAAGGGCCTCGACCCCGCGCGCGTCGCCGTGATCAACGCGCCGCAGAATCCGGGCATCTTCCGGCCGCTCGATCCCGCACCGACCCAGGCGGAACTGGGGCTCGATCCCGCCCTCAGGCATTTCGCGATCTTCGGGATCATCCGCGGCGGCAAGGGCTACGACCAGTTGCTGGACTGGTGGCAAATGGCGGTCGCGAAGCACTCCGACTGGCGGCTGGTGATCATCGGCGGCGCCGGCGGCGAGACCTGGTGCCGCAAGGAGATCGCCAAGCGCGGCCTGGAAAACGCCGTGCACATGACCGGGTGGCTGCCGACCAAACAGGACGTCAACCGCTGGCTGAACGCGATGGACGCGGTGCTGAGCCACCGGCGCAATTCGCCCGACAACCAGGGCATCATTCCCAGCGCGCTCTACAACGGCCTTTCGACGGGCCGGCCCGTCGTGGCCTCGGGCCTGCCGGGCATCGCCGAAATCGTGCGCGACGGCGTGGATGGATTCCTGTATGCCCCCGACGACGGCGCGTCGTTCGTCGCGGCGCTGGAACGCGTCGTGGCCGATCCGGCCGCCGCCGCGCGCATCGGCCGCGCCGGCGCCGCGCGCGCCGCGGAATGCTTCGATCCGCGCGCCGCCGCGCAGGCCCACCGCCAACTGATCGACGAGATGGTCGCGGCCGCCGGCCGCTGAATCAGGCCAGCCAGAGCCACGCCAAGGCGGTCGGCACCACCTGCATGGTCGCGTTGTCCCACCCGTGCGGCGAGACCGCTTCCGTCAGGGCGGAAAGGATCGCGATGGCGGCGATCTTGTAGGCTCCGAACGGTCCCAGCGCGAGCTGCGGCGAGGCGGCGACCGCCAGCGCGAGAGCGCAGGCCGACGCCAGGCAGACCGCGGCCGAACCTTCGAGGCTGCGCGTCGCGGGCACCGCCGCGCGGGAAAACACGCGGTAGCGATGCTTTCCGAACCGCGCGCCGACCGGCTCGCCGATCGCGTCGCCGAGGCCGGCCACGAGAAAACCCGCGATGGCCAGCGGACCGAACAGCAAACTGCTGGCGAGGCCGCCGACGAGGGTCGTGAAGTAGGGCACGAGGATGAAGTGGGTCCGGTGCGGTTCGTCTTTTTCCCGCGCCATCGCTTCGTAGAACAGATTGCCGGGCCCGCGCCAAACGGCAAAAAATACCGCCAGCGAACATGTCGCGCCGAACAGGCACACGGCCGGCGTGCCGCCGCGCCACTGCAGCGCCGCCACGGTCCCGAAGATCAGGAAATGGAACGTCTTGCGGGTATAGCCGGTGCGCACGCCGCGCCGTTTCAGCCATCCGGCGAAACCCAGCGCCGCGAAGGACCACGCCAGTCCGAGCGGTCCGCCGATCAGCAGCGCCGGGAGCGAGGGGAAATTCGCGACGATGAATTCCGGCACGCGGGCAAGCAGGGCGTTCATGCCGGGTCCGTGCGGGGATGCAGGACGTTGCCGCGCTTCTCGAAGCAGGCGGGCGGCGCGGCCTGCGCCGCGGCCCGGAGAAACTCGCGGAGCGTCTGCCGGTCCGCGGCGGCGATGTCCGTCCGGTCGGGCTTATCGCCGTTGTCCGCGCGCAGCCAGGTTGGATAATCGCGGCAATCGCCCGTCGCGAATGCCCACATCCAGCCGCGGACGTCCGCGGCCAGCAGGCCGACGGCGAAGGGGCGCAGCGAATAGCGGCATAGCGCGAAGGCGCCGGCCGAGAACGTGCCGCGGGCGAGCGCGGGCGCGAAGACGTCGAGCAGGATGTCCCGGGCCGACGTCATGACGTAATAGGCGGCGCCCGCGCGCAGGGACAGCAGGCCGAATTCGCGGATGGCGCAGCTGCGGCACGGCGCGGGCACGTCGGCCGTCTCGCCGTCCCGAAAGTTTTCTAGGAATGCGCAGTCGTGGTTGAACCGGCCCGAGGGGCAGGGCGGATCGAGGGGCTTGAGACAGAAGCCGACGCCGACGACCGACCGCGCGCCGCCGAAGGCGGCGGCGGGGCCGGGCACTTCGACGAGGACGCCGGACGTATCGAGCGCGGCGGCGGCCCGCACGGCCCGGGCCGTTTTCACCGGATGGGGCAGGGCGATCCGCCGGAAGAACTGCCAGCCGTACTCGCGGAACAAACTGCATCCGCAAAAGGCCAGCAGGCTGAGCGGCGACGAGGTCACGTCACGGCGTTGAGGACGTCGCAGAGCCAGCGGACGCGGTCGGCTTCGAGGGTGGGGTAGTTGCCGACGTAGAAACCGTAGAAATGGATATGGTCGATGACGGGGAAGAGGCGGGGGATGTCGGCCTTGGGCGGCGCGATGCCGGCCAGGTAGGGCTGGCGCAGCTGGTTGCCGCCGCCGGCGTTGCCGCGGCGGTGCTCGATGCCGGCGGCGTCCATCGCGGCCATCAGGCGGTCGCGCAGGCCGTCGTCGGCCTTTTTCAGCACGACCGGGAAGGCATAGTTGACGGAGCCATCGAACTTGTAGTCG
This sequence comes from Verrucomicrobia bacterium UBA2281, assembly GCA_002347655.1. Classification (GTDB taxonomy): domain Bacteria; phylum Verrucomicrobiota; class Kiritimatiellia; order CAIQIC01; family Lenti-01; genus Lenti-01. Next base: position 10,314 of record DDWR01000032.1, on the reverse strand, counting down.
GTCCAATAGAGCTTGGGATCGAGCAAGGACAGGAACAATTCCAGGTTCTCGGTGCGGCGCCGGTTGTTGGCGTCGAGCCGCTTGAGCTGGGAGCGGCCGATGACAGCGTTGATTTCCGTGCTGCGGAAGTTGCCGGTGGGCCACGCGAAGATGAACTTGGGGTTCAGATCGGGCGCGGCGTCTTCCCACTTCTTGCGGAACTCGGGGCTGTCGGACTCGCGCACCATGCCGTGGCTGCGGAGCATCCGGCAGGCCTGGTAGAACTCCTCGTCGTCCGTGCAGACCATGCCGCCTTCGATGGTGCTCATGTGGTGCGCGAAGTAGAACGAGAAATTGGAGGCCAGGCCGAAGGTGCCGGCTTTTTTCCCGCCGTGGGTCGCGCCGTGCGATTCGCAGACGTCCTCGATCAGCGGGATGGCGCGCTTCTTCAGTTCGGCGAGCAGGCCGTCGTCGAGGCCGTCGAAGCCCTGGCAATGGGTCAGGAAGACGGCTCGGGTCCGTTCGGTCAGGGCGGCGACGACCTGGCGCGGGTCCATCGCCAGCGTGCGCGGGTCGACGTCCACGAAGACCGGTTTGTGACCGGCGGCGAGGACGGAGGAAATGTCCGAGACCCAGGTCAGGGTGGGCACGACGACCTCGCCGGGCCCGCGCAGGTGCCGCAGGGCGGCCATGGTGATGAAGTTGGCGGACGCGCCCGAATTGACGAACACGCTGCGGCGCACGCCGAGCCAGGCCGACCATTCCTGCTCGAAGGCGCGGACGTTCGCCGACTGGGTCAGGATGGGGTCGCCCTGCAGGAACGCGATGACGGCGGCGCGGTCTTCGGCCACCACGTTGTTTTCCATGAGGGGCAGCTTGAACGTCATGGCGCGGATTCCAGCGGAGTGGGATTGGAAAAGATGATCTGGGAGCCGGCGTGGTCGAGATCGAACGGCACGTGCAGCAGATGGGCGAGCGCCCGGCGGACGGCCGGCTGGCGGTCGGGTTCGACGTAGAGCAGCAGGAAGCCGCCGCCGCCGGCGCCGGTGATCTTGCCGCCAAGCGCGCCGGCTTTCCGGGCGGCCGCGTACATGGCGTCGATCTCCGCCGTGCTGACGCGGGAACTGAGCGAGCGCTTGAGCAGCCAGCTCTCGTGCAGCAGGCGGCCGAAGTCGTTCAGGTCGCGGTCGGCCGTCAGGATGCGGTGGCCTTCGTCCACCATGGCGGCCATCGCGGCGAGTTCCTTGCCCTTTTGCGGCACGTTCTGGAGCTGTTCGGCGACGACTTCGGACGAGAAGCGCGAGAAACCGGTGAAGAAGAGCAGGAGGGAATCCTGGAATTCCTTCAGGCGTTCGGCAGGCAGGGGCACGGGCTCGACGACGACGTCGTCGTCGGGGGCGAAGCGGATGCGGTTGAGGCCGCCGAACGCCGCGCAGACCTGGTCCTGGGAGCCGACGCGGTCGCCGCAGCGGTCGCGCTCGACGTGGATGGCTTCCTGCGCGAGCTGCAGCTTGGAGCGGAACTCGCCGCGCAGGGCGTGCAGGGCATGCAGCAGGCCGACGGTGAAGGAGGAACTGGTGCCCAGCCCGGTCATCTTGGGCAGGTCGCCGTCGTGATGGATTTCGATGCCGTCGCGGATGCCCAGTTCGAGGAGGCATTCGCGGACGGCCGGATGCTGGATGTCCTCGGCGCGCTGGACGTCCTCGATGATGGAATAGACGACGCGGGACTTGTGGGCGAAGAAGGGGGGCAGCCAGCGGCAGGTCAGGTAGCAGTAGCGGGCGATGGCGGCGGAGAGCACGGCCCCGCCGTGTTCCCGGTACCAGGCCGGATAGTCGGTGCCGCCGCCGAAGAAGGAAACGCGGTAGGGCGTGCGGGAGATGATCATGCCCGCACTCCTTTTTTCGCGCCGGGATGGGAAAAAGGATTCATTTGTGGAACGCGAAGAGGCATAGTAGGCGGTCGCGAGGTGGAAATGAAGCAAATTTGGCGGACGATGGGATGGGCGGGGCTGGTGGCGGCGGTGACGGCGGGATGCGCGCCCCGGCCGGCGGGGGAACCGGTCACGGTCGCGGCGCTGGCGGAACGCCTGGCCGATCCGCTCTGGCTGGCGCGCCTGGACCAGCCGGATACCCGCATGCACACCTCCTACGACCGCACCGGCGGCAACGACGACTACGGCACGTTCCTGCGCGATTCCAAGGAGCCCGGCTGGAAGGTGCTGGCGGACCTCAAAGGCCCCGGCTTCGTCTCCCGCGTCTGGTTCACCGGCGCCAAGGACGGCTATCCGCACCGGTTCCGGTTCTATTTCGACGGCGAGGAAACGCCGCGCCTGGAGGGCGACGTCAAGGAGCTGTTCGGCGGCCGGTTCGCCCCGTTCCTGGCCCCGCTGGCGGAGTACAACAACTATTGCTGGTATTCGTTCCTGCCGCTGCCCTACGCCAAGAGCCTGCGCATCGAATGCGAACGCGGCCCGGCCGGCGCGAAGCCCTACTACCAGATTTCCGAGTCGGCCCTGCCGCGCGGCACGCCCGTCGAAACCTTCGCCTGGCCGCTGCCGGAGCGGGACGTCGCCGCGCTCGAACAAGCCCGTGCCGTCTGGGCGGAAAACCGCCTGCCCGCGACCGGCGAGAAAACCGAATTCGTCCTGGCCGACTGGAAAGACGCCGCGACGGTTTCCGGTCCCGGCGTCATCCAGCGTCTGGAATTCGAGCCGGACTGGGTCCAGATCCCGGAAGAATCGCGCGACGCGGTCCTGCGCGACTGGATGGTCTCGATCCGCTGGGACGGCAGCACCAACGAAAGCGTGAAAGTGCCGCTGGGCGACCTCTGCGGCGTGCCGTGGCGGCGGCTGCGGGCGCGGTCGCTCTATTTCGGCATGGAAGACAACGCGCTCTTCTGCGCATTCCCGATGCCGTTCGCGCAGTCGGCGGAAATCCGCCTCGAGGCCGGGCGCGTGGCGCCCGTGCCCGTCACGATCCGCGCGTGGGTGGCGCCGCGGCCGGACGCGGCGGCGGACGCGCTGGGCTATTTCCACGCGAACTGGCGGCGCACGACGCCGAACGACGTCGGCCGGCCGCATCCGATCCTGCGCGTCCAGGGGCGGGGCAAGTTCGTCGGCTGCCTGCTCTCGGTCGTCACCCTCGACGGCTCGTACTGGGCGCTCGAGGGCGACGAAAGCATCCGCAAGGACGGCGAGAAAAAGCCCGGCTGGCTGGGGACGGGGCTGGAGGACTATTTCAACGGCGGCTGGTACTACCAGAACGTGATGGCGGGGCCGACGCACGGGCTGTTCGTCAAGGAACCCTTCCGCGCGGTGCAGTACCGCGTGCACGCGATGGATCCGTCGCGCTTCGCGGAAGCGCTGGACATGGAGTTCGAGCGCGGTCCGGACCACGCCAGCCGGGCCTATTTCGAGAGCGTCGGCTGGGCCTATCTGGACCGGCCACAGACGGCGGACACGCCGCGGCTGCGCCCGGAAAACCGCGGCGCGCCGGGAGATCCGCGGCTGGACGCGATGACGCTGATGACGGCGCTGTGGAACCACGAGCGCTTCGGCGATTGGCAAGGCGCGCGCGACGAACTGGCGGCCCGCCTGCGCCGCCACGGCGCGGCACTGCCTGCGCCCGCCCGCCGCATGCTGGAATTCCGTCTCGCGCTGCTCGACGAGAAGCTCGGTGGTCCGGATCCGCTGCCGACGTTCCTTGCGGACAACGAGCCGGACGTCGCCATGGCGGCCAAGATGATCCAGCGCCAGCGGACGGGGCAGGGGGTCTTGGCGGTTTTCTATGCCAACATGCCCGCGAAGCTGTTTCTCGACGGCCGCGAAGTCTTGCAGGCCAGCCACCCGGAACGGCCGGCCGCCGCGGCCTTCGATCTGGCCTCCGGACCCCACGTGCTGGCGATCCAAACGCCCCGCCAGCGCTACCCGGACTGGGTGCAACTGGCGCTGCGCGGGAAGGACTGGTTCGCCGGCACGGACACGACCTGGAAATTCGCTTTCAATCCGACCGGCGACTGGGCCGCAGCGGATTACGACGACTCCGCTTGGCCGCCGCTGGCCGGCCCGGGCGTGAAAGGCCCGCCCGAAGAGCCGTTCGTCTGGGTGGAACCCGATCCGTTCCTCGGCATGCAGTCGCTGGCATTGGGATTGCGCCCCTTCGTGGACTGGCCGGCGCAAGGCGGCACCGTCGTCTATCGCAAGACCATTATCGTGCCTTGAGTTGGGTATTTTCCGATGCGACGAAAAATCCGCTTGCACGCCCATGATGTTAGGAATATATTAACTTATGATCATGATAGCATTCTGATCTGAAACCGAACTGATTCCAGCAGGAGAAAGCCATGGCGGACGCGACCTTGAAACTCGAGATGGAAGAACGCAACGGCGTGCGCATCATCCACGTGAGCGGCCCGTTGGATTCAATGAACTACGACCAGTTCAAGGCGCAACTCGATCCCTTGATCGGCAAGACCCGCATCCGCGTCGTCCTGGATTGCCAGAATCTGACCTACGTGAACAGCCGGGGGCTGGCCTTGCTGATGCACTACCAGCGCGTGTCGAAGCTGGACTTTTCGTTCCTGGGCATCGCGGCCCTGCGCCCGCGCATCCTGAAGGGCATGGAAATGCTCGGACTGAGCAAGTTCGTGACCTCGTACCCCACGCTGGAACAGGCGCTCGAGATGGCGGTGGCATCGTAGGCCGCGCCCCGTTCCGCGGCCGCCGCCGGAAAAAAGCGGCGGCCGTTTTTTTAAAGGGTGACAAATCCGTTTCCTTTGGCTAGGTTGACCACGCTGGCTGGTACCAAAACCTCGGGACCGGAGCAAACGGGAGAAGTGGCATGGCGGATGCCGTTTTGACAACTCAGATCGAGAATCGCGATGGCGTGCAGGTCATCCACGTGTCGGGGCCGCTGGATTCCATGACCCACGACGGGTTCAAGGATTTGCTGGATCCGATGGTCAACCAACCCCGCATCCGGATCGTGCTGGACTGCGAGCATCTGTCCTACGTGAACAGCAAAGGCCTCGCCTTGCTGGGCCGCTACCAGCGGATCGCGCTGCAGAACCTGTCTTTCCTGGGCATTGCGGCGCTGAACCGGCGGATCACCAAGACCATCGAACTGCTCGGCATGAGCAAGCTCGTGAAGCTGTATCCTTCCGTCGGGGAGGCCATGCAGGCGGCCGCCGCCGGTTGACCGCGCGGTCTCGGAGGGGGCCCATGTCCGCGCGCGGCGATTTCTGGAAGACGGCGGCGCTCTTCGCCGGCGGCTTGGTCGCAGCCGTCGCCCTGGCCTTGGGCGTGTTCGCTTGGCTTTCGTTCATCGCCGCTTCCGCGCCGGTTCCGGCCACCGCGGGGGCCGCCGCCGTCCCCGCCGCGGGACCCGTGCCGCCGCCGTCCCCGCCACCGGCTCCCGTTCGCGCCGCGCCGGCCGTCGTCGCGGCGCCCGCCGCCGCCGCCGCGGACCGCGAACTGGCGCGCAAGGCGTTCCAGCTCGAGCGGGACAACGCCAAGCTGCGCGCCCGCCTCGACGACATGCTCAACTGGATCATCGACAACGTGCGCGGCACGTTTCCGCTCCCGGAGCGCCAGATGGCCAATCTGCGCGTCGCGCCGGTGGACACCAACCTGGCCACCAGCGCCGATCTGGCCGAAATCCTGCGGCTCGACGACGAGGAAATCTTCCTGCTCGACAGCGCCTTTCTCGGCACGCGCGCGGTCCTGCGCGAGGTCGAAGCCGAAAAGATCTCGGTGGAGCAGCCCGCCGAGAGGCAGACGGTGCTGAACATCCCGCCCTATGCGGAAGAAGGCGAACTGGTGCGCGAGGAGCTCTACGTCGAGCTCAAGCGCGCCCTCGGCGCGGGGCGCTTCGACCGCTTCCTGCAGATCGCCTCCGCCGGCCTCGACGAGTCGTTCGACCATTTCGGCGCCGCGGACCGGACCCTGGCGTTCGAGGAAGTGACCGACGCCGCCACCGGCGAAACCCAGCTCTTCGTCCGCGACGAGCGCGTGCTGCCGAACAAGGACGATCCCCGCCGGCAGGACGTCACGGCCTCCGAACGGCTCGTAGCCGAGCTGCCCGCGGAATACGTCGCCTACTGGAATTGGCTGCCTGAATACGTGACCCGCTTCGCGCGCAACGGTCCATGAAGCCGCTGCCGCCCAGCGCCGGCGACCTGGATGCGCTCGCCGCCCGGCGCGCCCAACGGCGCTTGGACGACAAAGCCCGCCGCGCCCGCCTGCAGGCGGGCCTGCGCGTCGTTTTCCTGGTTTTCGCCGGTCTTGCGCTCGTGGCGCTCGTGGCCGATCTGCGGAACTTCGGCCGCCGGGCCGCCGCGCGCCCGGCGGTCGCGTCCGGCCCGCGTCCGGGCGCCGCGGCCGACATCCTCGCCGGGCTGGACGATCCCCGCTACGAGGATCCGCGCGGCTATTTCAGTTTCGTGCCGCCGCGCGGCTGGATCCGCCCGGCCCGGCCCCCCGCCGGCTTCTACGACGTCGTGTTCCAGGGGCCCCACGGCATGGATCTGGCGATCCAGGTGGTGGCGACCAACCAGACCTTCAACCAACTGGTGGACAAGCTGCGGCAGGTGGAGCGCAGTCTGGCCGCCGACACGCACATGGATTTCGCCTACGTCGGCCCGCACCGCGCCGTGAAGCGCTCCGTCCAGCTTTTCCGCAGCCGCGTGCTGGTGCTGGATTTCCTGACCGGCGACCTCGCGCACCACGTGCAGTTCAGCACCCCCCCCGAACTCTACGAGGAATACGAGCCCGTCTTCCTGCGCCTGATGCAGACCTATTCTCCAGGCCGGCTCGTGACCGCCGGCGATCCGCCCGCCGCGCCTTGAACCGCCCGCCGTTCCCCGCGGAATCCGCCCGCGCCGCCCGGGCGGCGCGGGCAGGTAAATCGTTTCGAGCGTGGGGTTTTAGCGTCGTTGGCTTGACAAACCGGGGGGGAAGGCGGAGGATGTCGCGAATTTTCCCGGCGCCTTGCCGCGGGAAATCGCTTTAAAAAACAACGGGTCCGGAAGGGCCACAACGGAGAAGAACATGGCGAAGAAGAAGTACGTCTATTTTTACGGATTCGGGAAGGACAACACCGAAGGCGACGCCTCGATGAAGGCGATCCTCGGCGGCAAGGGCGCGAACCTGGCCGAAATGGCCAACGCGAATCTGCCGGTGCCCGCGGGCTTCACGGTCTCGACCGAAGCGTGCGCCTATTATTCCTCGCATAACAACAAGTATCCCGAGGGAATGATGGAGCAGCTCAAGGCCCAGCTGAAGAAGCTGGAGACCAAGATGAAGAAGAAGCTGGGCGATCCCAAGAACCCGCTGCTGGTGTCCGTCCGCTCGGGCGCGGCGATCTCCATGCCGGGCATGATGGACACGGTCCTCAACCTCGGCCTCAACGACAAGTCGGTGCTCGGCTTCATCGAGAGCACGGGCAACGCGCGCACGGGCTGGGACTGCTACCGCCGCTTCATCGACATGTTCGGCGACGTGGTCATGGGCCCGACGACCGGCCTGTCGCACCATGATTTCGAAGTGGCGATGACCGAGCTGAAGAAGAAGTACGGCGCGAAGGAAGACACCGACCTGACGGCCGACCAGCTCAAGGAACTCTGCGAGATCTACAAGAAGGTCTACGTGCAGAAGGTCAAGAAGCCCTTCCCGCAGGATCCCTTCGAGCAGTTGCTTGCGTCGGTCAACGCCGTGTTCGGCAGCTGGAACAGCGAACGCGCGGTCAAGTACCGCCAGATCAACAAGGTGACGGGCCTGCTCGGCACCGCCGTCAACGTCTGCTCGATGGTGTACGGCAACATGGGCGAAGAGTCCGGCACGGGCGTGGCGTTCACGCGCGACGGCGCGACGGGCGACGAAGCCCCGATGGGCGAGTACCTGATCAACGCGCAGGGCGAAGACGTCGTGGCCGGCATCCGCACGCCGAAGCACATCGACGACATGCCTTCCGAAAAGAGCCCGATCTGGAAGAAGGCGCACGCGCAGCTGCTGACGATCATGAAGAAGCTCGAAGAGCACTACAAGTACCCGCAGGACGTGGAATTCACGGTCGAGCAGGGCACGCTGTGGATGCTGCAGACCCGCAACGCCAAGCGCACCGGCCTGGCCGGCGTCCGCTGGGCCGTGGAAATGGCCACCGGCAAGGATTTCTTCACCGGCAAGCCGCAGAAGAAGATCCTCAAGCCGGACGAGGCGATCTGCACGCTGTCGGGCTCGGATCTCGAACAGCTGCTGTTCCCGATCTTCGACATCGCCGCCGAGAAGAAGGCCGTCGCCCTGACGAAGGGCCTGCCGGCCGGTCCGGGCGCGGGCGTGGGCAAGATCGTGTTCGACGCGGCCGCGGCCGAAGCGGCGGTCAAGGCGAATCCGGCCGAGAAGGTGATCCTGGTCCGCCACGAGACGAGTCCCGAAGACGTCGGCGGCATGTGGGCGGCGCAGGGCATCCTGACGAGCACGGGCGGCATGACCTCGCACGCGGCCGTCGTGGCGCGCGGCTGGGGCAAGTGCTGCATCGCCGGCGCGGGCGACCTGGTCATCGACTACAAGGCCAAGACGATCTCCGCGGGCGGCCAGACGCTGAAGGAAGGCGACTGGATCAGCCTGAACGGCTCGACCGGCATCGTCTACGTCGGGCAGATCCCGACGGAGGCCAGCCCCGTGGTCAGCGGCGTGGTCGGCGGCAAGAAGCAAGCCCAGAAGCACCCCATCTACAAGATGTACAAGCAGGTCAGCGACTGGGCGGACAAGTACCGCAAGATCTACGTCCGCACGAACGCCGACAGCCCGAAGGACGCCATGGCGGCCCGGGCGTTCGGCGCGCAGGGCATCGGCCTGTGCCGCACCGAGCACATGTTCTTCGAAGGCGACCGCATCTGGGCGATCCGCGAGTTCATCCTCGCGCACGATCTGCCGGCCCGCGAGAAGGCGCTGGCGAAGCTGCTGCCGCTGCAGCGGAGCGACTTCGAAGGCATTTTCAAGGCCATGGACGGCTACGGCGTCACGATCCGCCTGATCGATCCGCCGCTGCATGAGTTCGTGCCGCAGGACGCGGCGGGCCAGGCCGAAATGGCCAAGCGCATGGGCACGTCGGCCGATGCCGTGGCCGCGCGCGTGAAGAAGCTGCACGAGCAGAACCCCATGCTGGGGCACCGCGGCTGCCGCCTCTCGATCACCTATCCCGAACTGTGCGTCATGCAGACCCGCGCGATCATCGAGGCGGCCTGCAACGTCGCCAAGACCGGCCGCAAGGTCCTGCCCGAAATCATGGTCCCGCTCATCGGCACCAAGGCCGAGCTCGACTACTGCGCCGAGATCATCCGCAAGACCGCCGACGCCATCATCAAGGAGAAGAAGTCCAAGGTGAAATACCTGGTCGGCACGATGATCGAAATTCCGCGCGCGGCCCTCACGGCCGACGCGGTGGCCGAGAGCGCCGAGTTCTTCAGCTTCGGCACGAACGACCTGACCCAGATGACGTTCGGCTTCAGCCGCGACGACATCGGCTCCTTCCTGCCGGACTACCTCGACAAGAAGATCCTGCCGGTCGATCCGTTCCTGCAGCTCGACACGACGGGCGTCGGCCAGCTGGTGGAGATGGCGGTCAAGAAAGGCCGCGCCACCCGGCCGGAGCTCAAGTGCGGCATCTGCGGCGAACACGGCGGCGACCCGGTCTCCGTCAAGTTCTGCTGCAAGGTCGGCCTGAACTACGTCAGCTGCTCGCCGTACCGCGTGCCGATCGCCCGGCTGGCGGCGGCCCAGGCGGCGCTCGGCAAGTAAACGGGCGTTTCCGCGAGGAAATCCCTGCGTCCGCCCCCGGTTTTCCGGGGGCGGATTTTTTTGTTCCGTCCGGGGGGAAGGTTTGTTTGATTTCGGGGCCGGATTTGGTACGGTGCCTCGCATGGAACGGAGCCGCATCGAGGTCGGGATTTTCGCCGCGCTGGCGGCGGTCTGCCTCGTGCTCGCCGCCGGCTGCGGCCGCGCCGCGGCGGAGCGCCGCGACGCGCGCGACCGCTGCCTGCGCCGCGCGCAGGCCGCGAAAAAAGCGGAGGACGTCGACGCCGCGATCCGCTGGTGCGAAAAAGCGCTCCGGCGGCGGCCGGATTCGGCGTCGGCGCACCGCGAATTGGCCTTGATGTACGACCATTTCAAGCAGGACCACGTCGCCGCGCTCTACCATTACCGGCGCTATCTGGACCTGCGGCCCGATTCCGCCGAGCGCGCGGACGTCGAAGACATGTTCGCGACCTGCGGACGGAAAATCGCGGCGCAATTCGCCGCCGCGCCCGCTCCGCGCCCGCGCGCCGCCGCGGCTCCGG
>DDWR01000037.1 GCA_002347655.1 Verrucomicrobia bacterium UBA2281 | reverse complement strand
GACAACCTATTCCAGGACAGGACTGTTTTTACGTTCTACGTAAAAATCGGAGGCCGGTTTTACGTACTACGTAATTTTCACCGGATCTCGGACTTCGGACCTCGGATCCGCCCCCCCCCTCACCCCGCGGCGAGGACCGCGAAGGCGATTTCGCGCGCGCGCGGATCGAGATCGGCGTGGTGTTCGAGCAGGCCGCCGGCAAGAGCGCGGATTTCGCGGAAGACGCGCTCGGGCAGCGCGGGCGGCAAGACCTCGCCCTGCATGGCGCGGATGGCGTCCAGCGCGGCGGCCGAGACGGCCGCGCCGCGGTCCGCGGCGCAGGCCGGGCACAAAAGCGCGCCGTGGGCGACGTCCATCCGCGCGCCGCCGCCTCCGTGCAGGTCGGCGCGGCACTTGCCGCAGCGATCCCAACCCGGCGCGAGGCCGAGTTCCCGCAGCAAGCGCAGCTCGAACCGCGGCAGAAACGCGGGGCCCGGCGTGCGCGCGGCCAACTGGTCGAGCGTCGCCTCCAGCAGCCCGAAGAGACCGGCCGGCGTCGGCCCGAAGGGCATCGCGCGGTCCAGCAACCCCGCGGCGTACGAGGCCGCCGCGCAGGCGCGCCAGTCGCTCCGGAACGCCGGCCGCGTTTCCAGCGGAGCGCACTCCTTGAGCACGTGCAGGTTGCGCTGCTCGCGGGCGTAGAACAGGATTTCGCAGGTATAGAACAGATCGACCTGCCCCAGGAACGCGCTGCGCTCGCGCTGGCTGCCCTTGGCCAGCGTGGCCAGCTTGCCGTAGCTGCGCGACAGCCACACGACGATCCGCGAGGTATTGCCGAACGGAACGATCCGCAGCGCGAGGGCTTCGTCCTTCAGGATCATGGCGGCGCGATTCCCCGCCAGGCCGCCGGATCGGCTTCGAGCCACGCGGTTTCGCGGCGGCGCATGGCGCGGCGGCGCGCCGGCGAGTCGTCGTCGGCGCCCGCCAGATGGTCGAGGCCATGGGCGAGATAGAGCGCCAGTTCGCGCGCCGGGCCGCCCGGCCGCTGCCGCCCCTCCGCGCGCGCGCGCTCGGCGTTCACCACCAGCTCCGCCGTCGCCGCGCAAACGCCGGGCACCGCGGCGTAGGCCTGCGTCACCACGTCGGTCTGCGCGCGCACGCCGAAACAACCCGCCTTGTAGGCGGGCATCGCGGCGTCGTCCGTCAGCACGACCGCCAGTTCGGCGAAGGGCGCCTCAGCCGGGAACGCCCGGACCGCGAGCGTCCGGAGCAGCCGCCGGACCGCCGGCAGCCGGACCCGCAGCGCCCGCTGCCGGTTGAGCAAGCGGATTTTCACGGGGATACGGGTTCCTTCCATGCAGGACGTTGGACAGCGCGAACGTGAACGCGGCGCGGATTTCGTGCAGTTCCGCGAGAGTCAACGGACACAGGTCGAGCTGCCCGTCGAGCAGCTTGTCGCGCAAAAGGGTCTCGACCATTTCCGCAATGCGGTGGGGCGTCGGCTTTTCCAGCGAACGCGACGCGGCCTCGACGGTGTCGGCCAGCATCAGGATGGCCTGTTCGCGCGTCCAGGGCTTGGGCCCGTCGTAGCGGTAGCTGCTTTCGAGACCGGCGTCTTCGGCCAGGCCGGCATCCTTCAGCGAGCGCCGCGCGACCTGGTAGAAATAGGACGTCAGCGTGGTGCCGTGGTGCGCGCGCAGGGCGTCGCAGACCGGCTGCGGCAGCTTGTAGCGCTTGGCCAGCGTCAGGCCTTCCTTGACGTGCGACTGGATCACCAGCGCGCTCATGCTCGGCGCGAGGCCGTCGTGCGGGTTTTCGCCGCCGCGCTGGTTTTCCGCGAAGAATTCGGGCTTGGCCAGCTTGCCGACGTCGTGGAAATAGGCGCCGACCAGCACGAGCAGCCCGTCGGCGCCGATGCGGTTGGCGGCGGCCTGGCCGATGGTTCCCACCATCAGGCTGTGGTGGTAGGTGCCGGGCGCCTCGAGCGCCAGCCGCTGCAGCAGCGGGTGGCTCATGTCCGTCAGCTCCAGCAGCGAAATGCCGGTCACGTGTCCGAACAGCCATTCCAGAAACGGCAGCAGCAGCAACGCCACCACCGCGGCGAAGAGGCCGGCCGCCAGGGCGGTGCCCATCTGCGCGAGGGCGGTGGCGGGCAATTGGCGGGCCAGCACGGCCAACACGAGGGCCAGCGCGCTGGCGAGCCCCCCCGCGGCCAGGCCCGCGCGCATCACCTGGGCGCGCTTGCGCACGTTCCGCAACAGCAACGCCGCCAGCACCGCGCCGCCCAGCCCCAGCAGCAGCAGTTCGAAACTGCGGCCGAACGCCAGCGCCGCCGCCAGCGCGCCCCACAGCCCGACCGCCAACCCGGCCGGCGCGCCCAGCAGCAGGACCGCCAGGAACGCCGGCAGCGCGAGCGGCACCGCGTACGGCGCCAGCCACGGCGGAATCCAGTTGAGGCCGACCGCCAGATAGCGGTAGAGGCTCGCCAGCGCGATCGCCAAGAGGCCCAGCAACGCCAGCAGGCCCTTGCGGCGCGCCGCCGCGAACGCGCCCGGCAGCGCCGCATGGAGCCACCCCGCGCACAGCGCCAGCGCCGCCAGCAGCAGCAGGGCATCGCCCGTCCGCTGGATCCGCCGCTCGCGGGGCGACTCGAGCTGCGCCATCCGGCGGTTGTAGGCATCGATCATTTCCACCGTCTGCGGCACGACCGTCGTCCCCTCTTCCATGAGCGTCGTGCCCGCCCGCACCGTCATCCGGGCCGGCGCAATGGCCTGCTGCGCCGCCGCGCGGCGCTGTTCCGTGGCGCGCTCGTCGTAGTCCAGGTTCGGCCGCAGCGCGGGCCGGGCCAGGGCTTCGATCGCCGCCGCCGGCGCGTCGATTTCCAGTTCCGCCAGCCGCGCCTGGGCCGTTTCGCGGTAGCGGTCCAGCGCCGCGCCCGCCGAGGGCAGTTCGTCCAGGCGCACCGTGCGGAACGCGCGCTCGCCGCCGTCGCCCGGCGGCACCAAATCGATGGCCGGACCGGCGAACAAGCCCTGGAAGCCGCTCTCCCGATCCAATTCCGACAAGATCCCATTGGTCCAGACGGCCGCCAGACTGTCCTTCAGCGCGCCGAGCACGTCCATTTCCCGGCCGGACGGAAACAGCTCCGCCAGCTCCTCGCCCGGCGCCGCCAGGCCGAGCAGATCGGCCACCACGGCCAAATCCGCGGCCAGCGCCTTGGTGGCCGCGGCGGCGTTCGTGCCGGCGCCCGCCGGCGCGGCCGCCGCCTGGCGCCGCAAGGCGATCGCGCGATCGGCCAATTTGTCCAGCGTCCGCCAAGCCGCCTGCAACGGCCCCATCTGGATGGTGAACACCGGCACGACGGCATCCGCGGCCTGCCGGCGCAGCAGTTCCGTCGCCGCGGCGTTGACGCAGTCGAAATCGACCGCGGCCACCACCGTGGCCGGGGCGCGCTGGCCTTCCGCCAAACCGGCGTGGCGCGGCGGGCCGCCCAGGTGAAGCACCGTCACGCCGGCGGCCCACAGCGCCAGCAGCAGCGCCGCATTGCCCGCGCGCTGCCACCCCCGCCCGGAACGCGGCGGCGGCGCGGGCCGCACCCCCCAGCCGCTTTTCGCTTTCTTGCCGAAGCCGAAGGCCATCAGTCCGCCCCTCCGTTGCCTGCGCCTTTTTCGCGGCCGCGGTAGGCTTCGATGATCCGCTGCACGAGCGGATGCCGCACCACGTCCGCCGCCGTCAGGCGCACCACGCCCACGCCGGGCACCTGGCGCAGCAGATATTCCGCCTCCAGCAGGCCGGGCAGCTTGTGCGCCGGCAGATCCACCTGCGTCAGGTCGCCGTTCACCACCGCCTTGGAGCCGAAGCCCAGGCGCGTCAGGAACATCAGCATCTGCTCGCGCGTCGTGTTCTGCGCTTCGTCGAGGATGACGAACGCGCGGTTGAGCGTCCGCCCGCGCATGTAGGCCAGCGGGGCCACTTCGATCGTGCCGCGGGCGACCAGGTCCGGCACGTCCTCGGCCGGCATCATTTCATAGAGGGCGTCGTAGAGCGGCCGCAGGTACGGCAGGATCTTCTGCTGCAGGTCGCCGGGCAGGAATCCGAGCGCTTCGCCGGCTTCCACCGCCGGGCGGGTCAGGACGATGCGCGCCACCTCGTTTTTCTGCAGCGCCGAGACGGCCATCGCCATCGCCAGCCACGTCTTGCCGGTACCCGCCGGGCCGAGACCGAACGTCAGGTCGCTGCGGCGGATGGTTTCGAGGAACTCCGCCTGGCCGAACGTGCGCGGAAACACGGGCGCGCGGCCGGGCGCCACGTCCACGCGCAGGCCCGCCAACCGGTCCACCTCCGCGCCGCGGCCCTCCGCGTAGGCCTGCCGGGCGTAGGCCACCGCGTGCGGACTCAGCGCCATGCCCGCGTTGCGCGCGCGCAGCAGACCGTCGATGAACGCGCCTGCGGCCGCGACCGCCGCGGCGTCGCCTTCGAGCTTCAGCCACAGGTCGCGCGAGACCGCCGTCACGCCGAAGGCCGGCTCCAGCGGCGGCAGGTATTCCCCCCGCGCCCCGGTCACGTCCTGCACCTCGCGCGCGTTGTCGAAAAGGATCGTCCGTTCGGCCATGCGTCAGGCTCCGGCTTCCGTCCGCGCCCAGATCATGCGGCTCACCCGGAGGGTTCGCCCTACCCAAAGCCGACCCAACCGCCCTCTGGGTAGGGCGAGGCGTCCCTGCCGAGCCGGGCTGTTCCCAAAACGTGCGCTGGATATCGACGGTTGCATGCTGAACTCTAGTTTCCAGCCCGTTCCCACTCGGCCCGCAGCGCCGCGCAGGCGTCCGCCAGCGCCTGCGGGACGACCCGCGCGCCGCCCAGGACCGGCATGAAATTCGTGTCGCCCTCCCAGCGGGGCACGACGTGCACGTGCAGGTGGTCCTTGAGCCCCGCCCCCGCCGCCGCGCCTTGGTTGACGCCCACGTTGTAGCCTTCCGGCCGCATCACCCCGTCCAGCAAGCGCTGCCCCCGGCAAACCAGGTCCATCAGGTCGCGCATTTCCTCCGGCGCCAGTTCCGCCAGCGTGGCCACGTGGCGCAAGGGCGCCGCCATCAGATGGCCGCCGTTGTACGGATAGCGGTTCAGCAGCAGCAGCGCCGTGCCGCGCCGGCCCACCACGTGGTTCTCCGCGTCCTGGTCCGGCCCGCCCCCCGCGATCCGGCACAGGAAACACCCCGGCTCCTTCGGCGCCTGGATGAATTCCATGCGCCAAGGCGCCCACAAACGCTGTGCGGTCTCGAAATGGCTCATACGACATCCATCCTACCCCAAACGCCGCCGGAAAACAGCCTAAAATGCGGCGCGGCGGAGGGCCGTTCTTCCCGCTGTTCAAACCTGATTCAACCACGGGACAAGCCCGCGGGGGGCTTGGGGCAAGATCCGGGTCGGTTTTGAAGACCCCCGCCGGCCCGACGAGGTCGGGATCCAAACAGCCACATCGCTCCCCGGCGGATTCCATGGGGAGGGCGCGTTGGCCCAACGCGCCGGGTCCGGACGCGGCGCCTTGGGCCAAGTCGCCCTACCCCAAGACACAAAAATCCCCGGCGGTTTCCCGCCGGGGATCGCATTCGCGCTAGGCGAAGATTAGGAACGACGGCGACGGAACGCCATCACCAGCGCGCCGAGGCCCAACAGGCCCATCGTCGCCGGCTCCGGAACCGGCTGCACGCCCGCGACCGGCGTCGTGGCGGAACCGGTTTCCGTGTACATCATTTCAGCCGTGGGCTTGACGCCGTTTCCATCCCACCAGTTGGGATTGTAGGCGAACAGCGGACTTGTATAGTTGAGCGCATTGGCCGTGACGACCAAACCCTCGAAGATCCGCTGATAGACAAAGCCCGCAGTGCTCCAGGCGGGATTTTCATAAACCGAATTGCCCGCGCCTTGCCACAGCAACCAGGTATCCCAATCGGTTCCGTCTCCCGCAACGCCGCCGCCGACGCCGACAATCCGTTCGGCCCAGACGACATCGTCGTCGGTAACGTAGTTGTCCGCGATCCCAGGCCCCCCTTCGCTGGTGCTGAAATTGTCGATGGCGTTGTCGGCACCGGCATAGATCAACTGCCAAATCGCTCCCGAATTCGCAAGGAGAGAGTTGTTGGCGTCGAAGTTGACGACGTCCGGCGAATCGAAATTGTAAACGCCCCATCCGGGTTGCCAGTCGATGCCGACCCAGGCAGAAGCGGATACAACCATGGAAATCACGAGCGTTCCAATCGTTAGGATTTTCTTCATTGTATTGTCCTTGCGTAGTGTTTTTTAAATGATTCGATGGGTTAGGGCCACGTATACATTTTTTCCGCGTCCCACTCGCGCGAAACAGCCGTGGTGACGTCTTTCAGGAAAAAGCCTTCGCCGGCGGTGACGGTTCTGCCGATGGCCGCGCCGCCCCATTTCCCGTCCTTCGTGCTCTTGGTCGCGCTCAGCCAATTCTGACCGTCCGGATCCCAGAAGTAAGCCAGCGATCCGTTTTCCGAACCGACCGCCAAGGAAGAATTCGTGAAGATGAAGTCCACGGGATAGGGGTTGGCGATGGCCGACAAATTCCCTTGAACCCGAACCGGCACGGGGGAATTCGTTGCGGGAACCTGCCCCGTGATCGTCACGTCCTTGGGATCCACGGCGGTGAGCGGCGACTTCAAGAAGAACATCTCGCCCACGTCCATCGCCTTGCCGACAGCGGCACCGCCCCATTTGCTGTCCTTGGTGCTCTTGGTCGAACTCTGCCAGTTTTGTCCGACCGGCTCCCAGAAATACGCAATCGATCCGGGATCCGCTTCCGTCGCAACCGATGTGTTCGTGAAAATGACGTTCACGGTGTCCATGGCTTCCAACGGAATCGTTAACGGTACCAAATCACCCGCCGGCGGGACCGTCTTCTTGATGTAACCGACCGCGTTCGCGCTCAGGACTTCCTGGGCGGACGCAACTACGACGGAAGCGACGAGCGCTCCGACCATCGCGATCCATAGTGTCTTTTTCATGGTCATCTCCGTTGGGTTTCTTTTTAAATCATTCGGGCTCTGGTTGTCGAGCCCTCTTCCACTGTCGAAAAAGATAATGGAGACCCCCTATAAGTGTCAACACTTAGTTGGGCGATTCCCTGAGATAATTCATATTTTTTATCGCCATGCAATGCAACATGTTGCGGATATCGTTCGATCCGGATGAAAAATCAGGCGATTTCGACCACGGGCCGCAGGACGCCGGAGGCATCGGCGACGCAGGGCACCCAGGCGAGCGCGATCTGCCGGAAGACGGTCTCCGCGCGGCGCGGCGCGAGACGCACGGACGACACGGCCAGCCGCTCGGGATCGAAGGATTCCATGAGGCGCGCGACTTCCTGGCCGGCCTCGGATTCCAGCTCGGCGCGCTGCCGGCGGACGGCTTCCAGCGTCTCGCCGGCCTGTTGCACGTCAAGCTTCTCCTTGCCGGCGCGCGTCATGGCGCCGATGCCGGTCGTGGCGCGCCCGAGGCCGCCGGCGCGCCGCCCCAGCAGGATCGAGAGCGCCGCGGCGCCGAAGTGCACGGCCGTGCCCACGCGCTGGCGCGAAAGCTGCGCCTTTTCGTTTTCGACCTTCGCTTCCGCGCGCCGTTCGCGTTCGGCCAGCGCGGCGATCTTGCCGGCGTATTTTTCGCGCAGCTTCGCGACCGCTTCGTCGCGCTTCTCGCGCAGGAGCTGCGCGGCGCGGATGCGGAAATCGCCTTCGCTCTCGCCCGGCGCGGCCAGCAGCCGGTGCGCGGGCAGGCTCGGCAAATCGACCGCGCCGGCTTCCGCCAAAAACGCCTTGTAGTCCTTTTCGTGCTGCGCGTAGCGCTTGGGATCGGCCAGATCCGCCGGCACGTTCTCGTGCGCGGCGCCGGGCAGCGGCTCGCGCGCCTCCCCTTCCGGCGCGGATCGGACGTCCGTCCAGCGCAAGCGGCCCGTGGCCGGATCGGCGAACACGAGCTGCCGCACGGTCTGCCACGCGTCCAGTTTCTGCCGCAAGTCCACGAAATGGATGCGGGCGGAGGCCAAGAGCGCGGGCCGGTAGGTCACGGCCGCGCCGGCGGGCAGATGCGGGGCGCGCAGATAGACTTGCGCGATGGACGCCGGGAGCACCGTCTTCGCCGCCGCGGCGGGCGGGGGCGCGGCGGGCGCCGCCGCCGGAGCGGCGGGCGGGGGGATCGGCGCGCCGGCCTTGCGGGCGGCCATCAGCGTCCCCATCTGCGCGGGCGAGAGCGGCCCGCGCAGATAGGACATGCACCAGCGCGATTCCAGCAGCACCGGCGCATCCTCGTGGACGTTGCGCATCAGGAACACGCGACTGCCCAGATTCGCCATGAGCCGATCCAGCGCGGCGCGGTCGAGCCCCTCCCCCGCCGCGGCGCTTGTCAGGCCCTCGATCACGCGCGCCTTGTCGCGTTCCGTCTGCAGGCGGCCGATGAACCAGGTGCCGGTGTTGGCCAGCCCGCGATAATCGAGGTCCACCGGATTCTGCGTGGACAGCACGATGCCCAGCCCGAACGCGCGCGCCTGCTTGAGCAGCGTCAGCATCGGCGCCTTGGCCGGCGGATTGGCCGTGGGCGGGAAGTAGCCGAAGATCTCGTCCATGTAGAGCAGCGCGCGCAGCGCGGAGGTTCCGGTCTGGCGGCGCGTCCACGCGAGCACTTCGTTCAGCAGCACCGTCACGAAGAACATCCGTTCGGCGTCGGACAGATGCGCGATGGAGAGGATCGAAACGCGCGGCTTGCCTTCCGGCGTGTAGAGCAGGCGCTGCACGTCCAGCGCTTCGCCCTCCGTCCACGCAGAAAAGCCCGGGGAAGCGGCCAGGTTGTTCAGGCGCATCGCCAGCGCGAAGCGGTCCTTGGCCGGGAAGAACGATTCCAGCGGCAGGACGCCGATGCGGTCCACGCCCGGCTCCTGCACCGCGTGGATGAGGGCCAGCAGATCCAGGTTTCTCCCCGCGCGCCATTCTCGATCGACGACGGTGGAAAGCAAAATGTGTTCGCGCGACTGGAGCGGATCGGCCTCCACGCCGACGAGCGCCAGCAGGCCGGACACGGCGGCGGAAACGCGGTCGCGCAGCGCGGCGGCGTCGTCGGCGAAGCCCGGCGGCGGCGCATCGAGGGAGGACAGGATCGACAGCGGCAAGCCCACGCGGGAACCGGGCGTGTAGATCGCGAAGTCGGCGGCGGCTTTCAGGCGGGCGATGCGCGCGCCGTCCTGGCCCCATTGCGCCAGCCCCCGCGCCCAGGTCTCCGCCGTCTTGACCGCATACTCGTCGGCGCCCATCTGCTTGCGCACAGCCTCGCCTTCGTCCACCCATGGGCGGAAATCCGACGCCGCCAAATGCGGAAACGTCAGCAGCAGGTTGCCCATGTCGCCCTTGGGATCGATGACGATGGCCGGAATGCCGTCGAGCGCGGCTTCCTCGATCAAACCGATGCCCATCCCGGTCTTGCCGGAGCCCGTCATGCCGACGCACACCGCGTGGGTGGTCAGGTCCTTCGCATCGTAGAGCAGCGGTTCATCCGTCGTTTTCTTCGCGTCGGGATCGTAGACCCGCCCCAGATAGAACACCCCCAGTTTTTCAAAATCGATCATGGCGGATCTCCTTCCGACTTCGCCCGCATTATAGCGCAGGCCGCGGCGCGGCGGAAGGGGAAAGAAAAACGGGGTCGGCGGGTTCTCGCCGCGCGACCGTTTGAAGCCGGCGCGTTGGGCCAACGCGCCCTACCGGGGATCCACATCGGCAGGGCGACTTGGCCCAAGTCGCCGATGCTGAAAACCTGAACGGCCACCGGCCCCGGCGGGGCCGGCTCCAACCATCCAGTTCACATCAGCGACAGCGCGTCCACGCTGGCGTGGACCGTGACGCCTTTGGGCGCCTTGAAGGTCTTGAGGAACGCGCGCAGGACGGGGCCGGCATCCTTGGACGTGGCGGCGAAGAGCAGGAGCTGGGCGCGGTAATAGTTCTTGGCCTTGGCCAGCGGCGCGGGCGCAGGGCCCGTCATGCGCACCGAAGGCGGCAGCTTCGCCTTGAGCTTCGCCGCGAAGTCCTTGGAGCAGGCGTCCACGGCGGCTTCGTCCTTGCCCTTGAACAGCACCGACGTCAGCCGCGTGAAGGGCGGATAGCGCAGCTCGCGGCGGAACTCGATTTCCTGGTCGAAGAACGTCACGAAATCGGCGTTGCGCGCCGACTGCACGGCGGGATGGAACGGCGCGTAGGTCTGGATGAACACCTCGCCGGGCACGTCGCCGCGGCCGGCGCGGCCGGCGACCTGCGTCAGGAGCTGGAACGTGCGCTCCGCGGCGCGGAAATCCGGCATCTGCAGGCTCAGGTCCGCGAAGATCACGCCGACGAGCGTGACGTTGGGAAAATCGAGGCCCTTGGCGATCATCTGCGTGCCGATGAGGATGTCGACGTCGCCGCGCCGGAATTTCCCGAGGATCTGGGCGTGGGCATCCTTGCCGCCGGTGGTGTCGGAATCCATGCGGGCGACGCGGGCGTGGGAAAAGATCTTCTTCACGGCGGCTTCGACGCGCTGGGTGCCGACGCCGGCCATCTTGACGTTGGGCGCGCGGCATTCGGGATTGGAGCAGCGGGCCGGCACGGGCCGGACGACGCCGCAGACGTGGCACATCATCGTTTCGGAATGCCTGTGGTAGGTCATCTTGACGCTGCAGTGCGGGCAGGTTTCGACGAAGCCGCAGACGGGGCACATCACCGTCGTGGCGTAGCCGCGGCGGTTCAGGAACAGCATGGTCTGCTCGCCCTGCGCGAGGCGCAGGCGGACGGCTTCGATCAGCTCTTGCGAGAGCAAGTGCGCGCCGCCGGCCTTCTCGGCCTCGACGCGCATGTCCACGACGCGCACGGCCGGCATCACGCAGCGGTCGACGCGCTTGGTCATCTGGACCAGCTTGTACTTGCCGGCGCGCGCGTTGTGGTAGGACTCCAGCGAGGGCGTGGCGCTGCCGAGCACGACGGCGCAGTTTTCGAGGTGGCCGCGCATGACGGCGACGTCGCGCGCGCCGTAGCGGGGCGTTTCGTCCTGCTTGTAGGCGGGCTCGTGCTCCTCGTCCACCACCAGCAGGCCCAGCGGGCGCACGGGCGCGAAGAGCGCGCTGCGCGCGCCGACGACGACGCGGGCCTTTCCGGCGGCGATGCGCCGCCATTCGTCGTGGCGCTCGCCGTCGGAGAGGTGGCTGTGCAGCACGGCGACGGTATCGCCGAAGCGCCCGCGAAAGCGCTCGATGGTCTGCGGCGTCAGGGCGATTTCCGGCACGAGGGCGATGGCCCCCTGCCCCGCATCCAGCGCGGTCTGGATCGCGGCGAGATAGACCTCCGTCTTGCCGCTGCCGGTCACGCCGTGCAGCAGGACGACGCCCGGCTTGGGCGCGGCCATTTCCGCGCGGATGGCCGCCAGCGCGGCGGTCTGCTCGTCCATCAGCGGCGGGGCGAACGTCGGCAGGATCTTCATCTGCGCGTGCGGATCGCGGCGGATCACGCCCTTGGCCAGCGCAAGCCAGCCCTTCTTTTCGAGGCTCCGCAAGCCTTGGAGCGAGACGCCGGTTTCCTCCGCCAGCGCGGCGGCGGTCGCTTCGCGGCGCTCCTTCAGCACGGCCCAGGCGGCGGCCTGCTTGGGGCTTTTCCGCGCCAGGGCGGCTTCGTCTTCGGGCGTCGGCGCGGCGTCCGCGCGCACGGCGGCGACGAGTTGCTCCTTGAACTTCGCGCCGGCGCGGCGGACGGCGGCGGGCAGGACGGCGGCGAGGGCGCTCTCGAACGGCGCGGCGTAGTAGTCGGCGATCCACCGCGCGAGGCGCAGCATCTGCTCGTCGAACAGCGGCCAATCGCCCGTGACGGATTCGATGGCCTTCAGGTTCGGGAAGTCGGATTGGTCCGCGAGGCCGACGACGAACCCGCGCGCGCGGCGCCGGCCGAAGGGCACCCAGACGACGCTGCCGATCCGCACGCGCTCGAGCAACTCCCCCGGGATGAGATAGTCGAATTCGCGGTCGAGCGCGATCTCGGTCAGGATCTTGGCGACGGCGGGGGGCACGGAGAAACTCCTACATGTCCTGGGCGAAACGAAGCGCTAGGCCGGAGATCCGGGAAATCGGGGCGGCTGGAATAACGAGGTGCATGCCGGACAGCATCGCACGTCCGACCGGAGAAGAAAAGCCCGCGGCCCCCTTGCTTCCGTATCGGTCCGTATCCGGCGGATTTTCCGACTCCTCCCTTGACATCTCCTCGGTGCATACCTAAGTTTTACCATTAGCGACGGCGGAGCATCCAACCTCCGGCCGATCTGCGCCAGAAAGGGTTGACGCCATGAAGCGATTTGTTTTCCCGGGCTGCTCCGTTTGCCTCCGGCTGTCCGCCATCGTCTTCCTTTTCTCCGGCGCGGCGGCCTGGTCCGCCACCAATCCCCCGCCGGTTTTCACCGCTCTGTCCATGACGGAAACCGGCGAGCCGCAAATCGACGTCTCGGGCCGGGCCGGCAAGGTTTTCCGCATCGAGGCGGGAGAATCCCCGACCAACTGGTCGCTGCTGGACTCCTTCACCGCCTACTCGAGCAACTTCACCTACGTCGACGGCCTGCCCGAGGATCCCCCCAAACAGATGTATCGCCTTCTCATGCTGCCCGGCACGAACCCGCCGACCTGGGATTGGACGCTGGACACGGGACTCGACGTGGCCCTCGAGGAGGGAACGAACGTGATCTTTCGCTGGCAGCCGGCGGAGGATCTGCTCGAACTCGCCGGCTATCGCATCTATCTCGACGGCGTCCTGCTCACCAACCTGCCGTCCACGAGCTTCTCCTACCGCGTGACGGGGCTGGCGACAGGCGTGACGCACACCGTTACGATCGAAGCCGGCAATGAGGACGACGTCTGGTCCACGAACGGGCCCGGTTTCGCCATCCGGACCGGCGGGCCCGAACCGGAGGAGATCGCCCCGCCGCCCGACAACGGCGTCGTCGGCCTGATCGCGGAAAACGCCGCGTTCCTCTACAGCGGCCCGGACGCGGTCCAAACCGGCGTCGATACGAACGCGCTCGAAGCCATCCGGACCTGCGTGCTCCGCGGACGCGTGCTGGACCGATCCGACGCCCCCTTGCCCGGCGTGGTCGTCACCGTCGAAAGCCATCCGGAATACGGCCTGACCGTCACCCGCACGAACGGCTGGTTCGACCTGGTCGTCAACGGCGGCGCCGCGCTGTACGTGAACTACGACAAGGCCGGATTCCTGCCGCTCCAGCGCCCCGTCGCCGCCCCGTGGCAGGCCTACGCCGAACTGCCCGACGCGGTGATGATTCCGGCCGACACCAACGCCACGGTTCTCGATCTTTCCGCCGGCGGGCTGAAGGTCGCCCGCGGCGGAACCGTCTCGGATGGCGACGGCCAGCGCCGGGCGTCGGTCTTGATCCCCGAAGCCACCGCCGCCGCCGTCTACGGCATGGACGGCGCGCTCCAACCGGTTTCGGCGCTGACCACGCGGTTCACCGAGTACACCGTCGGCACCAACGGGCTGGCCGCCATGCCCGGCGAGCTGCCGCCCGGCGTCGCCTACACCTACGCCGTGGAACTGGGCGCGGACGAAACCATCCGCAAGATCGACGGGCGCGACGTCGTCTTCGACCGGCCGGTCTACCTCTACCTCGAGAACTTCCTCGGTTTCCCCGCCGGCAGCGACGTGCCGGTCGGCTACTACGACCGCGACAGCAAGCGCTGGCTGCCCTCGCCCAACGGCCGGGTGATCCAGCTCGTCGGCACGAACGCCGCCGGCCTGGCGGAGATCGATACGGACGGCGATGCGGCGGCGGACGATCCCGCGACCCTGGCCGCGCTCGGATTCACGGATGAAGAACGAATGAGGCTCGCGCTCGACTACGCCCCCACGCAAAGCCTGTGGCGCGTGGCCATCACGCACTTCAGCACCTACGATTTCAACTGGCCGAGCTCTCCTCCGGCAGACGCACCGTACCCGACGGTGCCTGAATACAAGCAATTCGAGATCGAAGCGCGCCGGGAAACCACGCCGGCCGTCGTCGGGGGCCAAGGCGTCATCGACGTCGACAACCAGATTTTCCGGGAATTCCTGCCGGTGGCCGGCACCCCGTTCCGGCTGTGCTACTCGAGCGACCGCAGTTTGGATGCCGTAACGCTTCCGCTGACGGGCGAAGAAATCCACACCAACCTCCTCGTCGTCGAGGCCGAGGTGAAGATCGAAGGCCGCGCCTACCGCCAGACGTTCGCGGCCGACACCAACCTGGAATTCACGGCCTATTGGGACGGCCTCGACGTCTACGGCCGCCCGGCCTACGGGCGGCACAAGGCCGAATGCACCCTCATCTACCACTACCCCAACTACTACTTTTTGCCGGCCGGGGCCTCCGCCAGTTTCGGCATGGTGTCCGGCCGCCCGTTTACCAACCCGGTTCTCGGCCGCGAAACCGTGCCCTATCGGCAATCCATCGTCCTCTACGTCGGCGGCTGGAACGCGAACGCCCTGGGCCTCGGGGGCTGGAGCCTCGACGTCCACCACGCCTACGATCCGGTGTCGGAGACGCTGTACCGCGGCAACGGGTCCCACCACAACGCCACCGACGTGACCCGCTTGACGCGCATCTGGGCAGGCACCGGCATCGCGGGCTACAGCGGCGACGGCGGGCCCGCCGAAAACGCCACCTTCCGGTCGCCCCGCTCGCTGGCCACGGGGCCGGACGGCTCGGTCTACGTCGCCGACTTCGACAACCACTGCGTGCGGCGCATCGACCCCGAGGGCATCATCCGCACCGTGGCCGGGACCGGCGTTTCCGGATTCAGCGGCGACGGCGGCCCCGCCGAGCTGGCCCGCCTTTATTGGCCATGCGGAATCGACGTCGCGAGCGACGGCACGCTTTATATCGCCGACTTCGGCAACGGCCGAGTCCGCAAGGTCGATCCCCGCGGCACGATCGCCACCCTCGCCGGCAACGGCACGTTCGGCTTCAGCGGCGATGGCGGCCCCGCGACGAACGCCGCGCTGAGCCTGGGTGCCGTCGCCGCGCGCGACGACGGCACCGTCTTCTTGGCGGACGCGAGCACGCACCGCATCCGGCGCGTCGGACCCGACGGGATCATTTCCACGGTCGCCGGCACGGGGAGCGCCGATTGGACCGGCGACGGCGGCCCGGCGATCGACGCGGCGGTGCGCCTGGGCGGCGACATGGAGATCGGGCCCAACGGCGAACTCTACTTCGTCCAAAACGGACCCGGCGGCGATGCCGTGCGGCGCCTCGCCAACGACGGCCGGATCTACAAGGTCGCCGGCAATCCATGGAGCGGGATCGAAGGCGACGGGGGGCCGGCCACGAATGCCGCGTTCGACATCCTCGAAGGGATCGGCTTCGACCTCAGCGGAAATTTGTATATCGCCGACCGATATTCCGGCCGCATCCGCATGGTCGGAACGGACGGAATCATCGATACCGTGGCCGGTTCCGGCGCCAGCGGCTACATGGATGCCGCCGTCACCCCCGACGGGCGCATTTTCGTCGCCGACGATTACAGACGGAGCGTGCGGACGGTCGAAGCCCCGATGCCCGGCTACAGCGCGCGCGACATCCAGATCGGCTCCGCAGCGGGCGACGAGCTCTACGTTTTCGCCAAGGACGGCCGCCACCTCGCCACCTACGACGCCGTGACCGGCGCGAAGCGCTACGACTTCCACTATACCGACGGATGGCTCACCGGCATCGTCGATGCGTTCGGCCTCGCCACGACCCTCGAACGCGACGGCAACGGGAAGCTGACCGGCATCGTCGGGCCCTACGGCCAGCGCACCGCGGCCGCGATCGACGGCAACGGACACCTCGCGGCCGTGGTCGATCCGAGCGGAGCCACCAACCGGATGACCTACACGACCAACGGCCTGCTCACCGCCGTCATCGGCCCCGAGGGCCAAACCTACGGCGCCCGCTACGCCGATGGGCGGCTGGCGGCCTTCTGGGATCCCGGCGGCGCCACGACGACCCTCTCCCGCGCGCGCGCCACCGCTTCCTACGAGGTCGCGATGACGACCGCGCTCGGACGGGTCAGCCGGCTCGTCTACGCGGAAGGCGCCGCCGCTTCCCACCGCACCCTGCAGACGCCCGACGGGCTCACGCTCCAGATCTGGTCCGTGCCGGGCGGGAGCGCCACGAACCAAACCCCCGACGGCATGACCGTGGTCCGCGAGGTTTCCCCCGATCCCCGCTTCGACATGCAAGCGCTACTGGTCTCCACCCAAACGGTCGCGACCCCGGGCGGCCTCGCCGCGACCCGCACGCTCGAACGCCAGGCCGCGCTGGCCGATCCCGACGATCCGCTGAGCGTTGTATCGCTCGCCACCGTCGCCACGCTCAACGGCCGCACGCTGACGGCCGCCTACGACGCCGCGACGCGCACGCTGACGCGCGTCTCGCCGATGGGCCGCACGAACCAAATCGCCTTCACCGCCCAAGGCCTCTACGACGTCCTGCGCCTGCCGGGCCTGCCGGAAACGGTTCTGTCGTACGACGCCGCCGGCCGCCTGACCGCCGTCGTGCGCGGCAGCGGAACCGACGTCCGCACGGCGCATCTCGGCTACGACGGCGTCGGCCAGCTCGCCTACGAAGTCTGGCCGATCGCCGTCTCCAACGCCTATGCCTACGACGCGGTCGGTCGCTTGACCAACGTCGTGTTCATCGACGGCCGCAACGCGGCCTTCGCGCGCGATCGAAACGGAAACGTGATCCGCGTGACCACCCCGGCCGGTCCCCAGCACGTCTTCGCGTACGACGCGCTCAATCTCCTCACGAACTACGCCGCGCCGGACGTCGGCGGCACGGTGGCCCGCATCGCCTACGCCTACAACCTGGAGCGCCAGCTCACGGCGATGACGCGGCCCGACGGATCCGTGATCACGAACTTCTACGACGCCGCGGGCCGGCTGGCCGAAGTGCGCGCGCCCGACAACGCCTTGCTCTGCACCTACGACGGCGGCGGGCGCCTCCAAAGCATGGTCGCGACCGACGGCGGCGGCAGCGAATGGACGTACGACGGCTTCCTGCCGATCTCGGAATCGTGGTCCGGATTCGTCACGGGCGTCGTGTCCCGGTGCTACGACGCGAATTTCGCCGTCACCTCGCAAACGGTCAACGGCCGCTACGAGGTCGCCTTGCAATACGACCTCGACGGCTTGCTGATCCAAGCGGGCGAACTGGCCATCCAGCGCTCGCCCGAACACGGGCGCATCACGGGAACCGCGCTGGGCGCCGCGACGGACACCCGCACGTACAACGCCTTCGGCGAGCCCGCCGAACACGTTGCCGCGTTCGGCACCGGCACCTGGTCGCTGGTCTGGCAGCGCGACGCGCTCGGGCGCATCACGAACGAAGTGGAAACGCTCGACGGCGCGGCCACGACGAACGCCTTCGCCTACGATGCCGCCTTGCACCTCGCGGAAGTCCGCACCAACGGCTCCCTGCGCGCGCAGTATGAATACGACGCGAACGGGAACCTCACCAACCGGCTCGCGCCGGCCGGGACGACCGCCGCCGCCTACGACGCCTGCGACCGCCTGGTGAGCCGCGGCACGGTCGTCTACGCGAACGACGCGAACGGATTCCGGACGAACGGGACCGACGGCGCCGAGACGGCGGAATACGCTTTCGACGGCCTCGGCCGCCTGATCGCGGCGAAGCCGGCGGGCCAGACGAACATCTACACCTACGTCGTGGATGGCCGCATGCGCCGGACCGCGCGCTTGGAGAACGGCGTCGCCACGCGGAAGTACCTCTACATGAACCATCTCAACCCCATCGCCGAACTGGACGGCGCCGGCGGCGTGATCAGCCGGTTCGTCTACGGCACGCGCGGCAACGTGCCGGACTACCTGGTCCGCAGCGGCACGGTCTACCGGATCCTTTCGGATTCGCGCGGCAGTCCGCGCCTGGTGGTCGATGCCGCCACGGGCGCCGTCGCCCAGCGCCTGGCCTACGATCCGCTCGGCCGGGTGGAAGTCGATACGAACCCCGGCTTCCAGCCTTTCGGCTTCGCCGGCGGGCTCTACGATCCCGACACGGGCCTGGTGAAGATCGGCGTGCGCAACTACGATCCCGAAACGGGGCGCTGGCTCAGTCCCGACCCCCTCCTGCTCGGCGGCGGAACCCTCAACGCGTACGAATACGCCTGGGGCGATCCCATCAACCTGATCGATCCGACCGGCCTCGGCCCGGTTCCGGCCGAACGGCGCCCGCTCGGCTGGAACCTGCGCGACGTCGCGACGGCCGCCTTCCCGGATTACGTGTGTTTCGACGTGGGCCTCGGCGCCGTCAGCGGCACGATCACGGTCGACCGCTACGGGCGCATCTACCAGGGCGGGGGCGGGCTGTTGACCGGCGACATCGATGCCGGGATCTCGCTGCGCGGGGGCTACCTCGCGACCGTCCGGGGAAAGGGACATCTGCCCACCAACGCCGAAATGAAAAATTTCCTGGAAGGCTGGAGCGCCAGCGGATTCGCGGCCTGCCTGGTCGGAGTCGGCGGCACCGTGGGCGCTTCGGGCGCATCGGCGGAAGTCGGGTTCGGATTCGGCATCTCGGCCGGCGCCGGCTACACGCAAGAAGCGCCCGAGGCCAACTGGCGCGACATCGAACCGTACGTGAACGACGCCCCGATCCGGCCGCCGAGCAATCCCTACAACATCCCCGAGATCTAGCTGTCCGGAGAACCGCCGTCCGCCGCAACGGACGCAGGTCCCCTACATGTCCTTGGTGAGATAGATCACCATGCCGAAGATCCACAGGATCATGACGGCTGAAACGACGGTGTTCATGGCGGCAGTATCGCAGGTTTTACGTACTACGTAAAAACTTTCGGCCGATTTTACGTAGAACGTAAAAACTTTGCGCGATTTTTACGTAGAACGTAAAAACTTTTCCGGACTTTTACGTACGACGTAAAACTTTGGCTACCGGGCGCCGCCGACGTCGAACGGATAGTCGCAAGGCCTTCCGCGGAAGCAGAATCCGAGGTTGTCGCCCTTGACGGAATCGTAGTCGATTCCGCGCAGGGCCAGCGCGACCTTCTCGGCGGTCAGCGGCATGGTCTTGAGGCGCACGCCGACGGCGTCGGCGATGGCATCGGCCACCATGGGCGCGCAGGCAACCATCGTGTGTTCCCCCACCCCGCGGGCACCGAAGGGACCGTCGGGCTGGGCGGTCTCGAGGATGATCGGCACGATTTCGCCGGGGCAGTCGAGCGCGGTCGGGATCTTGTAGTCGGTGAAGTTCGGGTTGAGCAGGCGGCCGTTGGCGCCGTAGCGGATGTCTTCGTAGAGGGCGGTGGCGAGGCCCTGCACGATGCCGCCGACGATCTGGCCATCGACGAGTTCGGGGTTGATGGCCTTGCCGGCATCCACCGCGAGCGCGGTCTTGAGGACGGTGAGCTTGCCGGTTTCCTTGTCGACTTCGACCACGACGCCGGCGCAGCCGACGGTGTAGTGCACGTTGGGGTGGCCGCCCTGGCTGGTTTCGGGATCGCCCAGCGCGGAGGTGAA
This sequence comes from Verrucomicrobia bacterium UBA2281, assembly GCA_002347655.1. Taxonomy (GTDB): domain Bacteria; phylum Verrucomicrobiota; class Kiritimatiellia; order CAIQIC01; family Lenti-01; genus Lenti-01. The sequence continues at coordinate 18,589 of DDWR01000037.1, read as the reverse complement.
CTCCGGCATGAACATGCCCGTGCCGTGGATGGGCCCGCCGATGAAGTTGCCGTTGGGGCGCATGATGCCGTCGATGACGAAATCGCGGAACGGCAGGACGAGTTTCCGGTCCTTGCGGCTCTTGACGCATTCGTCGGCGAGGTAGAGGTCCTCGGCCTTGAGGCCCTTGGCGCGCGCGACGGTGGCGAGGAGCTTGGTCTTCACCTCTGCGGCGGCGGAACGGACGGCGTTGCCGCAGCTCCACGTGACGTGGGAACCGACGGTCTGCCATTCGTAGGGATTGCGGTCGGTGTCGGGCGTCTCGACGCGGATCTTCTCCACGGGGACGGTCAGCACTTCGGCGGCGACCTGGGCCATGACGGTCAGGAAGCCCTGCCCGATCTCCATGCCGGAGACGGTCAGGTTCAGCGAGCCGTCCTCGTTGAACTTGAGGTAGGCGGCGGAGGAGGCGTTCGGCGGCATGGCCGGCGCCTTCCAGAAGCACGCGAGGCCCTTGCCGATGGCCTTGCCGGGCTTCGTGCTCTTCTGCACCTTGCCCCAGCGGATTTCCTTGGCGACGCGGTCGATGGCCCCGCGGAGGTCGCCCGGGTTCATGTGCGCGCCGTAGGCGAGCGTATCGCCTTCCTTGATCGCGTTGAGCTTGCGGAACTTGACCGGATCCATGCCGATGGCCTGGGCGACGCGGGTGACGTGCGACTCGAGGCCGAAGTGGAATTCCGAGTAGCCGAAGCCGCGGTAGGCGCCGCAGGGCGGCATGTTGGTGTAGACGCAGACCGAGTCGATCTTGACGTTGGGCACGCGGTACGGGCCCGTGGCCGAGAGGCCGACGGCATTCACGACGTTGGCGCCGTATTCCGCCGACGCGCCGGCGTCCCAATGCAGGGTGTGCTCGAGCGCGACGATCTGGCCGGTCTTCTTCACGCCCATCTTGATGCGGGCGATGACGCCCTGCCGCTGCGAGGTGTTCATGAACTCCTGCTCGCGGGTCCAGTTGAGCTTGACGGGCCGGCCCTTCATCGCGATGGCCAGCACCGCGGCGATGATTTCCATCGAGACGCCGGCCTTGCCGCCGAAGCCGCCGCCGACGAACGGCGTGACGATGCGGATGTCCTTGTGCGTCAGGCCGAAGGGCTTCAGCGCGGTGGCCATCACGTTGCGCTGGGCGAACGGCGACTGCGACGACGCCCAGAGCGTCAGGCGGCCAGACAGGTCGAACAGGCCGGTCACGGCGTGGGTTTCGATCGGGCAGTGCGCGTAGCGCGGCACGGTGTAGACGTCTTCAAGGACGAAGTCGGCCTGCTTGAAGCCTTTCTCGACGTCGCCCTTGCGGGTCTTGCGCCAGTGGGCGATGTTCGTGCCCGCGCGCGGGAAGAACCACGGCACCTTGTTGTACTGGTCGAGGTGCGGATGGATGAGCACGGCGTCCTTCTTCAGGGCGTCGGCGAGGCTCAGCACGGTGGGCAGCTCTTCGTAGTCGATCTTCACCAGCTTGGCGGCGCGCAGGGCCGCCTCGGGGGTTTCGGCGACGACGGCGGCGATCTGCTCGCCGACGAACCGTACGCGGTCCTGCGCGAAAATATAGCGGTCCTGCATGTAGAGGCCGAACATGTACGGAAAGTCCTTGCCCGTCACCACGCGGACGACGCCGGGGGCCTTTTCGGCCGCGGAGACGTCGACCTTCTTGAGCTTGGCGTGGGCGCGCGTGCTTTCCACCACCACGGCGTGCAGCAGGCCGGGACCGAAATCGAGATCGTCCACGTACTGCGCGGCGCCGGTGACCTTGGCCAGGCCGTCCACGCGGACGGACGAATTGCCGACGATGCGGGTTTTGCTCATGACCGGGCCCTCCGGGCGGCGGGTTTCTTCTTGGCCGATTTTTTCGCGACCTCGAGGACGGTTTGGACGATGGGCTCGTAGCCGGTGCAGCGGCAGAGGTTGCCGGCGAGGGCTTCGCGCACCTCGTGTTCCGTCGGCTGCGGTTTTTCCGCCAGCAGGGCCGCGGAGGACAGGATCATGCCGGGCGCGCAGAAACCGCACTGGAAGACGTTGTTCTTCACGAACGCCTTCTGCAAGGCGGTGGGCTTGTCCTTCCCCACGCCTTCGAGGGTCACGACGGACTGGCCGTCGACTTCGATGGCGAGGATGAGGCAGCTGCGGACGGCCTTGCCGTCGAGCAGGACGGTGCAGGCGCCGCAATCGCCGCGACCGCAGCCTTCCTTGGGCGTCTTGACGCCGAACTTGCCGCGGAGGACGTCGAGCAGGGTTTCGTTGGGGGCGACCGCCACGCGGCGGACCTCCCCGTTCAAGCGGATGGCGATGTCCTTCATTGCGCGTCCTCCTCCATGACGTTGATGCCGTAGGCCGGGCCGCGGCCGGCGAGGCGCGCGGCGGCCAGCTTGACGGCGCGCTTGAGCATGACGCCGACCATCAGGCGGCGGTAGACGTCGGAACTGCGGATATCGGTGATGGGCGCCACTTCGGTCTCGGCGAGAGCGGCGGCCTTCTTCAGCAGCGCGGCGTCGGGCTTCTTGACGCCCTTGAGCAGGCGCTCGACCTTGGGGCCGCGGATGGGCGTGGGGGCGACGGAGCCGTAGGCCACGCGCCAGACGCCCTGGGCATCCACGCGGACGCCGACGCTGGCTTGCGCGAGATCCTCGCCGCGGTAGCGCTTGAGCTTGGCGAACGCGCCGGCATGCTTGGCCAGCGGCAGGCTGAAGCCCAGGACGAGGCCGCCCTTGGCCAGCGCGGTGCGGCGCGGGCCCAGGAACCATTTCTTCATGGGAATGCGCTTCGTGCCGCGCGGCGTCGCCACGTGGACGATGGCCTCGTGGACGAGCAGGGTCGGGCCGCTGTCGCAGCACGGCACGGCCGAACAGACGTTGCCGCCGATGGTGGCGCGGTTGCGCACGCCGACGGAGGCGACCAGGCCGGACGATTCGACGAGCGCGGGCGCGTGTTTCTGCACCAGCGGCGAGTCGATGATTTCCGCGAACGTCGCGTTCGAACCGATCCACAGCTTGCCGCCCGCGAGGCGGATGCCGCGCAGCTCGGCGAGGCCTTTGACGTCCACCAGCCGGCCGGGGCTGACGGCGCCGTCGCGCAGCCACGCGACGAGGTCCGTGCCGCCCGCGAGGGCGGCGGCGCCGCGGGGGGCGGGCCGGGCCAGCAGGGCCAGCGCCTCTTTCAGGCGGGCCGGCTTGGCGTATTCGAATTCGTGGGCAATGCTCATGGGGTTCCTCCGTTGGGGTTGGGAGCCGTCTCCGGCGCATCCGCGGTGGCCAGCAGTTCCTCGAGCTTGTCGGGCATCGGCAGGAAGCTGTCGTCTTCGTGGCGCAGGCCGACCAGGATGGTCTTGAAGGTGCGCAGCAGGATCGACACGTCCATCAGGAAGCTCATGTTCTTGATGTAGTAGAGGTCGAACTGGAGCTTGCGGGCGGCGGCTTCGAAACTGGCGGCGTAGGGATAGCGGACCTGGGCCCAGCCGGTGAGACCGGGCTGGACGAGGTGGCGTTCGTCGTAGAACGGGATGAACGCGGCGAGTTTTTCGGTGAATTCGGGGCGTTCGGGGCGCGGGCCGACCAGGCTCATCTCGCCTTTCAGCACGTTGAAGAGCTGGGGGATTTCGTCGAGGCGCCATTTGCGCAGGTAATAGCCCACGCGGGTCACGCGGGCATCCTGCTTGCAGGCCCAGACGGCGCCGCCGGCTTCGGCGTCGGTGCGCATGGTGCGCAGCTTGAAGAGCACGTAGGGCACGCCGCCCATGCCCACGCGCGTCTGGCGGTAGACGACCGGACCGGGCGAGGTCAGCTTGATCAGCAAGGCGGACAGCGCCAGCAGCGGCGCCCCGAGCACGAGGCCGAGCGTCGAGACGACGAGGTCCGTGGCGCGCTTGATCTTGCGGATCTGCACCACGGAGCTGTTCAGCGCGACGGTCATCAGCCATTCGTCGTTGATGTGCGCCAGCGGGATTTCCTGCGCCAGTTCTTCGGAAAGCGACACGTAGTCCATGATCTCGACGCCCGCGTAGCGCAGGGGGCGCAGGCGCGAGAGCAGCTCGTGGCTGCGCATGGGCGACACGGACAGCAGCAGGACGGACACGTCCTGCGCCTCGACCAGGCGGACCAGATCCTCGGCGGTCCCCAGCACGGGCGGCGCGGCGGCGTAGGCCGCGGCAGGCACCGCCCCGCAGATCGCCAAGCCGGCGACGCTGTAGAGCGAAGAGGCGTTTTCCTTCAGCAGGCGCAGCAGGTCCGCCGCGCGGTCGGGATGGTCGCACAGCACCAGCGCGCGCTTGAGAAACAGCCCGCGCCGGACCAGCGCCATGAACAACCGGCGCAAGCCGTAGGCCAAGGCCAGGATCAGGACGGAAGAAATGGCCCAGATGCCGCGGCCGATGGTCATCTGCGGCCGCGCGTAGAGCACGAGGCCGGTGATGCCGGCGGCGATGCTGGTGACGATCAGCGGCAGGAAATCGAAATCCACCCGCCGGCTGCGGGTGGGCGGTTCGTACATGCCGCCGGCGTAGAACACCAGGCCGTAGACCAACACCGCGCCGACCAGCGAACCCCAGTTGTCCAGCAGGTATTCATGGCCCAACTCCACCCCGAGGCGGAGATAGACCGCGCCCAACTGGGCCAGCACGATGATCAGCCAATCGCCGACGGTCAAAAACAGATGGCGGCTGGAAACCTGCAGCCCGCGATGGAATATGACGACCACTTCGTCCGGACTCCTTGCCGATCCGCTTGCCTCAGCCCGCCGACCGCGCCGTTTCGGCCGAACCGGGCCCCACGTCTTCTTCGTAGCGGTAATCGTAGCCGTAATAGTGGTAGTAGCCGGAGGCCCCGTAGGTGCCCATGCGGGCCAGATCGAGATTGTTGAGCACGAAGCCGAGGAGGTTGGCGCCGCGCGACAGCAGTTGGCGCACCGCGGCGGCCACCAGCTTGCGCGAGGTCCGCCCCCCCCAGATCACCAGCAGGACGCCGTCGGTCATGGACGCGATCACCGCGGACTCCGACACCGCCAGCGTCGGCGGCGCGTCCAAGACCACCAGATCGTAGCGTTCGGCGGCCTGCGCCATGAATTCCTTCATCTCCCGCCGGAGAACCAGTTCCGCCGGATTCTCGGGGAACGCGCCGGTGCCGATCACGTCCAGGCCCTCTACGGACGTGTGCTGCACGACGTCGTCCATGGAAGCGCGGCCCGTCAGGATCTCGGTCAAGCCGCGGCCGGCCTGCAGGCCGAAGAACCGGTGGGCGCCCCCGCGATGCAGGTCGGCATCCACCAGCAGCACCTTGTGGCCCGTCTGGGCGAAACTGGTGGCCAAGTTGGCGCTGGTCGTCGTCTTGCCCTCCTTGGGCACCGCCGAAATGACGGCCAGGGTCCGGAACGGCTTGCCGGACGGATTCAGCAGCAAGGCGGAACGGATGTTGCGGTAGGCCTCGGCGAAGCCGCTGGACGGATCCACGTTGCCCAGCCAGTAGGAGGCGTCGTCCGCCTGTTTCCAATGGGCCGTGGGAACCAGTCCGAGGAACGGGGTGCCCAGGCTGCGCACCACTTCTTCCGGGAAGCGGATGGAATCATCCATGAATTCCAGCGCGAAGATCAGGCCGATGCCGATCGCCAGTCCGATCAGCGCCGCCAGGAACAGGCTTTGCAGGTTGCGCGGCTTGAGCGGTCCTCCGGGGGCGATGGCGCGCTCCAAAATCCGCACGGATTCCATCTGGATGCCGGCGGAAATGTCGATTTCCTGCAACCGGTTGAAAATCAGGTCGTAGAGTCCCTGCAAGCGGGCCAGGTTGCGCTGGAGGCCTTCGTATTCCTTCTGCTTGCGGTCGATTTCCAGCGCCTGTTCTTCCCACTCCTGCTCGACCTGGCGGGCGGCCTTTTCCTTGATGCCCAGGGCTTCGAGCTGGGAATAGTACTGCTTGAGCGCGAACTGGATCTCGACCTTGAGGGCGTCCTCGTTCTGCCGCAGTTTCTGCTGGGTTTCCTGGATCAGCGGATGCTCGTCCTTGTATTTCTTGCGGTAGCCGATCAACTGGGCTTCGAGGAACGCGTTTTCGCGCTTCAGGGAATCCCAGTGCGGAGGCGCCACGACCCCGTGTTCGAGGAGGCTTTCCGCCTCCCCGGAGGGCGATTCCACGCCCCGGCCGCCGCCGCTGGAAGCGGCCGCGGCGGGCGTCGGCAAGCCGTATTCCAAGGTCGCCAGCACGACTTCGTCCGGCGCTTGGGTCAGCAGGGGTTGCTGGGCTTCCAGCAGCATGCGCTGCGTCCGATACTCGGCGGATTGCTTGGAGAGGCTGGCCAGCAGGTTCGCGGCCACGTTGCCCCGCTCCTGGATGCCGACCACGCTGTTCTGGCGCACAAAGGCCAGCAGCTCCTCTTCCATCTTCGCGATCTTGTCCGCCAGATCGCTGGCCTGGCGCGACAGGTTGTCCACGGTGTTCTGGGAGCTGCCGCTGCGTTCCGCGGCCTTGTAGTCCACGTAGGCGTCCGCGACCGCGTTCGCATAGTCCGCGCAAAAGGCCGGATCCAGGCCGTTGATGCTGATGGCCAGGATGGCGGTCTGCCAGACGGGGAATACCGCCATGCTGCGGAACTTCTCGCCGAATTCCTGGGGCGTGAGCCCCAGCTTGTCCTTGGCCCGCTGGATCACTTCGCGGCTGCGGATCACGTTGCATTGGGTTTCGGTGTAGTCGCCCAGGATCGTCTCGACGTCCCGCTGCTGGAGATTGGAGGGAATCCCGACGGACCGCGTCAACTGCATCTTGGCCGTCGCCTGGTACTCCGGCACTTGGCGCGCCATCATGACCAGCATGATCACGATGGAGGTCATGAAGCACAGCAGCAGCAGCCAGAGCCGCTTGGCGATCATGTAGAAATACTTGCGGACGTCCACGCCCTTGGCGGCGCCCAGCGGTCCCTCCGCGTCCGGCAGCCGCGGCGTTTCCATCGATTCCGGCCGTTGGATCATGTCGCGCATTTCACAGCCCCAATAGACCTTTCTCCGGAACGATCACCACGTCGCCCTCCTGCAGGGGCACGTCCTCTTCGAACGAGCCCTCCTTCAAGATCCGGCCCACGTCGACGACCAGGGCTTTCTTGCTGCCGTCCGGCGCCGTCCGCTGGATCTGGACCTTGCCGAGATTGGCGAACGGGGTCGCGCCGCCCTGGTCCAGGATCAGCCGGGCGACGGTCGCGCCCGGTCCGGCCGAGAGCGAAACCGCGCCCGGCCGGTTCACTTCGCCCAGCAGATAAACCTGCGCGCGCACCAGATTGCGGACCGACGGCACGAAGAAGATGTCGCCCTTCTGCAGCGGCAGGTTCATGTTCATGTCCGCCGCGCTGAACAGCCGGCTGAGATCCAGCGGCACGATGGCGTACTCGCCGCTGGGCTTCGGACGCAGGATCCGCGCGCCGCTCCAATCGGCGAATTCGCCCAGGCCGCCGACCAGCGTGACCGCCTTGATGATGTCCAGGCCCTCGGAATAGGGATGGAATCCGGGGGACCGGATTTCGCCGAGGGCGAGGAATTCGTTCCGCCCTTCCTCGGCCCCGCGGGACGGCACGATGATGATGTCGCGGGGCCGCAGATACTGGTCCTTGGAGAAGTCCATCGTGTCCAGCATCCCCTGGACGTCGACCTCGATGCTTTGCCGTTCCATGCTGCCGCCGGGGGTCCAGCGCAAAATGCGCACCCGGTCGCCCGCCGAGCTCTCGATCAAGCCCCCGCTGCGCGAAATGGCCTCCACCAGCGTCAGGATGGAATCCCCGCGGAACGGCAGGCTGCCGGGATTCCGCACCGCGCCCGTCACCAGCACGTCGCCCTCGACGAAATTCGCGATGGAAATGGCGACGTTCGCCTCCTTGAAATACTTCTCTTCCAGCACCGATTCCAGCTTGCGCGACGCCTCGTCGGAGGTGAGCTCGGCAATCACGACCCGGCCGGCGAATCCGAAATCGATCGAGCCGTCTCCGGCCACCGCGTAAGTCTTGGACATGTCCGGCTGCTCCCGGACGGAAATGTTCAATCGGTCTCCGGCCAGGATGCGGCGCGCGGCGGAATCCATGCGGGTCGGGGCTTGGCCCGCCGCGAGGACCGCCCAGCCGAGAACCGCCGCGAAAACCGCCGCCCGCCGGCTCCCGGCCCACCGTGAAAACATGCCGAACTTCATGGGGGCAATCTACCCGACATCCCCCGGCAAGACAATGGCGGATTTGACTCGAACGGCCGCCGGGCCCCGCCGGCGGCTAGAAGGTATAGCGCAGGGTATAGGTCGCCAGATGCTTCTCGTTGGCGCCTTCATCGTGGAAGTTGGAATTTTCCCACGTGTATTCATACGCCAGGATCCGGGACAGGCGGCGGGACAACTGGCGCTGGTGGTTCAGGCCCGCGGTCAACGTCGTGGTTTTTTCCGTTTCGGCATCCGTCTCGCCCAAGGGGGTTTCCAGTTCGTACTCCGCCGCCGCGTGGAACGTCAGGCCGTAGACCACCAGGTCCTTCAGCACGAAATCGTACGAAAAGGTGGTCGATTCCGTTTCCGTGGTGGAGCCGAACGTCGATTCGGGCTCCTGGGAAAACATGAAGGTGTGTTCGGCCCGCGGCCCGAGTTTCTGGTTCAGCTTGACGTTGTATTCGAAGGTGACTTCGTCCTCGTCCTCGCCGCGCTTTTCTCCGGGCCAGTAGAACGACGGCGAATCGTCCTCCCAGGTGTCTTCCCAGGTGGCGACGTAGGACAGCCGGAGACTCTTGGACAGCTGGTACTCGTCCATGACCGTGATCGTGTGGGTCGGCTCCCACGTGGGTTCGTCCTCTTCCTCGGTCGCGTCGGTCTGTTCATCCTCGTAGGAAAAGCCGAACGAATAGGTGATCCGGGGGCGGCGGAGCAGGCTGACGGGAATGGCGCCGTCCAGGCCGAAGGTATGGATGGTTTCGTCGGTTTCCTCTTCCGACTGGAGCAGGGTCGTGACGGTGTTTTCCCACGTGTAGAACAGGCTGCCCCACGTGAACACGTCCCAATAGGCGCCCGCTTCCAAGGTGGTTTCTTCCTGGTCGCCCGCCTGGTATTCTTCCTTTTCGTGCAGTTCCTTGGAATATTCCGCCTGGGCCTCGAGACGCACCTTGCGGTAGTTCCAGTTGGCGAACACGTTGGCTTCGGTGATCAGCACGGGATCCCGGCTGGCGGAACCCGGCACGTACTGGTCTTCGATGCCGTCGACCTCGTTCGCGATGCGCCCCATGCCGCCCAGCGTCAGCCGCGGGTGCGCGGTCTGGAAGTTGAGGACGACGTCGTAGAGTTCCGTGTCCAAGTCGTTCCGGCTGAAATAGTCCTCGTAGGCGACGTGCGCGCCGAGGTTGTAGGTCGTGCTCGGCCGCAGCGGCACGGACTGGGATTGGAGCGTCAGGCTGGGCATCCAGTAGAAGTCGCCCTTCTGCCGGTCGGGCTCCTCCTCTTCGGGATAGACGTCGTCGACGTTGCTGTCGTAGCCCAGCTCCACCGCGGCCGAAAGGACGTAGTCGATCCCGCCCAGCCGGAACGTCTGCGCGCGGCCGGCCGGCGCCAGCGCCAGCAGCAAGGCGACGGCGCACAGCCCCTCCACCCAATGCCCGCCCCCGGCCGAGGGAAACCGAGGTTTCCGCCCAGTCGGGGGATGCATAAGCCCGGCAGTCTGGCAATGCTCGCGCATGAAGGCCGAAGCCGCGGCCCGCGGCCGCGGACCGCGAGAGTCTTACCGGATGCTCTTGTTGGGATTGTATTCCTTGACCGCTCCGGCCGGCGCGCCCGAGAAATCGCCCGGCTCGCCCCATTGCACGACCTTGCCGTTCTCGAAATAGACCCAATAGGTCTTCGGGGTCCAGGTGAACGCCGGCGGCAGGTATTCCCAGACTTCGGAGAATTCCTCGCCTTCGTAGATTTTGGAGGCGCGGATCTGGTAGGGCTTGCCGATGGCTTCCCGCACCGCTTCCGGCTCCATGCCGAGTTGGAGCCGACTCACGTCGACGTTCCAGTTCGCGCATGCGCCCAGGCTCAAAGCCAACGCCAATCCCGCCAATATCCCGTTCGCTGTTCGCATCATCGGTCTTCTCCCGGTTGTGGAAGTCTTGCCTGCCTCCAAATATGGAGAAACAGTTTGCCACGGAAGCGCCTGCGCTGGCAAGCCCAACGAGAAAAAAACCGCCGGCCCCGGACCGGCCCGGACAAACGCTTACTTTTTCAGGGCTTTGACCAGCTCCGGGACCACCTGGAACAGGTCGCCCACGATGCCGATATCCGCTACCCCGAAAATCGGGGCGTCCGGATCCTTGTTGATGGCGATGATCGTGTCGCTGCTGTTCATGCCCACCAGATGCTGGATCTGGCCGGACACGCCGCAGGCGATATAGATCTTGGGGCGCACCGTCTTGCCGGTCTGGCCCACCTGGTGGAAGCTGGAAATCCAGCCCGCATCCACCGCCGCCCGGCTGGCGCCGATGGCCGCCCCGCCCAAGGCTTCCGCCAAATCCGCCAGCAGCTTGAAGTTTTCGGGCCCGCCCACCCCGCGGCCGCCCGTCACGATGAATTCCGCCCCGGCCACGTTCACTTCGTTCTGCATGGCGTTGACGGTCTCGAGGACCTTCACGACCGGGTCCTTCAAAGCCATTTTTTCTTCGACCAGCTGGCCGGTCCGGCCCGCCGCCGGAACCGGCTGCTTGAAGACCTTCGGGCGCACCGTCGCCATCTGCGGCCGGTGGTCGGGGCAGACGATGCAGGCCATGATGTTGCCGCCGAACGCCGGGCGGGTCTGCAGCAGCAGGCGCTTGTCCACGTCCACGCCCAGTTCGGTGCAATCCGCCGTCAGGCCGGCGTTCACCTGGATCGCCACGCGGGCAATGAAGCCCCGGCCCATGCTCGTGGCGCCGGCCAGCACCACCTCGGGCTTGTATTTCTTGATCAAGGCGCTCATCGCCTCGGAATAGGGTTCCGCCGTGTATTTTTCCAGCGCCGGATGGTCCACCACGTAGACCTTGTCCGCGCCGTGCTCGAACAGCGTGGCCGCGCAAGTCCCGACCTGGTGGCCCAACAGCACGGCGGCCAGTTCAACCCCCAGCTTGTCGGCCAGCACGCGGCCTTCGCCCAGCAGTTCGAAGGCCACTTCCTGGACCTTCCCGCCGCGCTGCTCCGCAAAGACCCACAGGCCGCGAAACGCGTCCAGCGCGGCCGCATCGGCCTTCTTCTCGGCCACTTCCATCGAGAGCGCGCCCACCGGGCAGACGTCGATGCACGCGCCGCACGCCGTGCAGGCTTCGTTGACTTCCACCTTGCCGTCTTCGGCCCGCTGCGCCAGCGCGCAGAACGGACACACCGCCACGCACGCCCCGCAGCCCGTGCACAGATCCAAATCGATTTTCAGGCCCATGACCGCGCTCCTCCTCAGATCAGTTTCCGCTCGCGGAGCAGGTCCGCCAGCCGCTGCGCCAGGACGGCGGGCTCCTCGCCCTGCCACTTCACCCCGCCCGTCTTGGGCGGGGGCGAAAAAATCTTCACCACGCGCGTCGGCGAGGCGTTCAGGCCCAGCTTGGCCGGATCGGCGTCCACCGCTTCCGCCGTGGTCGGCTGGAGCGCCAGCTTCTTGGCGGCCATCTTGCCGCGCAGCGACGCCATCCGGGGCACGTTGGCCTCCTTCAGCACCGTCAGCGCGCAGGGCAACGACGTTTCCAGCTTCTCGTAGCCGTCTTCGAAATTCCGCTCTACGATGGCTTTGCCGTCGGCGATCTCGATCTTGCGGGCGTAGGCGATGCACGGCAGGCCCAGCCAGTCGGCCACGCCCGGCCCCACCTGCGCGGTATCGCCGTCGATCGCCTGCTTGCCGAACAGCACCAGATCCGGCGCGGGCTCCATTTTCCTGATCGCCGTGGAGAGCGCGTAGCTCGTCGCCCAGGTGTCCGACCCCGCGAACGCGCGGTCGCACAACAGCGTCACCGCGTCCGCGCCGCGGCCGACGGCCTCCTTGAGGACTTCCGCCGCCTGCGGCGGGCCCATGGTCAGCACCGTCACTTTCGTGCCCGCGTGCTTTTCCTTCAGCTGCAGCGCCATTTCCAGCGCGTTTTCGTCGAAGGGGTTCAGGATCGACTCGACCCCGTCGCGCACCAGCGTGTTGGTTTCCGGGTTGATCCGGACCTGCGTGGTGTTGGGGACCTGCTTGACGCAAACGACAATGTGCATCTCATTCTCCTCCGGGCCGGAAGCCCGCGCTTCCGGCCGCGCCGTTCGAAATCGGAACCGCCCGCCGACCTACTTCTTGGCGGCCGCGCCGTATTCCTTGTTCAGGGCCAGCCCGATGATGTCGCGCTGGATCTGGTTGGTGCCTTCGTAGATCTGCAGGATCTTCGCGTCGCGCATCATCTTCTCGACGGGATATTCCTTCATGTAGCCGTAGCCGCCGAACACCTGCACGGCGTCGGTCGTCACCTGCATCGCGACGTCCGAGGCGTACACCTTGCACATCGCCGAGAACTTGGAGTAATCCTTCACGCCGCGGTCGATCGACTGGACGACCGCATAGGTCAGCGCCCGGGCCGTCTCGACCTTCGTGGCCATGTCCGCCAGCATCCAGCTCAGGCCCTGGTTGGCGATGATCGGCTTGCCGAACTGCTCGCGCACCTTGGCGTAGGCCACCGCCTCGTCCAGCGCGCCCTGCGCCAGCCCGACGGCCTGCGCCGCGATGCCCGGCCGCGACACGTCGAAGGTCTTCATCGCCCAGATGAAGCCCGTGCCTTCGCGCCCGATCAGGTTCGCCGCCGGCACTTCGCAATCCTCGAAGATCAGCTCGCGCGTCGCGCTCGCCCGGATGCCCAGCTTGTTTTCCTTCTTGCCGAAGGAGAAGCCCGGCGTGCCCTTTTCGACGATGAAGCAGCTCACGCCGCGCGCGCCGCGGTTCTTGTCCGTCACCGCGAAGACCGTGTAGATGTCGGCCTCGCCGCCGTTGGTGATCCACTGCTTGGTGCCGTTGAGGACGTATTTGTCGCCCTTCTTGACGGCCGTCGTGCGGATCGAGCCCGCGTCGGAACCCGCGTTGGGTTCCGTCAGGGCGTAGGCCGCCCATTTCTCGCCGCTGGCCAGCGGCGGCAGGAACTTCTTCTTCTGCTCGTCGCTCGCGCCGAGCAGGATCGGATCCGCGCCCAGGCCGTTCGCCGCGAAGGACACCGACACGCCGATGCAGATCCGGCTCAGCTCCTCGACCGCGATCAGGTTCGGCATGCTGTCGCCTTCGAACGTCCCGCCGTATTCCGTCGGGATGTACAGGCCCATCAGATCCATCTTGCCCAGTTCGCGCAGGATTTCCGTCGGGAAGTGCCCCGTTTCGTCCAATTCCGCCCGCACCGGCTTCACGCGCGCTTCCGCGAATTCGCGCACCATGCCGCGGATTTCCAGCGCCAGTTCCGACAATCCGTAATTCAGTTCAGCCATTGCTTGCTCCTTGCTTGCGGTTCCTGCCCCAAAAAGGGATCGGCCGCCAGTTATGCCAACCCCGCGGCCCCGATGCAACCCAAAGAAAAGCGTTCCACGCGGTTTTCCGCGCGGAACCCGCGCGTCAGGCGCGGTGCCGTTCGCCCCACTGCCGGGCCAAGGCGAAGACGGCCTCGTTTTGCGCCACGACCTTGTTTTGGCCGGCGAAGTTGGCCGCGAGGGCCGCGCGGTAGGCCGCCTCGGGCAGGCCGAAATCGCCCAGCGCCGCCAGCACGCCGACCATGGCCACGTTCGCGGCGCGCGGATTGCCCCCCTCCTTCGCCAGGTCCAGCGCCGGCACCGCCAGCGTCCGCACCCCGGCCGGCGCCGCGAACTCGCCGATTTCCGCGGCGTACAGCAACAATCCGCCCGGTTTCGTCTCGCCCGCGAATTTCTCCAGCGACGGCCGGTTCATCGCCACCAGCACGTCCGCTTCCGCCACCATGGGCGTGCCCACGGGCTGGCCCGAAATCACCACCCCGCAGTTGGCCGTCCCGCCCCGCTGCTCGGGACCGTAGGACGGGTACCACGAGGTGAACTTGCCGGCGCCGCACGCCGCGCGCGCCAGGATCACGCCCATGCTCAGGACGCCCTGCCCGCCGAAACCCGCCATCTTGACCTTGACCGTCGGCGCCGCCGGATCGGGCTGCGCGTCCGGCGCGTGGTCGACGTCGAGCCGCAGCAGCCGGTCCAGCGTTTCCTTGCGGTAGTCGCTCTCCGCGCGCACGATCGGCGGCGTCTCCGCGGAGCGGTCGCGCAGGATGCCCAGCGGGAATTCCGTTTCCATCTGCTCGGCCACGAACCGGGTCGCGGCCTCCACGTTCATCTTCTGGTTGGTCGGGCAGGCCATCAGCACTTCGACGAAGGCGTAGCCCTTGCCGTCGCGCTGGATTTCCAGCGCCTGGCGGATCGCCTGCCGGGCCTGCTTGAGCTTGGCCATGTTCGAGAACGACGTCCGCGCGATGAACACCGGCGCCTGCAGCTGGCTGATCAGTTCCGCCATGTGCAGCGGATAGCCCGTCTGCAGCGGATCGCGGCCGGCGGGCGACGTGACCGTCTTTTCGCCCACGAGCGTCGTCGGCGCCATCTGGCCGCCGGTCATCCCGTACACCGTGTTGTTGATGAAGAACACCGCGAGCTTCTCGCCGCGGTTCGCCGCCTGCATCGTCTCGTTGAGGCCGATGGACGCCAGGTCGCCGTCGCCTTGGTAGGACACCACCACGGCGTCGTGCTTCGTGCGCGAGATGCCCGTGCCCACCGCCGCGGCGCGGCCGTGCGCGACCTGGACGTTGCCCGTGTCGAAATAATAATACGCGAACACCGCGCAGCCCACGGGGCTGATGACCACGGCGCGGTCCTGCAGTTCGAGATCCGCCAGCGCCTCGCCGATCAGCTTGTGCAGCACGCCGTGTTCGCAGCCGGGGCAATAGTGCGTCGCGGTCTGCGCCGAACCGCCTTTGCGCGGGAACGTCTTGTAGAGCCCCCGGGTCTCGATCACCTTTTCCATCGCGCGCTCCCGCCTCAAGCCTTTTTCGCCGTGGCGCGGATCTTCGCCAGGATTTCGTCCTGCGCCACCAGATTGCCGCCCAGCCGGCAGACCAGATGCACCGGGCAGCGGCAGTCGATCGCCAGCTTCACGTCGTCGCGCATCTGGCCGTTGCTCATTTCCACGCAGATCAGCTGCTTGCCGCCCCGGTCCACGAACGCGTTCAGCGCATCCTGCGGAAACGGGAACAGCGTCTTCGGCCGGAACAGGCCGACCTTGAAGCCTTCTTTCCGGGCCGCGTCCACCGCGCCCTGCGCGATGCGCGCGCTGATGCCGTAGGCCACCAGCGCGACGTCCGCGTCGTCGAGCCGGTTGCTTTCGGAATCCTGCTCCGCCGCCGCCACCGCCGCGTACTTCGCCTGCAGTTCGTGGTTGAACGTCTCCAGCTCGTCGAAATCCAGGAAGATCGACGTCACCACGTTCGGGCGCGTGGCCGCCGTGCCGTCCACCGCCCAGCTTGGATCCGTTTCCGGCGCCACGCTCGTTTCGGGAAACCGCAGCGGCTCGATCATCTGGCCCAGCACGCCGTCGGCCAGCACGTAGGCCACCATGCGCCACTTGTGGGCCAGTTCGAAGGCCTTGATCGTGAAATCGCACATTTCCTGCACGCTGGCCGGCGCCAGCACGATCGTGCGGTAGTTGCCGTGGCCCCCGCCCTTCACCACCTGGTTGTAGTCGCCCTGCTCCGGCCCGATGTTCCCCAGCCCCGGCCCGGCCCGCATGACGTCCACGATCACCGCCGGCAGCTGGGCGCCCGAGAGGTAGGACACGCCTTCCTGCTTCAGGCTGATCCCCGGTCCCGACGACGCCGTCATCGTGCGCCGGCCCGTCGTCGCCGCGCCGTACACCATGTTGATCGCCGCCTCTTCGCTCTCCGCCTGGACCATGCGCCGCCCCGCCGGCGGGAACAGCTTGGCCGCCTCGTGCAGGATTTCGCTCGCCGGGGTGATGGGATAGCCGAAAAAGCTGTCGCAGCCTGCGTAGAGCGCGCCGATGACGACCGCCGTATTGCCCTTGACCAGCTGCGTCGCCATGGCTACGGGGCCTCCTTCGCGTCCACGTGCACCGCGATCGCGTTGGGCTCCGGGCAGACGTAGAAACAGTTCAGGCAGCCGATGCACCCCGCGCCGAGATATTCCGCGAACGGGTAGCCCCGCGCGTTGAGCGCCGTCCCCAGGGCGATGACCTTCTTCGGACACGCCGCGATGCACCGCCCGCACGCCTTGCACTCCAGCGGATCGATCGCCGGATACGGGAGTTGGAACTGCTTTGCCTCTGCGCTCATCTTCTCTCCAGAAAGCCGCGAAATCCCGTTCAATGTACCCCGCCGGCTCCGGCCGATCAATCCGATTTTCGCCGGCCGAACCCGGCAATCTCCCGCGGGTTTCGCGGTGTACGTAGAACAGCGGGCGGAATTTTACGTGGAACGTAAAAAGTTTGCGCGTTTTTTACGTGGAACGTAAAAACTTCCGCGCGGCGGGGGCGCGGGGCTCAGCGGCGCTTGTCGGCGGCGCGGATCTTGTCCCAGATCGCGTCCATCTCGGCGAGGGTGCAGTCCTTCATCCGGCGGCCGCCGGCGACGATTTCGTCCTCGACGGCGCGGAAGCGGCGGATGAATTTCGCGTTGGTCAGCTCCAGCGCGTAGGCGGGATCGACTTTCGCGAAGCGCGCGACGTTGACCACGGAGAACAGCAGGTCGCCGATTTCCTCGACGATATGCTTGCGGTTCTTGGCGGCCAGGGCTTCCCGCAGCTCGCCGATTTCCTCTTCGAGCTTCTGGAACGCGCCGGAAACGTCGCTCCAGTCGAACCCGACGCGCGCGGCCAGCTTCTGGGCCTGGTAGGCCCGGTGCAGCGGCGGCACGTGCTTGGGAATGCCGTCGAGCGCGGAAATCCGCGCCTTCTTTTCGGTCTTCTTGATGGCGTCCCAGTTGCGGAGGACTTCCTTCGAGTCGGCCACCTTGACGTCGCCGAAGATGTGCGGATGGCGGCGGATCAGTTTTTCGGAAATGCCCTTGGCGACGTCGGCGAAGTTGAACGAGCCTTCCTGGGCGGCGATCTGCGCCTGGAAGACGATCTGCAGCAGCAGGTCGCCGAGCTCCTCGGTCAGGTGCGCGCGGTTGCCGCTCTCCATCGCGTCGAGGGCCTCGTAGGCCTCTTCGATGAGGTTCGGCTTGATGGTGTCGAGGGTCTGCTCGAGATCCCACGGACAGCCGTCGCCGGGCCGGCGCAGGCGGGCCATGATGTCCAGCAGGCGGGCCAGTTCGGCGACGCCCTTGCGGCGCGCGGCCGGCGAGGCCAGCTTCGCGGCGGCGGATTTCGGCGAGGACTTTTTCCGGGGCGCGGCTTTCGCGGCGGCGCGGCGCGGGCGCCTAGAAGCTGATTTGCTCGAAGAACTCATTGGGATCGACGTCCTTGAGGTCGGAGCAAACGAGATTGGCGCCGCAGAAATCCTGGAACTCGGTGAACTGGTCCGTGACGGCGACGACGTGCATCATGGCGGCGAGCGCCGTCTTGGCGGTCGCCATGCTGCTGACGATCGCGAGGCAGCGCTTCGGGTTGCGCCCGACGGCCTTGGCCATGCGCAGCCAATGCTCGGCGCGCGGGAACGCCTTGTCCACCGACGGCAGGCCGGAGAAGACCTGGACGTCCCAGCGGTCGAAACCGAGGTGCGCCGCCACCGTGTCGGCGGACGCCTGCGGCAGCATCGACACGCACGCGATGGCCGCGCCGCGGGCCCGGGCGGCCTCCATCCATTTGATGAGCCCTTCGCTGATGACCGTGGTCTTCTGCATGAAGCGGGACGTGGTCTCGCCGACGAGGCGCTCGACGACCTGGTCGGGCGTCGCGGCCGTGTACTTCATCGCCTCGAGGAACGCCGGCATGTAGACCTGCGGAGCCGGGTGCAGGCAATAGCGGGAAAACTGGATGGGCGTCAGTTCGATGCGCTGTTCCTTCAGAATGCGCGCGAGCACCTCGTAGCGGATGTGCCGGGCGCCCAGCGCCACGCTGTCCATTTCGAAAAGCAGCGCGCTCTTCGCGGACGCCCCTTCCGTCGGTTGCTGTTCTTCTTTGTTTGCCGTCGCCATGCTTGACTCCTTCCGTGAAAAATCCGGGACACTCTAAACGCCGCGCGGACGGCGGTCAATCGGTTTCCGGGCCGAAGCCCGGCGCCGCGAAATCATTCCGACGCGCCGTCGCCGGGTTTCTTTTTCTTCCAGACCGGCCGGGTGCCGTCGCCATAGGGCTTGCGCGGACGGGACGCCGGCCGTTCCGCGCCGCCGGATCCTGCGCGATCGGGGCGCGGACCGTAGGGCTTGCGGAAGCCGCCGCCGGCCGGTCGCGGACCATACGGTTTGCGGAAACCACCCTCGCCCTCGGCGCGCGGACCGTAGGGTTTCCGAAATCCTCCGCCTTCGCCTTCGGCGCGCGGGCCGTAGGGCTTGCGAAAGCCGCCGCCTGCCGGACGCGGACCATACGGTTTGCGGAATCCACCCTCGCCTTCGGCGCGGGGACCGTAGGGTTTCCTAAATCCTCCGCCTTCGCCTTCGGCG
>DDWR01000030.1:21589-48178 GCA_002347655.1 Verrucomicrobia bacterium UBA2281 | reverse complement strand
TACGGCATTCTGAAAACAGCCCTAGTTCCCGGAAGCTAGACTTCGGCGCCGAGTTCGTAGAGCATGGCGGAAGCGAGATAGAGCGAGCCGGCGGCGACGACGATGCCGTCGTTTTTCTTGGCCCAGATCTTGGCGTTCCGGACGGCCGTGGCCAACGTGCCTTCCGCCGCCGGCAGGTTGGCGGCCTTCGCCGCCGCCAACAGCTTCTCCAGCGGCATGCTGCGATCGCTGTCCAGCGGCACGAGCACGCAGGCATCCACCACCGGGCGCAACAGGCGGAAAAAGCCTTCCGCGTCCTTGTCCGCCAGCATGCCGCAGATGAGCGCCACTTTCCGGTCGCCGCGGAAATGCTTGAGGAACGCGGCCAGCGCCTGCGCGGCGTCGGGATTGTGGGCCACGTCGACGAGGAAAACCGGATCGCGCGAGACGACTTGGCACCGGCCCGGCCAGCGGGTCTTTTCCAGGCCGGCGCGGACGACGTCGGCCGAAAGCGGCCAGCCCAGTTCGTCGCGGAGCCATTCGAGCGCGGTGATCGCCAGCGCGCAGTTGGCGAGCTGGAAGTCGCCCAGCAGCGGCATCCGGAACGGCGCCCAGGCGCCGCCGCCGGTTTCGACCGCCAAGGTCTGGCCATCCAGATCCTGGGCCAGGCGCCGGACGGATACGCGTTCGTCCGCGCGCAGTACGGGGGCCTCCGCGGCGCGGGCCGCGGCTTCGACGACTTCCCGCACGGCCGGGCGCTGCCGGTCCACGACGACGGGCCGGCCGGGCTTGACGATGCCCGCCTTCTCCGCGGCCACCTGTGCGAACGTGTCGCCCAGGAACGACCGGTGCTCCAGACCGATTTCGGTCAAGACCGACAGCAGCGGCGTCACGACGTTGGTGCTGTCGAGCCGGCCGCCCATGCCGGTCTCCAGCACGGCGATCTGGACGTTCTGCTCCAGGAACCATTTGAAGGCGACGACGGTGGTCAGTTCGAAGAACGTGCCCAGCCGGCCGCCGGGCTCGGCGGCCTGAATCTGGTCGGCGCGCTCGACTTCGTCCAGCAGGCGCAGCAGGTCGGCGTCGGGAATCGGCTGGCCGAGAACGCGGATGCGTTCGTTGAAGCGGATGAGATGGGGGCTGGTGTAGAGCGCGGTGCGCAGGCCCGCTTCGCGCAAGACCGACTCGAGCATGGCGGAGACGGAGCCCTTGCCGTTGGTGCCGGCCACGTGGAGGCACGGCAGGCGCTGCGGATCGACGCCGACGGCCTTCAGGAGCGCGCGCGTGGTCTCGAGGCCCAGCTTGACGACGTTGCCGCCCGTGCGGCTGTAGAGATAGGTCAGTTTGGCGTCCAGAATGGAGGCGGCTTTGCTCATGGAATCCGATCGGATGGGAAGGAAGGAAGGACCGAAGAAGCCGCGCTCAGGCGGGCACTTCGGGCGGTTCGGAGGCCTGCAGCGGGCCGCAGAAGGCGTCGAGCAGGCGGGCCAGCGTGGTCTTGAGTTCGCCGCGGGGCACGACGTGGTCGAGCAAGCCGTGCTTGAGCAGGAAATCGGGACGCTGGAACCCGGGGGGCAGGTCCTGGTGGATGGTTTCCTTGATGACCCGCGCGCCGGCGAAGCCGATGAGCGCGCCCGGCTCGGCAAGGATCACGTCGCCCAGCGTGGCGAAGCTGGCCATGACGCCGGCGGTGGTCGGATGCGTCAGCACGGGGATATAGGGCAGGCCGGCGTCGGCGTGACGCGCGAGCGCGCCGCTGGTCTTGGCCATCTGCATCAGGCTCATCATGCCTTCGTACATGCGCGCCCCGCCCGAAGCGCACACGACGATCACGGGCAGGCGTTCGGCCGTGCCGCGTTCGATGAGGCGCGTGATCTTCTCGCCCACGACGGAACCCATGCTCGCCCCCAGGAACTGGAAATCCATCACGCCGAGGGCGACGGCCCGGCCGGCCAGCCGCGCGCGGCCGCAGGTCACCGCATCGATCTCGCCGGTCTTGCGCCGGTTGGATTCGAGTTTTTCCTGATAGGAGGCTTCGCCGACGAACCCGAGGAAATCGATGCTGTAGACGTCCCGATCCCACTCGACGAAGGAACCGGGATCGGCGAGCATCGCGAGCCGCTCGGTCCGGCTCATCGGGAAGTGGTGTCCGCACAGGGGGCAGACGCGCAGGGCTTTTTCCTGCTCTTCGCCGAAGATCATCTCGTTGCAGGTGGGGCACTTCAGCCACAACCCGTCGGGCATGTCCCGCTTGCGGGCTTTCTTGAGGACCGTCTTCTTCCCAAAAAGCGTCATGTTCGCAAATCCATTTCTGTTCGGCGGGAGCGCGCCGGGCGCTAGCCGCCGCGGGCCACCGTCAACACCATCACCGCCGCCGCGCCGGCGGCCTGCAGGGCCCGCGCGCATTCGTTGGCCGTAGCGCCGGTGGTCATCACGTCGTCCACCAGCACGATCCGCGCCCCGCGCACGTGGCCGGGCCGGAGCACCTTGAAAACGCCCTTTACATTATGGACCCGTTGGACGGCTGTCAAATGCGTTTGGGTCGCGGTCGGCTTGATTCGGCCTAACGTGCGGGGGCGGAAGGGAATGCCTACCCGGCCGGCAAGGCCGGCGGCCAGCAGCGCCGCCTGGTTGTAGCCCCGTTCGCGCTCGCGGCGCGGATACAGGGGAATGCCGGTCACGTAATCCGCGGCGCGCACGGTCTCCGGACAGGTTCGCCACAAGGCGGCGAGCCAGCCGACCAGTTCTTCCTGCAGCCAGATGCCGGCCTGGTATTTGAACCGGCGCAGGCAGGTTTTGGCCGCGCCGTCGTAGTGGACGGCCGAGCGGGCCCAGGCGAAGGCCGGCTGCAGCCGGCGGCACCCGGCGCATGCGAAGGGACCGCCGATCGTGCCCGGAACCGGATCGCCGCAGCGCTCGCAGAACGGCACCTGCACGAAGCGCACCCGGGCGCGGCAATCCCAGCACAGACATCCGGATTCTTCCTCGGTCAAGGCCGCGCCGCATTCTTCGCAGGTGCGGGAGAACAGCATGTCCAGCACGGCCCAGCTCATGGCCCCAGTGTGCGGCGCCGGCCCGCGTTTGTCGAGACCTCCCGCGCGCGGCTACGGCGCCTGGAGCAGGGCGCGGACCGCGCCGAACCAGGCCCCGGGGCTGTCGTTCGTGACCGCCATGCCGACCTGGCCCCACCCGAGGTCGACGACGTTGGACGCGCCGAACAGGTTGGTGGAATACACCAGCTGGTAGTAGCGGCCGGTGCTGGCCGGGAAGGTGAAGCGCATCTCGCCCGTGTCGCCGCCCGCCTGGGCCTTGTTGAAATAGGTGCCTGCGAGTCCCAGCACGCTGCCGGCGCTGGTCGGGTCGGTATCGGCCAGATATTCCTCGTAGGTCGTCATGCCGTCGCCGTCGTCGTCCGCGGCTTCGTCGTAGCGGACGTCCTGGGGATCCAGCTCCTGGTCCTGCAGCCATTGGTCGAAGGCGCTCAGGGATTCGGCGATGGCCAGCGTGCCGGTCGCCCCGCCCGCGTAGAGGGCTTCCGCCACGAGGGCGACGACCTCGTAGGTGCCGATGGCGCTCGGCGCGGTCGCGGAACCGTCGTAGGTCAAGGACACCGCCAGCCCGGCCGGATCGGTCGTCGCCGTCGCGCTCTTGGGAGCGCCGTCGTAGACGTGCGTCAAGCCGCCGAGCGTCACGCCAGCCAACGCTTTCGAGACGGCGAAGGTGTTCGTGACGTTCGGCGCCGGATTCCAATCGCCGTTGCCGGCCTGGCTGGCCACGATGCTGACCGTGCCCGCGCCCGTGAACGAAAGCGTGGTTCCGCCCGAAATCGTCGCCGGGCCGGAGCCGACCGCGAAGCTCACCGGCAGCCCGCTCGATGCCGTCGCGGCAAGCGTCAGCACGTTGGTCGCGAGCTGCGCGCCGAGGGATGGGAACGAAATCGCCTGGTCTTCCGGCTGCGTTTCGAGGGTCGTCGCGCTGGCCGTGGGCGAATTGCCGCTCGTGCCCGCGGCGTTCTCGGCCCGCACGCGGAAGTAGTAGGTCGTCAATTCCGAGAGTCCGGAAACGGTTTGGCTGGTGCCGGCCACCGCCAGGTTCGAATAGCCTGCCGCGAAGGCCGGCGCGTAACCGGGGCCCCAGCCCTGGACGACCAGCGTCTTGACGCCCACGCCGATATTGCTCACGGCGGCCAGCGACTGCCAGCGGATGCGGGTCTGGGCATGGTTGAGGTGGACGCCGTCGCTCACCGTGTCCATCGCCCGCAAGGTGCTGTCGGCCGGCGTGGCCGTGCCCAGCACGGCCCAGGCCGCGCCGTTGTTGGTGGAAATGGACACGGTGATTTCGGCCCCCGCCGTGCCGCCGTAGGTCCGCGCATCAAAATCGACCGTCAGGTTGGTGAAGCCCACCGTCGAGAAGGCCGGCGAGACGATTTCCGAGGAGGCTTGGAGCATCTGGACGTAGCCGTTGGTGCCGTCCAGGTCCGTTCCGGCCCAGTCGCCCGCGATCAGGGAGACGTTCGTGGCCGCGTTGCTGGCCAGGACGGATTGGACGCTGTCGCCGCTCAAGACCTGGAACGTCGGCTCGACGCTGACGTCGAGCCGGTAGCCCGTCGCCAAGGCCGAGGCGCTCCAACTGGCCGTGAAGCCGGCCGCGTTCGTCGCGCTGGCCCAGAGCGACGCGACGGCGGAAGGCACGCCGGCCGCGACGACGGCCGTGACGGTCTGCGTGACCGCACCCGAATCGTTGCTGGCCTTGAACGTGAACGTCCGCGAGCCCACGTCCGCTTCGGAAGGCGTATACGTCAGCACGCCCGTGCCGGCGTCGAAGCCGTGGCCGCCGGACGCCGTCGTGCCTTGCAGCGTCAGCGTCGGCTGCGGATAGCCCGCAGCCGCCACGGCGAACGTCCGGGCCACGCCGGTCGTGGCGCCGAACGACGCGGCGCTGGTGAACGACGGCGGAGTCGGCGTGCCGGAGGGCGTGGCGCTGCCGGTGGGCGACCAGGCGCTTTCGCAGCTGCCGCCCGCGGCGGCCACGCGGAAATAGTAGGTCACGCCGCCGGTCAGCCCGGTCACGGCCAGGCTGGTCGTGCCGGAAACCAGCCGGTTCGAATAGCCCGGCGCGAATTCCGCCGAATCCGCGTAGCCCTGCAGCAGGACGTCGTCGATGCGGCCCGGCACGGAACCGTCCTGCCGCACCCACCGCAGGCTCAGGTTGGCCGACCCGAGCGCCGCCGCGTCGAGCGCGACGTTGGAGACGGCATACCACGCGTATTGCGCCGCATTGGCGGCCGGCAGCGCGGTGGAGACCGCGAGCGGATGCCAGGTTTCGCCGCCGTCCGCGGACCAGTCCACGCCGAGCGCCATGTTTTGCGTCGCGGATTCCTTGTAGTAGCCGAAGCTGAGCGCAAGCTGCTCGTAGCCGCGCACGTCGATGCCGGCGATGCCGAACCCGACCGCGCCGCTGACGCCGGTGGTCGTGAAATAGACGTTGGCCGCGCCCGACGCCGGGTTGCCGGCCGGATCGACGTAGTTGGTGGAGGCGGTGCTGGTGCGGACGTCGGCCGGGTTGTCCGCGCCGCCGGAGGACATTGCATAGGCGTCGTTGTCGAAGCCGTCGTTCGCCTCGTGCTCGGCCAAGGTCGTCGTGCCGGCCGTGGGCGTGCCCATGGTCTCGCGGAAGACCGGGCTCCAGCCGGCGCCGGCGCCGGAGAAACCGGCGACGGTGCAGACGTCGAGCCGGTAGCCGGCGGCGCCCGCGACGGCATCCCAGTTCGCGGTGAAGGTTTCGTTGCCGACGCCGCTGGCCGAGACCGACGCGGGCGCGGCGGGGGCTTCGGTCGTCGCGCTGTCCGCCAGGCCATTGGTGGAATAGACGGTGCCGGCATACGACCAGCACTTGTACTGGTAGGTCGCGCAAGCCGTCAGTCCGGTGTGGCTCAGCGGGGAAACGGCGCCCTTGTAGAGCACGGTGCCGCCCGCGAACGCCGCGCCGACCGCCGGCGGCGTGCCGGACGGCGTCGTGAACGTGCCGTCCGCATCCCACACGACGATCACGTCGTCGCCCGCGGCGTTGCGCGTGAACGCCAGATCGTTCTGGGCGGCGCCGGCCGGCGCGGCGGAGAAGGCCTGCGGCGCGCCCACTTCGTCGTCCTTCTCGAGTTCGAAGATCTTCAGCGCGCCCATGTGCTGCATGTTGAGGGCCGCCGAATCGGTGGAGAGCGACGGCGACGGCAGGCCGCTGGCCCACGCGATGCGGGTGTCGTACACGATGCCGTTGGCGTAGCCGTAACCGCCGAAATAATACGTGCGGTGGCGCGCATCCATGTTCGGGCTGGGCAGCACGAGGTCGTAGGGATTGTCCCGGCCGCTGTTGGTGTTTTTGTTGCCGACCTGGTCCGCGGACTGGTGGGCGTCCGAAACCACCTTGGCGGTCAGGACCGCCAGCGCGGTTTCCGTCCGCGTCTGCAGGTTGAAGTCGCCGCCGATGACGAGGTAGTCGTTCGTGCTCCAGCCGGCCTGGGCGATGTAGTTGGTCAGCAGGCGCGTTTCCGTGGTGCGCTGCGATTCGTAGCCCGAGCTGGCCTTGATGTGGAGGCTGACGGCGTAGAGATACTTGTCGCCCGGCAGGTCGATCTTCGCCCAGACGAA
Source organism: Verrucomicrobia bacterium UBA2281 (assembly GCA_002347655.1). Taxonomy (GTDB): domain Bacteria; phylum Verrucomicrobiota; class Kiritimatiellia; order CAIQIC01; family Lenti-01; genus Lenti-01. The sequence continues at coordinate 41,555 of DDWR01000030.1, read as the reverse complement.
GTCGCGGTCGCTGAGCGTCGTGTCGTCCCATTCGCCGTATTCGACGATGGGCCAGCGGCTGACGATGCCGTTGGGGATGTTGGCGCTGGCCAGCGGCTCGTGGCAATAGGAGAAATCCGCGCCGAACGTCTGGTCCACCCAGGTGCGATAGGCGGCCTCGGTAGTCCCGTTGGTCATGTTGAATTCCTGGATCAGCGCCACGTCGGGGCAAAGCGCCTGGAAGATGCGGTTGCCGGGGCCTTCGTATTCCTGGTACGACCCGCTGGTGGTGTTGGCGGCCATGACGGCCACCACGTCGTCGTCGCGCAGATGCACGACCGTCTGCGTGATGGCGCCCGCGGTCGCGGGCGACACCGGCACCAGCGTGATCTTCACCGATTCCGGTCCTTCCGGCAGGGCGTCGTTCACGAGATCCAGCACCAGGGTTCCGGAAGACGCGCCGGAAATCGTCAGCGTGGTGGAGCAATTGAAGTCGGTGCCGCGCAGCGCAGTGCCGTTCGTCGGCCCGGTGAACCGGAACTGCATCGAGGCCGAGCCGGAATAGGCCAGGTTCACGGGAATCAGCAGCGTGCCGGCGTTTTCCTCGCCCACGATCCGGGCGCTGCCGAAGGACACCGAGACCGGGTCGCCCGCCGCGCTCACGACCACGACCAGGTTGGACCACGGGCTCGTCAGCGACGTCGGATGGTCGGTGGCCTGGAACGAGAAGACGTTCGTGCCGACCTGGTTCGTGGTGGGAATGAACACGAAATAGCCGCTGTTCGTATCGAAGGCCCACGTGGCCGACGCCACGGCGCTGGTGCAGGCGAACGTGAGATTGGACGCGGCGGTGTCCGGATCCGTCGCCGTCACCGTATAGTCGAATTCCAAGCCCACCATCGTGGTCTGTTGCGACAACTCGTCGATGACCGGCGGCAAGGCCGGCATGTTGCTGACCACGACGCTGACGGTCTGCGTCGCCGTACCCGCGAGGTTGCTGGCCGTGAAGGTGAACGTTTGCGTGCCGACGTCGTTCGTGGGCGGAGTATAGCTCAAGCGACCCAGTTCGGGCGAAAAAGAATAGGAATCGGCGGAGGCGGAGGTCCCCGTCAGCGCCAGCGTCGGCGCCGGGGCGCCCGAGGCTTCCACGTTGATGACGCGGGTGACGAGCGTCGTCGCGCCGTAGGCCGTGCCGCTGGTGAAGGTCGGCGCCGTCGCGGCCGCCACGGCCACGTCGACCGTCTGGGTAGCCACGCCCGACGCGTTGCTGGCCGTGAAGGTGAACGTCTGGGTTCCGACGTCGCCGAGCGGCGGATTATACAGCAAATAAGCCGTTTCGGGCGTGAAGGCGTAGCTGCCCGCGGCGGCGGTGGCGTCGGCCAGCGCCAGCGTCGGCTCCGGCACGCCCAACGCCGTCTCCGTGAACGCGACGGCCACGCCCGCCGTCGTGGCGTACGGCCCCGCCCCGCCGGTGAACCACGGCGCCAGCGGGTCGTTGCCGAGGGTGGTGGCCGAAACGATCGCGGACCACGGGCCCGTCGGCGCGGCGCGGACGCGCACGTGGTACGGCGTCGAGTTCTCCAGTCCCGTCGCGCCGTAGGTCAGCGCGGCGACCGTTTCGTCCATCACCAGCGAACCGGCCGTGGTCGCGCTTTGCACCACGACGTCGTCCAGATACACGGTGACGATCCGGGTGAAGGAAAACTTGATCTGCGTGGTTTGCGGGTCCAACGGCACGTTGTAGGTGGCGCCGTTGCGGGCGATGCTCACCGTGGCGATCGGCGTCCAGACCCCGGCCACCAGGCCCGAAATCGCAAAGGTGCTGCCGGCGCCGTTGCGGCCGAAGGCCCAGAATTGCAGGTTCGTGCCGCCTGCAGCGAAAACAGGGCTTTGCAACCATTGGCCGGTCACGTTGAACTTGAACGACGGCGGCGCCGCGCCGTAATAAACGGTGGAATCGAGATCGCTGGAGAGGCTGCTCGTCCAGCCGCTGGGCGGCGTGGAATCCGTGAGGGTCGCGAAGGTCTGGGCGAGCACGTTCGAACCAACGGTGGCGGTGGAGAAATTCGTGTCCGTGCCGATCTGGATCTGGTAGGTCGCGGCGTCGGTCACTTCGTTCCAGTTGGCCGTGAAGAACGTCGGGCCGACGTTGGTCAGGACGACGGTCGGCACGTAGACCGGCGCGGATGCCACGGTCACGGTCACGGTCTGCATGGCGACGCCCGCGCTGTTGCTCGCCGCGAAGGTGAAGGTCTGCGCGCCCACGTCCGCTTCGGGGGGCGTGTAGTCCAGCGTGCCGGCGCCGGCCGTGAACGCATAGCCGCCCGAAGCGGTCGTGCCGTGCAGCGACAGCGTCGGCGCCGGGAATCCGCTGGCGCTGACCGCAAAGGCTTTGGCCAGGGTCGCGGTGGCGGCGATCGGTCCCGGGTCCGCGCCGAACACGGGCGCCGTCGGCGCCGGGTCCGCCGTCGTGGCCGAAACGATCTCCGACCACTCGCCGCCGGTTTTGCGCGCACGGACGTAGTAGGTCGTGGACATCGCCAGCCCCGTCGCGTCGGTCGTCAGCGCCGCCAGCGTCCGGTCCAGCACGAGCGTGGCCAAGGCGGCGGTGCCCTGCACCGCCACGTCGTCGAAGGCGCAATTGTAGGTCTTGGTGAACGAAAACTTGAGCTGGGTCGTCAGGGGATCGAGCGGCACGTCGTAGGTGCCGTCGTTGGCGGCGATGGCCACCGTGTCCACCAGCGTCCAAACGCTGTCGACCAAGGCCGACACGGCGATCGTGCTGCCGGAGCCCCCGTTGCCGTAGGCCCAGAACTGCAGGTTCGTCGCGCCCGTCGCGAAGGTCGGGCTCTGCAGCCATTGGCCGGTGCCGGAAAACTTGAACGCCGGAGGCGCCGCGCCGACGTAGGGCTCGGACGTATAATCCAAATCGCTGGACCCGCTGGTCGTCCAGCCCGAAGGCGGGGCCGAATCCGTCTGCGTCGCGAAGTCCTCGGACAAGGCTTCGCTGGAGCTGCCGGCCGTGAAGTTGGTGTCCGTCGCCACCTGCACCTGGTACTCCGCGGCGTCGGTGCATTCCGTCCAATTGATCGTGAAGGAATTGGTGTCGAGGTTCGCGATGCCGACCGTCGGGATGGCGGTGGGCACGGGCGACACGACGGCGGTGAGGGTCTGGGTGGCCACGCCGGCCACGTTGCTGGCCGTGATAACGAAGCTGCGGCTGCCGACGTCGTTCGTGGCGGGCGTATAGTCCAGCACCCCGGTCGCCGGCGTGAAGGCGACGCTGCCCGCGGCGTCTTCGCTCTGCAGCGCCAGGGTCGGCGCCGGGTTGCCGCTGGCCGCCACCGCGAACGCCCGCGCCACCCCCACCGTCGCGCCAAACGAATTGCCGCTGGTGAAAGCAGGCGCCACGTCCGCATCCACGACCGTCACGCCGACGGTCTGCGTCGCCACGCCCGCGCTGTTGCTGGCGGTGAAGGTGAACGTTTGGGAGCCGACGTCGGCCAGCGGCGGCACGTAGTCCAGCGTGCCCGTCGCCGGCGTGAAACTGAATCCCGCCGACGCGGTCTGCGACTGCAGCGCCAAGGTCGGTTCCGGGCTGCCCGTGGCCGTCACCGCGAATGCCCGCGCCACCCCCACCGTCGCGCCGAGCGGCCCCGGATTGGCGCCGAACGCGGGCGGCGTGGCGGCGGCGCTGGCCGTGATCGACACCTCGTCGAGGTAGATCGTGCCCGCCGTGCGGTAAAACTGCACTTTGTCCACGCTCGGATCGTCCACGACGATCTGTTTCTGGACCCAGGCGCTGGTCAGCCCCGTGAAGGGCGATCCGGAAGCCGGGGTCCACGTGGAACCGCCGTCGCTGGAGAGATTGACCTGCAGCCCGCCGCCCACGATGCTCGAATACACCCAGAACGAAATGGTTCCCACGCCATCGGCCAGCGCGGGGGTACGGGCTTCCGCCCCGGTCGAGCTGCGGATCTGGCACGCATACGATCCGGCGTATCTCGTGGTGCCCCGGATGACGTTGACGAAGGACCACGTGCCCGACCCGAGCGCGAAATCGCCCGTGGAGTAGGCCGTGGGCATGCCGGTCTCGAACCCTTCGGACAAATCGGCCCAGACCGCCGGCGGGGCGCCCCACAAAGCGGCGGCGACGGCGCAAATGGCCAGGGGGGCGATGATGTTTGTATGCCGGTTCATGGTTGCTCCGATGCTGCCGCCGCGGCGGCTTTCGTCCGGGGTCCGCGGACGACGAGGGCATAGGGCTGGGAACCGCCCATGGGCACCGCGCGGGCAGCCACCCGCGCGAGATAAACGCCCGCTTCGTCCGCTTCGAATTCGATCATTTCCACGTTGTTCAAATCGTCCGGCTCGTCGCGCCTGCCGGGGTGGAGAATCGCTCCGGAGGGCGTCTGCACCGTCAGGTCCAGGTCGTTGACCAATTTTTTGCCGGCGGCGGGAGCCGCCGGATGGTCCGAATAGGCGAGCACCAGCGCGAAGCGGTCGCCGGCGGCTGGCGCGCGCAATTCGTACCCATCGGCCGCGCCGCCGGCGAGACCGGAGGCGTCGTACAGATCGATTTCTTTGCCTTCGCCCGCGAGCGCATTGTCCAGATCCAACAGTCCAAAGCCCTGCGCGTTGTTTGGCCGGACGTCCGGAATTTCCTGTTTGGGCCCGGTGCCATACTGCCCCGGCGCCAGATCGCGCGCACCGGCCAGCAGCAGCGCCTTGACCAGCGCCGCGCTCGGGCTCGAAAGGCCGCGCGCTTCCGCCAGCCACTGCCGCGCCTGCCGGGCGGCCTCCGCCGCCTGTTCCGCCGCCACGCCCGTGCCGCCCACGTGGATTTGGTTCGTGTCCGCCGCCACGCCCCAGCCCGTGAAATCCGAATCCGCCGGGCGCGGGACGACGACGAAGGTTCCCGGCGCGACGAGATCCGGCTTGATGCGGCCGTCGGCGCAGGGCCCGCGCCCTGAAAACGCCGCGAGGCCCTGCGGGCCGTCCGCCTGCGCCATCCGGTCCAGCGCGATCGGCTGCACGGCGAAATCCTCCGGCCAGGACTCGGCCCAAGTGCGCGCGACGTCGCGTCGGCCTTCCGCCGCGCCGACGGCGAGGACGTTCTTCGCCGTCGCGGGCGACCCCACCGTGCCGGCATCCGCGACGCCGTCGGCCGGCTGCAGATCCACCGCCGCGTTGCCCGCCGCCGCCACCACCAGCATTTCGGGATGCGCCCAGACGAATCGATCGATGGTCCGCGCCTCCGCGCCATAGGCTCCGGAATCGGCGATGCCTTGGCGTTCCAGATGAATCCGCCTGCCCTGGGCGAACGCCTCGAGGAGCGTCCCGGCCGTCCCCGGCCCCGAAGCGCCCCACGCGCGCGGTTTACGATCCGGCTCGATCCACTCGACCTCGGCCCAGTTCGCGACCTCGGCGGTCTGGGCGGAGGTCAGCCGCACGCGCAGTTCCGCGCCATCCGCTTCGAGTTGGGCGCGGGGCACGAAGACGTTCATCTCGCCGAGCGCGCGCGCCACGCGCCGCTTGTCCCCGGGAGCGAACAGCGCCACGACGTATTCCCCGGACTCCGCCGTCGGATCCGGCACGCCCGCGGCTTTCTTGTAGGCCGGCAGATATTCCCCGGCCCAGACGACGTGTTCCAGCGCCGCGATTTTCGCCGCGGCCTCGGGCGACGCTTCCATCAGCAGCGCGTTCTCCGGCACGTAGCCATGGAGCGAGCCGCCGGCGTTTTCCACATCCGTTTTCCAGCTTGCGCGGATCGAGCCAGCGAATTGAACGAGCCACGGCGCGGTTCCCCGTGCGCTCAACCGTTGCACGACAGGTGCGCGCGGCGAAGAGATCATCAGCCGGAACATGTCTTGCTGCGCCGCGCCCGACGTTTCGATCGTCCCCCGTTCCAAAAATAGCGGTTGGTCCGCCAGCGCCGCCGAAGCGATCGCGGCGCCGAAAGCCACCCGCCAACCCATGCCTTGTTTCGTTGCCATCCGCGCCATTGCCGATAATTGAATATTAAGATGATATTACGCGCAATTTTCGCCTTAGCAAGTTGATTATAGGGTTGTTGGGCACTTTTTTGTCCTTGATTTGTCGTTTAGCTTCTTCCAGGGCGTTTCCGGTGAATTCACCGATCCGTTGACCTCGGGACGAAGACATCCCGGCCCCAGTTCGGACGGGTCGTGCCCCGATCGGGCTATTTCTTGAGATTTTTCGGCCATTGGGACTTTTGGAGGGCTATTTTGGGGATTTTTGGGCACAAATTTCAGATTTTTGGCCTGTTTTTGGCGATTTTGGCCTGTTTTGAGCCCAAAAATCTGCCGATGCGGCCCGCGATGGGCTACATCGGCATTTTTCGACATAAAACCTAAATTTCAGTCCCCCCGCCCCCGCGCCATTCATTGGATATGGAGGGTAAGCGCCGCTTGGCACAGGCTCCCGCAAGCGCCCGAACGCCGGAAACAGATTGCGCGGCATTTTACTGCCGCGCAATCGGTTGAGGATCAGATGGGAGTCGCTTACGGCTCGGTCAGCCGGACGCGGATGGTGCCGTACCATTCGGGCGGAATGTTGGTGGCGAGGGTGCCGGTGCCGCCCCAACCCAGGTTCAACACGATGTTTTCGCCGCTCATCAGGTTGGTCTTGTATTCCAACTGGTAGTAGCGGTTCGCGCTGGCGGGATAGGACATGGTCAGGGTGCCCGTCGCGTTCGTATAGGCACCCGTGACCTCGAAGACCACGTTGGAATTGCCCGGATCGGTGTCGGCCATGTATTCCTCGTAGTTGGTCCGGCCATCGCCGTCCGCATCTTCCTCCGGAGCGAATTCGGGCGCGTCCGGATCCTCGCCTTGGCCGGCCACCCATTCCTCGTAGGGCACGGACCCGCCGCCGGACGCGGTCGTTACGCTGGCCACGGAAGAGTTCGCCCCGACGCCGGCGGCGTTCACTGCGCGCGCGCGGAAGTAATAGGTCGCGCCCGTATCCAAACCCGTCACGGCCTGGCTGGCGCCGGACACCGTCAAGTTTGAATAACCCGCGACGTAGGCCGGCCCGCCGCCCGCGCTCCAGCCCTTGACCACCAGCGATTGGATGCCCACGCCGCAGTTGGCGGCGGCGTTCGGCGCCTGCCAGCGGATCCGCGTCTGGGCGTTGCCGAGATTGGCCGAGGTGGTCAACGTGGGCATCGCGTTCATCACGTTGTTCGCCGGCGCGACCACGCCGATCGCGGTCCAGTTGGCGCCATTGTCGCTCGAAATCGACACCGTGAGGTTGGTCCGCGTCGTGCCGGCCACCGTCCCGTAGGAACGCGCCAGGCCATCCACCGTCAGGTTCGTGAATCCTTCGGTGGAGAAGGCCTCCGACACGACGTAGTTGCTGGAGTAGCCGAGAATCAGGTAGCTGCTGCTCGAAGCGGAAACCGCGTAGGTCCAGTCCGTCGGCGGGGTCGTGCTGGTCGCCGCGTTGGTGGCCAGCACCGACTGGGCGCTGGCGCCGCCGCCGGAGAAGGTGGCGTTGGTGCCGACGTCGAGCCGGTAGCCGGTCGCGTTCGGCACCGCGCTCCACGCCGCGGTGAAGCCCGTCGCGTTCGTCGCGCTGGCCCAGATGGCGGCCGGCGCGCCGGGAATGCCCGCCGCGACCACGACGCTGACGATCTGCGTGGACGTGCCGGCCGCATTGGCGGCCGTGAAGCTGAACGTCCGCGCGCCCACGTCGCCCTCGGCGGGCTCATAGACGCAATCGCCGGTTTCGGCGTCGAAGAGATAGCTGTCCGCAGTCGCGGTCGAACTTTGCAGGGCCAGCGCCGGCGCCGGATAGCCGCTGGCCACCGTCACCGTGAACGCCCGCGCCACGCCCGTCGTCGCGCCCAGGGGCCCCGGGTTCGCGCCGAAGACCGGCAGCGTCGCCGGCAGGTCGCTGACGGTCGCGTTGACGGTCTGGGTCGTCGTGCCGGCCGCGTTGGCGGCCGTGAAGGTGAACGTTTGCGATCCGATGTCGTCGTTGACGGGGGTGTAGGTCAACACGCCCGTCGCGGGCACGAAGCCGTATTCGCCGGAGACCGTCTCGCCGATGAGCGCCAATACCGGCGCCGGGGTGCCGGAAACCGCCACCGTGAAGGTCCGTTCCACGGTCGTCGTCGCGCCGAACGAGGACGCGCTGGTGAACGCCGGCGCGGTCGCCGCCGTCACGGCCACGGTCACGGTCTGGTAGGCCACGCCCGAACCGTTGCTGGCCGAGAAGGTGAAGGTGCGGCTGCCCTGGTCCGCTTGCGGCGGCTGATAGACGCAGTCGCCCGTGGATTCCTCGAAGAGATAGCTGTCCACCGCGGCCGTGGTGCTTTGGAGCTTCAGCGCCGGCGACGGGCTGCCCGAGGCGCCAACGGTAAACGCGACGTCCACGCCCGCCGTGGTCGCCACGGGACCGGGGTTCGCGTTGAAAGTCGGCGCAATCAGCGCCGTCAACGTCGTCACGTTGGCGACGGAGGAATTGGCGCTGGTGCCGCCGGAATTGGTGGCGCGCACGCGGAAATAGTAGGTCGCGCCCGCCGTCAGGCCCGCCACGCTCTGGCTCGTGCCGGAAACCGTGAGGTTCGAATAACCGGGCACGTAGGAAGAAACGGACGGCCCGGCCGTGTTGGTGATCAGGATCTCGTCGAGACCGGCGCCGATCGATGCCGAAGCGCTGAGTGTTTCCAACTTCACCTTCACCTGGCTCCCATCGTAGCCGCTCAGATCGAATGGTGACATCGCCGTCAGGGTCGTCGTGGTCGGCGTCCGTGTGCCCAAGCTCGTCCAGTTGCCGCCGTTGTCGGTCGAGATCGACACCGTGATGGTATTGGTCGGCGCACCGGCGCCGCCATAGGTCCGCGCATTGAACGTCAGCGTTTCCGACGAACTGGCGGTGAAATCCATCGCCGGGGTGATCAGAACGTCTCCGGAGAGGCTGATCAGGTAGCCGGAGCCCTGCGTCAGACCGGTTTCCGTCCAGGTGCCGCCCGTGCCGGCGCCCAAGGTGCCGTTGTGGTAGCAATTGGTTCCCGATCCGCTCCCGCCGCTGCCGCCGAAGCTGCTGTTCGTGGCAACGTCGAGCTGGTAGCCCGTGGCGGCGGCCGAGGCGCTCCAGGCGGCCGTGAAGGACATCGTGTTCGTCGCGCTCGCCCAGACCGAGGCCGGCGCTTGCGGCGGCGCGAGGGCCACGGTCGCGCTGACGGTCTGGGTCGCGGATCCCTGCGTGTTGGTGGCGACGAAGGTGAAGGTCTTCGTGCCGACGTCGTCCGTCGGCGGCGTGTAGGTCAGCACGCCTGAAGCGGCGACGAAACTGTAGCTGCCGCCCGAGGCGGTGGAGCTTTGCAGCGAAAGCACGGGGGCCGGATAGCCGCTGGCGACAACGGCGTGGGTCCGCGCCACGCCGGTCGTCGCGCCGAACGACGCCGCGCTGGTGAACGAGGGGGCCGACAGCACGGGCACGTCGCGGGGCATCTTGAGGGCGGGGTCGCCCAGCAGGTTCATGCCGAACTGGATCCAGCGTTCGCAGTCGTCGGTGGTGGATTGGCTGGCCATGTCGGCCTTGTGCATCGCGAACGCGGTGCCCAGCGTGCGATTGGTCGTCTCGTACATCCGCTTGTAGAACTTGTAGGCGTAGACGGTGGAGGGGCCGCCGTCGGAGGTGTTGCTGGCCGGCGCCGCATCCGGCTCGCCCCAGCCGTAGCGCGCGCAGCCCATGTAGGCCAGCGCGCCGCCGCGCGGCCGCCCGTTGCGCAGGAAAGCCTCGGCCAGGCACGGTTCGGTCGTGTAGTTGTAGCCGTCGATGTTGTTGCTGTTCTTGTCGAAATGGCCCGTCAGGCACGCATCCGTATAGACGAAGGCGGCCATGCCCGTCATGGAGTCGGCGTTCGAATACGAGAAGCTGCCGGATTCGAGCCCCCATTCCCGCGGCGCACCATGGCCGGAGAACATCAGGTGCGTGTAGTTCTTGTTGAAGGCGGACAGGGTGTTCGCGGCGCTTTGCAGGTGGTCGCCGCAGGAAGAGCCGTCCCACGACGTGATCGTGTCGCACATGATGCTGACCTGGGCCGGCCAATAGGACCGGATGCCGTCGCGGTACAAGCGCCGCAGCCATGCTTCCGAATCGCTGACGGAATCGTGCGCCGGGCTGGTCGAGCGGAAGCCCGCGTGCCCGTCGATCGTCACGTCGTCGCTCGGCCGGCTGGTGCCGGTATAGGTGTCCCAGGCGTAGGGCCCGCCCAGCATGATCTTGTTCGTCACGCTCCAGCCGGCCTCGTAGGTCTGCACCCGGCCCAGATAGCTCGTGACGTTGGCGGTCGTCCGCACCGGCAGACGCGCCACGATCACGTCCCACGCCAGATCCACGCCGTCGGCCGTTTCGCCGTAGCGGCCGTCGCCGTCGCTGTTCCAGCTGCCGCCCAGCCCGGAATAGTACAGGTCCGTGGGCATGTTGGTTTCCGTGCTGCCCGCCGCCGACACGTAGCAGCCCCGCGCCGGCACGATCGTGTCGTCGCCGCCCAGCAGGACCATCGTGGTGCCCAGCGTCGCCACCGAGTTGCTGATGCACGCGCGGATCTTCGCCTGCAGGTCTGCCCCCGAAAAGTCCGCCGCGATGGTGTTGGTGGTCAGCACGCGCGCCGTGTAGCCGCCGCCGGTGCTCGATGCCCGGTAGTCCGCCACCTGCTGGAAGGCGTTGCTCAGGCCGGCGGAGGTGATGATCAGGTAGTCCAGCGCCGCTTTGGGGACCAGCGTCTTCACCGCCGGCGCGTAGTCCGCCGTCGCTTCCGGGTTCACGACCAGGCTGTTCACCAGCGGTTCAAAGGCGCTTTTCTGTTTCGGCAAAATCGATTTCGTCGTCCGGGGCGCGTCGTAGGTCACGGCCACGGTCACGGTTTCGCGCAGATACAGCTTCTTTTCCGCGCCCACGTAGGCCAGCGGATTCACGCGCACGGAGACGAACTGGTAGCCCTGCATGTCGTGGTCGCCCGTGGCCGTGGCGATCTCCGCCGGCCAGGCCTCCGCGCTCGCGTAGCGGTCGTTGGCGGGCACGAACGCCGGCTTCGCGAAGCTCTTCGGGCTGCGCGGCTGGGCCGGATAGGGCGTGATTCCTTCGGCCAGCAGCGTCCAATCGCCGCTCGCCGAAATCCGGACGTTGCGCGCGCCCGACGGGATCAGGACGTTCGCGAATTTCGCCGGAATCGACGGCGCGCCGACCTCGTCCACGACGCGCGAGCCGTCCGCCAGGCCGATCGCCGTGTATTCGCCCACCGCCGTCAGTTCCACGTCGGCCGCGGAAAACGCGAAGTCCACGCTCAATTCCGCCGCCCCGACCAGCCCCGCCAAGCCCATGCCCAGGCACCACAACCCGATTTTTTTCATGACCGCTCCCGCCGTTTTATGGATTAAAGCCATTTGAATGAATATAGCCGGGGCGCCCCGGGGGAGACCAAACGAAAAGAAACCGGAGAAATGGACCGTTCTACTTGCGCGCGCTCAGCGGAAGAACGGATACAAGCCCACGAACGCACCGAGCGCTCCTTCGGCCAGCAGGCGGCCGCGCCGGCCCTGCGCCGGATGCAGGTGGTACTCTTCCAGCAAGAACGGCAACCGCATCGGCAGATAAAAGAACAGGAACACGGCGGCGAAGATCGGCATCAGGACGAGGCGTTCCAGCAGCGAATTCCATTCCAGCGCGTCCAGATCGAGGATCGCCCCCCACCAAGCCGTATAGGCCACGGCGCCGTACGCCAACAGCAGGACGTCCGCCGCCCATTCCTTCCAATGGCCGGGCGCTTCCCGCGCCGCTTCGGTCCCGCCCGCCGCGATGAGCCCGACGAATTCCTTCAGGACCAGCGCCACGATCATCGCGCCCCACCAGCCCGACGCTTCGTCCGCGCCGCCGCCGACCGCGCCCCAGCAATCCAGCGCCAGCATGCCCAGGAAAACCGTCACGATCGCGTGGCCGATGCCCGCCGCCGAAAACAGCCCGAGCATCGAACCCTGCGGGACGAATCCGTCGTCGACGTTGCGCCGCCGCAGGAAGCGCAGTTTCCAGCGCAAGCCCAGCGGTTCGAGAAACAGCACCGCCAGCAGCAGGCCCCCCGGCCCCCACAGCGGTTCGCTGCCCGCCAACCCCGCCTTCAGCGCCCGCGCCAGCGGCGGGGCCGCCGCCAGCACGTAGAGATAGAACGCCGCCGACACGGCATGCGGCCCGATCCACGTTGCGATGCGTCCGGCCGGTTTCATGCCCGCTTTCCTATCAAAAGGCGCACCGTTGTCCAAGCCCGCCGACAGCCCGCCGACAACCCTCCGCGACGGGCGGCGGATCGACCCCGGCTGAACCGCCAGTTGCCAGTTGCCAACGGGCGCGCGCGCGGGGTAGAGTTCCCGTCATGAATCCGGGAATCAAGCGCGCCGTGTGGATCCTCAACGTCCTCGGATTCCTTTTCTATCTGGTCTGGCTGTCCCAACTCGACGCCCGGCAGACCCTGCGCTCGCAGGACGGCATCCTGTTCTATCTGCCGTGCGTGCCCTTTCTGTTCGTTTTCATGATGCTGATCGGCCCCAAGCCGGCCCCGAAAGGCAAGCCGTGGTGGCAAAGCGACGCGGATTTCGAACGCGAGCAGCTCGCGAAGCGGAAGGACGCCGACGCGCCTGCCGGGCCCGCGCCCAACCCGTAAAAGGGGGCCCCGGATGATCCCCGAACGCAAAGTCACCCATCTGTCCATCTGGACCAACGTCGTCCTGACCGCCTTGAAACTGGCCGCCGGCATCTTTGGCCGTTCCCAGGCGCTGATCGCCGACGCCGTGCATTCGCTGTCCGATTTCGCCACCGACGTCGCCGTGCTCGTCGGCCTGCGGTTCACGGCCAAGCCGGTGGACAAGGACCACGCCTACGGCCACGGCAAATACGAAACCATCGTCGCCGCCATCATCGGCCTGGCCTTGGCCTACGTGGGCCTCCGGATCGCCGGATCGGCCATCCAGCGCATCTTCCACGCCATGCACGGCGATCCCCTGCCCGAGCCGGCCGCCTTGGCCTTCTGGGCCGCCGTCTTTTCCATCGCCGTCAAGGAATGGCTGTTTCGCGCCACGATGAAGGTGGCCCGCGCCACGGGCAGTTCGGCGCTGGTCGCGAACGCCTGGCACCACCGCTCCGACGCCTATTCCTCCGTCGCCACGGCCGCCGGCATCGGCGCCGCCGCGTTTCTCGGCAACGATTGGCTCATTCTCGACCCCATCGCGGCGCTGTTCGTGAGCGTCTTCCTGATCAAAGTGGCCTGGCGGATCATCCGGGAACAAATCGGCGACCTGACCGACCAGAGCCTGGCCCCCGCGGTCTGCGAGGAGATTCTCGCCCTGGCCCGCGGCACGCCGGGCATCGAACAGCCCCACAACCTGCGCACCCGGATGGTCGGCCGCCATCCCGTGATCGATCTGCACGTCCGCTTGCGCGCCGATCTGCCTCTGCGCGAGGCCCATGAGATCGCCACGACCCTCGAGCACGCGTTGCGGGAACGTTTCGGAAAAGAAACCATTGCCAATCTCCACCTGGAACCGTACTCTGGCCAATTTACCTAAAGAGGTTTTCCATGGAACAAGGTGCCGCCAAACTCGCCAAGATCCTCGCCTTCGCGCTCCTGCTGGGCATCGCCGTCACGGCCTTCAATCCCGCCTACCGCCAAGCGTTCCTGGCCATTGCCCGGGGCCTACCGGCGGAATCGCCGATCTGGAAATCCAATGCCGAATACTATCCCGACATCGCCCTGCACGGCCAAGCGGCGCCGGCCCCCGCTCGCGTCGCGACCGAAGATTCCACCACCCCCTAACCCCGGGCGCCTGCCATGACCCGCAATAAACTCATCGGTTTCTGCTACCTGTTCATCGTCGGCATCGCCCTGGCCATGGCCTTTCCCGTCGGCCCCGAAGCGCTCGGGCCCCTCTGGACCGCCACCGCCGCGCTCGGCTTGCTGACCATCGCCGGCCTCGTGGTCGTCCACCGCCGCCGCCAGCCCGTCGCCGACGAACTCGCCGCCTATGGCGTGCCCGTTCCGCTCGACCGGTGGCAAGCCGGCCTCTGGGCCCTGCTGATCCTGACCGCCCTGTCGTTCGGCTACGTGCGCTACGTCGCCATGATCCAGTCGCCCGACCAACTCGTCGGCACGCTGACCGTCGCGGACGGCGCCGCCCGATTCTCCGCCGGCCGGGCCATCCACCAGACGTCCTTCCTCAAGGTCAAGACCCTCGCGCCGGTCGACCGGGAAATCCGCCTGCGGCTCGTGGGCCGCCTCGAAGCCCTGCAGCCCGTGCCCGACGAAAACGGCGTCCCCACGCTGGATGCCGACGGCCGCTGGCGGTTCACCCAGTACAACCTGGAGCAGGAAAGCCAGGAAATCGTCATCCCCGCCGGCACCCCGGCCCGCTGGGAGACCTTGATCGAGCAGCCGTTCACCCATCTCGACCGGGTCGACGTGATCGGCCAACCCGCCGGGACCGCCAAGATCGGCGTCTATCAGCCGGAGAACGTCGTCAGCCTGTTCGCCCGCTACGGCCGCAACGTCGTGCCCGTCGGCGTGCTCGGCCGCATCACCAGCGACCCGTGGGTCTATTCGTTCAAGACCGTCCTGTCCGTCACGCCCGACTACATCCAGTACCAGCCCAACGGCCCGTACCTGCCCGTCGACCGGCAGAACATCCGCCTCACGCTCGATCCGGCCACGCCCGGCTACGCCGATTTCGCGCGGTCGGACGCCTACGGCTACGACGTCGCCCTGACCGGCGAACTGCTGGCCGCCGCCCACGCCGCCAACCAAGGCGCGTTCGACCAGGCCAACTACCTGCGGAACTACAACATCGGCGGCCAAATGCGCCTGCGCGTGCCCCTGAACGGCCCCGCCCCCATCCACGTCGTTCGCCCGCAGGGCGCGGACGAACCGCGCCAAGGCAACGCCCTCGTCGAGTTTTCCCTCTATCTGCGCGACGAAATGGTGCGCGTGATCAAGCAGACCACGCCCCAGCCCAACGCCGCCTTCCACGGCGCGCTCACCCTCGGCCTCCGCTACGGCATGCAGAACACCGTGTCCGTCGCGTCCGGCAGCCACGACGGCACCGTCGTGCCGCCGCTGGTGGCCCTCGGCAAGGACACCGACGTCCTGATCGCCGAGGAATTCCGCGCCTCGGGCATCAACCACGTGCTGGCCGTGTCCGGCCTGCACGTCACGATCATCACCATCATGTTCATCGGCATCTTCGTCATGCTGAAAGTCTCCAAGAAGGTCTACGTCCCGTTCATCATCTTCGCGCTGGTCGTGTTCGCCATCATCACGGGCGCGCGGCCCTCGACCCTGCGCGCGGTGATCATGAACTCGCTGTTCCTGCTCACCTGGGGCTACATGGGCGAAGGCGTGCGGGCCTCCGCGCTGCTCGGCGTGCCCATCGCCGCCTTCATGATCCTGCTGCAGAACCCCGCCATGGCGGTGGATCCGTCCTTCACGCTGTCCTTCGGCGCGATCCTGTCGCTGGCCATCCTGACCCAGCCCTTCTTCGACATCTTCAAGAAATTCAAGGGCAACGATTTCATCGCCCTGATCGTCATGATCGCGGTGCTGACCTACGCCTACGCCGCGCATTGGCTCCTGACCGTCACCCTCCGCTTCTGGCTGGGCTATTTCCTGCTGGCCGCGGTCGTCTTCGGCCTGGCGCGCCTCCTGACCCGCCGCGGCTTCACGCCCATCCGCGACTACGGCTTCGCCAACCTCAACCCCGGCGTCGCCGGCTTCATCGCCGCGCAGTTCGGCATGCAGATCGGCATGATGATCCCCCTCAGCGCCTACTACTTCTTCCGCTGGCCCGTCGCCGGCGCCTACGCCAACCTGATCGCCATCCCGCTCGTCGGCGTCGTCCTGCAGCTCTCCATGCTCGCCGGCCTGCTCGGCCTCATCCCCGGCATCGGCATCTATCTCGCCCTGCTGCTCAGCGCCGCCAACTGGGTCTTCTCGACGCTGTTCCTCCTCATCGGCCACTACTTCTCCCAGTGGTTCCTCTATCCCTTCGTCCCCCGACCCACCGTCCGCGACCTGTTCGTCTACTACGCCGCCGTGTGCGCCTTCGCCTGGTGGCGGCCCCTCTGGTACCGCGTGGTCCGGCCCGCCTGGCGGCGCGCCTCCGTTTCCCTGCGCATCGTCGGCTGCGCCGCCGTCGCCCTCGTCCTCGCCGGCGTCGCCGTCTCCGGCGTCCAGGAGCGGAACGCCATCCGCACCGCCGGCAAACTCCACGTCTCCGTCATCGCCGTCGGCTACGGCTCCGCCATCCTCGTCGACACCCCCGACAACCAGGCCATCCTGATCGACACCGCTTTCATCCAGACCGACCGCGGCCGCCGCAACGACGCCGAACGCACCGTCCTGCCCCAGATCTTCGCCAAGAAGATCAAGCGGCTCGACGCCCTCGTCCTCACCTCGCCCGCCCGCCAGCGCAGCGACGGCCTCTTCACCGTGCTCCAGCACGTCGACGTCGACCGCTTCTACCTGCCGAAGTCCGCCGCCGGCGTCCTCGCGCAAGAACCGCTTGCGTCCTTGCTGGCCAAGCGCTCGCCCAAGCGCCTGGCGCAGATCGCCGGCGGCACCGCCGTCGCCCCCGAATTCGTCGCCGCCGGCGACGTCCTCTACCGCGCCGAATGCAACGGCCAGCCCTTCGTCGTCGAAGCCCTCGGCCCCGCCGCCGGCGACGACCAGGCGCCCCTGTCCCTCCGGATTTCCTACGGAGATTTCGCCATGCTCGTGCCTTCCGACCTCACGCTCGCGCAGCAAAAGGATTTCCTCGCCGCCGTTCCGCCCGAAAAACTCAAGGCCCAGGTCGTCGTCGCGCCCCACCACGGCACCGCCGGCCTCGAAGGCATCGCCGTCGGCATCCCCGACGACCTCGACCGCAAGCTCGCCGAAACCACCGGCGCCATCCTGAAGGCCGCCGGCGCCGACGCCGTCGTCTTCGAGTTCGGCAACCCCCGCCCCGTCGTCGAACTGAAGTACAAGGAAGCCGTCAAGATCCACGGCGCCGCCAAGCGCGCCGCCGAAGACGCCCTGCCCGGCGCCCTCGTCGCCGCCACCGACGTCGATGGCGCCGTCGTGGTCACCTCCGACGGCACCGACCACCACGTCTATACCCAGCTCGGCGCCACCGGCACCAACGTCGACGAGCCCTCCCTCCTCGAAATCGGCTGGTAAGGCCTTCCGCTCCAGCCCCCCGCGGGCTTGCCCCGCGGGTGAATCCGTTCGGGCGGCCCCCGCGCGGCCGCCCCGAACGGTCGGCTGTTTTCGTTCCCGACCTCGCCATCCAATGTCCAATCATGAAGTGCCCCCCTGCCTTCACTTGGAAATTGAAGATTGGATATTGATTATTGGATATTCCGTTCCCCGATTCCCGCTCACCGTCGCCAAGCTTGCTTTCCCCGTCCCTCGGCGTTAAATTGCCGCCAAAGGTCAGGAGATTGCCCATGAAAACCATCGCGTCGGCGCTCGCTTCCCTGCTGCTTCTCTCCGTCGCGGCTTTCGCCGCCGACGTCGAAATGACGCCCGTCGAATCCTCCCTCCTCAACAAAGTCGGCTACGACCCGGAAACCCAGACCCTCGTCGTCCAGATGAACAACAGCTCCGACCGCTACGTCTACTCGGACGTGCCCCAGTCCGTTTACGACGGCCTGATGGACGCCTCCTCCAAGGGCTCCTTCTACGTGAAGAAAATCAAGGGCCAGTATCCCTCCCAGCGCAAATAGCGCCAGCCTGCTTTCGGCTTCAGCCCCCCCTCGGACTTGCCCCGGTTTCGGTTTTAGACCCCTGCGGGCTTGTCCCGTGGGTGAATCAGGCCCTCCGGCCGCCCGTTCGGGCGGCCAGCTTTTCTTCAGATCTCAATCTTCAATATTCAATGTCCAATCTCCAATCATCAAATGAACAGCCCCCCCTCGCAAACGGGCGCATCCCCGTTTCACTGACTTGATTTGGAGTGCGGCGGCATGACGCCGCTTTGGGGCCGCGACATGTCGCGGCCCGAGAAAGCGCGGTCATGCCCGCGCACTCCAAAAGGGCCGGCCAACGGAACCAACGGCGTTTCATTTCCGGGCGGTCAATGAAACGTGGATTCACCCCCTGCAAACCCAGTCTTCACTTGAACATTGATGATTGAACGTTGAATATTGGATATTGAGTTCCCCGTTTTCCCCCGCGAATCGGCTTGCCCCGCGCCGCCGCCCCCGCTAGTCTCGCCGGCCATGAAGGCGGATTAGCCGCCCGACGTCCCCACCCCGAGGTTTTTCACATGGCCAAATACATTTTCGTGACCGGCGGCGTGGTTTCCTCGCTCGGCAAGGGCATCACCGCCGCCTCCATCGGGCGCCTGCTCATCGCCCGCGGCCTGCGCCTCCGCATGCTCAAGATGGATCCCTACCTCAACGTCGATCCCGGCACCATGAGCCCCTACCAGCACGGCGAGGTCTACGTCACCGACGACGGCGCCGAAACCGATCTCGACCTCGGCCACTACGAGCGCTTCACCGGCCAGCCCACCTCCCGCGCCTCCTCCGTCTCCTCCGGCCGCATCTATTGGGACGTCCTCCAGAAGGAACGCCGCGGCGACTACCTCGGCCACACCATCCAGATGATCCCCCACATCACCGACGAAATCAAAAGCCGCGTCCGCGCCCTCGCCGCGCCCGACGTCGACGTCGTCGTGGTCGAGATCGGCGGCACCGTCGGCGACATCGAAGGCCTGACGTTCCTCGAAGCCATCCGCCAGATCGGGCTCGAGGAAGGCCGCGACAACGTCATGTACGTCCACATGACCTACCTGCCCTTCATCCGCGCCGCCGGCGAACTCAAGACCAAGCCCAGCCAGCAGTCCGTCGCCAAGCTGCGCGAAATCGGCATCATCCCCGACGCCCTCGTCTGCCGCTCCGAAACGCCCATCGGCGAGGAGCTCCGCCGCAAGCTCTCGCTCTTCTGCAACGTGCCCGTCCACGCCGTCATCGAGGAGCTCGACGTCCGCCACACCATCTACGAAGTGCCCCTCGTCCTCGCCGAACAGGGCCTCGACGAAATCATCCTCGTCCACTTCCGCCTCGCCCGCCCCGGCACCAAGCTCGCGCCGTGGAAAGCCATGGTCGAAGCCCTCGTCCGGCCCGCAGGCACCGTCAAGATCGGCGTCGTCGGCAAGTATTCCGAACTCCCGGACGCCTATAAATCCCTGCACGAAGCCCTCCGCCACGGCGGCGCCGCCCACCGCCAGGCCGTCGAGATCGTCCGGATCTCGGCCGAAGACATCGAAGCCGGGAAAATCCCCGACGAATTGAAGCAGGTCGACGGCATCCTCGTGCCCGGCGGCTTCGGCCAGCGCGGCACCGAAGGCAAGATCGCCGCGATCCGCTACGCCCGCGAAAACGGCATTCCGTTTTTCGGCATCTGCCTTGGCCTCCAGTGCGCCGTCATCGAATACGCCCGCCACGTCGGCGGCCTCGCCGGCGCCCACTCCACCGAGATCGAGCCCGCCACGCCCCACCCCGTCGTCTGCCTCATGGAAGAGCAGGAAAAAGTCGTCGATCTCGGCGGCAGCATGCGCCTCGGCGCCTGGCCCTGCGCGCTGAAACCCGGCAGCCTCGCCGCCCGGATCTACGGCGCGGAAAATATTTCCGAACGCCACCGCCACCGCTACGAAGTCAACAACCGCTACCGCGCGCAGCTCGAAGCCGCCGGCCTCGTCCTTTCCGGCCTCTCCCCCGACGGCCACCTCGTCGAAATGGTCGAAGTGCCCACCCACCCCTGGTTCGTCGCCGTCCAGTTCCATCCCGAACTCAAATCCCAGCCCCTCGCGCCCCATCCCCTCTTCCGCGATTTCATCGCCGCCGCCCTGAAACGCAAAGCCGGATAAACACGAATTTTGCGAATCACACGAAAATTTCCCCCGCTTATCTTCACTTGAAGATTGGATATTGA
>DDWR01000030.1:0-21473 GCA_002347655.1 Verrucomicrobia bacterium UBA2281 | reverse complement strand
CCGCCGCCCTGAAACGCCAAGCCGGATGAGCGCGGAAATGTTTTTACGTTCTACGTAAAAGTCCGCCGAACTTTTTACGTTCCACGTAAAACCCGCTCCGCCTAAAACCGATAGGCCACGGACATTTCCAGCTGGGTGCGTTCGCCGAACCCGGCCTCCGCGCCGATCTGCCAGTTGGCCGTGATCGCATAGCTGGCCCCGACCAGCGCGTTCCACGGTTCTTGTTCCTCGAGTTCGAGATCGTAGGCGATGCTCCCCAGCCCCGGCAGCGCGATGGCGCCTTCGTGCTCTTCCTGCGCCCGCTGGTACATCGCGCCCGCCCACAGCGCCAGCGCGCCGACGCGCACGCCCACCAGCGGCCGCACGACGTACGCTTCCACCGACGTCTCTTCGTCGAGATCGGTCCAGGTCGCCACGCCGTTCACCGCCGCGAACGCCGGCCCCGCCCCCCACGTGAGCGTGCATCCGATCCCGTACACGAACCCGGAATACTCCACGTCCAGTCCGCGGTCCAGCGCGCCCAGCACCGGCGCCGCCTCCGGCGGCAGCGCCCCGAAGCTCACCTCCGTCTCGCCGTCGATCCGCCCCGCCAGCGCGAACACGTTCAGGAACGGAAACAGCCAGACGTCCGCCTTCAGGCCGATCTGCGTCACCTCGTTGTCCACGTCGATCGTCGCGGGATCCAGCTGCTGCACCATCGGACCGATCCGCGGATCCAGCGCCGAGGAGGCGGACAGCCGGTTGATGTCGTAGCCGTGGTCCTGCCCGTAACAGAGGACGGTCAGGCCGAACGGCAGCGGCAATTCCCGTTCCCCCGCCCATTCGGACAGCAGCGGCAAGCGGGCCGGTTCTCCCGCGCAGGCCGCACAGCCCCAAACAACCAACGCCAACCCGCCGACGATCCCGGATGCCTTTTTCATCGCGCGCCTCCTTGTCGGCCCGGTTTTCCCGCTGCGCTTCAGCCAGGTGGCCCCGGACTTCACCCCGAGTATGGCCCCGCTTTCGTATTTCGCGCAATCCCGGATGCGGCGATTCACCGTTTTTTAACCCAAATCGAACGCAAAGCTCTGCGGCGCCGAAGCGCCGCGGAGCGTGCGTCGCGCGATGCCGCGCGGATCAGAACGCCAAGCTCAAGGTCACGCCGCCGTAGACGCTGTCCTTCTCGCCGTACGCCGCTTCCGCCGCGTCTTCCAGATCGGAATCCGGCAGCATCATGTAGCTGACCGACGGCGTCAGGCTCAGGTTTTCCGTCACCGCGATCGGCAACGCGGCGCTCAGCACCAGATCGTTCAGCGCCGCGTCGTCCAGCCCGAAATAGCCCGCGTTGTAGTCCGCATCGCCGAAGCCCAGCGAAGCCTTCAGGTCCAGCCCCACCTTGTCCATCAGCGCAAAGGAGTGCCCGACCGACGCCACCGCGTAGAGGCCTTCGATCTCGTCCACGTCGTAGTACACCGCCAAAGCCGGCGCCAAAAGCACGTCCACGCCCACGGACGCAAACACTTCCACCGTGCCCGGATAATCTTCCACGGTCGTCGTTCCGTCGTCGGCCTCGGTTTCGATCGTCGAATTCGGGAACGTGTACTGCACGACGCCGACGCCCAACTCGAACTTGCCCACGGTCTTCGAATACGAAACCGTCCAGTCCATTTCGTCGAACTCGCCGGAGCTGTTCGGATTGTCCGTCAGGTCCATGCTCGACCAGGCGTTCACCGCGAATCCGCCGATGGTGCCGGTCAACCCCGGCTGCGCCACCGCCTCGTCGTTCAGCACCTGCCCGCGCCACACGTAGGCCGATACCACCGGCACGTCCACCGCCACGCCCGTTTCGATTTCCGCCGCGGCCGCCGCGGCCAGGGCCAGCATTCCCACCCATCCAAGTCCCAGACTCTTCTTCATCGCTTCCTCTCCTTTTCGTTTCCGCCCCGCGAGTAGTGCGCGGCGATCTTTCGATTTGGGAATGAAGTAGCAAGCCCCATGCCAAGACCCCCGACAAGCCGCCTGTTTCCGGCGCATCTCTTTGCGCCGGATGGAAAAAATTTACCCCTTCTTCCGCGATGTTTCCGGATCCCGCCGGCGGATTGCCGACGTTATTGGATGAAGTTACGACTTTCGCTTCGAAAATGAATTCATTGTGGCCCAACGTGATTTTCGTCGTGCCAAGCCTCGCGGATCGGCCTATTTAGACAATACGATATATTGACACATATGTTTAGTACGAGTATTGTATTTACATGAACTCCTACTCTCCAAAGGCCACGGTGGAACTGTTCCATCTGCTGCTGCTCGACCTGCTCGGCCGGAAAGCCGACCGGAAGCTCTACGCCCTCAAAGGCGGCTGCAACCTGCGGTTTTTCCTGAAAAGCATCCGCTATTCGGAAGATATGGACATCGACGTCGGTCCCGGCCTGCCCAAGGACAAGCTGGCCGACCTCGTAGAGCGCATGCTCGCCTCGAAAACGCTCGCGGATCTGCTCGCCGTGCGCCGGCTCCGCATCGTCGAACGCTCGGCGCCCAAGCAGACGGATACCACCCAGCGCTGGAAATTCGGGCTCGAACGGGAAGGTTCCTCCGTCTTGCTGCGCACGAAAATCGAATTCTCCCGCCGCGGCATGGACGCGGAAACCGCCTTCGGCCCCGTCGATCCCCAGCTCGTCCGCACCTACGAGCTCGCGCCGGTCCTCGCGAACCATTACGCGCCCCAGGCCGCGCTGGAGCAGAAAATCCGCGCCCTGGCCACGCGCCGCGAGGTCCAAGCCCGGGACGTGTTCGATCTGGACCTCCTGCTGAACTCCGGCATTGCGCCGAAATCGACCGACGCCGAATTGCGGCGCAAGGCCCGGGACAACGCCCTTTCGGTCGGGTTCGACACGTTCAAGGCCCAGGTCGTGTCGTTCCTAGATCCCGACCATCAGAACCAATACGACTCGCCCGACCTATGGGATGAACTCGTGCTGCGGGTGGTCGCGGCCCTGGAGAATCCGGCGTGACGCTGGCCGGGGCATTGGAAAAGCTGCAAGCGTTCGGCCTGCCGGTGCTGCGCACGGCGGACGTCGCCGCGCATCTTGCCGTCGGCCCGGCGAACGCTTCCCAGATTATGGCGCGCTTGGCCCGTCACGGATACGTGCGGCGCATCAAGCGCGGACTCTGGGCCTTGGCCGGCACCGAATTGCCGGCCGTCGTCCCCTACTTGACGGCCCCGTTTCCCGCCTACGTTTCGCTGCAGTCCGCGCTTTACCATCACGGGATGATCTCCCAGATCCCGGACGTCCTGTATGGCGTCTCCTTGGCGCGCACCCGGCGCTATCGGACTCCCCTGGGCACGGTCTCCGTGCACCACATCCCCGATCGCCTGTTTTTCGGGTACGAAATGTGCGGCAACGGCGCCTTCGGCATGGCAACGCCCGAAAAAGCCCTGGTAGATTTTTTCTATCTGGGCTCCGCGAAATCCCGACTGTTTGCGGCCTTGCCAGAACTGGAATTCCCACCCGGCTTCAGCCCCAAACGCCTGCAATCGATGATCGCCCGAATCCCAGACCCCAGGCGCCGATCCCACGTCCAGACCCGGGCCGAACAACTTTTACGTACTACGTAAAAATCCGGCAAAGTTTTTACGTTCTACGTAATTTCGCCCGAAACTTTTGACGTTCTGCGGAAAACCCATGTCCACCTCGGGTTCCATCCCGCCCATGATCTTTTGTAGGCCAGGGCGCCGACCTGGCAGATGGAAATCGAGGCTCATAAACCCGCCGGCTCAACGCGCCGGCCTACAGCAAAACCCCAAAACCAAAACGGACCGGAAAGCCAATGAATCCAGCCCCCCCCTGCCACAAATTGCGGCCTGCCGGTTTTTACGTGCCGTGGAAAATCCGCCTGCACGCACACCCCATCAATGCGAGTGACATTAAATCATGGGATTGGCCCCTTTTCATTCTCATAGGGCCCTTTTTCAAAGCCACGGGTCAACCGAATATTGGCAATTGCCGACGCCACCATTTTCGATACTATTAAACCCATGACAGGTACCTTATCTGGCCCTGCACAGCAAGGACACACATGAATTCAACGGAAACTGTTTTTGCGTTTGATTGCGGCCTGGCCTCTCTCGGGGAAGCGGTAAGACAGGGGCAGAGTTTCCCTTTGGTGGAATCGTGGCTTATCCCTGATAAATTCGCGGAAACCAAATCTGCAGCGATGCGCAGGCGCATGATGACCACCCGCGACGCCCATAAAGAACGGGAGTTGTGGCTCCTGAAAACCTTCGAGGATTTGGGAATTGAAGTTCTGCGCGGGAAGGAAGTTTCCAAAACGCCTGCCGGGTGGACCGTGACAAGAAAGGCAGACCCCCGCTTGACCCGGGAATTCCCCAAACCCGGAGACGACACTTGCTACACGTCCTGTCTCCTGCGGATCAAACTCCTTCGCGGTGAAAAACTGGCACCTTGGCAAATCTATAAGGCCATCCGCTCCGCAATCCAAAAACGCGGCTACGATCCCGACATCCCCTGGAAAAACCGCGAAGAAAAACAACAAAAGAAGGAAGAAGAAGAAGAAGCGGCGGCCGTGCTGTTCGACGAGAAATTGCTCCGGAAGACCGTGGGCGACAATCCGGATTGGCTCTACCCCTGCTATCTCGACGCTTTCCGAATGGGCCTTTGGAACCCAGCCCACCCCACCCAACTTGGAATGCGTATCGACCACAAGGCCCAAAGCACCCGCAAGACAATTATGCTGCGCGCGCTGGTGGAAAAGGAATTACGCGATTTGCTGCATCAAGCGGCCCAGCAACTCCCGGCGCTGGCCGGCAAAGAGGAATTCGTCCTGTATGGACCCAACGGCAAATATACCTCCTCCTCGGTGCGCGCAGGCGCCTTGGCCCAAAAAGTGCCCCGATTCGACAACCGCATCATCGACAAATGCGCTCTGATTCCGCGCCTGAATGTGTGTAAAATCCGCATGGAAGGAACGCAGCCCCACCCGGCGTCCCAAATCATTTTCGAAATCACCTTCCTGCAGAAACTCAAGAACATGCGCGTCCAGGGTTCCGCAGGCATCCGGGGCCTCACCCCCGCCGAAATCGCCTTGGCCGCCTTCTCGCAAAAAAACTCCCTTCCGCCCAAGGCATGGGCTGCTTTTTGTGAGGAATGCGGTTTGCACCCCGTCCCCGCCTTCAAGAAGCTGGTGTTCAAAGACATTTCCCCCGTCCTTGCCCCCGAGGTCTTCCGCTCCGCCTTACTTGAGAAACTGGCCAGCGTCAGCGTCCTGGATTCCGGAAAACGCGTGCGGAATTTGACCGACGACGAACGCGCCGCCTTGCTCGCCCTGATGCAAAAGCCTCGCGACTCATTTTCTATTACGGCCTCCAAGTGGGCGGATTTTTGCGGGGACCTTGGGGTTTCCCCCTTGCCCGGCCACGAAGAAGTCAAGCCGCCCAAGGCCGCCGGCCGCGCTCGCTTCTGCCGACCCGCCGCCCAGATCCTAAAACGACTGATTCTTTCCGGCCAGGCTCCCGCCGCCTTCCACGCCGCCGAGATCCTCAACCTCGGAGGTAACGCCGATCCCCGCAAGGGTCTCGTCGCGGCCGATCTGGATTTCTTGCTGCACATGGGCGACTCTTGGGATGCCATCCGCATACCCGACGGCAAACTGGACGCCATCGCCGACCAGTACACGGACGCCGATGAAGCCATCCGCAAACTGATCGGCAGCCAGAACAACCCCGTCGTGCGCCACCGCCTGGGCGTTTTCGCCCAGCGCCTGCGGGAGTTGAAGCGGCGTTTTGGCGTGCCCGACCAGGTCGTGCTGGAGTTCGTCCGCGAAGATTTCATGGGCGACAAAGCCCGCATGGAACTCAAGAAATTCCAGAACGACCGCGCCAAAGCCCGAGCCGAAGCGCGAGCGCGGGTGGCCGAACTGGGCATCTCCGAGAAGAACTCCCTGCGCTACGAGTTGTGGAAGGCCCAGGGCGGGCGGTGCCTGTACACGGACGATCCTCTGGCCGCAACCGAACTGGACAACTACCATGTCGACCACATCGTGCCCCGCGCGAAAGGCGGACCCGATTCCCGCCTCAACTATGTCCTGACGCTCAATCAAACCAACGACGACAAAGCCGACCGCACCCCCTACGAATGGTTGTCCGGCAATCCCGCCCGATGGCTGGCCTATGTGAACCGCGTGGAGTCCCGGCTCAAGGCCGCCGACGGCATCTCCCGCAAGACCGCCCAGTTGCTCACCTTGCCCAATGCCGTCGAACTTGCCGAAAGATACACCGCCCTGGCCGAGACCGCCTGGATTTCAAGGCTCGCGCAGAAAATCGCCGATCTGTCCTTTGGATGGCGAAACGGCATCGATGCGGCCGGACAAAAGCGCACCGTCGTCGTTTCCGGCGGGCTCACCGCCCGCATCCGGCGCAAATACGGCCTCAACCGGATCTTGAATCCCGGCGCGGCGTCCGAAGAGGAAGCGGAAAAGAAAAACCGCTCCGACAAACGCCACCACGCGCTCGACGCGATGACGATCAGTTTCATCCCGCAATGGGCGCGGGACCCCGACAAGACCGGCTTCTTCCGCTTCCCCAAGGCCATCCGCGACAATCCGCTGCCGTTTTTCCAGGCCCGGATCGATGCCGTCGTGCCCCGGCAACTCTGCTACGAAAAGGCGCCGTTGGCCGAAACCATCTACGGCCTACGCAAAACGCCAGAGGGCAACCAGGTTGTAAAGCGCACCGACCTGCGCGATTTGGCCTACCAAACCGTCAACATGAAGACGGTTTTCAATATCGACTATGCCGTCAAAAACGGCATCCCGAAAATCCTGGACGAGCGCATCCAATCCGCCTTGCTCGAATTCGCCCGGTCGAAACCCACCGAAGAGGAATGGAACCGCTTTGCCGCGGACTTCGCCCCCTTTGGTTCTCGCGTTCGCCGCGTGCGGCTCGTCGAAACCGCCCTCCCGCCAGACACCATGGGCGAATTCAAAAACATGTCCAAAGATGGCACCGCCATGTTGCGCAAGCCGCTCAAAGCCAACAAAGGCCAGTATGTCTTCACGGAACCCGATGGCAAAATCAAGGTCTGCCCCGTGCATTCCTTCGAAAGCCCCTTCCAGATCCGGACCCTCCTCTTGGCCAAAGAACCTGGGCGCGTCATCCAAGGCTTCTATCAAACGGGATGCCTGGTCGCACTTGAAAGGGACATGGAAGCCGGAAAGCATAAAATCCCAAAGGGCGTTTATCGCTTAAGCACCATTCGCGCGGATGCATTTGTGGGTATTTTCAACACCCACGGAAACTTGCTGGGTCCAGTCGGCATCCAACATTTGTTGCGGGCTGGGTTCAAGCGCATCGACGGCTGATGTACCACGTCCTGCACGTCTTGCGGCACGGATCGACCCTGACCAAACGCGAAGGGTTCATCGTCTGTAAGGGCGCGGATGGCGTCGAACAATCTCTTCCGTACGCGGACGTCCGGGCCGTGGTCATCGCCGCGCGCGGAGTGACCATCTCGTCGAATTTTTTAAGTGCAATTCTCGAAGGCGATGGCATCGTCCTCCACTGCAACGAGCGCTACCAACCCTGCGGCCTGAGCGCACCGCTGGGGAGGATCGTGGACCGGAACGCCTGCCTGGCCCAAGCCGCTCGGCCCGAAAAACTAAACGCCCGCATTTGGAATGCCCTGCTGCGGCGAAAAACGGAAAACCAGATTCGGGTCTTGCGGGGGCTGGACATTTCCTCGCCCCGGCTGGAACTCGCGCTGGCCAGCGGCCCCCTTCACGAGGGGGACTGCGCCAAAACCTATTGGCGTCTATATTTCCCCCGGCTGGGGTCCAATGCCTTCCGCGCCCGTTCGGCCGAGACAAACTGCGGCATCAACCACCGCCTCAACTACGGCTATGCCGTCCTCTCCGCCCTATGCCATCGTTCGCTGCTGATCCATGGGCTCTCGCCTCTCTTCGGCGTCCAGCACACCACCCGCTACCGCACCCACCCGCTGGTCTATGATGTCATGGAGCCCTTTCGCCAGTTCGTCGACCGCATGCTGGCCGAATTCCAGCCCCCGCCCGACGAGGATGCCATGAAGGCATGGTGCAAGCATGTCGGCACGGCGCTCCGCGAATGCCGCGTCCACCACCCCCGCTATACCATCAAGCTGATGGATGCCATCGACGCGACATGCAAGTCCCTTTCCGATGCCTATGCCGCCCGCTCTGTCACACCCCTTTGGCTGCCCGCCATGGCATGAAAAAAAGCGCATTCCGCATGGGTTGGATTCTGGCCATGTTCGATCTCCCCGTCCTGACCAAGCCCCAGCGCATCGTCGCTTCGCGCTTTCGCACTCGACTCCGCAAGGAAGGCTACCTGATGATCCAATATTCCGTTTATGCCCGCCCCTGCGTCACCGTCGAACAAATGGAAACCCATGCCGGCCGCGTTAAAAAATTCGCGCCCGCCAATGGAAATGTGCGGCTCCTGTTCATGACCGACCAGCAATGGGCCACCAGCCAAACCATCATCGGCGAGTATTATCCGCAGATAAATCGCGAAACCGCCCCCGCTATGCCCCGCCAAATCGAATTCTGGGAATAAAAATCCGACATCTCGGCGTGCCAGGCAGAGGCCGAAATGTCGGATCATCAGTTAAGACTTCACCCCTGAAATCTTGTCGCAACTCTCATCTCTCTAGCCCGTTCCGTCAAGGCTAATCTAACAGAACCGTTTGGGGGGTGAAGTCAAAACACGTCCGTGCCGCACGCCATGAAAAGCTGCAATCTAACAGAACCGTTTGGGGGGTGAAGTCAAAACCATGTAATGTCCTTCCGGTTTGTTTTTTCTAATCTAACAGAACCGTTTGGGGGGTGAAGTCAAAACTCGCCCCGGCGCTTCCCGCGCGTCGTCGGCAATCTAACAGAACCGTTTGGGGGGTGAAGTCAAAACGCCTCTCCGCGGCCTCACTCGGCCCCTACGAATCTAACAGAACCGTTTGGGGGGTGAAGTCAAAACCTGTCGCGAATCTTCATGGGCTCCACTTTGAATCTAACAGAACCGTTTGGGGGGTGAAGTCAAAACGAGGCTGGACGCTTCAATGAGGCCGGGCACAATCTAACAGAACCGTTTGGGGGGTGAAGTCAAAACGACTGGTGCGCCGTTCTACTACAACATCTAAATCTAACAGAACCGTTTGGGGGGTGAAGTCAAAACAGCCGCTTTTCCAGATCCCAGGGCGGCAGCAATCTAACAGAACCGTTTGGGGGGTGAAGTCAAAACTTCCGAGACGATGCGGACTATGCGCCCGTAAATCTAACAGAACCGTTTGGGGGGTGAAGTCAAAACTAGAGGCCCGCAATGAGTCCGAGCGATCCGAATCTAACAGAACCGTTTGGGGGGTGAAGTCAAAACCGGGCGCTGGTGGAGGAATACTCGGCGGCAAATCTAACAGAACCGTTTGGGGGGTGAAGTCAAAACTCATCGGTCATGGCATCCCATTTGCGTTTGAATCTAACAGAACCGTTTGGGGGGTGAAGTCAAAACGTATCCGGTCAATACGTCCGCGGCGCGGTCAATCTAACAGAACCGTTTGGGGGGTGAAGTCAAAACCCGCCGATCCCGTCATTTACGAGGCCACCGAATCTAACAGAACCGTTTGGGGGG
The DNA here is from genome assembly GCA_002347655.1 of Verrucomicrobia bacterium UBA2281. Taxonomy (GTDB): domain Bacteria; phylum Verrucomicrobiota; class Kiritimatiellia; order CAIQIC01; family Lenti-01; genus Lenti-01. The sequence continues at coordinate 11,827 of DDWR01000030.1, read as the reverse complement.
TGAAGTCAAAACAGCCATCGTTTACAAGTGTATGCAAACTATAATCTAACAGAACCGTTTGGGGGGTGAAGTCAAAACCGCGCCTGCTACGTCTCCGCCGACGCCTCCAATCTAACAGAACCGTTTGGGGGGTGAAGTCAAAACATTGCATCGGCCATCCCGATGGCCATTTCGAATCTAACAGAACCGTTTGGGGGGTGAAGTCAAAACCTCGACAGCTCGTTTACCTCTCGGGCCGTCAATCTAACAGAACCGTTTGGGGGGTGAAGTCAAAACCTTTGGGCCGGGATGCCGACACTCAAAGGCAATCTAACAGAACCGTTTGGGGGGTGAAGTCAAAACCAGGCGGTCGGCGGAGGAAGCGCCCGTCGCAATCTAACAGAACCGTTTGGGGGGTGAAGTCAAAACACGATGGACGCGTCTGCGACTTCCGCCGCCAATCTAACAGAACCGTTTGGGGGGTGAAGTCAAAACCGGGGAAGACGTCGATATGGGAACCACGCCAATCTAACAGAACCGTTTGGGGGGTGAAGTCAAAACTAATCTCCGCTGGCCGCCGTTCGCCCAAACGAGACCTGTTTTCCTGCTTGGATCAGGATTCCATTCGCGCTATTCGCGCCATTCGTAGTTGGCTCGGAGGTCTCAGGCCTTGACCGGCGCGCGCAGGGCCGCCGCGATTTGGCGGGCGGCGTCGTGGCCGCGGGCGGCGGCCCAGACGACCAGCGACGGACCCGTCACCTGATCGCCGGCCGTCCATACGTTTTTCAAGCCTTCCGCGGCAGGCGAGCCTTTTTCCGGCCCGGTGAAGCCCATCGCCAGCAGCACGAGATCCGCTTTCTGGAAAAATTCCGTCCCCGGCTTGGCCACCTGCGTCCGGCCCTGTCACTCGACCTGCACGCAACGGATGCCGTAGACCCGGCCCGACTCGTCGCCCTCGAACGCCAGCGTGTTCGTGGCGAAGATCCGCTCGCAGCCTTCGTGGTGGCTGCTGGACGAACGCAAAATGCGCGGCCAGTCCGGCCACGGATTGTCGCCCGCGCGCGTTGGCGACGGCTTTGCGAACGCCTTTTCGAGGCTTAGCCGCGACGCAACCGGGCGATGCTCTCTGCGGACCAGCGGAGCGTTTCTCCGGCAAGGGCGACGGCTTTTTGCCAATCCCGACGGGACACGGGCAGGCCCTGACCGGGGTAGCGGTATTGGACGGCGAATTTGTTCAACGTCGGCAGCGTTAGGATGGCCAGCGGGAAAACGGTTCCTTCCGGAAGATTGTCCATCAAGTATGCCAAATCGTGGGTCCGGGGAACGTCTTGGCCCAGCGCCGCAAAAAGGGCTTTCAAGGATTTTTCTGCGGCCTGCTGGGCATGGAAGCACAGATGGGCGTAGCGGATGGCCGCAGTTTTGGGCACGTTCGCCAGAGCCAGATCGCCCCGGGCGTCGCGAAGCCATTCGCCGGGGACGTTAGCGGGCGTAGATTTCACGGCCTTCTTCCAGGGCGGAGGCAAACACGGAATCGCGCCGGCGGCGATGCCGGGCCAGCATGGAAGGGGTTGCAACCAGGAAATCGCACGGCATGGGCTTGTGGCGGATGCCCAGATTGAGGCGATCCGCCACGGCGCCGGGACGTTCGCGCTCCGGGACGATGACCAGAAAATCCAAATCGCGCACCGGGGCGTTCTTTCCGCGGACGGCCGATCCAAACAACACGACGCGCAACGGTGCGGCATGGGCAACGATGCCCGGCAGCACGGCTTGAACGGCATTCTGGATTTGGCGGCTGGTCATGTCCGGAATCTACCGGCATCTCGACGGCAAAGCAACGCCGTTCGCTAAAAGGGCGCATCTGCGATTCGGTGCAAGGATCCAGCCTGAAGGCTGGACTACGAACGGGTCTGGTATGTAGTCCACGCTTGAGCGTGTGGCTGTCCTTTTCGGCCTGAAACGCGGGTGGATGCACCGAATCGCAGATGCGCCCCGCTAAAACGGGACCTGTTTTCCTGCTTGAATCAGGATTCCATTCGCGCTATTCGCGCCATTCGTAGTTGAATCGGCTTTTCAGACCTTGACCGGCGCGCGCAGGGCCGCCGCGATTTGGCGGGCGGCGGCGTGGCCGCGCGCCGCCGCCCACACGACCAGCGACGGACCCGTGGCCATGTCGCCCGCGGTCCAGACGTTTTTCAGACCTTCCGCGGACGGCGCGCCCTTTTCCGGACCCGTGAAGCCCATCGCCAGCAGCACGAGATCCGCTTTCTGGAAAAATTCCGTGCCTGGCTTGGCCACCGGTTGGCGGCCTTTCCACTCGACCTGCACGCAGCGGATGCCGTAGACCCGGCCCGACTCGTCGCCCTCGAACGCCAGCGTGTTCGTGGCGAAAATCCGCTCGCAGCCTTCGTGGTGGCTGCTCGACGCGCGCAAGATGCGCGGCCAGTCCGGCCACGGATTGTCGCCCGCGCGCGTCGCCGGCGGCTTTGGCAAAATCTCGATCTGCGTCACGCTCTTCGCGCCGTGGCGCACCGAGGTGCCCACGCAGTCGCTGCCCGTGTCGCCGCCGCCGATCACGACCACGTCGCGCCCCTTGGCCGACCATTCGCCGCCCACGTCGGTCAATTCGCCGCCGAGCACCTGGTTCTGGCGCGTCAGGAAATCGAGCGCGAAATGGATGCCCTTGAGCTCGCGCCCCGGCACCTTCAGGTCGCGCGGTTCGCGCGCGCCGCACGCCAGCAGCACGCCGTCGAATTTCCGCCGCAGGTAGTCCATGGACACGTCGGCTCCCACCTGCACGCCGCACTCGAAGCGCACGCCTTCCTGCCGGAACAGGTCGATCCGCCGCTCCACCATCCACTTCTCGAGCTTGAAGTCCGGAATGCCGTAGCGCAACAGCCCGCCGGCGTATTTCGCGCTTTCGTAGACCGTCACGTCGAAGCCCCACAGGTTCAGGTCCGTCGCCGCGGCCAAACCCGTCGGCCCGCTGCCCACCACGGCCACCTTCAGCCCGTTGCGCGGCAACGCCGGCCGCGGCAGCATCCGCCCTTCGGCGAACGCGCGGTCGGCGATCTCGCGCTCGATCTGGCGGATCGCCACCGCGTCGCTGTCTTTCGCGTTGCAGCACGAACCCTCGCACAGCGCCGGGCAGATCCGTCCCGTGATCTCCGGATACGGACACGTCGTCAACACCAGTTGCAACGCGTCTTCCCAGCGGTTTTCGAGCACCGCCAGGTTCATGTCGGGGATCGGGTTCTTGATCGGGCAGCCCGCGCCGAAGCAGAACGGAATGCCGCAATCCATGCAGCGCGCCGCCTGCCGCGCCAGTTCGTCCGGCGCGAGATGCTTTTCCACCTCGTTCCAGTCGCGGACGCGTTCCTTCACCGGCCGGTAGCCGGGATCGACGCGCGGCAGATCGAAAAACGAACGGTAATGGGGGATGGGATTCATGCGCCTACTCCTTCGCCTTTTCTTCGCGCTGCGTCTTTGCGTCGTCGCGGCTCATCTGGCCGAGCACCAGCCGGTATTCCATCGGCAGCACCTTGATGAACGAGTCCTTCCACCGCGCCCAATCGGCCAGGATTTCCTTGGCCCGCGGGCTGCCGGTCCACTGCGCGTGGCGCTCGATCATGCCTTTCAGTTCGCGCTCGTCGTCGGGCCCGAGCATTTCCAAATCGACCATCTCGAGGTTGCACTTGGCGTCGAACAGGCCCGTCTCGTCCAGGACGTAGGCGATGCCGCCGCTCATGCCGGCCGCGAAGTTCACGCCCGTGGGCCCGAGGATCGCCACGCGCCCGCCGGTCATGTATTCGCAGCCGTGGTCGCCCACGCCTTCGACGACGGCCCAGGCGCCGCTGTTGCGCACCGCGAAGCGCTCGCCCGCGCGGCCGTTGAGATAGACTTCGCCGCAGGTCGCGCCGTAGAGCAGCACGTTGCCCGCAATGGTGTTCTGCGCCGGGTCGAAGTCCGCGTCCGGCGCCGGCGTCACGACGATGCGCCCGCCGCTGAGCCCCTTGCCGAGATAGTCGTTGGCCTCGCCGCGCAGCGTCAGCGTCAGGCCCTGCGCCGCGAACGCGCCGAAGCTCTGGCCCGCCGAGCCTTCGAATTCCAGCGCGATCTGCCCGTCGGGCAGGCCCGCGTGGCCATGTTGCCGCGCGATGCGGCTCGAAATCACCGTGCCCACCGCGCGGTCCACGTTGCGGATGCCGCGCTGCAGCGCCGCCGGCTTTTTCCCGGCCAGCGCGCCTTCCAGTTGCGGCAGCAGTTCGTAGTCCAGCGCGCCGGAAATCGGCGGCGGCTGCGGCGCCGTGAACCGGCATTCGTCCGGTTTGGCATCCACCCGGTGGAAAATCGCGCTGAAATCCAGCCCCTTGGCCTTCCAGAACGTGACCGCCTTGTTGGTGTCCAGCAAGTCGGAACGCCCGACCATGTCGTCGAACTTCCGGAAGCCCAGCTGCGCCATGAGCTCGCGCGTTTCGCGCGCGATGAAGCGGAAGAACTGGATCACGTATTCCGGCTTGCCCGCGTACCGCTTGCGCAGGTCGGGATCCTGGGTCGCCACGCCGAACGGACAGCCGTTCGTGTGGCACTTGCGCATCATCATGCAGCCGCAGACCACCAGCGGCGCCGTCGCGAACCCGAATTCTTCCGCGCCCAGCAGCGCGCCGATCACGACGTCGCGCCCGGTCTTGATCTGGCCGTCGGTCTGCACCCGGATGCGGTCGCGCAACTTGTTCAGCACCAGCGTCTGCTGCGTTTCCGCAAGGCCCAGCTCCCACGGCGCGCCGGCGTGCTTGATGCTGGAGAGCGGCGAGGCGCCCGTGCCGCCGTCGTAGCCGCTGATCAGCACGCGGTCCGCCCGCGCCTTCGCCACGCCCGCGGCCACCGTGCCCACGCCGATCTCGGACACCAGCTTCACGCTGATTTCCGCCCGGTCGTTCGCGCAACGCAGATCGTAGATCAGCTGCGCGATGTCTTCGATGGAATAGATGTCGTGGTGCGGCGGCGGCGAAATCAGCGTCACACCCGGCGTGGAATGCCGCACGCGCGCGATGTCGGCCGTCACTTTGTGGCCGGGCAGCTGGCCGCCCTCGCCGGGCTTCGCGCCCTGCGCGATCTTGATCTGCAGCTCCTGCGCGTGGTTGAGGTATTCGGCCGTGACGCCGAAGCGCCCGCTGGCGATCTGCTTGATCGCGCTGCAGCGGTTGGCGCCGTCGGGCCCGACGACGTAGCGCGCCGGATCCTCGCCGCCTTCGCCGCTGTTGCTGCGCCCGCCGATGCGGTTCATGGCGATCGCCAGCGTCTCGTGCACTTCCTGGCCCAGCGAGCCGAAGCTCATCGCGCCCGTCATGAAGCGGCGCAGGATCGCCTCTTCCGGCTCGACCTCGTCCAGCGGCACTGCCGGCCCGGCGGACCGGATCGCGAATAGCCCGCGCAGCGTGCTCTGCTTCTCGGCCTGGTCGTTGATCTGCGCCGCGTATTTCTTGTACAGCTCCCAGTCGCCCGTGCGCGTGCTCTGCTGCAGCGCGCTGATGCTCTGCGCCGTCCACAGGTGCCGCTCGCCGTCCGCCCGCCAGGCGTACTGCCCGCCCGCCGGCAGGGGCGCCGGCGCCGGCGCTTCCCGCGCGTCCGCCGCCCGCGCCAAGGCCTCCCGCGCGATCTCGTCGAGCCCGATGCCCCCCACCCGCGACGTCGTGCCCGTGAAATAGCGGTCCAGCACGGACTGCGCCAGGCCCACGGCCTCGAACACCTGCCCGTTGCGATAGCTGCGCAACGTCGAAATGCCCATCTTGGACATGATCTTCATCAGGCCCTTGTTCAGCGCCTTAATGTAGTTCTGCAGCGCCTTCGGCGCGTTCGTCCGCACGCTCAGCGCGTCCGTCCGCACCAGCTCGGCCACCGTCGCGAAGGCCAGGTAGGGATTGATCGCCGCCGCGCCGAAGCCCAGCAGCAGCGCCATGTGCATCGTTTCGCGCGCTTCGCCGGTCTCGATCAGCAGCCCCGTGCCGGTCCGGAACCCCGTTTCGCGCAAGGCCTGGTTCACCGCCGCCGTCGCCAGCAGCGCCGGGATCGGCGCGCGGCCTTCGGCCAGGTCGCGGTCGCTCAGCACGATCAGGTTCACGTCCGCCCGCACCAGCTTGAGCACCTGCTCGCACAATTCCGTCAGCCCGCGCTCCAGCGCCGCGCCCGGCGCGGCCGCGCCCGCGTCGAAATCCATCTTCACGGTCGCCGACTGGAAGCCCGCGCGGTTGAGGTTCTTGATCCGCGCCAGATCGGCGTTCGACAGGATCGGATGCTGCAGCTTCACCAGCTGCGCGTGCGCCGGGCTCTCGCTCAGGATGTCGGGGCTGTGCCCCAGGAACGTCATCAGCGACATCACCAGCTCCTCGCGGATCGAATCGATCGGCGGGTTGGTGATCTGCGCGAAGAGCTGCTTGAAGTACCAGTAGAAGAGCTGCGGCTTCTCCGACAGCACCGCCAGCGGCTGGTCGCTGCCCATCGAGCCAACCGGCTCCGCGCCTTTCGTCGCCATCGCGTCGAGGATGAGGCGCACGTCTTCGCGGGTGTAGCCGAACAGGCGGTGCTTCGGGGCCAGCGCCCCGACCGGTTCTTCGCGCGCGTCCACCGCGCCGTAGAAGCCGTGGATGGAAATATGGTTTTCCTCGACCCAGCGGCGGTACGGCCGCCGCCGCGCCAGGTGCATCTTGATCTCGGCATCCTTCATCAGGCGCCCCGTCGCCAGATCCGCCAGCAGCATCGTGCCCGGCCGCAGCGAGCCCTTCTCGGCCACCTGGTCCGCCGGCAGGTCCAGCACGCCGGCCTCGGACGCCAGCACCATGAACCCGTCCTTCGCCACCGCGTAGCGCACCGGCCGCAGCCCGTTGCGGTCCAGCGACGCCCCCACCAGCCGCCCGTCGGTGAACGCCACCGCCGCCGGCCCGTCCCACGGCTCCATCAGCCCCGCGTGGTACTCGAAGAACCCGCGCAGGTCTGGCCCCATCGGATATTTCGGCCCCCACGCCTGCGGGATCAGCATCAGCATCGCGTGGTGGATCTCGCGCCCGCCCAGCGTCAGCAGCTCGAGCACGTTGTCGAGGTTCGCGCTGTCGCTGCCGAAATCCTCGAGGATCGGCAGCAGCTTCTCGACGTCGCGCCCGAACGCCTCGGATTTCAGCTTGGGCTCGCGCGCGGCCATCGCGTTGCGGTTGCCGCGCAGCGTGTTGATTTCGCCGTTGTGCGCCAGCATGCGGAACGGCTGCGCCAGCGGCCACGACGGAAACGTGTTGGTCGAATAGCGCTGGTGCACCACCGCCACGGCGCTGATCATGCGCGCGTCCGTCAAATCCGGATAGAACTTCGGCACCTGCGGGGCGATCATCATGCCCTTGTAGACCAGCGTGCGGCACGAAAAGCTCGCCGCGTAGGCGTTCGGGGAGTTGTCCGCCGGCTTGCGCCCGAGCTCGTGCTCGGCGCGCTTGCGCGCCACCAGCAGCTTGCGCTCCAGGGCGTCGCCGGCCAGCCGGCCCTTCGGTTCCGCTGCGAACACCTGCCAGAACGACGGCATGGACGCGCGCGCCGTCGGCCCCACCGCCTGCGGATCCGTCGGCACCTCGCGCCAGCCCAGCGCGCACAAGCCTTCTTCGAGCAGGATCCGCTGCACCCCCGCCTTCACGTCGGCCAGTTCCTTGCCGCCCGGCGGCAGGAACAGGAAGCCTACGCCGTATTGGCCCAACTCCGGCAACGCGAAGCCCAGGCGCCGGGCCTCTTCCCGGAAAAAGCCGTCCGGGATCTGGATCAGCAGCCCCGCGCCGTCGCCCGTGTCCGGGTCCGCCCCCGTCGCCCCGCGGTGCAACAGCTTCTCCAGCACCTCGATGCCCTTTTCGACGATGCGGTGCTCCGCCCGCCCGTTCAGGTTCAGGACGAAACCCACCCCGCACGCGTCGTGTTCGTTCCGCGGGTCGTACAATCCTTGGGGGTCCATATGGTATCTCCTATCCCGCCATTGATTCGATATCGTAGGGGTCGAGCTTGCTCGATCCCGGTTCCCGGGCGCAGCAAGCTGCGCCCCTACGGTTGAAACCATCACAATAACGTAGTTCCATTTTCGTCGCTTCCATTTTTGTCGCCTCCGGAATAGACGCATCCGGCCCGGGCTTGGAAAGCCCTGGCCGGCGCGTTTTTTTTCGAAAGCGGGGCGTTTTTTAGCCGATCGCCGCCTTTCCGGTCTCGCCCGTCCGGATGCGGATGCATTCGGGCAGGTCGAGGATGAAGATCTTGCCGTCGCCGATGTTGCCGGTGCGCGCGCCTTGGATGATGGCGTCGACCGTCGGCTTCACGAACTCCTCGTTGACCGCGATCTGCAGTTCCACCTTCTTCAGGAGGTTCACCTCCGTGACGGCGCCGCGATAGCTCTCCTTGTAGCCGCCCTGCTGGCCGCAGCCGATCACGTTCTTGGCCGTCATCTTGCCCACGCCGGCCGCCATCAGGGCTTCTTTCACGTCCGTCAGCTTTTCGGGCTGGATGACCGCGATGATCATTTTCATGTGCTTGCTCCTTGTGTGCGGATTACTTGGTCAGGAAACCCTGGAAGTCCGGATAGGCTTCCATGCCGTGCTCGCCCACGTCCAACCCGCCGATTTCCTCGGCGCGGCTGACGCGCAGGCCGATCGTGTATTTGAGCGCGGCGAAGATCGCCAGGCACAGCGGGAAGCAGAACAGCCCGTAGGCCAGCACGCCCAGCGCCTGCGTCTTCAGCGTGAAGTCCGGATTCGCGCTGAACAGCCCGACCGCCAGCGTGCCCCAGATGCCGCACGCCAGATGCACCGAGATCGCGCCCACCGGGTCGTCGATCTTCAGCTTGTCGAGCCCCATCACCGCCAGCACCACCAGCACGCCGGCGATGGCGCCGATGAGCACCGCGGACGGCACCGACACGCAGTCCGCGCCGGCCGTGATGCCCACCAGGCCCGCCAGGCAGCCGTTGAGCACCATCGTCAAGTCGGGCTTCTTCTGCAGGCCCCACGAGGTCAGCATCGACGTCACGATGCCCGCCGCCGCCGCCAGCGACGTCGTCGTCAGCACGAACGACACCGCGCCCGCGTCGGCCGACAGCACCGAGCCGCCGTTGAACCCGAACCACCCCAGCCACAGCAGGAACACGCCCGTCACCACCATCGGCATGTTGTGGCCCATGATCGGCCGGATGCCGCCGTTGACGTATTTTCCAAGCCGCGGCCCGAGCAGCAGCACGCCCGCCAAGGCGCCCCAGCCGCCCACCGAGTGCACCAGGGTCGAACCGGCGAAGTCGTGGAAGTTCAGGTCGGCCAGCCAGCCGCCGCCCCAGACCCACGAGCCCGCGATCGGATAGCCGATCGCCACGTAGATCGTCGAGAAGATCAGGAAGCTGCCCAGTTTCACGCGCTCGGCCACCGCGCCCGACACGATCGTCGCCGCCGTCGCCGCGAACATCCCCTGGAACAGGAAGTCCGTCCAGTACGTGTAGCCCGCGTTGTAGGCGCTCGTCAGTCCGGCCGCGTCCGTGCCGACGCCGCCGCCCAGCCGCAGCCAGCCCGGGATCGCCCAATCGCCCTGGTACATCAGCCCGAACCCGACCAGCGCGTAGGTCAATAGCCCGATCGCCGGAATCAGGGTGTTCTTGAAGAGGATGTTGACCGTGTTCTTCGCCCGCGTCAGGCCCGATTCCACCGTCGCGAAGCCCAGATGCATGATGAACACCAGGAACGTGGCCACCATCATCCAGAGATTGTTCGTCGTGAACATCTCCGAACTCACCGCCGGCGCCGCCTCGGCCGCGGCTTCCGCCGCCGCCGGCGCGACGTCCTGCGCCCAGGCCGCGCCCAGGCCGGCCGCCAACCAGATTCCCACTGCCGTCAATCCAATGCCCAACGCTTTCATCTGCTTTGCTCCTCCCCGGTTGGCCGCCGCGTCGATTCGGTGCGCAGCCGACATTCCGGTTTGCGTTCTAGATGGAGCAATGGGCGTGCCAATCCCGATGCGAAAACGCTTATGGAATACCTATCCAGTTGCTTTGCATTGAGATAAAAAATATTCGTCAATCAAACAAATGTGGAATCGATTCTTATAAACGATACATATTTGTATCGTTTTTAGAAAATACGACAATTTTGATTCGTCGCGAATTCCCTGGTTTTCCGTGGCGCCCCCGCTGGGTTTGGGGTTCTGAGATCGGGCGGGCCCCATGGCCTTGCGCCATGGGGGAGCCAACTTTGCCCCCCTCCTTCGCCAAGACTTCAGAAGGCAGGCCCACGGCGCAAGGCCGCGGGGGAGCGGATCAATCGGATCGAGCCGGCTTCAGTCTTGCGCCGGCGGAATCAAGCCGTCCAGTTGGCCGAACGGATTGAACAGGGTGCTGGGCGCCGGACCGTCCTGCGCCGCGCCGCCGCCGCAGCCCGCCATGCCGTTCTTCTCGTGCTCGTGGTCGTGGCAGTAGAGGCACAGCAGCTCCCAGTTGCTGCCGTCGGGCGGATTGTTGTCGTGGTTGTGGTCCTTGTGGTGGACCGTCAATTCCTTCAGCCGCGCGCCGGAAAACTCGCGCGCGCAACTGGCGCAGACGTGCGGGAACAGCTTCAGCGCCCGCTCGCGGTACCCCGCCGTCCGCTGCGCCGTCTCGCGGTGCAGCTGGTCCAGCACGCGCTTGCGCTCCGCGTCCGTCAACGGCTTCTTCGCCGGCCCTCGGCTGAATCTCGGTTCCATGCCTGAAAATCCCTCAACGCAAAAGTCGCAAGAGTCGTCGCAGTTCGCAAGCGCCGAAAACGAAAGAATTCCACCTTGCCCGTTGCGACTCACACTTGCCGCCCCGGACGCGAATCAGCCGGGAGACTGAACGCCCCGCGCGATGAAAACCATGGAAAAGGCGGCCGGGACATGGCCACGGTTGACCCGTTCGGAACAAGTGAAATGAGGCGTCCGTTCTAGAAACGACTTAAAGGGACTTTTTGTGTTTGACCGGAACCTCTAATGGGTGACCCCTTTTATTGTAAATTCCGGCGCAGCCCCGGCGCCGGCGGCCCGGCTAGTGGGTGACCCCTTTACTGATAACCCCTTTATCAAACACACCAACAAGTGCATCGTAACGACCTTGGCTCAAAGGGCCAAATGATACTTTGTCTTTGGCATTGAGGATTTCTTCCTTAAACACTTCAAGTTCATTTTTGTCATATGCAAGCAGCGCGACAATTATTCCGAACCTCATGGCATCTCCCCTCACAAGAGATCCCTCTATAAATTTACCGGCGAGATCGGCGTTTCCTTTTTGGGTAAATGCTTCAATAGCTGGCGGGACATAAAATTGATTCACATTCGAATCGTCCATTCTGAAGCTTAATTCGTTTGCAGGGCGCCGCAAATGTCCAATCAAATACGGCAATGCAAGTGGTGAAGGGAACTGTGTATAATAATCTGACGCAATAGAAATTACTGATCAGTCCTTGGCATAAGCTACACTTGGGGCGTGAAAAAAGGAGCGTACCAGGCGGGGGTTCGCCCGGATGGCGGCCAGATCTTCCGCCACGCGCCGTTTCAGCGACTCGTTTTTCCGCAGGGGCTTCTTGGAGACGCCATTGGTCTTGGCGTGTTGCCAGACAAACTCGTCCGGATTGAGGTCGGGGGCATAGCCTGGCAGGAAATGCAGTTCCAGCCCGCCTTGGGTTGACTGGACGTATTTCTTCACGGCGTTGGCGCGATGGCTCGGTTTGCCATCCACCACCAGGAACACCTTGTTCCGCCGGCCCCGGCGGAAGCCCCGGAGGAACTCGATGAAACGGCCGGCGTTCAACCCGCCCGTGTAGACCTGGCTCCAGAACTCGCC
>DDWR01000004.1:45010-122284 GCA_002347655.1 Verrucomicrobia bacterium UBA2281 | reverse complement strand
CCAACTTGACGTATCGCCGACAGCGAAATCACGCGGCGGCCAACCGCGCCCCCGCCGGACCCGCCGCCGGCCGGGGCCCCGCCGCTGCCGGGACCCGGCCCGCATGGTTGACCCCCGCCCCTTCCGTGACCTATGATGCGCACGATTTTCCACAACGAACTTCAGCGAGGTCGCAATGGTTTTGAACATCCTGGGCGCGGGTCTGCCGGTGGCGGGCGTCTTCTATTCCTTCCAGATATCCGACAACGTGGGCAAGGGCATCGTGGTGTTCCTGGTCCTCGCCTCCGTCTGGGTGTGGACCATCATGCTCGCCAAGCATCTCGAACTGCTGCGGGCGGAGCGGGTCGATCGGGACTTCATCCGCGCCTTCGAGCGGCAAATCAATCCGCTCGAGATTTTCGTGCGCGGGCCGGCCCATCCGGTCAGCCCCATGGCGAAGGTGTATGCCGCGGGCTGCGTGGCCGTGAAGCGCGAGTTCGAGTCCCAGGCGACCAAGCAGAACCGGGCCCTGAGCCAGATCGACCTGTCGCAGGAACGCCTGACGGCCCTGCAGATCGACGCGATCCGCAAGGTGGCCGAGTGCGCCGCCGCCGACCAGATTTTGCTGCTCGAGGACCAGATGGCCTGGCTCGGTTCGGCCTACACCGTCGCGCCCATGCTGGGCCTCTTCGGCACCGTCTGGGGCGTCATGACCGCCTTCGAATCCATGGGCCAGCAAGGCGGCGCCGACATCACGGCGGTGGCGCCCGGCATCGCCAGCGCCCTGCTGACCACCGTCGTCGGCCTGATCGTCGCCATCCCCTCCGCCATCGGCAACAACAAGCTCAACGAGAAGATCCGGTTCCTCGGCATCCAGATGGAGAACTTCGCCGACAAGTTCGCCACGAGCCTCCAACAAGCCTTCCTCTACGAATAAGGGAGTTCCCCGTGGCCCGCCGCACCGCCCTCAGCCGCAGCCGCCTCATCAGCGAGCTCAACATGACGCCGCTGATCGACCTGACGTTCCTGCTGCTCATCACCTTCATGATCACGATCCCGCTCGTCGAGCAGGGCATCCACGTCCGCCTGCCCAAGGGCAAGGCCAGCGAACTGGATACCGCCCGCACGTTTTCCATCGCCCTCAACGACAAAGCCGAACTCTTCTTCGACAACCTGCCCACCACGCCGGAATTGCTGGCGAACGACCTCAAGGCCAAAGCCGAAGCCGACCCGGACGTCACCATCCTCGTGCGCGCCGACGAAGGCATCGCCTACGGCAAGGTGGTCGCCGTCCTGCGCTTGATGCACGACGCAAACATCTCCCGCATGGCGCTCGTCACCGATCCCCGGGAACGATGACGCCGGACTTCCAGCGCGCCGGCCTGCGGACCAGCCTCGTCCTCCACGGCATCGCCCTCGTCCTGATGCTGGTGCTGCCGTGGCTGCTCCGCGCGTGCGACCGCAAGCGCCCCAACGAAAAGCTGATGTTCGTCGAGTTCACCGTTTCCGTCCCGCCGCCGCCCGCGCCGGACGTGCCCACGCCCGAAGTTCCCAAGCCCGAACCGACGGACGACGTGCCGATGCCCGAAAAAATCGAAAAGCCGCCGGAGTCCCCCAAGCCGCCCAAGGACATCCGCCAGACCAACCGCGTCGTCCGCAAGGATATCCCGGCCCCGAAGCCCAAGGACAAGCCGCTGTCCGAGGCCGAAATCGCCCGCCTGATCAAGCAGGGCGCGCGCATCGGCGACACCACGTCGATTCCCGACGCCAGCCAGCTCTCGCTCGGCGCCTACTACAACCACGTCCACGAGCGGATGTACGCCGTCTGGCAGCAACCGGCGCAGCTCAAGTCCCTGCCGGGACTCAGCGCCGAAGTCCGCCTCACCGTCGCCCCCAACGGACGCATCACGGACCGCGCCAAGGTCCGCGGCTCCGGCAACGAGCTCATGGACGACTCGGTCATGAAAGCGGTGCACGCCATTTCGACGTTGCGGGCGTTGCCGGCCGGGCACCGGAAACCCGTGGACATCCACGTGGTCTTCGAAATCGGCGACTAGCCCCCGCCCCCGGCTACTCTTCGTAGTATTCCTCGGCGCCGGCATCGTCCGGCAGCCATTCGTAGCCTTCCTCGTCGACGGGCGGCAAAACGCCTTCCTCGACCAGCTTGGCGTCGTTTTCCGGCGTCAGTTGGACGGGCAGCGGCGGCAGGGAGCCGCCGCGCAGGATTTCCATCTGGTATTCCTGCAAATGCTTTTCGAGCGCCTCGCCCGTGTAGATCGGCTTGGGCACTTCGACCGGCTTCTGGCGTTCCAGCATGCGCAGGCGCCGCCGCTCGGCATAGGACAGGCGGCGTTCTTCGGCCTGCTTCTTCCGCTCCTGGATTTCGCTGGCGGGAATCACTTCGCTGCCGGCCACGTCGTTCATCGACAGTTCCACGGCCTGCCCGTCCTTCTGGAGAACGGCTTTTTCCTGCTCGTAGTCGACGTCGAGCAGTTCGATGCCCCGTTCCGACCCGCCGCCCAGCACCAGCGTGAAATAGCTGTTGTCCTTCCGGTCCGTGATGGCCACGCGCAGATTGCCGTCTTCCAGCTCGTAGATGCCGGACAACTGGAGACTCGCCGCAAACGATTCGCCGACCGGAATGACCCGTTCCGGTTCCGGCGGGGTCTCCGGCGGCGTCCCGAAGGGCTTGCGGTCCAGAATGATCTGGTAATCCTCCAGCGGGCGCACGGCCGGCGTCGCCGCCCAAGCGGTTGCGCAAGCCAGAACGGACCACGTGAATATCCACCGTTTCATGTTGGGCATCCTATCCATCCCGGCGGCGTTCGACAAGGGCTATCGCGCCGCGCCGACCAGCTCGAACGCTTCCTGGAACAGCCGGCGCACGTGGCCCGGCACCAGCACCAGGTGGTTGCCGAGCGGCGCGGCCAGCAATTGTCCGGCCGCGGCCGGCGGAATCCGCACCCGGACCTGCGTCCGGCACAGGTCGGCCTGGTGCCGGTCTTCCAGCACCGTCCCCTCCGCGCCCCACCAGCGATCCAGTTCCGCCCCGCCCAGGCGCAGCAGCGTCACGGGTCCCGGCGCGAACGTCCCGTCGATCCCGAGGCCCAGCCCCGATTCAAAATGCGTTTTCAGGCGGTGTTCCCCCACCAGCCCCAGCGGCACCGTGCAATGCGCCAGCAGGATTTCGCCTTTGCGCACGTCCATATCCGACGGGTTGGCCATCCAGCCCGCCCGGCCCGTCAAATGCCAAAGCCAGCGCAGCAGGATCGCCGAGGGCACGTCGCCCTCGCAGCCCGCCGTCAGGCCCTCGTCGGCCAGGCGCGCCAAGGCCAAGCACCCCGTCGTGCCGTCCTGGGTCACCAGATCGAAGCAGCGCACCGTCACCGCGCCCAACCGGTAGCTCTCCGCCAGCGCTTTCAGGCCGCGATACACGCCGACGGCGCGGGCGAACGCCTCGCGGGTGACGCCCTCGGCGGCTCGGGCCCGCTCCCACGTCGCGTATTCCGGGCCGGTGGCCGGGGCGGGATCCCGCGCGACGTGCGCGCGCAATTCGTCCACCGTCAACGGCACCATTTTCAGGCCGAAGCGGGCGGCGACCGTTTCGGGGCGATGCGAACTCGCCACCAGCCAATCCGAGCTGGCGCCGATCAGGCCGAGGCGATCCGCCGCCAACTGGCGGTTCGCTTCCAGACAGCGGGCCGTTTGCTGGATTTCCGCCAAAGTCGCGGCGTCGTCCGGGGACCGGAGCAGGTAGATCCGCCCCGTCCCGTTTTCCTGCTGGATCTGGGCGAGGATTTCCAGCGCGGCGGGCAGGGAGTTGTGGGCAGCATGCGCGATGAGCAGCAGCGGCCCCGCCTTGCCCTGCTGGCGGCGCGACCGGTACCGCCGGACCACCTCGTTCTCGACCCCGCCGGTTTGCACGAAGACGAAGGCCAGTTCCTCGCCGTCGGCCACGGCGCCGTCGAGCCGCCGCCCCCCCGCTTCCGCCAAGGCCCGTTCGTGGCCGGCCAGCGCTCCCGACAGGCTCCGCCGGTCGTGCAGTTTCGAGGCCACCGCCATGTATTTGAAGCTCATGCGCGCTCCTTGCTTTGAAGGCCGAATCTACCGTCCGCAAGGCCGATCGGCAACAGCGGACTTGAACGCCCCTGCGTTTTGTGGTTGAAGCAAGGCCGCCCCATGCCCCGGTAGCTCAGTTGGACAGAGCGGCGGTTTCCTAAACCGCAGGTCGGAGGTTCGATCCCTCTCCGGGGTGCCATTTGGTTCCGGGCGGTACGCCGCGCCGCCTACCAGCGCAGCGGGCGGTTGGTTTGGAAATCCCCGCAATAGATCCGCAATTCGCTGGGCGCCACCAAGGGCACGACGACGTCCAGCCGTTCGCCCTCGGCGCGGGGTTGGATCTTGAACTTCTTGCCGCCCACGAGCGCTTTCATCTTGGAATCGTAGGGTATGGTCCGGATGAACAGCAGTTGGTCGGTATGGTTTTTGACCGCGAAGCTGACCCGATATTCGCTTTTCCCTTGCTTGTGGGTTTTGACGTCGAACACGGTGAGCGGCACGGCGACGCCGACCGGCGCGCTTTGCGGATCGAATTTCTTGAGCACGCGGCGCACGGCTTCCTCTTCCTGCGCGCGCTGCTGTTCCTTGGCCTGGTCCAGCACGTACTTCTGGGCGGCGACGGCATCGTAGCCATACCGCGCCCGCACGTCTTCCGGCAAGGACACGAACCGCCGCGTGGTCACGCCCCCGGCATGGCGAAAGGTCAGCCCGTCCGGCGTCGTCTCCAGGATTTCGACGTTCCGGAAAACCTGGCCGTCCACCGTGATGAAATCGTCTTCGTCCGGCGGCTCGTAGGGCACCGGCACCGCCGTCCGCATCCGGTCGCGCACGGCCTTGTCGGGAACGTCCGTGAAATAGACCCGGGTCGAACCGGTGTCGTGGTCGAAACGCACGGCGTAGGGCTCGACTTTCCGGACCACGACGTTCCGATAGATGCGTCCGCCCCGGACTTCGAGATCGCCGGGCCCCGCCGGCGGTTCGGCCGCGCCGGCGGTCGATCGGGAGGGGGTCAGGTTTTTGGCCATCCGGTTGTAATACTCGCGCAACTCGGGCAGGACGTCCGCATGGGGGATCACGGCTTCCCCGCCGGCGTGCCGGACGTGCAATCCGGACTGGTCATGGCGCTGGACCGCGATGTTGGTGTAGGTCACCCCCTGCCGCGTCGTCAGATCTTCCCCCCGGACCGCCAACGCACCCAGCGCGATCGCCATCCAGAGACACGGAACACGTCGGATCACCATCGGGCCGCTCCTTTCGCTTGGACATAAAATACACCGGAACTGCGCCGCGCGAAAGCGCAAAGTGGAAAAGCGCAAAGTGGAAAAGGTTCCGTTCGCGCGATTCCCCTCGCGCGGAGGATCTGCTAGGCTGTTTACATGGTGGCAACTCCGTCCATGCGTCCCGGCCTCGAAGCCCTCGACCCCGCCTGGCTGGCCGGCCGGCGCGTCGGGCTGGTGGCCCATCCCGCCAGCCGCGTTTCCGATGGCCGCCATGCGGCCGAGTACCTGCGCGATTCCGGCGCCCATCTCGTCGCGCTGTTCGGCCCCGAGCACGGATTTTTCGGGCGCGGGGGGGCCGGCGAACAGATCGCCGACGCCATCCATGCCGACTGGACGATCCCCGTCTTTTCGCTCTACGGCGAGACCCGCGCGCCGACTCCCGCCATGCTCGATCTCGTGGACGTCTTCGTGTTCGACGTTCCGACCATCGCCTGCCGCGCCTATACCTACGTCTCCACCCTGCGCCTCCTGATGGAAGCCTGCGCCGGCGCCGGCAAAACGCTCGTCGTCGCCGACCGGCCCGATCCCCTGATGCTCACGCCGCCCGACGGCCCCCTGCTCGATCCGGCCTGCGCTTCGTTCGTCGGCCTGGTCCCCACGCCCTTCTGCTACGGAATGACGCCCGGCGAAACGGCGCTGTTCCTGGAATCGGCGCTGAAACTCAACGCTCTCGATCTGCACGTCGCGCCGTGCCCCGGCCTGTCGCGGTCGCTCCCGCTCCGCCAGATCTTTCCGGCCTGGCACGCGACCTCGCCGGCCATCGTTGCCCTCGAAAACGCCCTGTGCTTTCCCCTGACGGTCTTTTTCGAAGCGTTGCCGATGATCGACCACGCGCGCGGCACGC
Source organism: Verrucomicrobia bacterium UBA2281 (assembly GCA_002347655.1). Lineage (GTDB taxonomy): Bacteria > Verrucomicrobiota > Kiritimatiellia > CAIQIC01 > Lenti-01 > Lenti-01. The sequence continues at coordinate 116,122 of DDWR01000004.1, read as the reverse complement.
CCTTGGCCTTCCAGCGCATCGGTTCGGTCCACGCCGATCTGTCCGGCCTCAGCCTGCCGCCGTTGCCCGGCGTGCGGACGGCGCCTTGCGAATATCCCGACAAGCACGGCCAACTCTTGCGCGGGCTCGCCTTCGAAGTCCTCGATCCCGCCGCCTACCGGCCCGCCTTCTCGGCCTTCACGCTCCTCGCCGCCCTCGAAAAACACCTCGGCCCCGCCCTGTGGAACTTCCCGGGCTCCCGCCCGGAATTCTACGCCCAGCTCTGGGGCACCCGGGCCTCCGCCCCGCCTTGGCCGCGTTTCGAAATTCCCCGTCCGCTGTACTGATTTTTGCGGATCAGGTATCCCTGGGGTAGCTTGCGGTCATGAAATCGCTGGTTTTCACCTTGGCCTTGCTCGCGGCGCTGGCCGCGCCGGCCCGATCCGGAGACGACATGAATCCTTCCGCCCCGACCGAGACCGCCACGTTTGCCGGCGGGTGTTTCTGGTGCATCGAGGAAATCTTCCGCCAGCAGCCCGGCGTTTTGAAAGTCGTGTCGGGCTACGTGGGCGGCAAAACGAAGAATCCCACCTACCGCGAGGTGTGCGGCGGCGACACCGGCCACGCCGAGGCCGTCCAGATCACGTTTGATCCGCACGCGATCGCCTACTCCGATCTGCTCGCGATCTTCTGGAAAGCGCACGATCCCACCCAGCTCAACCGGCAGGGCGCCGACGTCGGCACGCAGTACCGCTCGGCGATCTTCACGCATTCCGAGGCGCAGGCGGCGGCGGCGCAAGCCGCGCGCGAGGCCGAAAACGCCTCCGGCCGCCATGCGCGGCCCATCGTCACGGAAATCGTCCCCGCTGCGGAGTTCTATCCCGCGGAGGACTACCACCAGGAATACTACCGCAACAACCGCCGCGCCCCCTACTGCCGCGCCGTCATCCAGCCCAAGCTGAAGAAGCTGGGACTGGAGGAATAATGCGGTTTCAGGGTTCGGGATATGACGATTGAACCTGAACCCCGACCGCTGAACCCTGTCCCCTTCTACTGTGCCGCCTCGCCGCGGTTCTGCTTGAGCCAGGCCTCGATGAACATCTCGAGGTCGCCGTCCAGCACGGCATCGACCTGGCCGGTTTCCGCTTCGGTGCGGTGGTCTTTCACCATCGTGTAGGGCTGCAAGACGTACGAGCGGATCTGGTGGCCCCAGGCGATCTCGCCCTTTTCACCGTAGAACTGGTCCATCTCGCGCTTTTTCTTGTCCTGTTCGATTTCGAAGATTTTCGCGCGCAGGATCTTCATGGCGCGGGCGCGGTTCGCGTGCTGGCTGCGTTCGGCCTGGCAGGCCACCACGAGGCCCGTCGGCAGATGCGTCAGGCGGATGGCGCTGTCGGTCTTGTTGACGTGTTGGCCGCCCGCCCCGCCGGACCGGTACGTGTCCACGCGCAGGTCGTCTTCGTCGATTTCCACCGGGACGTCGTCGCTGATTTCCGCCACCACGTCGAGCGAGGCGAAGGACGTGTGCCGCCGCTTGGCCGAATCGAAGGGGCTGATGCGCACCAACCGGTGCACGCCGCGCTCCGCCTTCAGGAACCCGTAGGCCCACGGCCCGCTCACCATCAGCGTCACGCTCTTCACCCCGGCTTCGTCGCCGGGCTGGTAGTCCACCGTGGAGACCTCGAAGCCTTGTTTCTGGCAATAGCGGTCGTACATGCGCAGCAGCATGGCGGCCCAGTCGCACGATTCGGTGCCCCCCGCCCCCGCGTGCAGCGTCAAAAAGGCGTTGTTGGCGTCGAACTTGCCGGTCAGCAGGGATTGCAGTTCGACGTGTTCGTACTGCTTTTCCAGCGCCGCGACCTGCTTGGCCAATTCGACGAGGTCGGGATGGTCGGCGGCCAAGGTCCCCTCGTCCGCGAGCAGACCGGCCATGACTTCCAGGTCTTCCTGGTGGGCCGCCAGCCGCTCGTACGGGCCCGTCACCGCCTCCAGCGCGTTCTTCTTGTCGATCGTCGCGCGCGCCGCGCTCTGGTCGTTCCAGAAATCGGGCGCCGCCATCCGCTGCGTCAGTTCTTCGATGATCCGTTTTTTGCCATCCACGTCAAAGATAGCCTCGCATTCCTGCGAGGTGTTCTTTCACGGACGCGATGCGCGCTGAAAGCTCGTCTACCATGGTTCTTTCGGGCAGAAATCAGGAGTCCGGAGTCGGAATTCAGAATGGATTCCTTTTCCTTCCCTCAAATCCCGTTTTCCTGCTGTTTCCTGTTTTCCTGCTAAAATTCTTTCGGCGCTTTTCGCCGGTTGCGGAGCGCCGCCGCCAGCCACAAAACCGTCGCGCCGGCGCAGGCGATGCCGTAGATATCTCCATAACGGGCGGAGAACGTCAAGGGCGCCGCGTCGGCCGGCACGGGGACGTCCACCCACAGCACGCCCGGGCCGTCCGTCCGGCCGGCGCCGTCGGACAGGAACGCCGCGACGCGGCCCGAGGGCTCGACCAGGCAGGTCACGCCCGTATTGCAGGCGCGCACGAGCGGCACGCGGTTTTCCACGGCCCGGAGAATCGCGTTGCGCAGGTGCTGGCGCGGTTGCACGCGTTCGTCGAACCAGGCGTCGTTCGTCACGTTCACCAGCATCCGCGCGCCGGCCCGCACGTCCGCCCGCGCCAGATCCGGCAGGATGTCCTCGAAACAGACCAGCGGCGAAAGCGGCACGTCGCCCTTTCCCGCCCGGAAGACGGCGCTTTCCTTCCCGGCGGTGATGCTGGCGGGCCAACCCCAGGCCACCTGCCAGGCCGCCGGCACGAGCCCCGCCAGCGGAATGAATTCGCCGCCGATCACCAGGTGGCGCTTGTCGTATTCCCCGGCGATGCGGCCCTCCGCGTCGAACAGGAACGCGCTGTTGAAGTACTGCGCTTCGCCGGAATCCAGCACGGCGGTATCGAGCGAGCCGGTCAGGATCGGCGTGCCGTTGGTGCACAGGCTCCAGACCAGCGCATAGCTGTTCTCGCTGTTGCGCACGTCGTCCGGCAACGCCGTTTCCGGCCAGATCACCAGTTCCACCGCCGGATCGGTCTGAGCCTGCCGGGTCAGTTCCGCCAACCGCTCGTAGATCCCGAGGATCTTCGCCGCCACCCATTTTTCGTCCTGCGGAATCGAGGTCTGCACCAGCGCGACGCGGATCGAGCGCTCCGGAACCGGCAGTTCCGCCACCCGCCACGCCCCCCAGCCCAGCGCCGCGGCCACCAGCAGGGTGCCGGCCGCCAGCGCGCGCCAACCGCGCCGCTCCGCCAGCGCCCAGGCCAGCAGGGCGTTCGCAAACGCCGCCAAGCCCGTGACCAGCCAGACGCCGCCGAATTCCGCGAGCTGGACCGCCGGCAACCACGGCGTCAGCGCCACGCCCAGCGGGTTCCACGGAAATCCGCCGAAGACCCACCCGCGGAGAAATTCGCTGCCGCTCCAGATCACCGCCAGCGCCGCCGCGAAACCGGCCGCGCCCCCGCGCCAGCGGTTCGCCAGCCAGACCGCCGGCAAGACGTACAGCGCGCAATAGGCGCTCACGGCCAGCCACCCCAGCACCGTCACGTTCGTCAACCAGCGCAAGCTCAGCAACCAAAACAGCAGGCTTGCCGCGAATCCCATCTTCAGCGCCGTGCGCGCCGGCGCCTGCCGCGCCATGACCAGCAGCGGCACCAGCGCCGCCCAGGCCGCCCAGGTCCATTCCAGCGGCGGAAACGCCGCGAAAAACAGCAGGCCGGAGGCGGCCGCGCAGGCGGCCGCGTTCCATTCGGCTGAGCTGGAGCGTTTGATTTGCATCGGGCCGCCCATTCTGCCACGTCGCGCCCGGCCCGCAATCATCGATTTCCGGCCACCGCCGTTTGCCTTGCCCGCCGCACTCTGCTAGGTTCGGCGACATGCTTCGCCAACCGCTCCATTCGATCTTCTGGAGTTTTCTCCGGATCGGGGCCGGTGCGTTCGGCGGCGGCATGGCGGCCCTGCCCGTGTTCGAGGCGGAACTGGCGACCCGCCGCCGCTGGCTGTCGCCCTACGACGTCGCCGAGGCCTATGCCATTTCCCAGTCCGTGCCGGGCGTCATCATCGTCAACTTCGCGGTCTTGACGGGCCTGCGCTTCGGCGGCAAACGCGGAGCGCTGGTTGCCGCGATCGCCGTCGCCCTGCCCGCCTATTTCATCATCTTGGCCCTTGCCGCGCTGTTCGCCGGGCGCTGGGAAAACCGCTGGGTCGCCGCGGCCCTCTCCGGGCTGCGGCCCGCCGTCGTCGCCGTGGTCGCCGGCGCGGCGCTCCGTCTCGGCCGCGGCCAACTGCGTTCGCCGCTCGCGTGGCTGGCCGCCGCCGCAGGCGCCGCGCTGCTGTTCGCGAATATCCTGCCGCCCATCCCGCTGATCCTGCTCGGCGCGGGCGCGGGACTCGCGCTCCACGTCGTCCGCCGGAAAAAGGCGCCCGCGCCATGAACGCGTTGCTCCTCCTGTTCTGGACGTTTTTCCGCATCAGCCTGTTCAGCATCGGCGGCGGCTACAACATGATTCCCCTGATGCAGCACGAAGTGGCCGCCCACGGCTGGCTGGCTTCCGACCGGTTCCTGGACGTGCTGGCCGTGTCGGAAATCACGCCCGGCCCCATCGCGGTCAACCTGGCCACGTTCGCCGGCTATCACGTCGCGGGGCTGCCCGGTTCGATCGCGGCGACGGTGGGCGTTTGCCTGCCCGGCGCATTGATTCTGCTGGCGCTGGGCGCGCTGGCGATCCATCTGCGCGAGCGGCCGGCGTTCCGGGCCGCCATGCGCGGCCTGATGCCGGCCCTCGTCGGGTTGCTGGCGGCCACCGCCCTCCGGCTGGCGCTCGCCCTCGTTCCGGCCGGTGCGGCGCATCCCAGGCTGCCCGCGATCCTGATTTTCGCCGCCGCGTTCGGCCTCGTCGCGTGGAAAAATCCCCACCCCGCGCTGCTGATGCTGGGTGCGGCCGTCGCCGGCGCGGCGTTATCCTGCTTTTGAGCCGCGGGCGGCCGGGCCTAAAACGGCAGGCCGTAATCCTGGATCTTGCGCTGGATGGTGCGGCGGGAAAGTCCGAGTTGCTCCGCCGTCAGGCTGCGGTTGCCGCCGTTGCGGCGCAAGGCGTCTTCCAGGATTTTCTTTTCGATCTCGTCCAGCGTCATGTTCTCCGGCACGGACCAGGCCGCGGGCGCCGCCGCCGGCGCCGCGGTTCCGCCCAGGCGCAGCCGGGCGGCTTCGAGAATTTCGCCCGGCGCGGTGACCACGGCGGCTTCCACGACGTTGCGCAGCTCGCGGACGTTGCCGGGCCAGTCGTAGGTTTCCAGGCGCGCGGACCATTCCGGCTCGACCGCGCGGATGCGCTTGCCGTGGTCGGCCTGCGCCTGCGCGACGAACCGTTCCGCCAGCGGGCGGATATCCGCCCGCCGTTCGCGCAGCGGCGGCAGCGCCAGGCCGACGACCTGCAGGCGATACAGGAGATCCTGGCGGAACGCGCCCGCGGCCACGCGCGCCTCGAGATCGCGATGGGTGGCCGACACCAGGCGCACGTCCACCTGGAAACTGTCCTGCCCGCCGACGCGCGTGATCCGGCGGTCTTCCAGCACGCGCAGGAGCTTCACCTGGACCGCCGCCGGCGCGTCGCCGATCTCGTCGAGGAAGAGCGTGCCGCCCCGCGCCCGTTCGAAGGCGCCCGCATGCCGCGCCACCGCGCCCGTGAAAGCGCCTTTCTCGTGGCCGAACAATTCGCTTTCCAACAGGCTTTCCGCGAAGGCGGCGCAATTCACGGCCACGAACGGCCCGCCGGCGCGGGGGCCGTCCGCGTGCAGCGCGCGGGCCACCAGTTCCTTGCCCGTGCCGCTTTCGCCGCGGACCAGCACCGTGGCGTTGGTCTGGGCCAGCAGCAGCGTCTGGCGCACCACCTCGCGCATCGGCGGCGACTCCGCCACCCAGCTTTTCGCGGACCAGCCGGCGCGCACTTCCGCGTTGAGCTGCTCCACCTGCCGGCGCAGGCGGGCGGCCTCCAGCGCGCGGCCCAGCTTCGCCTGCAGATCGTCGACGTCCAGCGGCTTCTGGAGGTAATCGTAGGCGCCGGCTTTCATGGCGCGCACGCTGGAATCGACGGACGCATACGCCGTCATCAGGATGACCGGCGTGCGGCCGGCGTCGAGGGCGTGGATCTGCCGCATGACGTCGATGCCGTCGACGTCCGGCAGCACGAGATCCGTGAGCACGACGTCGGCGCCCTGCGCGCGGAACGCCGCGATGCCGGCGGCGCCCGTCGCCGCGAGCTCCGTCGCATACCCCAGATCGCCGATCGCTTCCTGCAGCGAGCGGCCGTTGTCCACGTCGTCTTCGACGATCAAAATGCGGTGGGGATTCACGTCGGCTCCTTTTCGGCGAGAGGAAATTCGAGGCGGAAACAGGCGCCGGGGCCTTCGGATCCGGCGGCCTCCAGCGTGCCGCCGTTCTGTTCGACGGCGGTGCGGGCGAGAAACAGCCCCAGCCCGGTTCCCTGGGGACGGGTGGTGTAGAACATCTCGAAAATCCGCGCGCGCTCCGCCTTTGGAATGCCCGGACCGGTGTCGCGCACGTCGATCCGCGCCCGGCCGCCCTCCCGGGCCACCTCCACGGCGACCCGGCCGCCGGTTCCGGCGTGCTGCGTGGCGTTCAACAAGACGTTGAGCAAGGCGCGCTTCACCGCCGCGGGGGCCACGTGGACCGCCAGCGGTTCCGCCGGCCGCCGGACATCGGCGGACACGCCGGAGGTTTCGAAGCGCGGCGCCAGCATCTCGACGCATTCCTGCGCGCAAGCCCCCAGATCCAGCCGCTCGGGAGCGGCGGCCGCCGGACGCGCCAGGGTCAGGAATTCCTGGAAAACCTTTTCCATGCGGTCGAGGGTGTGCCGCATCCGGCCCGCCAGTTCGGCCAGCCGCGCCGGCCGCGACTCCGCGCCGCGCCCGGCTTCCTTCTCCAGCATCTGCGCATCCAGCCGGAGGCTCGACATCGGATTGCGGAAATCGTGCACGATGCCGTTCGCCAGCACGCCGGAAAAGGCCAGATGCTCCTCCTGGCGGCGGGCGCGCTCGCGCCGTTCCTCGCGGCGCACCATGCCCGCCACCAGCGCCAGGCAAACCGCAAAGCACACCGCGATGGTCGCCAGGCTCAGCCGGTAGAAGGAGTCGATCGCGCGACGGGCCGGCCATTCCTCCCACTCCACCGCGCCCCGGCGCAAGCCCAGTTCCAGCGCGACGGTTTCCGTGCGCGGATGGGTGACGGCGACGGCAAAGGTCACCACCGGCACGGGCTCCGCGCCCGTCGCCAGCAACTGGCGGCCGATGGACACCAGCCCGTCGAAATGGAAATCGCCCGGATCCGGAGCCGCGCCAAGCGTTTCGGCGTGTTCTTGGAACAGGGTGACCCCGCCGCGGCGCACGGCCACGTATTCGAGATCGTTTTCCACCTCCCGGACGGAGCGCAGCAGACCTGAAAATTCGCGCCAAGCCTCGGCGTTGCCGTCGGCGGCGGCCGCCGCCGCCCGCAGCGCGAGGCTCATCGCCAGCCATTGGCCGCGTTCCCCCACGGCCAGCGCCGCGGCCTGGTGCACCGCGCGCCCGTGCCACAGCCGCAACGCGAACAGCCCCCCGCCCGCCAACAGGGCGATCAAGGCGACCCAGGCCGCCGCCGTCCAGGCAAATGAAAAGCGTCTGCGCTTCTGCGGATCCATGGCGCTGGATTCTAGCGCGGGCGGGCCGGCCCGCAAGTTTTTCCGGTTGTTTTTGCCGTTTGCTGCGGTATGGTCGTCATGCCATGAGTCGAATTTTGCCCATCCGAACCTACGGCGATCCCGTCCTGCGGGAGCCGTCCCGTCCCGTCGCCGAACTGACGCCCGAGATCCAGGCCCTGATCGACGATCTGTTCGCGACGATGCGCGCCTCCCAAGGCGTGGGGCTGGCCGCCCAGCAGGTCGGGCGCACGGAATCGGTCTGCGTGATCGAACTGCCCGAAGCCTACGACCGCGAAGACGAGGACGGTCCGCGGCTGAATCCCGACGTGCCTCTTTCGCTGGCCCTGATCAATCCCCGGATCATCGAGGCATCGGACGAAACCTGCTCCATGGAAGAAGGCTGTCTCAGCTTCCCCGACGTCCGCGGCAGCGTCGAACGCGCCTGGAGCGTCGTCGTCGAACATCTCGACCGCACCGGGAAACCGCGCCAAACGCGGCTGAACGGCTTTTTCGCCCGAGCGGCGCAGCACGAGATCGACCATCTCGGCGGCGACCTGTTCGTCGACCGCTTCAGCTACGTCAAGAAACTCGCGGTCAAGACCAAGCTCAAGCATCTCCGGGAAGAGACCCTGGAGAAAATGCAGAACGCCTGAGCCCGGACTTTCGCCGGGCGGTTAAAAGCCCCGCTGGATCGACAGCGTTGCGCGGGGGTCTTCGCCTTCCTCCGGCGTCTCGTAGCCCATCCAGACTTCGGTCAGCGGCAGGCGGAATTCCACGCCGCGCACGCGGGGCTCCGCATCCAGGGTCGACATTTCCGCCAGCGTCGGGCGCTCGATTTTCAGGCGGACGTCGGGCGCTTGGACGGGATAGAGCCAGGACAGGCGCAAGCGTTCCATGCCGGCGCGCAGCGCAGGCGTGCCCAGCGTCAAGAGCGGCGCGGGGGGTGCCGCCGTCGCCGGGGCGGATTGCCCGAGTCCCGTCCAAGGCGCGGCAAGGAGAATCGCTCCGCCCCAAATCCAAATGGCCCGTTTGCCGAACATGCGGCCATTCTATTCGAACCGTGCCGGCGCCGCCAATCCCAATCGCCGCGTCATCTTCGCGCTTGCCTTGGCACCCGGTCCTGCCCCACCATTCGCGCATCATGGCGAGGATTCTCATCACGGGCGGCTGCGGCTTCATCGGCTCGAATCTGGCCGCGGCGTTCCGGCAACAGGGCGACCGCGTCGTCGCCTTCGACAACCTGTCGCGGCCCGGTTCGGAAATCCTGCTCCGCCGCATCCAGGCGGCCGGCGTCGAGTTCGTGCGCGGCGACATCCGGAATCCGGCCGATCTCGACCAGGTGGCCGGACCCGTGGATGTGCTGGTCGAATGCAGCGCCGAGCCGTCCGTGCTGGTCGGCGTCAACGGCGACGACGCCGAATTCATGGTCCAGAACAACCTCGTGGGCTCGCTGCACTGCTTCGAGTTCGCCCGGAAACGCCGGGCTCCGGTGATTTTCCTGTCCACGTCCCGCGTTTATCCCTACGACGCGCTCAACCGGCAGGAATACCGCGAAGAACCCACCCGGTACGTGCCCGCCCGGGAAAGCGCCGGGTTCGGGCCAAACGGCGTCGGCGTCGATTTCCCCCTCTGGGGCGCGCGGTCGCTCTACGGCGCCACCAAGCTGGCCTCCGAGATCATGCTCCAGGAATACAGCCATCAGTACGGCTTGCCGGCCGTCATCGACCGGTGCGGCGTCGTGGCCGGTCCCTGGCAACTCGGCAAGCAGGACCAAGGGGTCTTCACCCATTGGCTGGTTTCCCATCGGCTCAACCGTCCGTTGGCCTACATCGGTTTCGGCGGCCAAGGCAAGCAGGTCCGCGATCTGCTCCACATCGACGACCTCGTGGAACTCGTTTTGCTGCAAAGTCGGCGGATCGCGGAATTCCGGGGCGACGTCTTCCCGGCCGGCGGTTCGACGTTCTCCAGTCTCTCCCTGCGGGAAGCCACCGACCTGTGCCGGCAGATCACCGGGCGACGCCTGCCGATGTCCGCGCAACCCGCGAACCGGCCGGCCGACGTGATCTGGTTCGTCACCGACAACCGGCCCACGACCGCGCGGCTGGGCTGGCGCCCGACCCGCACGGCGGAAACCGTTCTCCGGGACATCCACGCCTGGCTCGAGGCCCACCCCGATCTCGAAGCCGCCCTGTTCGGAAAGCCCGCATGAGCGCCCCCGCCCCGTTTTTTTCGATCGTGATCCCCGCCCACGACGAGGAGGGCGGCATCGCGGCGACCTGCGAAGCCATCGCGGCGCGGTTCGCCCGCGAGGGCATCGCGGACTACGAAATCTGCGTGGTCAACGACAACAGCCGCGACCGCACCGAAGAGGTTTTGAAGGAACTCTCCGCGCGGCTGCCCGCGGTGCGCTACGTGAACAACGCGCCGCCCAACGGATTCGGGTTCGCCGTCCGCAAGGGCCTCGAGTCGTTCGCCGGGGAATGCGCGTGCGTCGTCATGGGCGACCTGTCCGATTCGCCGGACGACGTCCTCGCCTACTACCGCGAAATGAAGGCCGGCGCCGAATGCGTGTTCGGCTCGCGTTTCATCAAGGGCTCCCAGGTGGTCGATTATCCCCGCCACAAGCTGTGGCTCAACCGCCTCGCCAACGCGTTCGTCAAGATCCTGTTCCGCCTCGACTACAACGACGTCACCAACGCCTTCAAGTGCTATCGGCGCGAGGTGATCGCCGGCATCCAGCCGTTGCTGTCGGCCCATTTCAACCTGACGGTGGAAATGCCGCTGAAGGCCATCGTCCGGGGCTATTCCTACAAGGTGCTCCCCATTTCCTGGACCAACCGCACGACGGGCGAATCCAAGCTCAAGCTCAAGGAAATGGGCAGCCGCTACCTGTTCATCGTGCTCTACGTCTGGCTGGAACGCGCGCTGTCGCGCGGCGACTACCGCCGGCACTAGCCGCCCGGCGCTACTTTTTCTTCTCGAAGACGACCTTCTTGTAGCGCAGATCGTAGGTCGTCGGGAATTTCGTCGCGGCCGGAATTTCGTACAGCGGCCGATAGGCTTTCTCCAGGCGGTCGTACAGCGCGTAGGAGTTGTCTTCGAGCGGGATGTCGATGATCACGACGTCCCACGGATCGCTCGCCAGGAAGGCCCGGCGTTCCGGCGACAGCATGTTTTGGTCGAACCGCTTCTGGTTCCAGGAATCCTCGCCGGCCTGCGGCCAGGCCTTCTGGCCGGCCAGGAAGCTCATGAATCCCCGGTTGACCAGATAGCTGCTTTTGCCCGGCGCGGAGAGGAGGCCCATGAGCTGCCGATAGCGGCCGACGTCTTCGTCGTTGATGTAGAACGGCCGGGGATCTTCGACCAACGCGAGCCCCTGCAGCGCAACGAGGGCGCCCAGCACCGGCGCCGCGAGCCGGCCGTCGCGGAAGAACCGGCCGGCGTAGCTCAGGCCGACCACCAGCAGGCACATGTAGAAAAACCACATTTGCGACGGACCCGAGCCGTATTTGCCGTTCGCGAAGCTGCCGGCGACCGCCGCCGCGCCCAGCAGCAGCAGTTCCGGCCGGAAAAGGCCCTTCCAGGACCGCTCGTAGGCCAGCGCGCCCGCCGCGATGAACGCCACCGAAACCGCATATTTCCGCGTCAGGATTTCGGTGAAGACCACCGTCCACAGCCGCGACCAGATGATCGGCTGGTTCCGGTTCATTTCGAACGCCCAATAGAGGAACTGCGCGTCCGGCCGGCTTTCGAAATAGGCGATGCCCGCCAAGGACAGGACGGCCAGACCCGCCCCGAACGCCACCCCCTTGCGCCAGTCCTGCGACAACACGTAGACCGTGCCGGCCGCCATGTAGGCCAAGCCCAGCTGCTTGCTCCAGAACGACGCGAACAACGCCAGACCCGCCGCCGCCAGCGTTTTCCAGGAGAGCCGCGGATCGCGCAGGAACAAGTAGAGCGCCAGGACCGAAAACGTCGCATGGACCGTGTTGGGCCCGACGTCCACGAACCATTTCATTTCCAGCCCCGCCGCCAGCGCCGCGGCGATGAACCCGAAAAGCCGGCTGCCGGTCAGCCGGATGACGCACGCGCCCACCAGCGCCATGCCGGCCAAGCCGAACAGACTGGCCACCAGCCGCACCCACCGGATATCCGGCCCGAACAGCCGGATCGTCCAGCCGAAGATCTGCGACGCCAACGGGGTGTAGCCGTCCGTCACGTGCTCGACGTCGCCGCGGGGATAATAGCTGTGCCCGCCCTGCGAAAACTGGTGGAAGTAATGCATATGCCAGGCATCCGACCCGGCCGCGATCTCGGGATGGCCCACGTGGTTGGCCATCAGGGTCAGCGCGACGATCAGATGGATCGAGACGATCGCGCCCACGATCCAAGCCCAACCGCGGCCCAAAACCGGCGCAGGGGCAGCGGCCGCAAACGGTTTTCCGATCGACTGCACGGGTTCAGTTTTCATGCGGACTCCTGACGGCGGTTCAACGGCGCCAAGGGTCGGGATTTCATCCATGGATGGCAAGTCCTTTTCCGAATAATTCGATTTGCCGCGCGTTTTGGCTTTTCCCTGGCCGCCGGCCCCGCTAGGGTACGGCTTCGACCAATCCCACAGGAGACCCGATCATGGCAGGCATTTTCAAGGCATACGACATCCGCGGCATCTACGGCGAGACCCTGACCGACGAGATCGCGTTCAAGATCGGGCGGGCCATCTTCGCGTTCCTCGGCTGCAAGAAGGTCGTCGTCGGCCGCGACATGCGCCCCCATTCGAAGCCCCTGTTCGACGCCCTGGCCCGGGGCCTGGCCCTCCACGGCGCCGACGTCGTGGACCTCGGGATGTGTTCCACCCCGATGTCCTACTACGCCAACAAGGTCCTCGGCGCCGACGCGTCGGTCATGATCACCGCGTCGCACAATCCCGGTCCGTGGAACGGGTTCAAGATCTGCCGCGCCAACGCCATCCCGCTGTCCGGCGCGACCGGCATCCTGGACCTCGAACGCATCGTCCAGGAAGAGGACTTCGCCCCCGAGGCCCCCGCCAAAGGCAAGATTTCCGTCTACGACGTGCTGCCGGAATACGTCGAACACTTCCGCGCCTTCGCCGATCTCCGCCGGCCGCTGCGCGTGCTCGTGGATTACGCCAACGCGATGGGCATCCTCGAGGCCAAGACGTTCGAGGGGCTGTTCGAAATCACCCCCCTCTTCGACGAGCTCGACGGCACGTTCCCGAACCACGAAGCCAATCCGCTGGACACCCATACCCTCGCCGCCGCCCAGCAGGCCGTCCGCGCCGGGACGTACGATTTCGCGGCTTGTTTCGACGGCGACGCCGACCGCGTCGGCTTCCTCGACGAAAAGGGCGCCGTCATTCCGATGGACATGATCACGGCCCTCATCGCCCAAACGATGCTGGCGCAGAATCCCGGCGCCAACATCTTCTACGACTTGCGTTCGTCCTGGGCCGTCAAGGAAGTCATCCTCGAAAGCGGCGGCGTGCCCAACCGCAGCCGGGTCGGCCATGCCTTCATCAAGGCCCAGATGCGCGAAAAGGACGCCCTGTTCGCCGGCGAACTGTCCGGCCACTACTATTTCAAGGAAAACTCGTTCGCGGAGTCGTCCGCCCTGGCCGTGCTGTTCATCGCGAACCTCGTGTCGCAGTCGGACAAGCCCCTGTCGGAGCTCATCGCGCCGATCCGGCGCTATTTCGCCAGCGGCGAGATCAACTCCACCGTGGCCGACGCCCCCGCCGTGCTGAACAAGCTGCGCGCGAAATACGCCGATGCCGACCTCCTCGAGCTCGACGGGCTGAGCTTCGAATATCCCACCTGGTGGTTCAACGTCCGCAGTTCCAACACCGAGCCCCTCGTCCGCCTGAATCTCGAGGCCAAGACCCAGGCGGAGATGGAAGCCAAGCGCGACGAAGTCCTCGCGCTGATCCGCGGCTGATCAGACCGCGCCCCAGAACCGGACTTCGGGTTCCAGGTCGAAGCCGAACCGCTCCCGCACGGCGGCCGCCATGCGCGCGGCCAAGGTCGCCACGTCCCGGGCGGTCGCGCCCGGACCCGCCATGACGATGTTGGCGTGTTTCGCGAACACGAAGGCGCCGCCGGCACGCATCTGTTTGGCCCCCGCCTGCTCCAGAAACGTTCCCGCCGCCCGGCGAAGACCGCCGCCCCCCTCCGGCGGCAGGTTCTTGAAGAAACTTCCGGCCGTCGGTTCCACCCGCCAATCGGGATGCTTTTCCCGGCGCAGGGCCAGGACGTTCTCCCGCTCGGCCTGCAGCGCGGCACGGTCGCCCGCTTCCGTTCGGAACCAGGCCCGCATGACCAGGACGCCCATTTGCGGCAGCGCCGACGCGCGGTAGGCGAACGCCAAGGCGGAACGCGGCAGCAGCCGGCGTTCGCCGGCCCGCGTCAGGATTTCCACGCGGTCCAGGACGTCGCCCAGTTGGCGGCCGAAAGCCCCTGCGTTGCCGCAGAGGCCGCCGCCGACCGTGCCCGGGATGCCGGATGAGAATCCCAAGCCGCCCTGCCCGGTCTCCGCGGCAAAGGCCGCCACCGCGTCCAGCGGCGAAGCGGCGGACGCCTCGAGCGTGCCGTCGGCGGCCCGGCGGCAGTCCGGGCTCTCCGCGGCGATCCGCAGCACGCATTCCGGAATGCCGGCGTCGGCCACCAGCAGATTGGAGCCGCCGCCCAGGACGCGCCACGGCAGGCCGGCGGCATTCCAGGCCCGGACGACGTCCGCCGCCGCGGACGCGTCCGCGACCGTGGCGAGTTCGCGGCAAGGACCGCCGAGGCGGAACGTGGTGAAATGGGACAGCCGGGTTTCCATCGCTCGGGACGCATCCTGCGGCCGGAAACGGCCGCGCGCCACGCTATTCGTCGTCGTCGAGCGGCAACTGGGCTTCGTAGGCGTCGGCATCGAGCAGATCGTCGATTTCGGCCGGATCCGCGGGAGCCATCTTGAAGAGCCAGCCCTTGCCGAACGGATCCTGGTTGACCAGTTCCGGTTGCTCGAGCAAGGCTTCGTTGACTTCGACGATGGTCCCGGCAATGGGCGCGAAGACGTCGTTGGCGGCCTTGACCGATTCGACCACGGCGACTTCGTCTTCCGCCTCGACCTGTTCCCCCACTTCGGGCAGTTCGACGAACGTCAGGTCCGACATCTGTTCCTGGGCGTAGTCGGTGATGCCCACGACCGCCCGCCCCCCTTCGAGACGGATCCAGCAATGGGCACGCGTAAACCGCATTTCGCTCGTCGACATAAAGACCTCCAGACGTGAACGGCCCGCTTTGTACCGTCCACTCCCCGGCGGATCAAGCCTTCATTTCGCCGGACGGCAAAAAAAGCGCCCGGCCGGAACCGGGCGCGGATCGAGGCCCGCGGAGGTTACCCGCTGAGACCGCCGATGATCGAAACCAGCGGCATGAACAGCGCGATGACGATCGTGCCGACGACCAGGGCCAGGAAGATGATCAGCAGCGGTTCGATGATCGACGTCATGGCGGCAACGGCGTTGTCCACGTCGTCGTCGTAGGAATCGGCGATCTTCATCAGCATGTCCGGCAGCGCGCCGGTTTCCTCGCCGACTTCCACCATGCTGACGACCATGGGCGGGAAGACCTTCGAAGACGCGATCGGCGGCGCCATGTTTTCGCCTTCCTTCACCGCGTCGTGGATGGTGGTGACGGCCTTGGCGATGACTTCGTTGCCGACGGTCTCCTTGACGATGTTGAGCGCCTGCAGGACGGGGACGCCGGCGGACATCAGCGTGCCAAGGGTCCGGGTGAAGCGGGAGATCGAGTTCTTGCTGATCAAGGAGCCGAACACCGGGGCGTGCAGCTTGAACTGGTCGATGCCCAGGCGGCCCTTGTCGGTCTTGGCCAACAGCTTGAGGACGACCACGATCACCACGATGACGATCAGCACCAAGGGGAACCGATTGACCATGGTGTCGCTGGCGTTCATGACGAACTGGGTCAACGCGGGCATGCCCTTGCCGCCCATCAAATCGCCGAAGATGTCGGCGAATTTGGGTACGATGTAGGTCATCAGGAAGCCGAGGATGGACAGGGCCATGACGAGCACGACGATCGGATAGGTCATGGCGCTCTTGACCTTGCCCTTGATCTTTTCGGCCTTTTCCTGGAATTCGGCGAGGCGGGAGAGGACGACGTCGAGCACGCCGCCGACTTCGCCGGCCTTGACCATGTTGACGAAGAGGCGGTCGAAGATCTTGGGATGCGCCGCGAGCGCTTCGGCGAAGGTGCTGCCGGATTCGATGCTTTCGGCCATCTGGACGACCGCCTCGCGCAGGGCGACGTTCTTTTCCTGGCGCTGGAGCACGCGCATGGCGCGCATCAGGGGCAGGCCGGCGTTGACGAGGGTGGACATCTGGCGGGTGAAGGCGGTCAGCTGCTTGGCCTTGACGCCGCCCTGGAGGAACCGGGGCAGCTTGATTTCCATCTGCATGGCGCCCTTCTTGGCCCCGCCCTTCTTGGCGGGCGCGGCGGCCGCGCCGCCGGCCAGTTCCTCGACCTTGGTCGGAAATAACTGCTTCTCGCGGATGCGGGCGACGGCCTGCCCCTGGGTGTCGGCGTCGATCTCGCCGTGCACTTCCTTGCCTTTGGAATCCAATGCCGTGAATTTGTAGCGCGCCATGGTGCTGTTTCCTTCCTTGCTTCGTCCCGTCCGGGTTTGCGCTCCGTCAGGTGTACTTCAAGACCTCTTCGACCGTGGTGTATCCGTCGAGGATGCACCGGATGCCGTCTTCGCGCAGGGTGCGCATGCCCAGTTCCACGGCCTTGTCGCGGATGACGAGGGTCGGCTTGCGCTGGTTGATCAGGTCGCGGATGGGGTCCTTGATCCGCAGGTACTCATAGATCCCGCGGCGGCCCTTGTAGCCGGTCTGGTTGCAATAGGAGCAGCCCGCGCCGTAGTAGAACGGCCGGCCGCCGACCTGCTGCTCGGTCATGCCCAGCTGTTGCAGGATGTCCGGCGTGGGCTGGTATTCCGTCTTGCAGTTGGAGCAAACGGTGCGGACCAGGCGCTGGCCGAGAACGGCTTCCAGGGTCGAGGCGATCAGGAACGGCTCGACGCCCATGTCGATCAGCCGGGTGATCGCGCCGGAGGCGTCGTTGGTATGCAGCGTGCTGAACACCAAATGGCCCGTGAGCGCGGCCTGGATGGCGATTTCCGAGGTGTCGATGTCGCGGATTTCACCGACCATGATGATGTCGGGGTCCTGGCGGAGGAACGCGCGCAGCACCTTGCCGAACGTCACGCCGATGGCCTCGTGGATGGGCACCTGGACGATGCCGTCGATGTCGTATTCCACCGGTTCCTCGGCCGTCAGCAGCTTGTTTTCGAGAGTGTTGAGGCGCCGCAAGGCGGAATAGAGCGTCGTGGTCTTGCCGGAGCCGGTCGGGCCCGTGACGATGACGATGCCGTTGGGTTTTTCGATGTCCTCGCCGAAATACTGGTAGACGTCGTCGGGCATGCCGATGTTTTCGAGGTCCAGGGACACCACGCTGCGGTCCAGGACGCGGAGCACGACGCTCTCGCCGAACTGGGTCGGGAGGGTGGACACGCGGAAGTCGATCATGCGGCCGGCGACGGGCAGCTGGATGCGGCCGTCCTGCGGCACGCGGCGCTCGGCGATGTTCAGGCCGGAGATGACCTTGAGGCGGGAGGTCACCGGCAGGGCGAGATGGCGCGGCGGCGGGGCCATTTCGTAGAGGGCGCCGTCCACGCGGTAGCGGATCTTGAATTCGTTCTCGAAGGGCTCGAAGTGGATGTCGCTGGCCCGGTCCTGCACGGCCTGGTAGATCACGAGGTTGACGAACCGCACGACGGGCCGCGAGTTGGCGGCGGCCTCCATCGAGGCGATGTCGTCGCCGCGGGCGCCGCTTTCGAGCAGTTCGCCGGCGTCCTCGAGTTCGCCCTCCAGGCTGGAGAGCATGTCTTTCATGGACTCGTCTTCGCTGCCGTAGTAGCGGGAAATGGCGTTGGCGATTTCCCCGGTCGAGGCGACCATGAACTGGACGTCCTTCGTCAGCACGAACCGGATCTCGTCGCTCGTTTCGGGGCCGACGAGATTCGCGACGGCCAGCGTGATGGAATTGGCGTCCACCGCCACGGGCATCACGTTGTACATGCGCGCCACGCTGCCCGGCACGGCCTGGAGGGTTTCGGCGGGAACGCTCATGTGCTCGAGATCCACGCGCTCGGCGCCCATCAGCTGCGAAATCAGGTCGAGACCCTGTTCCTCGGTGATGAGGCCCATCTCCTGGGCGACGTCCTTGGTCGGCTTGCCGGTGCGTTCGTGTTCGTCCACGATCTCGCCGGCCTGGCCGTCGTCGATCAGCCCGGTGCGGACCAGCTCCTCCAGAAACATGTCGGAATAATTGGCCATAGCTCTGTCCTGCCTATTGCTGCTTGCCGCGGATCTGCTGCATGACTTCCTCGGTGTCCTGCGCCTTCGTCACGAGCTCCTCGTAGGCGATTTTGCCCGACTGCCACAGATCGATCAGGTGCGCATCGAGGGTTTGCATGCCCCACTTCGCCCCGGTCTGCAGGTCGGACGTGATGCGGAAGGTCTTGTTGTCGCGGATCAGGGAGCGGATGGACGGCGTGGCGATCATGATTTCGAACGCGGCGATGCGGCCGGGCTTGTCTTTCCGGGGCATCAGGATCTGCGAGATCACGGCCACGATGCTCGTGGAGAGCTGGGTGCGGACCTGCTCCTGCTGGTTGGTGGGGAACGCGTCCACGATGCGGTCCACGGTGCGGGCGGCCCCGGTCGTGTGCAGCGTGGCGAAGACCAGGTGGCCCGTTTCCGCCGCGGTGATCGCGGCTTCCATCGTCTCGAGGTCGCGCATTTCGCCGACGAGGATGACGTCCGGATCCTGGCGCAGCGCGCGGCGCAGCGCTTCCTTGAAGGTCGGCACGTCCACGCCGATTTCCCGCTGGGTCACCACGGACTTCTTGTGCGGGTGGTAATATTCGATCGGATCTTCGACGGTGATGATGTGGCAGTCGCGTTCCTGGTTGATGATGTTGAGCATGCTGGCCAGGGTGGTCGTCTTGCCGGACCCCGTCGGTCCGGTCACGAGGATCAGGCCGCGGGGCTTGAACAGCAGGTCTTTCATCTGCGCGGGCAGGCCGATTTCCTCCAGCGTCAGCATTTTCGTGGGGATCTGGCGCAGGACGATGCCGACGTGCCCCTTCTGGCGGAAGATGCTCACGCGGAAGCGGGCCGCGTCGCCGAATCCGAAACCGAAGTCCGAGCCGCCGTGCTCGTCGAGCGAGCGCACGTGCAGCTCCGGCGTGAAGCTCCGCATGAGGCGGTCCGTGTCCTCGGGGGTCAGCGGGTCCGCGTCCAGCGGCGCGAGCGAGCCGTGGATGCGCATGACGGGCGGCAGCCCCACGGCGAGATGCAGATCCGACGCCCCCTCGGCCACGGCCAGATCGAGGAGGTCGTTCATTTGGACTTCGGACGATTTGAGCGTGCTCATCAGCTGGCGTCTCCCATGGTGACCCGCAGGACTTCTTCGAGGGTGGTGATGCCGGCGACGACCTTGCGCAGGCCGTCCTCGCGCAGGGTGCGCATGCCGAGTTCGCGCGCCTTGATCCGCAATTCGGTGGACGAGACCTGCTCGAAGATCAGGTTGCGCACCTGGTCGTCGATCTGGAAAATCTCGTAGATGCCGAGCCGGCCGCGGTAGCCGGTGAACTGGCAGTCGGCGCAGCCCTTGCCGTGGAAGAGCTGGGCCGAGGCCAGCTGCTTGGCGGCGGGGCCCAGCAAGCGCAGTTCGGTCTCCTGGGCTTCGTAGGGCTCCTTGCATTTCTCGCAGATCTTGCGCACGAGGCGCTGCGCCATGATGGCCCGGGTGGAGGAAGCCACGAGGAACGGCTTCACGCCGATGTCGATCAAGCGGGTCACGGCGCTGGGCGCGTCGTTGGTGTGGAGCGTGCTGAACACCAAGTGGCCGGTCAGCGAGGCGTTGACGGCGATTTCGGCCGTTTCCATGTCGCGGATTTCACCGATCATGATGATGTTGGGCGCCTGGCGCAGGATGGCGCGCAAGGCGGCGGAGAAGGTCATGCCGATGTCCGTGCGCACCTGCACCTGGTTGATGCCGCTCATCTGGTATTCCACCGGGTCTTCCACGGTGATGATCTTGCGGTCGGGCTTGTTGATCGTGTTCAGGCAGGCGTAGAGCGTGGTCGTCTTGCCGGAACCGGTCGGGCCCGTCACGAGGATGATGCCGTCCGACAACGTGATCAGGCGCTCGAAAATCTGCTGGTCGTCCGAGAAGAAGCCCAGCTGCGGCAGGCCCAGCGCGATGCCGCCCTTGTCCAGGATGCGCATGACGATGCTTTCGCCGTGGTTCGTGGGGATGGACGACACGCGCAGGTCGAGGTCGCGGCCCATGACGTTGATCTGGATGCGGCCGTCCTGGGGCACGCGCTTTTCGGCGATGCTCATGTTGGCCATGATCTTCACGCGGCTGATGATGGCCGACTGGAGCCGTTTCGGCGGGCTGTCCACCTCGTGGAGCACGCCGTCGATGCGGTAGCGCACGCGGAACTTCTTGGGCATGGGCTCCAGGTGGATGTCGGACGCGCGGCTGCGGAACGCCTCCATGATGATCAAGCTGACCAGCTTGATGATGGGCGCGTCGGATTCCGTGACGTTTTCGTCCCCCACCAGCTGCTTCTTCACGTCGTCCGGCAGCGCCAGGGTGCCCTCGGTGATTTCCTGCAGCATGCCTTCGACGGCGCCGGTCGCGCGGCCGTAGTAGTTCGCGATGGCCTTTTCGATTTCTTCCGGCGGGGCCACCACGCCTTCCACGTTGCACTTCAGCACGTAGCGCAAGCCGTCGAGGGTGTCCACGTCCAGCGGATCGCCGATCGCCACGGTCAGGACGTTCTCGTGCTTGAAGACCGGTACGACCTTGTAGCGCTGCGCGACGTCGCCGGGCACCATGTCGAGCACTTCGCGGGGAATGTCGAGGCCCGTCAGGGTGATCGTCTCCATGCCGAACTGGCCGGCCAAGGCCTTGAGCATGTCGAGCTTGGCCACGACGCCTTCGCGGGCCAGGACGTCCATGACGGGGTCGTCGTCCTGGGCGGCGATCTGGCGGGCGGCCACGGCCTGCTCCCGCGAAATCAGCCCCACGTTTTCCAGGATCTCCAGAATATAATCGTCGTTCGAAGTCAAGGGGCTGCTCCTTCAATCGCCGGCCCATTCCGCCCCAACAAGCGGAATGGACGCACGTCCAGCATGTTGCGGACGAAAATACCCCGTTGAAAGCCCGCAAAGCAAGCCCGGAATTCGCCCGGGAAGCGCGCCGGGCGGGGCCCGTCCGCGCGCCGGCGCGGGGTCAATACTTGCGGATGACGGCGCGAACGACCCCGCCGATCTCGAGCGACCGTTGCGGCCGGATGAACTTGTACTTGCGGTTGGCCGGCTCGAGGCGCACGCCGGCGGCGTCGCGCACGAAGTATTTCAGCGTCCACTCGTCGTCGACGCGGGCGACCACGATGTCGTTCTGCTTGGGGCGCGGGCCTTTTTCCACCAGGACGACGTCGCCGGGCAGGATGCCGGCGTCGATCATCGAGTCGCCGCGCACGGTCAGCATGTAGCTGTGGTCGGGATCCTTGACGAGGTACTCGTCGAGCGTGACGGCGTCGGTCTCCTGCTCTTCCTCCTGGGTGGGAAAGCCGGCGGCGATCGACCCCAGGAGGCGGACGGTCCCCGTCAACTTGGGCAGGAGCGCGATGCGCCCGTTGGCGTCCTTGGCGACGAACCCGGCCTCTTCCAGCCGGTCCAGCAGGCCGAACACGGCGTTCTTGGACCGGTAGTCGAACAGATCGAGCATTTCGGCGTAGGTGGGCGCGCGGCGTTCCTGGCGCCAGAACTGGCGCAGGAGGCGGACTTTTTCGGCCAATTGGATGTCGCGGGGCATGGCAGGTTCCTCCGGAGGGCGGCTCGTTTTTTCACCCGCCAATAAACTGAACTTCCGTTCAGAATGCAAGCGCCATTTTGCTTTGGGCGCGGTTTTTCTTTCCCGGCGACGGCTTGGGGCCTATAGTAGGCAGGAAAGAAAAGCGACCCACCCACCCCGCGGAGGCACGAACGTGAAACGCATCCTTGGCCTGACTTTGTCGATCCTGATTTTCGGGACTCTTCTCCTGCCGGCGCCGGCCGCGGAAGACGCGCCCCGCGTGCTGGGCCTGGTGGAAATCCGCGGTCTGGACTCCTTGGCCGCGGCGGCCTTCGAGCTGAGCCAGGCGACCGGCAATCCGGTGCCCAAGGAAATGATCTCGCTGGGACTCTCCGGCGTGCTGGGCACGATGCCCGGCATGGGCATTCCGCCTGAAAGCACGATCCGGGTCGTCGCGTTCCACGTCGATGCGCCCTCCGGAAACGTGGCCCTGCTGCTGCCGGTCGCGGGCGACGGTTCGGAATATCTGGCCAGCCTTGCCCAGAACGGCTGGAAGAACGAAGCCGAGACCGCCGACGGCATCCTGCACTTCATCGCCCCGCCGGGAGCCCGCTCCCCGTGGAAAAACGTCTATTTCCTGAAGCGCGGCGCGACGCTGGTCGCGGCCGGCCGCGCGGAGGACGTCCGCCGGGCCGAAGCGGTCCGCCCGGGGTTGCCGCACATCCTGCCGGCGGAAGGCGACGTCGTCGTCCAGGTCCGCCCGGCCGCGCTGGCGGAAGCGTTCGGCCCGCAGATCGCCAAGCAGATGGCCACGACCTTCGCGAATCCCGGCCTGCCCGCCGACGCCGCGGCGATGGGCGCGGTGTATGCCCAAGCCTACTTGGCCGCCGCGAAACAGATCAAGGAATGCGTCCTGGGGCTCGGCGTGGCCGACGGCAACCTGAACCTCCATGCGCGCGTCGCGGCGATGCCCGACACCGCCCTGGCCCGCTGGCTCGCGACCGTCCAGCCGCCGGCTGCCGCCGCGAACGTCGTCGCCTTGCCGGACGCGCTGGCCGTCGAAATCGTGAACCTCGGCGAGCTGCCGCTTGTGCTGCCCGCCTATTTCCGGTTCATGGAACGGATGATGGCCGCCATGCCGGCCGGCCGCGATCCGGCCGCGATCCAGAAGTACCTGGACGACGAGAAAGCCTGCTACGCGCAGTTGGCCGGCGACGTCGGTTTCGCCCTGCTGCCGCCGACGAAGGAACACCCGCTGCGCTTCGCCCAGTACGCCGCGCTCAAGGACGGCGCCGTCGTCCGCGGCCTGTTGCCGGACCTGATCCGCGGCGCGAACGAAATGATGGCGGCGCTGGCGGCGGAATCCGAGGAGGAGATGCCCTTCCTGATCGATTTGGCCATGGGCGAACCGCGCGAGCACCGCGGGATCGCCATCGACCGGCTGACCTATGCCTTCCGGCTGGACGGGCCGCTGGCGGCGATCTGGCCGGTCGCCATCCCGACGAAGTTCGACATCGAGTTGGCCTGGGTGCCCGGCGGTTTGCTGGCGGGCGTGGGCGACGCTGCCCTGACCGATGTGCTCGTGGACCGCGCCCTCGACGGCGGCGCCGCGCCGCTGACCGATTGGCCCGCGTGGCAGGCCCTTTATCCGGAGCCGGACGCGCGGCTGGTGGACGTGGCGCACGTCGCGATCTTCGACGCCTTGCGCGCCTATTTGGGCTTGGCTGACGCCGCCGACGGCGGCCGGCGCGCCGATCAGGTTCCGGACACCGCGGGCAACCTCGAAACCGCTTCCTACGTCCTCGACGGCTGGATGACCCGCATCCGGTTCCGTCTCGCCGACATGGCGGCGGCCAGCGATAAGCTGAAGGCCCCCAACGGGCCGGAACGGGCCGGGATGCCGGCCGAGGCCGACGGCTCCAGCGGAGCCGACGACGACGGCCGCGCCGCCGGCGAGGAACCGGCCCCGGAGCCGACCGCCGAAGCTTTTCCTGCAGCGCCGGCAGAGGAATAATCCCCGGCCAAGCGATCCCGGAAGCGGGCGGAAACGCCCGCTTCTTGTTGTCTGCGCCGGGCGTGAATCCCCCCGGCGACAAAAAACGCTCCACTTTCTGCCGGCGGCGGATAAAAAACGCTTTACTTGCCGAAGGTTTTTTGTTCTATTCGGATTATAGCGTAGGTTTTCGCCCACGGAAGGCCGCCCGGTTCAACTTGCCCTTAAGGAGTGTGTCCATGAAATCTGCCGTCCCCTTCGTCCGCACCTTGACGGTGTTCTGCCTCCTCGCGTTCGCCGGCGCGGCCTCCGCGGAAGTCCTCATGCAGTGGTTTGAAAGCGACTGGGACGAGATGTACCAGAAGCTGCCGCGCGTGGCGGAGATCGGCTACGACAGCCTGTGGATTCCCCCGCCGACCAAGGGGCCCGTCGGCACCAGCGTCAAGTGGGCCAACGTCGGCTACAACCTCTACGACCGGTTCGATCTGGGCGACGTGCCCCAGCGCGGCAGCCGCGCCACGCGCTACGGCACGCGCGGCTCCCTGCGCGCCATGGTGGAGAGCGCCCACGGGCTCGACGTCAAGATCATCCCCGACATCGTGATGAACCACAACGGCAACGGGCCGGACTTCCGCGAATATCCCGGCATGACGGCGACCGACTTCCACGTGGGCTGGCAGGAAGGCTACGTCAACACGCTGAACTTCAAGCGCGCGCCGCGCATGAACTGGTGGTACCACCACGAAGGCTACGGCGCCACGATGTGGACCGACCTCGCCAACCTCGCCGACATCCGCACCGAAGACCATCCGATCATCCCCGACCCCAAGCGCTTCACGGGGCAGAAGACCGATGCCGACGGCCAGAGCTTCAATTTCGTGGACGGCACCTCCTACGTGCGCCACGTCGGCCAGTACGACCGCTATCCCTACGCCTACACCAACGAAAACGCCGCCGAGTATCTCTACCGCTGGATCGCCTGGCTCGGCAACGCGATGGACTACGACGGCCTGCGCCTCGACGCCGGCAAGCACACCCCCTACGAGTTTTTCGGCTGGCGCGGCAGCGGCTTCCTGCACGAGGCCCAGTGGAACTACACCCAGCGCCGCGGCTACGACTTCGGCGGCAATCCCACCGACCTGTTCTCCAACGACCGCGACCGCACCAACGCCTTCATCTTCGCCGAAATCCTCTCGCCGTGGAGCGAAATCGAATACTGGTACCGCCAAGGCACCGGCAATCCGATGCGCTTCCTCGATTACGGAATGAAGAAACATTCCGAGGCGAAGTTCAACGGCGACCTGAGCGGACTGGGCGAGTTCGGCTCCGATTTCGGTCCCGCCACCGGCGTCACCTACGTCTGGGGCCACGACGAAGGTCCCAACATCAGCAAGGTCAACCTGGCCTACGCCTACATCCTCTGCCACGTCGGCGTGCCGATGGTCTACTACACCGGCAACAACATCACCTGGGAAAACTACGGCCGCAACCCCTACAATCCCTCCGATCCCAACAAGAACAAGACCTGGATGATTCCGGGCTACGATTCCCATGCCCTTGCCGAAGGCGGCAGCGATGCCATCCCCAACCTCGTCTGGATCAACCAGAATTTCGCGCGCGGCTCCGAAATCAACCGCTGGCGCGACGGCGACTTCTTCGCCCTCGAGCGCTATGAAGACGCGGACGGAAACGGCCTCGACGCCGGCGACGGCATCATGATCCTCGCCCTCAACGACTCGGGTTCCGACATCACGAAGAACCTTGATTGCGCGTTCCCCAACGGCACCGTCCTGAAGGACTACACCGGCAACAACGGCGATCTGGTCACCGTCAGCGGCGGCAAGGCCAACATCCGCGTCCCCGGCACCTCGCGCTTCGGCGACGCCGGCCAGGGCTGGGTCGTCTATGCCCCCCTGTCCGCCGACGGCGTCGAAGTCGCCGTCAAGCAGGGCGGCACGCCGGTCGGCACGATGCCGTGGGTCATCCCCGGCGGCACGCACGCCGCGGACACTACCCAGTACCTCCCCCGCGTCACGGCCGACGCCGTCACCATCGACACCTTCGTCACCCAGGTGCCCGCCGGCATCGCGGTCGACAACGTCATGCTCAAGTGGGGCAACGGCGTCCAGTTGCCGGTCACCAATTTCTTCGATGCCGGCCGCGGCCGCGTTTCGGGCCGCTTCCACAACACGGACCGCATCAACGCCACGAACTATGCGCTGACCTTCGCCACCACCAACCTTCCCGAAGGCCTGAACGTCGTCAAGGTCCGCGCGTTCACGCAGCGCGATCCGTCCGAATCCGCCATCTTCAACACCCAGTCCAAGGTGATCTACGTCGACCGCCACGGCCCCGAAATCGAGCTGGAATGCCCGGCCAGCTTCAAAGGCGACGCCCTGCTCGTGATCCGCAACCCCGACTTCACCGCCCGCGAGGTGTTCGTGAAGATCGACTCCGGCGCCGAACAGCCCGCCGACCAGGTCATGAAGGGGCTTTTCCACTTCCCGCTCTCCGGTCTGGCGACCGGCGCGCGCGTCCTCACCGTCCGCGCCACCGAATACGACTACGCGGCCTCGCGCAATCTGATCAACGCCAGCACCAACGTCCTGAACGTCACCGTCCAGGACAAGACCGCCGGCGCCCTCGCGCTGGCCTTGAACTGCCCCGACAAGAACGCCGCCGACGCCACCGCCGAGCTGCCGTTCTTCAAGATGATCGCCTCGGGCGCCTCCGCCAACGCCAAGCTCTATTGGGACGGCTACGAACTGCCCTGGAACGGCGGATTCGGCACCAACGTCTTCGACGGCCAGGTCATCCAGCGCGACGACGCCGGCCGCGTCGTCACCAACCGCCTCTGGGGCGCGTTCGTCAACGGCGCGCACAGCTTCGTCCTCGAAGACGGCGACGATACGGTGGTCACGCGCGTGGTCTTCAACCTTTACGGCGCCAACCATATCGACTCCGACGGCGACGGCATCCCCGACAACGTCGAGATGCCCTACTTCGACCAGGGCGCGCCCGGCCCCGACCAGCCCTGGCCCGGCGACTCCAACAACAACTTCATTCCCGAATCGTGGGAAACCTGGACCCGCCTGAATCCCTACAACCACTCCACGTTCTACTCCGCCCAGTGGGACGACCGCGGCGACATGGACGGCGACGGCTACTCGAACTACGACGAGGTCTACGCCGGCTATCTCGAAGACGGCAACATCTACAAGTACAGCATCTACGATGCCGGCTCGAAGCCCTCCGGCGACCCCGGCACCGTTCCTTCCGCCGCCTCCTGCTTCCCCCTGCAGCCTCTCACCGGCAGCGTGGCCCAGATCACCTACGTGCCCAACGGCGGGACCCTTTCCAACGCCGCTCAGGTCGTCATGCACATCGGCCATTCCAAGCGCACCCTGGGCTCCTGGCAGGACGTGGTCCAGATCCCCATGACCAACAGCGGCGCGAGCTGGCTGGCCTCCTACGACGTGCCCGCCACGGCCACCTCCATCGACGTCACCTTCTTCGACGGCGGCTCGACCTGGGACGGCAAGGACTGGCAGTTCACCGTGTTCGGCGCCGAGGGCCCCGATTTCCTCATGGACGCCGTGCTGGACAGCCCCGCGTTCGAAATCGCCGAGTATAACGGCATGAAGCTCTGGGCCGCGGTTCGCGGCACCAAGCTCTACGTGGCCACCTGGGGCACCGGCCCGCACTCGGGCATCCAGAACGACCACTTCATCTGCATCCACACCAACCTCGGCGACGCCACCGCGGCGCCGTGGACGAAGCAAGGCTACGTCTTCCTGCCCACGAACTTCCCGTATCTGGCCGCCGAGGGCGGCGACGAATGGTCGGGCTGGTTCAACGCGGTCGGCGGCACCAACGCCAATTCGAACCTGGACGCTACCTACAACTATCTGGAAGGCGTGATCGACCTCGCCGACCAGTTCGGCGCCGTTCCGTCGGCGCTGTACGTGGTCGTGGGCGTCTACGGCAACAACGACGGCGACGGCCTCATCGCCCAGGTGCCGGCCATGTGGGACGGCGGCGACAGCCTGGAAATCACGGAAATCCTGCGCGTGCCGACCGCCTCCATCCGCGACGAAGACGCCGACGGCTATTTCGACGGCGGCAATCCGCAGATGTGGACCATCGTCGACGGCGACGAAGCCGACGCCAACTACGGCTTGCGCCGCTTCTTCCTCGACGAAATCGCCGGCGACCAGGAACAGATCGCCGTCCGGCTCCAGCCCAACCTCGGCGGCACCAACCAGGTGACCGCCGTCGAGCTGTTCAGCAACCTGAACCGCCGCGACTACGCGAAGATGCCGGGCGATGAAAACCCGGACGACGTCACGACCACCTCGCTGGACACCTACTACAAGGCCTATGCCATGTCCGGCAGCGCCGGCACGTATTCCGCGACCGTGGCCGTCAACCGCTGCGGCGCGTACCGCATCAACGCCCGCTGGCAGATCAACGGCGGCACCAACTGGCACTACTACACCGACAACGGCCTGCGCCGCGATTGCGCCGTCGTCGTCTCGCCCAAGAAGGCTCTCGACACGACGCTGTACGAACTGAATCCGCTCACGGCCGAGGCCACCTCCGACCAGTTCTCCGGCCGTTCGACCTTCCGCAACATGGTGCTGGACGACGGCGACCGCCCCAACGGCATCAGCACGAACAAGCTCAAGCAGCTCGGCGTCAACATGGTCTGGCTCCAGCCCATCCACCCCATCGGCACCGTCGGCCGCGAGATCGACGCCACCACGAGCCTGCCCTACGATCCGGGCTCGCCGTACGCCGTGCAGGACTACTGGCAGGTGAACTCCGTCCTCGGCGACCCCAACACCCCCGCCCAGGCCATGAGCGAATTCACCAACTTCGTCGCCAGCTACGACGCCCACGGCATCGGCGTCATGCTCGACGGCACCTTCAACCATTCCGCCTGGGATTGCCAGATCGGCCAGATGGGCGTGACGATGGGGCTGAAGAACGCCCAAGGCATCACGGTCAATCCCACCAGCCTGATCTCGTCCGTCCGCGCCGCCTGGTACTCCAAGCGGGACGACTACGGCAACCCCGCCACGTATTTCAACACCACCAACGACACCGACATCGCCGTCGCTCCCGACCGCATCGATTTCGGCAAGTGGGCCGACGCCGCCGAGTTCTTCTTCGGCACCTACGACTGCCTCGTCCAGAAGCCGGCCGCCAATCCCGCCTGGGACTGGAGCAGTTCCTGGTTCAGCCGTTATCTCCGCGAAGACGACTACTTCGAAGGGTTCAAGACCGAGGCCACCCGCGAACTCTGGGAATACTTCGCCGCCTATCCCGTCTACTGGCTCGAAAAGACCGGCCACCCCGCCGGCACGCCCAAGACCGAATCCCACAAGGGCATCGACGGCCTGCGCTGCGACTTCGCCCAGGGCCTGCCCAGCCTCTTCTGGGAATACGCCATCAACAAGACCCGCAGCGTGAAGTGGGACTTCCTGTTCATGGCCGAATCCCTCGACGGCTACCGCGAAGTCGCCGGCACCAAGCGGCACGGCGTCGGCTACCGCTCCTCCCGCCACTTCGACATCCTCAACGAGAACATCCTCTATCTGTGGCGCGACGACTTCTTCGACTACCGCACCTACGCCGACCAGGCCGAGAACAACCCCAACCGCACGACCGGCCTGATCCGGAACGCGTTCGTCGCCCGCAAAAACGCCTTCGAGATGTCGCCCGTGCTGCTGAACCTGATCTCGCACGACGAAATCTTCCCGACCGACGACCAGTGGTCGCTGGTCTACGCCTACGCCATCAACGCCGCCATGGACGGCGTGCCGATGATCTTCTACGGCCAGGAAAACGGCGCGCAGAACAATGCCGCCGAATACGGCGCGCGGACCGACTTCGCGGACGGCATCTCGCCCAACAACAACTTCGCGCGCTACGAGACGAACTTCGGCAAGTCCATCCCGCACTTCAAGCGCTACAACCACATGACCAATATCTGGAACGCCGGCTGGTCCGCGGACATCCGCGCCACCTACGGCCGCCTCAACGCCGCGCGGGAAAACTCCCCCGCCCTGCGCTCGCAGCAGAACGACTTCCTCGACGACTCGACCAGCGGCACTTGGAATCCCGACATCTTCGCGGTTGCGAAGATCCAATCGCCGGGCGTGTCCGCCGCCACCCAGGACGTGGTCTTCGCCTTCATCAACAACGATTTCCGGGCCAACTACGGCCGCGCCGGAAACTTCAAGCTGAACGCGACCAATTCGGCCGGCGCCAACTGGTTCGGCATCCAGCCCGCCCACGTCTACAACGTCGTGGACTTGGCCGCGACCAATCCGACCACGATGCTGTGGGAGGCTCCCGGCCAGACCGGCAGCACCCTCATCGCCAACGGCATCTACGTCGGGTTCCAGAGCAACGCCACCTGGTCCGGCGGCCAGGCCCAGTTCCTGCGCCTCCTGGACATCACCGCGGGCATGACGCCCACCAACGTCAACGACATGTTCGCCAACATGGACCGCCTTGCGGCACCCGCGCTCACGGGCCTCTCCAACCGCACCGTCGCCGTCGGCGGCACGCTGGCCTTCGATGTGGAATTCACGCAGGACGCCGGCGATTCGGTCGAATTGTCTTGCGCCAGCACCCTGCCCCCGGGCACCTGGAGTTTCACGGCCCCCAACAGTTTTTCGTTCTCCCCCACGACGAACGAACTGGGCGTGCACTCCTTCCTCTTCACCGCCACCGGCCAAGACGGGTTCGACGAGGTCCTCATCTCCATCACCGTCCTCCCGCAACAGACCACCCCTTACGAGGACTGGGCCGGCACCTATGCCGCCTCCGGCTTCGATCCCAACGGGCCCAACGGCGGCCTGACCGACGACTTCGACAACGACGGCTATACCAACGAGCAGGAATACTGGGCCGACACGGACCCCAGCGACGACAGCTCCTATTTCCAGCTCCGGAGCCTGTCGATTTCCGGCTCCAACGCGAATCTGGTGCTCGACAAGGATTCCGCCGCGCCGCGCGCCTACGTCATCCACACCGCCCGCCAACTGGTCGGCAACGGCTGGGATTGGACCGTGATCGGCACCAACAGCAGCACCAACGGCGTCCTGCCCGTCGGCAACGCCACCAACGCGATGCTGTTGTTCCGGGTCAGCATTCCCGCCCAGTAGGCCATCCGCGCCGCGCTTCCTGCGGAGGGCCGGGCCACCCCCGGCCCTCCGATTTTTTTAGGGGTTTCTGTTGTCCCCCCCGCAGCGGATGGGGTAGGATTTCCAGTCTATGAAACGCTGGTTCCAACGAACGGCGGTTTGCGCCCTGCTTCCGCTCGCGGCGGCCGCCCAAGAAGCCGCGCCGCCCGTCCTGCGCTATTCCGTGTCATTCAAGGGCGCCGTCGTGGCCACCCAGACCGTCGCCATCGTCCATTCCGGCGGCCTGACGACGATTTCGTGCGCGTTTGCCGCCGATCTGCCGGTTTTCGTCGCCACCCACCACTACGCCGAGCAATTGTCGGTCACCTTCCGCCCGGCCGACGGCACCGTCGAGCGCCTCGGGGCCCGCATCCAAGATGGCCCCGTGCAGACCGTCGTTTCCGGCGCCTTGGCCGTCGGCGACACCCTGCGCATCGTCCGTTCCGGCATAGACGGCGTCGCCACCAACTTCGTCGCCCGGGAGGACTTCGATTTACACTCCCTGGCCTTCTACGGCCGCGCGCCCGCCGATTTCCTGCCCACCAACGCCCCGGCGCGCGTCCTGTCCGTCGCCCATGGCGCCGTCCGTCCCGTCTTCATCCAACCCAACGCCGAGAGCGATACCTTCGAGCGCCAGCATCTCGCATCCACGCATCTCGTCTGGACGGACGGGCCCCACGTGTCCCATTCCTGGCATCCCGAACGCTTCAGCAACCTGCCCCGCCGCTACGTCCGCCAGACGGACGCCGGCGAATTCACGTTCAACCTGATCCGCTGATCCCCACCGACCGGAGGCCTGCATGAATCCCATCGCCCCGCCCGTTCCCGCCTTCACCTTGCTCAAGCCCCTGCGGCAAACGGCCCTCTTCTGGAAAGACGCGGAAATCTCCTACGCGGACATCCTGGCCCATTCCGCCGCCTTGGCTTCGCTGTACTTTTCCGCCCCCGGCGAGCGCGTGGTCGTGTTCTCGGAAAACCGCCCGGAATGGATCGCCGCGCTGTTTTCCATCTGGCGCAACCGCTGCGTCCTCGTGCCCGTGGATGCCTTCAGCCCCGCCGCCGAACTCGCCTACATCCTGCGCCAGACCGAGCCCGTCGCCGTCTTCTGCTCCGCCAAGACCCAAGCTGTCGTCGCCGAAGCCCTCCGGTCGCTCGGCGGCCTCGCCCCGCGGCAGATTTGCTTCGACGCCGAGGATTTTCCGGCGCTGCCGTCCGGCTCCGTCGCGGACGCGCCGCTGGCTTCGGGCCCGGCCGACGCCCTTGCCGCCATTCTGTTCACCTCCGGCACCACCGGCGCGCCCAAGGGCGTGATGCTCTCCTTCGGCAATTTCAAGGTCAATCTGGAGTCCGTCTGCGACCGCGTGCCGATTTTCAAGGCCGAGAGCCGCACGTTCGCGCTGCTGCCGTTCCACCACATTTTGCCGCTGATGGGTTGCGTTCTGGCGCCGCTCTATGCCGGCGGCACCGTCATCATGGCCCATTCGCTCGACCCCGCCGACATGGTCGCCACCATGCGCCGCCATCGCGCCACCATCCTCATCGGCGTGCCCCGCCTCTATGCCCTGTTCCGCAAGGCCATCGTCGAAAACCTCTTCAAGTCGCCCGTCGGGCGGCTGCTCTACCGCCTGTCCGCCGCCATCGGCCGCCTGCCCGTCTCCCGCGTCCTGCTGTTCCCCGTGCAGAAGAAATTCGGCGGCCAGCTGCGCCAGATGGTCTCCGGCGGCGCCCCGCTCGACCGCGAGGTGGCCCGCGACCTGGTGGTTTGCGGCTTCGAGGTGCTGGAAGGCTACGGCATGACCGAATGCGCCCCCATGATCACGTTCCCGCGCCCCGGCGACGTCCGCCTCGGCGCCTGCGGCCAGCCCTGCCTGCCCGATTCCGTCCGCATCGAGGAAGGCGAAGTCCTCGCGCGCGGCCCCCACGTCTTCGCCGGCTACTGGAAGAATCCCGAAGCCACCGCCGAAGCCATCCAGGAAGGCTGGCTGCACACCGGCGACCTCGGCTATCTCGACAGCGACAACTTTCTCTTTATCACCGGCCGCAAGAAGGAAATCATCGTCCTGCCCAACGGCAAGAAGGTCAATCCCGCCGAACTCGAAGACAAACTGGCGTCGCTGTCGCCCGACATCAAGGAAGTCGCCGTCACCTTCCGCGACGACCTGCTCCATGCCTTGATCGTGCCCGTCGCGGGCTTCCTCGACGGCGTGCCGGCCCAGCAGGCCGAACATTTCCGCTGGAACCTCCTCGAGCCCTACAACCGCGTGGCGCCCCCGGCCAAGAAGATCACCCAGCTCACCATCGTCTCCGGCGATCTCCCCAAGACCCGCCTCGGCAAACTCAAGCGCCACGAGCTGGCCGCCCTCGCCGTCGGCACCTTCAGCGGCGATTCCGTCCCCGCGCCCAAGCCCGAGGATCTCGGCGCGGCCTATGCCGCCTTCGACCGCTTCCTGCGCACGGAGCTCGAGTGCCTGCGCGTCGCTCCGACCGCCCACTGGGAAATGGATCTCGCGCTCGATTCCCTCGCGCGCCTGTCGGTCCTCGTCTTCATCGAGAAGACCTTCGGCGTCAAGCTGCCCGAATCCGTCTTCCAAGACTT
This sequence comes from Verrucomicrobia bacterium UBA2281, assembly GCA_002347655.1. Taxonomy (GTDB): domain Bacteria; phylum Verrucomicrobiota; class Kiritimatiellia; order CAIQIC01; family Lenti-01; genus Lenti-01. Next base: position 82,668 of record DDWR01000004.1, on the reverse strand, counting down.
CCCGACGGTCCTGGCCCTCGCCAAGCACGCCGACGAACAGCGGTTGTTCTTCCGCGAAAACGCCGGCAGCTGGGACACGCTCCTCAAGGTGCAACCCAGCGAGAAACCTTTGGAACTGCCGCGCTCAGGCTGGGTCCATCCGTTCCTGAAAAACCTCTTCGGCGGCCTCCTGCGCCTGTTGTTCCGCGTGCGCGCCGAGGGCCTGGAAAACCTCCCCGCGCAGGGGCCCTGCATCCTCGTCGCCAACCACCAGTCCTACATCGACGGCCTGTTCGTCTCGATGTTCCTGACCAACGCCTTCCTGCGCCGCATGTTCTATTACGCCAAGCGCAAGCACGTCGTCAACGGCCTCTTCGAATGGCTCGCCCGCAACTGCAACGTCATCGTCGTGGAAGTCGGCCGGGACGTGCAGCTCTCGCTGCAGATGATGGCCCAGGCCCTCCGCGAAGGCGGCAATCTGCTCATCTTCCCTGAAGGCACCCGCTCGCCCGACGGCCAGCTCGGCGATTTCAAGGGCACCTTCGCCGCCCTCGCCGCGGAGTTCAATGCGCCCGTCGTTCCCGTCGCCATCAGCGGCGCCTTCCGGGCCCTCCCGCGCGGCAAGCGCCTCCCGCGCTTCTTCACCCGCGTGACCGTCCGCTTCCTGCCGCCCATCCCCGCCGCCGACCGCGCCGACGAGCACAAGCTCGCCGACGCCGTCCGCGACGCCATTGCCCGGAACCTGATCGCTTGACGTTTCGCCCACGAACCCCAGAGGAACCCCCCATGAAAAAAGCCGCTCTCGTCCTTGCCCTGCTGCTGATTTGCGCCGGCGCCGCCAGCGCCTCGGAATCCCTCGTCCGCCGCGGCTCCGGCCTCCGGACCAAGCCCATCCTCGGCGCCGTGTACGAACTGACGCTCTCCGTCCCCGAATCCCTGAAAGGCGCGGATGCCCAAACGCTCATCGAGGCCGACCAGCCCATGGAATTCCTCCTGGAAATCCAGAGCCGGCTCATCACCCGCACGCGCTTCGTCGAAACCACCACCGAGGGGTTCGACAAAGCCGCCCGGTCCGGCTACGCGGCCCCGAACAAGCAAGCCTTCCTGGCCCAGTTCGGCGCCGTTGAATTCAAGAAGGGCGACTTCGTCCTCATGCGCTACGCCGACGGCGCGCTTGCCACGACCTACCGCACGGCCGACGGCCGCGAAACCCGACTGGGGTCCATCCCCGGCCTCGCCCTGAAGAAAGCTCTCTTCGCCATCTGGCTCGGCGACGTGCCCGCCCAGGAATCCCTCAAGAAGTCCCTGCTGGCTTCCCCCTAGGCGGATGCGGCTGCTCCCTCACGCGTTGCTTGCCGGCCTGCTGGCCCTGCCGGTCGCGGACGCAGCGGAGCCGCCCCCGCCCAGCAACGACGAACGTGATCCCGGCCGCGCGCTGATCGTGCTGGCCGCGCCCGGCACCGACGACGCTTACTACCGCGCCCGCCGCCGCGACGTCCTGGACTTCCAGATCGCCTACGCCAAACGCATCCTGGGCCGCGACAACGTCGTGGTTTTCTGCGACCGTCCGACGGGGGCCGAATTGGCGCAGGAATTGCCCGAAGACGTCTTGCTCGTCGGCCCCATGCGCGACGTCTGGATGCGCGACTTCACGCCCGTCCTGCCCGCCCGCCCCGTGCTGTTCCGCTATTCGGCGGCCGCCCAGGCCGGCCAGCAGCTCGAGGCGGACTGGGTGCAGGCGGGCTTCACCCGCTACGCCAAATCCACGGGCTTGGAATTCCGCCGCAGCCCCTACGTCCTCGATGGCGGCAACGTCGTCGACGACGGCCACTCCCGCGCCATCGTCACCGACCGCTTCCTGGCGGACAACGGCCTCGACAAGCCCCAGGCCGTCGATATCCTGCGCGAAGCGCTCGGCGCGGAGCAAATCGCCATCCTGCCGGCCGATCCCGAGGATCGGCTGGGCCACGCCGACGGAATGGCGGCGTTCATCGCGAAGAACGCGATCGCGGTGACCCGCCACGACGAGCCGTTCCGGACCGCCGTGCTCGACGAACTGCGCGCCGCGTTTCCGGACGTGGAAATCGTCGAAATCGAATCTCCCGCCGGCGGGCCGCCGGCCGCCGACGCCGCGTTCGGCTCCGCCCACGGCCTCTACGTGAATGCCGTGGCCACCGCTCGCCACATTTACGTCCCCACGTTCGGCGTTCCCGAAGATGCCGCCGCCTTGGAACTTCTCCGCGCCCGCAGCGACCGCGAAATCGTTCCGGTGGATGCCCGCAAGGTCGCCGCTCTCGGCGGCAGCGTCCGCTGCCTCAGCGGCCAGTTCAACGGCGAAAACGCCCGCAAACTGATCGAAGCCGCGCGCGCGCGATAAGACCTCGCCGGCCGGCGCAGTAGCCTGCCCTCCATGGGATCATTCCAACGGCTGTTCACTTGAAGATTGGATATTGAACATTGGATATTGACTCCCCCGTTCCCCGTCCCGGACCGAATCAGCGCCGCCGGAATGCAGGCCGGCTAAGGAACCGTTTCCGCCGCCGCCCGCGCAGCGTCGAACCGGGCGTAGGTCTTCAGCAAATCGCGCACGAACCCGAAGCCCACGCGCGGCAGCCAGTATTCCCCCACCTCGATCACGACCGCGTCGCGCCCTTCCAGTTCGGCCAGCAGGTCGAGCTGCCGCTTGTCCAGCGGCGCGTTCGGCGCCACCGGCCAGAAATATTCCCGGTTGTAGTAGTAGTACGTGTTGCGCCGGCGATAGAGCCCGTGCCGGTCCATGAAATTCGTGAGCGTGAACACGAAGCTGTCGCCGACGAACAGCAGATCGGGCACGTGGCTCCCCGGCCGAACCTCGGCCACGGGATGCACCTGCGGGCCCGCCAGCGGCCGCGCCGACCACAGGTTCGCCAGTTCGCCCAGGTCGTTGTCTTCGCCCACGACCGTCCGGTTGGTGACCGCGCCGAGGACCGCCACCGTCGGCAGGTCCTTGCCCGTCAGTTCGCGCAGGCGCCCAGTGATTTCCGCCACGATGCGCGCGGCGCCGTATTCGTTCCAATGCGTCCCGCCGTTGGCAAACAACCGCGGCGCGCCGGGTTCCCGCTTCCACTCCTGGAACAGCGCATGGCCGTCCACCACGTTCACCCCGTCGCGGTGCAGGTACTTGATGAAGTTCTCGTAGTTGCTGCGGCGCCCGGGCCGGCCGGCCACGTCGGCTTCCGGCGGCAGGAATTCCGGATAGATTTCCGCCTTGCTCGGCGCGATCACCAGCAGGAACGCGATGCCGTCCGCCGCCAGCCGGTCCTGCAGGCGCCGCGTGGAGGCACTGATGTTGCGCAGTTCCGATCCCGGTCGCTGCCCGGAACGGTTGTAGGCATCGACGTAGACCTTCTCGAACAGCATGCCGTCGCGGCCCAGCAGCACCTGCGTGCCGCTGCGCTTCGGCAACTCGCGGAACAGGGTGAACCGGATCTGGTTGGCCGTGCGCACGAGCAGGCCCCGCAAGCCGATCCGCTGACCGAGCCAGGCGTCGAAGTCCGTCTGCATCGTCCCGTTCCACCACGCCCGCACCCCGGCCGGCGGACGCCCGGCCGGCGTCTCCACCCCCGCCAACGGATAGTCCGGCGGCCAGCCCGTCGCCATCTGGGCCAGCGGCAGCGCCAGGAACAGGCTGAACAGGAGCGCGGCGGTCAGCAGCAGGCGTTTCATGGCGCCGCCTCCGGTTCCCGCCGCGCGGTCCGGCGGGCGTCGTATGCCTCGTAGGCCGCCAAGGTTTCTTCGACGAAGCCAAACCCGACGTTCGGCAACAGGGCTTCCACTTGCACCACCACCACCGCATCGCGCCCGTCCAGACGCTCCAGACCGGCGCGGCGCGGCGCCGCTTCGTCTGCGACCTCCCGGCGGCTTGACCAGCCGTAGTGGCGTCCGTTGTACCAATAGGTGTCGTGCCGTGCCACCAGCCGCTGTTGCTGCAGCCAAACCACCAATTGGGCGCCGAAACTGTCGACGATGAAAAGGACGTCCGGCTTGCTCGTTCCCCGGCGGATCTCCACTTGCGGATGGACCTGCGGGCCCGCCAGGGAGCGCCGCTGCCACAGGTTGGCCAGATCGCCCAGATCGTTGTCCGGCGGCCGGATCGCGCGATCGACGACCGCGCCGACGACCTCCACGGCCGGAAAATCCCGGCCGGTCCGTTCCGCCAGCTTTTCGAGCAGGAGCGCGGCGACGCGGACGGCCCCGTAGTGGTTCCAATGCGTGCCGCCCTTGGCGAACAGCGGCGGCGCCTCGGGCGCGCGTTTCCAGTCCGCGAAGAGCCGGCGCGCATCCAGCACGTGGACGCCGTCCGCTTGCAGGACGTCGATCATGCGTTCGTAGTGGCTGCGGCGCTGGGCCCGCCCCGCCGGATCGGCCGCCGCGGGCAGGAATTCCGGATAGATTTCCGCCTTGCTCGGCGCGATCACCAGCAGGAACGCGATGCCGTCCGCCGCCAGCCGGTCCTGCAGGCGCCTGACCGCGGCGCTGTGCCGGCGCAGGTCGGAGTCCGCCGCGTCGCCGCCGCGCCGGAAGGCTTCCACGTAGACCTTTTCGTAGAACCAGCCCGCGCGGCCCGGCACCACCTTGTCCCCGCCGGTGGTGGCCAGTTCCCCGAACAGCCCGTAGTGGATCTGGTTGGCCGTGCGCACCAGCGCTCCGCGGAATCCAATCCGCCGGGCCAACCACGCGTCGAAATCCTTTTGCAGCGTCCCGCTCCACCAGGCCGCCGGCGTCCACGTCGGCGCCGGCGCCGCGGCCTCCATCCCCGTGAGCGGCGCGTCCAGCGGCAGGCCCGTCGCCATCTGGACCAGCGGCAGCGCCAGCGCCAGGCTGAACAGGATCGTCGCGATGAGCAGAAAAGGCGCCATCGCCTCAGAACCGGAAATAGATGAAGGGATTGAAGCTGCTCGTCGCCAGAATCGAAGCCGACCAGACCAGCAGGATCATGGCTACGGCGAACCGCGCCGCCGCCTGGCCGACCGTGGCGCGCGCCGGCTCCAGGCGCATGAAATCGAACGGATGCGGTTTCAGCGCCGGGCCGAAGCACAGCGCGAACGCCGCGACCAGCGTCGCCGCGTGCCGCCGGCCGAATTCGATGGCCGCGGCCGTCTCCGGCGCCGCGCCGAAGAGGTCCACCATGCGTCCCGCGTAGGCCACCGCGTGCGCCAGCGTCTCCGCGCGGAACAGCACCCAGCTGAACAGCACCAGCACGAAGGTGACGGGCAGCCCCACCCAGGCCGGCGCGCGCGCGATCCGCGTGCCCTTGAACGCCTTGTCCAGGCACAGGAAGAAGCCGTGGAACGCACCCCACGCCACGAAATTCCAGGCCGCCCCGTGCCAGAACCCGGACACCAGGAACACCAGCCACAGGTTCATGTAGGTCCGGACCACGCCCTTGCGGTTTCCGCCCAACGGAACGTACAAGTATTCCCGCATCCAGTTCGAGAGCGAGATGTGCCAGCGCCGCCAGAATTCCGTGATCGTGCGCGAAACATACGGCCGGTTGAAGTTTTCGAGGAACTCGATCCCCAGCATCCGCCCCAGCCCGATGGCCATGTCCGAATAGCCGCTGAAGTCGAAATAGATCTGGAACGCGTAGGCCACCACGCCCAGCCAGGCCCAGCCGCACGGGAGCGCGCCCGGCGCGGCGCCAAACGCGGCGTCGGCCACTTCGGCCAACGTGTTCGCCACCAGCACCTTTTTCCCGAGCCCCTGGCAGAATCGCAGGATGCCGGTGAAAAACCGCTCGCGGGAGTGCTCGCGCGCGATCAGCTGCTGCGCCACGTCGTGGTAGCGCACGATCGGGCCCGCGATGAGCTGGGGAAACAGCGCCACGTAGAGCAGGTAGTCCGCCGCGTTCCGCGCCGGCTGCGCCGTGCCGCGATAGACGTCCACCAGATAGCTCACCTTCTGGAACGTGAAGAACGAGATGCCGATCGGCAACGCCACGGCCGTCCAGACCAGGGACTCCGCCCCGAACCGCGCCAGCCAGGCGTTCAGGTTGTCCACGAAGAAGTTGGCGTACTTGAAGTAGAGCAAGAGCCCGACGTTCAGCGCCGTCGCCAGCGCCAGCAGCCCCTTGCGCCGCCGGTCCGGCCCCCGACCCGCCGGCAGATGGCGGCTGAGCGCGTAATCCACCAGGCCCGACGCGACCAGCACCAGGACGAACCGCGGCGCCCCCCAGGCATAGAATAAGAGGCTCGCCGCCAAAGCCACCGCGTTGCGTCCGCGGTTCGGACAGACGTAGTAGGCCGCCAGGAGCAGCGGCAGGAAGACGAACAGGAAGGTGAGCGAACTGAAGACCATGGCGCAACAAGATGCCCCATCCACCCGCCCCCCGACAAGCCGGAAAAGGCCCGGCGCAGCGGGCCGGTTTTCCATGCCACGCACAAACTTGGCTGAAACATTACGTACCACGTAAAACCGTTGCGCCGATTTTACGTGCCGTGGAAACGGCCGGTCGCGTCCCGCGCCGCGACGGCCCGCGCCCGCGGCCATATTTTAGGTTTTGCGGAAACGGTTTAACGCTTTTTCGCGTTTCGGGCAGATAAGGCTTGCCCTTGGGCGGGCATGAGATAAACATAGCCCGCGTATGTCGAATCGTCGTTGCAGAATCGCCGTGGGCGCCGACCACGGAGGCTATGAATTGAAAGAACAGCTGGCCAGCTGGCTCAAGAGCCAAGGCCACAACGTCAGCGATGTCGGCACGAATTCCAAAGAGGCCGTCGACTATCCCGTCTTCGCCGCCGCCGTGGCGCGGGCGGTCGCGGCGGGCCGCTGCGACCTGGGCATCATGGTCGACGGCGCCGGCATCGGCTCGGCGATGTCGGCCAACAAGATCCCCGGCGTGCGCGCCGCGGCGTGCTACACCGAGGCGCTGGCCAAGAACTCCCGCCAGCACAACGGCGCCAACGTCCTCACCCTCGGCTCCGGCCAAACGAATTTCGAACAGGCGAAAGCCATCGCGGATGTCTTCATCGCCACGGACTGCACCGAAGAGAGGCACCTGCGGCGCGTCCAGATGATCAAAGACCTCGAAAGCGGCCGGGCCGGAACCCCCGTCATGACGGCCATAAAGGAGATGAAATTGGACTTGAGCCCCCAAGACGTCGCGCGCATCGCGGAGCGCGTCAAACAGATCGTCGGCGGCGGAGCCGCCCCGGCGGCCGGCGGCGGCAACCTCGCCCCCGCCCAACTGGCCCGCATGATCGACCACACCATCCTCAAGCCCGAGGCCACCCAGGCCGAGGTCAAGAAGCTGTGCGAGGAAGCGATCAAGCACAACTTCTACAGCTGCTGCGTGAACGCCTCCTGGGTGCGCACGGTGGCCCAGGCCCTGCGCGGCTCGTCCGTGAAGGTCTGCGCCGTCGTCGGCTTCCCGCTCGGCGCCAACCCGGCCGAGATCAAGGCCCTCGAAGCCCGCCGCGCGATCCGCGAAGGCGCCAAGGAAATCGACATGGTCATCAACGTCGGTCTGGTGAAGTCCGGCGACTGGGACGCCGTCACCAAGGACATCCGCGCCGTGGCCGAATCCTGCAAGGACGGCGGCGCGCTGCTGAAGGTCATCCTGGAGACGTGCCTGCTGACCAAAGACGAGATCGTCAAGGCCTGCGAGGCGTCCATGCGCGCTCGCGCCGACTACGTGAAGACCTCGACGGGCTTCAACAAGGGCGGCGCCACGGCCGAGGACATCGCGCTGATGGCCCGCACCGTCGCGCCCAAGCGCCTCGGCGTGAAGGCCTCCGGCGGCGTCCGCACCTACGCGGACGCGATGCTGATGATCCGCAACGGGGCGACCCGCGTCGGATCCTCGAACAGTGTGAAAATGATGGAAGAAGCCGCAGCCGCCACCGGCGGCAAATAACAAGGAGCCCCCATGGCCGAACTCAGAACCTACGTATTCATCGACAGCCTGCAACCGCAGTTCGCCTCGTTCTTGGCGACCGTGGCCCGCGGCTACCTGCCCGTCGCCGAGCAGGCCGCCCTGTTCGTGGAAATTTCCCCGGGCATCGCGATCAACCAGGTCACCGACGTGGCCCTCAAGTCCACGCGCGTCACCCCCGGCATGCAGATCGTCGAGCGCCTCTACGGCATGCTCGAAGTGCATTCCGACTCCCAGGCCGACGTCCGCCAGGCCGGCGCCGCCATCCTGAAGGACCTCGACCTCACGGAAGACCAGCGCATCAAGCCCAAGGTCTATTCGTCGCAGGTCATCCGCAACATCGACGACCACCAGACGATGCTGATCAACCGCATGCGCCACGGCAACATGATCACGCGCGGGCAATCCCTTTTCATCATGGAGGTCGCCCCCGCCGGCTATGCCGCCCTCGCCGCGAACGAAGCCGAGAAGGCCGCCAACATCAACGTGCTGGAAGTCATCACGTTCGGCAGCTTCGGGCGCATCTGGCTCGGCGGCGAAGAACGCGACATCGACGTGGCCTACCGCGCCGCCGAAGCCGCGATCGAAGCCGTCACCGGCCGCGCCGAAGGCAAGTAAACCCCGCATTTAAAAAGAAAACAAACAACAAGAGGTACGAAAATGGCAGATGCATTGGGCATGATTGAAACCCGCTCCTTCCCCGCGACGGTCGAAGCCGCGGATGCGATGGTCAAGGCCGCCAAGGTCGAATTGGTCGCCTACGAGAAGACGGGCGGGGGCTTCACCTCCGTCATCGTCCGCGGCGACGTCGCCGCCGTCAAGGCCGCCTGCGACGCCGGGCAGATCGCCGCCGGCCGCGTCGGCGAAGTGGTCGCCGTCCACGTGATCGCCCGCCCCCACGCCAACGTGGATGCGACGCTCCCGCTGGGCCGCGCGCCCGCCAAGGGCGCCAAGTAAGGCGCTCCCCCGCGGCGGATCGCCGCCGGCCAACGCCGGCGGCGTCCGCCCTCCCCTTTTTACCGATTCCGCAATTTCCGGAGGCAGCATGAATCTCGGCAAAGTCGTCGGCACCGTCGTTTCCACCCGCAAGGAACCCGTCCTGGACGGAATCCGCTTCCTCCTCGTCCGCCTCGTGGACACCGACGGCAAGGAGACCTCCGGTTTCGTCGTCGCCGCCGACGCCATGGGCGCCGGGCCCGGCGAAATGGTCCTGACCGCGGCCGGCTCTTCCGCCCGCCAGACCACGATGACCGACAAGAAGCCGGTCGACAACGTCATCATGGCCATCGTCGATACCTGGGAAGTCGACGGCAAGACCAAGTACACCAAATGATTTAAGTAGGGACGGCTCGCCGAGCCGTCCGCGCATCCGCAGCCAAACCGGCGGGAGTCCGACATGAAATTGACCGATCAAGACATCGAAGCCATTGCCCGGCGCATCGCCGGCGATCTGGGCGGCGCCCCCGCCCCGGCGCCCGCCGCCGCTCCGGCCGCTTCCCCGGCCGCCGCCGTTGCCGCGTTCGCCGAGGGCACCCTGGGCGTCTTCAAGACCGTCGATGAAGCCGTCGCCGCCGCCAAGACCGCGTTCCCCGTCTTTGCCAACCTGTGCCTTTCCAAGCGCGCGCAGATCATCGAGAGCATCCGCGCCGTCATGCGCGAAAACGCCACGGCCCTCGCGAAGGCCGCCTACGACGAAACCGGATTCGGCCGTTTCGAAGACAAGATCCTCAAGAACCAGCTCGTCATCGAGAAGACCCCCGGCACCGAGGACTTGCCCCCCGTCGCCTGGACCGGCGACCACGGCCTCACCTTGATGGAACCCGCCCCCTTCGGCGTCCTCGGCGCCATCACGCCGACGACCAACCCGACCTCCACCATCATCTGCAACGCCATCGGCATGCTGGCCGCCGGCAACGTCGTCGTCTTCAACGTCCATCCGTCCGCCAAGCAGTGTTCCATCCAGACCGTAGCCCTGATCAACAAGGCCATCGTCGCCGCCGGCGGTCCCGTCAACGCCGTGGTCTGCGTCGGCGAGTCCTCCGTGGAATCCGCCGGCCAGCTCATGAAGCACCCCGGCATCCGCGTCCTCGTCGTCACCGGCGGCGGCGGCGTCGTCAAAGCGGCCATGTCCAGCGGCAAGCGCGCCATCTGCGCCGGCCCCGGCAATCCCCCCGTCGTGGTGGATGAAACGGCCGACGTCGAAAAGGCCGCGTCCGACATCGTGCTCGGCGCCTCCTTCGACAACAACATGATCTGCATCGAGGAGAAGGAGACCGTCGTCGTCGCGTCCGTCGCCGACAAGCTCATCCAGGCCATGCTGCGCAACAACGCGGTGCTGATCGACAAGTCGAAGATTCCGGCCATGGAACAGGTCATCTTTTCCAAGATGGCCGGTCCGCGCGGTCATGCCGAAATCAACCGCAAGTGCATCGGCCAGAACGCGGACAAGATCCTCGCCCAGATGGGCATTTCCGCCCCTTCCACCACGCGTCTCGCCATCGTCGAAGTGCCCGAAGACCATCCCTTGCTCTGGACCGAGCAGATGATGCCGGTCATGCCGATCACCCGCGTGCCGAACGTGGACTACGCGATCGATCTCGCCATCCAGATGGAAGGCGCCTGCTACCACACCGCCATCATGCACTCGCGCAACATCGACAAGCTCTCGAAGATGGCGCGGGCGTGCAATTGCTCCCTTTTCGTCAAGAACGGCCGCTCCCAGGCCGGCCTCGGCTTCGGCGGCGAGGGCTACACCTCCTTCACCATCGCCTCGCCCACGGGCGAAGGCCTCACCACCCCGCGCAGCTTCTCGCGCTTCCGCCGCTGCACCCTGGTCGACCATTTCCGGATCGTTTGATGAAATCCTGCCCCGCCTTCGCCTCGATCGAATTCAACAGCGTGCCGGTCGGCCTCTTCGCCGCCGACGCGCTGCTGAAGAAATCGCCCATCTCGATGATCCGCACCGGCACCATCGGGGCCGGACGGTTCTTGATTTTGCTGGCGGGCACCACGGCGTCCGTGGCGGAGGCCCACGCGGAAGCCCTGTTCCACGGCGGCCTGCAGGTGGCCGACGACGCGTTCCTGCCCGACATCCATCCCGCGCTCTACGACGCCATCCTCGGCAACGTCCGCAAGATGGGCGAAGGCCCCCTGCTGGTGTTCGAAACGCCGACCGTCTCCTGCAACGTCCAGGCCATCGAGCGCGCCATGAAAGGCGTGTCCGTCGAACTGCTCGAATTCCGCGCCGGCGATCCCCGTCTGGACGGCCGCGGCCTGGCCATCCTGCAAGGCGACCTCACCGACGTCGAGGCCGCGCAGGAAATCGCCCTCGCCGCGCTGGAAACCCGCGGCATTCCCGCCCAATACCGGATCCTCACCTCGCCCCACGACGCCCTGCTCAAGCAGGTCTCCGTTTCCACCCGCTTCGATCACGCCCAGCCTCTCGCCCTCGAGGGAGAAACCGCGTCCTAACCGCGAAGGAAGCCGCCATGCTGCTCGGAAAAGTCATCGGAACCGTGGTCTCCACGCAGGTCTACGAAGGCCTGCAAGGCGTCCCCATGCTCCTGGTCCAGCCGCTGGCCAAGGACGGCGCCGAAAAAGGCGCGCCGGTCATTTGCGCCGACGGCACGCGCATGGCCGGCCCCGGCGAACGGGTCTACTACGAAGGCGGGCGCGAAGCCGCCATGACCTTGGACCCGTGGTTCGTGCCCGTGGACCACGCCATCGTCGGCATCGTGGACGGCGTCGAAGCGCCGAACTGGAAAGGCGGCCCCGCATGATCCTCGGCAAGGTCATCGGCAACCTCCACTCCACCATCCACCACCCGTTCTACGACGGGAAAAAGATGCTGGTCGTGGAAAAAATCGAAATGGACGGCCAGACCGGTTCCGGCTATCTCGTCGCGGTGGACCGCGCGGGCGCGGGCCCCGGCGAAACGGTGTTGATTCTCGACGAAGGCAACGGAGCGCGCCAGGTGCTCGAATCGAAGGACGGGCCGATCCGCAGTGTGATTGTGGGCATCGTGGACGACGTCAACGTAGCGAAAACCCCGTGAAAACGGGGTTTTTCTTATGAAGAGCCAATGTTCCGTGGTCAATATTCAATCTTCAATGTTCAACGATTCGAAGGGCTGTTCACTTGATGATTGGACATTGAACATTGGATATTGAATATTGAGATCCTAAACACACCCGCCGCGCCCTGCGCGGCACAAGAAAGAAGGCCGCAAATGAAAGCCATCCTGATCATCCTGGATTCCGTGGGCATCGGCGCAGCCCCCGACGCGGCCGAATACGGCGATGCCGGCGCTTCGACCCTCCCGCACCTCGCGGCCGCCGCCGGTGGAGTCCAACTTCCCACGATGCAGAAAATGGGTCTCGGCAACGTCCCCGCCCTCCTTCACCACCGTCCCGCCGAAAAGATCGAAGGCGTCCCGCCCGAGCCGAAGCCGATCGCGTCCTACGGCGCCATGCGCGAAATGTCCGACGGCAAGGACACCATCACCGGCCACTGGGAAATCGCCGGTCTCGAAGTGGATCCCGGCTTCTACGGCTTCCCGCCCGCGAATTCCTTCCCGCCCGACTTGATCGCCGCCTTCGAAAAAGAAACCGGCCGCAAGCTCATCGGCAACAAGGCCGCCAGCGGCACCGCCATCATCGACGAACTGGGCGCGGAGCACGTGCAGACCGGCGCGCTCATCTGCTACACCTCCGCCGACAGCGTCTTCCAGATCGCCGCGCACGAGGAGATCGTCCCCGTGCCCGAGCTCTACCGCTATTGCGAGATTGCCCGGCGCCTGTGCGACCCCCTGCGCGTCGGCCGCGTCATCGCCCGCCCCTTCGTCGGAAAGCCCGGCGCCTTCAAGCGCACCGAGAACCGCAAGGACTTCGCCTATCTGCCCAGCGAACCCACCATTCTCGAACGCCTCGTCGAAAAGAAGATTCCCGTTTACGCCGTCGGCAAGATCGAGGACATCTATTGCCACCGCGGCATCACCGAATCCGTCCACACCGGCAACAACGCCGACTCCCAGGCGCTCGTCGAAAAATGGACGAAGGAAAAGGCCGATGGCCTCATCGTCGCCAACTTCATCGACTACGACATGGTCTACGGCCACCGCCGCGACGCCAAGGGCTACGCCAAGAGCCTGGAACTGACCGACCAGTGGCTGGCCAACTACCTGCCCCTGGTCGGCGCCGGCGACATGCTGATCCTCACCGCCGACCATGGCAACGACCCGACGTTCAAAGGCACCGACCACACGCGGGAATACGTGCCCCTGCTGGTCTACCGTCCCGGCGAGCCCGTCGAATCCCTCGGCATCCGCCGCGGCTTCTACGACATCGCCCAGTCCCTTGCCCGGTTCTTCGGCATCCCTGCCATCCCCCGCGGCGCGTCGTTCGTGTAATGCTGCTGAATACTCGAATCCCGGCTCACCCGGAGGGTTCGCCCTACCCATTGGATCGATGGTAGGGCGAGGCATCCTTGCCGAGCCGGGCTGTTCATTTGAACATTGGACATTGAATAGTGGATATTGGATATTGAGATTTTAAGGAGCCCCACATGGTACCCCAATGGATCATCGAAAAGAAACGCGACGGCCACGTCCTCACCGCTGAGGAAATCCGCTTCTTCCTCAACGGCTACACGAAGGGCACGATCCCCGACTACCAGATGTCGGCCATGGCCATGGCGATCTTCCTCAAGGGCATGACGCCCGAGGAAACCGCCGTCCTGACCGACACCATGATGCACTCGGGCGCGATGGTGGACACTTCGTCGATCAAGCTGCCCAAGGTGGACAAGCATTCCACCGGCGGCATCGGCGACAAGGTCTCGCTCATCCTCGCCCCGCTCGCCGCCTGCGCCGGCCTGGCCGTCCCGATGATCTCGGGCCGCGGCCTCGGCATCACCGGCGGCACCCTCGACAAGCTCGAGTCCATCCCCGGCTTCAACGTCAACCTGTCCGAAAAGGATTTCATCGCCACCATCCACCAGTGCGGCTTCTCCATGATCGGCCAGACCGGCGAGATCGCCCCGGCCGACAAGAAGCTCTACGCCCTGCGCGACGTCACCGGCACCGTCGCTTCGATCCCTCTGATCACGGCCTCGATCATGTGCAAGAAGATGGCCGAGGGCATCGACTCGCTCGTGCTCGACGTCAAGTGGGGCACCGGCGCCTTCATGCGCACGGTCGCGGACGCCACCGCCCTCGCCCAGTCCATGGTCCGCGTCGGCAAGGCCATGAACAAGGGCATGGTCGCGTTGCTCACGGACATGAACCAGCCGCTGGGCCGCACCGCCGGCAACGCGCTGGAAATCATCGAGTCCATGGAATGCCTCCAGGGCAAGTACGCGGACGAAGACCTCATGAACATCACGATGGCCCTGACCGCCGAGATGCTCGTGCTGGGCAAGAAGGCCGCCACGGTCGAAGAGGCCACCGGCATCCTGAAGAAGATCATCGCCTCCGGCGCCGCCTTCGCGAAGTTCAAGGAAATGGCCGCGCTCCACGGCGCCGACGTCTCCGCGCTCGACGACCTGTCCAAGCTGCCGAAAGCCTCCATCGTGAAGCCGTTCCTCGCGCCCGCCGCCGGCTATCTGGCCAAGGTGGACGCCGAATCCATCGGCCGGGCCGTCCTCGTCCTCGGCGGCGGCCGCCAGAAGACCGACGACGTCATCGACTACGGCGTCGGCACTTCCGGCCTCGCCAAGATCGGCGATCCGGTCGCCAAGGGCCAGCCGCTCGTCGTCGTGCACGCGAATTCCGAAGAAAAGCTCGCGCAGGCCATGGCCTACGTCGAGAAGGCCTTCGAGATCACGGCCCAGCCCGTCGCCGCGCCGAAACCCATCGTCGCCCGCATCACGGGCTGACGCCATTCAAGCAGGAAAACAGGAAACAACAGGAAAACACGATTGGATCGGTTGTAGGCCGGGGCGTTGACCCGGCCGGCTGTTCCAATGAGCCCCGCAGGAGACATGATATGATCCAACGCAAACCGCTCGAAGCTTCCCTCGCCGCCGTGAAAAAGGCCTTTCCCAAGGCCAAGCCGCAGCTCGGCATGATTCTCGGCTCCGGCCTCAGCGAGGTCGCCGATTCCTTCGAACCGCTCGGCGTCCTGTCCTACGAGAAGATTCCCGGCCTGGGCAAGGCGGGCGTCGCCGGCCACGCCGGCCGCCTCGTCTGGGGCAAGTCCGCCGGCATCGAGACCTTCATCTTCCAGGGCCGCCGGCACGTCTACGAAGGCGTGGGCTGGGAAGCCGTCGCCACGCCCCTCTTCCTGCTGAAGAGCCTGGGCGCGAAGGCGGTCTTCCTGACCAACGCCGCCGGCGGCACGAATCCCAAGTGGAAAGCCGGCGACCTGATGGTCATCGACGACCACATCAACCTGATGGGCGTCACGCCGTTGCTGGGCGCGCACGATCCGTTCTGGGGCCCGCGCTTCCCCGACCAGTCGTTCATCTACGACCGCAAGCTGCGCGGCGCGCTCGCCCGCGCCGGCAAGAAGGCCAAGGTGGCGCTGCGCCACGGCGTGTATTTCGCCGGCACGGGGCCGACCTACGAGACGCCCGCGGAGGTCCGCGCCTGGCGCGCGCTCGGCGCCGACGCCGTCGGCATGAGCACCGTGCCCGAGGCCATGCTGGCCAACGCGGCCGGCCTGCGCGTCGTCGGCCTTTCCTGCATCACCAACATGGCCGCCGGCATCCTCAACCAGGCCCTGACGCACCAGGAAGTCTTCGAGACCTCCCAGAAGGCCATGGCCGGCATGAAGAGGCTCATCCTCCAGTTCTGGAAGGAATTGTCCAAGGAAACCCTATAAACGGCTCACCCGGAGGGTTCGCCCTACCTCAAGATCGAAGGTAGGGCGAGGCGTCCCTGCCGAGCCGGGCTGCTCGGACGAGCCACCAACCACAAACGACCAACCAGGAACTAGAAATGTCCAAGAAAACGAAATCCCCCAAGAAAGCGGCGAAGAAAGCCGCCGAAATGCAATACCACGTGCACCTGAAGCGGGGCGACGTCGGCCGCTACGTGCTGCTGCCGGGCGATCCCGGCCGCGTGCCGCTGATCGCGTCGTATTTCGACAACGCAAAGGAAGTGGCCTTCAACCGCGAATACCGCACCTGGACCGGCACCGTCGCCGGCATCAAGGTCTCCTGCTGCTCCACCGGCATCGGCTGCCCCTCCACCGCCATCGCGGTCGAAGAGCTGATCAAGTGCGGCGCGGACACGTTCATCCGCATCGGCACCTGCGGCGCCCTCCAGCGCGAAGTGAAGCTCGGCGACCTGTGCATCACCACCGGCGCCGTGCGCGAGGAAGGCACCACCCGCCAGTACGTGCCGCTCTCCTACCCCGCCGTGGCCGACCTCGACGTCACCCTGGCCCTGCGCGAGGCCGCCAAGAAGCTCAAGATCGCCGCCCACACCGGCATCGGACACTGCAAGGACGCCTTCTTCATCGAGGACAAGGACATCCCCATCCGCGAGGACATCGACGCCAAGTGGAACGCGTGGTACCGCTCGAACGTCATCTCGACGTCGATGGAATCCGCCGCGCTGTTCGTCGTGTCGAGCATCCGCCGCGTCCGCGCGGGCGAAGTGCTGGCCACCATCGGCCTGACCTACGACGATGCCCCCATCATCGCCAAGGTCGGCGTCGAGGAAGCCATCCGCACCGCGGTCGAAGCCATCAAGATCCTCGACAAGCAGGATCGGAAATAGCCGTCTCCGGCATGGTTTCTCGCGGCCTTCACGGGCTCGTCGCAGCCGTCTTGCTCTTGCAGGCCGGCTGCGCCGGTTTCCGCACCTGCAACGACGCTTGGCTCGGGCCGGACAAGGCCAAGCACTTCGCCGCGGGTTTCGTCATTGGCGCCGGCGGCGCCCTGGCCGCGCGCGATCTCGGGACGGAAGAAGCGGCGGCGATCGGCTGGACGGCGGCCATGGCCGCGGGTTTCGGCAAGGAAGCCTACGATCTCCGCCTCAAGGGCACGTGCTGGAGCTGGCGGGACGTATTCTGGGATTTCCTCGGCGCTTCGGCCGGCGCCAGCGTGGCGCTGGCGGCCGATTGATCGCCCGTCAAGCCCAAGCCGCGGCCAACGCGCGCAGCTCTTCCGGCGATGCGACGATCTGCCCCCCGCGATACGGCGCGCGCCACGCTCCGCCGGCGCGGATCCGCGCGCGGTAAAGCGTGGCATAGGCCATCTTCGGCGCGGCGGCCCCCTTGCCGCCCACGAGCTCCGCGCCCCGCCGCACGTTGTCGCTCATCCAGGCCGGCAGGCGCGCCGCGTAATCGTTGCGCGCCACTTCGCCGACATGGCAGGCCAAGGCCTTGCGCAACTTCGCCACGTGGGACTTCTTCGCCGCCACCATCAGGTTCGGCCGTTCCAGCGGATGCCAATACTCGGTTTCCACGACGTGGTAAACGCCCCCGGCCGCGTCCAGGGCCGCCACGCCCAAGCGATGCGTCGCCCGGTGCGTCGGATGTCCGTCCCGCGCATGCGGCAGGAAAACCGCGGCGGGTCGAATCGCCCCCAGCGCCTGGCGCAATGCAGCGGCTGGATTCCCTGTCCCCAAAAAGCGCACCCGGAACCCCAGCGCCCGACAGGCCGCGCGCAACTCTTTTTGCCTCGCCGCCTGCCGGTCTTGGCGACTTCCCAACGTGGCCGGCACCACCCAAATCCGAAACCCGCACTCTTCCTTCAGGCGCAGCGCCAAGAGCCCGATGATGCTCTCGTCGTCGGGATGGGGCGCCAAAATCAGGGCGGTTCGAGTCATATCCGCTTCATATCCCGTTTGTTGCAAATGCGCCACTCTTTTCGGAGCCGAAACGCTTGAATTCCTGCTCGAATGGAGTAGATTTAACAAGTTGTAAACAAATGAGATTGATGCTCTACAACATGCGCTACGGAACGGGGGCGGGGTTCAAATTCCATCTGCCGGTCCCGTTTGGCGGCTTTTTCCGGAAGACCTCCAAGAATCTGGATTCCCTGATCCGTTTTTTCCGCGAACAAAAAGCCGACGTGCTTGGCTTGGTCGAAATCGATGCCGGCTCCTATCGCGCCGGACACCGCAGCCAGGCCGACGTCATTGCCCGCCAACTGGGCAAACGGCCGTTTTGCCGCTCGAAATACAGCTATCTGTCCTGGTGGAGCCGGTTGCCCATGATGCGCAAGCAGGCCAACGCCTGCATCTCGGAGCACTCCGTCATCCGCGAACGGACCCACTTCCTCCGCAAGGGCGTCAAGCGGCTCGTCATGGAACTTGAACTCGAAGACGTCGTCATTTTCATCGTGCATCTGGCCTTGGGCCGCCGCACCCGCGAGGCGCAATTGGCCGATCTGGCCCGCCTCGCCCAAAACGCCCGCAAGCCCTATCTGATCGCCGGCGATTTCAACGCCTTCGCCGGAAAGGTCGAATTGCAGGGCTTCATGGCGAACCTCCGGCTCGCCAGCGCCAACCGGTCGGATCTGCCGACGTTCCCCAGCCGCTCCCCGCGCTGGCAGCTCGACTTCATTTTGCACAGCCCCGAAATCCGCATCACCCATTTCGAAGTGGCTCGCGACGTCCGCCTCAGCGACCACCTGCCGTTGATTTGCGACTTCGAAGTGCGCCCGGCGGTCCGCGCGGCCAGCGCCTGATTCCGCGCGACAATCGGACAGTTGCCTTGCCCCGGCCCGCCTGCTACAATCGCGGCCCAAAGGAGAGACTTCCCATGAAACGGCATTCCGCTTTCCTCCTCGCTTCGCTGGGCGCGATTTGGACGGCGCAGGCGGACATCCAGACGGATTGGGCCTACCACGCCATCGGCAACGGCAGCCGCACGACCGAGCTGGTTCCCGGCGAACCTTTCGCGTTTCTGGCCAACGGCACCGAACAAATTCCGGACGGCGACAGCGTGACGCTCTACGTGCTGACGGCCAAGGATTTCGCCGGCGAAATGGACGAGCAGGTCTTCGTGCGCTGGTGGGACGGCTATATGTCGCATTGGATCATGGGCACCTGGCTGAAGAACGTCGGGCTGGACGCCGCCCGGCCGGAGGCCCGCTTCCGCGGGTTGCCGGCCGAAGGCGCCATCGATCTGGATCTCTGGCAAATCGAAATCCCCGCTTGGATCACCCAGCCCGGAGAGAATTTCTATGCGATCCAGCTCAAGGGCTATGCGCCGGACGACATGGACGAACGCTATTTGCTCCGGCGCCCCGGCGGCGATTTCTGCCATTCCAACAACTTCGGCCAGGTCTGGTCCGCTTCGGAGGAATTCGATGGCCAGGATTGGCAGATCCAGATCCTGCCCTAAGGGCACCATGTGGGCGTATTTCTCGCATTTTGCGCGCTCCCGCCTTGACTTTGGCGTCTCAAACCCGGCACTGTAGCCCTCAAAGCGGAGATCATATGCCCCAACTCCAACGTCGCAAGGTGGATAAATCGCTCCAGTATCGCTGGGGCGTCATCGGCGCGGTCCTGGCCATCGCCGGTCTGTTCTGGTTCGCCAAAACCAGCGGGATTCTCAAATACACCGCCGAGACCTATGAGAACCCCAACGTGAAGATCGTGTGCCCGCGTTGCGGAGGCGATGCGGAGAAAAAGATGACCTGCTCGTTCTGCAACGGCAAGGGGTTCATCTGGGTCGACAAGACCAAGTACCTGCCCGAAGAAGTCGTTCCGGCCCAGTAAGGGAAACCGGCGGCGCCCGCCGGCCCGCCGCTTGTTGCCGCCGATGAAGTTGGTCAGTCGCTATTTGCTTCGCCATTTGGGCCGGCCATGGGTCTACGTCATGGCCGGCTTTTCGCTGGTGGCGATCCTGGTGGACCTGTTCGACCATTTCGTCGATTTCATGGAGGCGGGCACGCCGCTGAAGGAAATCGCCTACTATTACGGCCGACTGCTGGCGACCTATCTGCCCTACCTGCTGCCGATTTCCCTGCTGCTGGCGCTGCTCTACGCCCTGTGGCAACTGGGCAAGAATTCCGAATTGACGGCCATGCGGGCCAGCGGCCTGAGCCTCGCCCAGCTCGTCCTGCCCTACTTCACCCTCGGCCTGTTGGCCACCATCGCCTTGCTGGGCGTCAACGAACTCTACAATCCCGGCGCGATGTACCGGAACCGCCAGTTCATCGAATGGCAAGGCTCCAAACACGGCGGCCAAACCCATCTGGCGCCGAATCTCGCCTACAAGAACACGACCGGCCGCCGCTTGTGGCGGATCAACGTGTTCGATCCCCGCCCCTCGTCTTCCTACGAAATGCTCGGCGTCAACCTCACCCAGCAACGCCCGGACGGATCCGACGAATACCGCCTGGACGCCGCGCGCGCCCGCTGGGTCGAAGGCCACTGGTGGTTCGAGAACGTCGAAACGCGCTATTTCAACGTCCACAACGACCCCACCGGCCCGGTCGAGTCCCGGCCCAGCGTCGAAATGACCATGCTCTCCGAAACGCCCAAGGATTTCATCAACGAGATCAAGGACGACAGCGAACGGTCCTCCTACGAAATCCTCCAGTTCATCGAGGCCCATCCGGGCATTTCCCGGGAAACCCGCAACCGGCTGATGGTGGACTTCCACTATCGCCTCGCGGCGCCGTGGCTGTGCCTGATCGTCATCCTCGTCGGCGTGCCCTTCGGCTTCCAGACCGGCCGCCGCGGCATGGGGCTGGGCATCCTCTTCGCCCTGCTCGCGTTCTTCGGCTACTACGTCCTCATGGGCCTCGGCCTCGCGTTCGGCAAGCAGCAGGTCCTGCCGCCCGTCGTGGCCGGATGGCTGCCCAACGCCGTCTTTTTCCTGCTGGGGCTCGTCCTGCTCCGGCGCATCCGCTGATCCGCTTCCGCCGATTAACTCGTTGCGGGTGCCGGCGCGCTCGTGTAGAATGCCGCCCGAAATCAGGCATTTGTTCCAGGCAGGAGACACCCCATGGCCACGAAAATCACCCGCGAATTCCTCGAAAAAATCCCCAAGACCGATCTGCACCTCCATCTGGACGGCTCGCTTCGGCTCCCGACCCTGATCGAACTGGCCAAGGCCGCCCAGGTGCCCTTGCCGTCCGAAACGGAAGCCGGCCTGCAGGAGCTCGTCTTCAAGGAAAAATACCAGGATCTGCCCGACTATCTCCGCGGGTTCGGCCTGACCTGCGCCGTGCTGCAGAATCCCGAAAACCTCGAACGCGTCGCCTACGAACTCGCCGTGGACAACATCGCCGAAAACGTCCGCTACATCGAAGTGCGCTACGCCCCGCAGCTCCACGTGCGCCCCGGCTTCTCCGTGGAAGAAGTCATCGAATGCGTCCACCGCGGCCTCGAACGCGCCCAGCGGGAACACAATGCTTCGCCCGCCGTCCGGGACGGCGCGGACATCCCCTTCCACTACGGCATCATCACCTGCGCCATGCGCTTCTTCAACCGGCACATGTCGGCCTACTACGCCCAGCTCTTCGACGTGATGCCCCACGCGCCGGCCAAGGAAGTCATGTCCGTGGCTTCGCTCGAAATGGCCCGCTCCGCCGCCGCGCTGGCCCACCAGAAGGGCATTCCCGTCGTCGGGTTCGACCTGGCCGGCGCGGAAGCCGGCTTCCCGGCCCTCGACCACAAGGAAGCCTACCAGTACGCGCACGTCCACTTCCTCAAGAAAACCGTCCACGCGGGCGAAGCCTACGGCCCCGAATCCATCTTCCAGGCCATCACCGAGTGCCATGCGGACCGCCTCGGCCACGGCACCTGGCTGTTCGCCGCCGACAAGATCAAGGACCCGGCCATCAAGGATCCCGACTACTACGTCCAGTGCCTGGTGGACTACGTCGCGACGCGCCGCATCACCCTCGAAGTCTGCCCCACGAGCAACCTGCAGACCATTCCCGCCATCGCGACCGTGGCCGACCATCCCCTGCGCAAGATGCTCGACGCCAACCTGTCGGTCTCCATCAACACGGACAATCGGCTCGTTTCCCGCACCAGCGTCACCCGCGAGCTGGAACTGGTGTGCTCCCAGTTGCCGGTCACGCCCGCGAATCTGCGCAACATCGTCTTGGCCGGATTCAAGGGTTCGTTCTTCGGCCCCTACACCGAGAAGCGCGCGCTCGTCCGCCAGGTCATCAACCGCTACGATGCGCTGGAAAAGCAATATCTGGGCGACGCCACCGCCTAGGCGCGCCGCTCGGCGCGCCCTGCAAGCGCTGGGGCCAGGCCTGGCGCTGCTGGGCTTGGCGTTGGCCATGGGTTGCCACGCCCTGCGCCCGGCGGCGTCCGGCTCCTTGCGCATCGGCGTGGCCGAGGATTCGCCCCCGCTGTTTTTCCGCCACGGCGGGCACATGTGCGGATTGGAAGCCGATCTGGGCCGGGCGTTCGCCGCCCGTCTCGGCCTCAAGCCCGTTTTCGTGGCCGGCGCGCCCGCGGAACTGGAAGCGGCGCTGTTCGCCGGCGACGTGGACGTTCTCATGGGCGGGACGACGTTGACGGAAGAGCGCCGCGTCCGGATGGATTTCGCGACGCCCTATCTGGTCGTCGGCCAGGCGGCGCTGATCCGCGCCGCCGATCTGCCGCGCTTCAACACGGCGATCAAAATCCGTTCCGCGTCCGCCCGCGCCGGCGTGGTCGCCGGCTCGTCCGGCGCCGCCTACGTCGCCCGGTATTTCCCGCAGGCCACCCGCACGGCCTATCCGGATCCGGCCACGGCCGCCGCGGCCCTCCGCGCCCGGCAGATCGATTTGCTGATCTACGACGGCCCCGCCGCCTGGTGGCTGGCGCTGGGCCATCGTCCCCATCTGGCCTTGGCGCCGGCCTTGTTCGCGCGCGAAGAAGTCGCCTGGGCGTTTCGCCGCGGCAGCGTCGCCCTCCGCGAATCCGCCAACGAAGCGCTGGCGGCCTGGCAAGCGGACGGCACGCTCGAGTCCATCCTGAAGCGCTGGATCCCGTATTCGAAGTAGCCGCGACCCGATTCCACCCGTGGATGCCTCCCTGCTCATCATCGGTGCCGGCCCCGCCGGGCTGCTCGCCGCCCTCGCCGCCGCTCGCCGGTCGTTGCCGCGCGGCGTCCTCGTCGTCGATCGGCTGCCCGTCCCCGGCGCCAAGCTCGCCGCCAGCGGCGGCGGCCGCGGCAACCTCAGCCACGTGGCCACGGAAGGCGAATTCGCCGCCGCCTTCGGGCGCTTTGGCCGCTTCGCCATTCCCGCCTTCCGCGCCCTGCCCCCGGAGCGGCTCCGGGCCACGCTCGCGGATGTCGGCATCGCGACGGTCGTGGATCCCGCCGGCCGCATCTACCCCCGTTCCCAATCCGCCGCCCAGGTGCGCGACGCCCTGGTCGCCGCCTGTACCCGCGCGGGCGTTCGTTTGGTTTTAGATCGCCCCATCCGCAGCCTGGCGCCGCCGGAAACGCCGGACGCACCGTGGACGACCGATTCGTTTTCGGCCCGTGCCGTCCTGCTGGCCGCGGGCGGCCAATCCGCGCCGCGCCTCGGTTCCGACGGTTCGGGGTTCGCGCTGGCCCGCGCCCTCGGCTACCAAATCGTCCCGCCCGTGCCCGCCTTGACCTCCCTGCGCACCGCCGAAACCTGGCCGGCCGCCCACAGCGGTCTTTCGTTGCCCGACGTGACCGTCGCGATCGCCGGCAAACGCGGCGCCGCCGAGCGCGGCGAACTGCTCTTCACCCATCGCGGCATTTCCGGTCCCGCCGTCCTCAATTTGTCCGGGCGCGTCGCGCGCGACCTGCAGGCCGGCGCGCCCGTCCCGATCGAACTGGACCTCGCCCACGCCCAACCCGATTTCCGAACTCTCCGCCAAGAAGCCGGCTCGCGCCCGATCCACGCTTGGCTTGCCCGGAATCTGCCCCGTGCCCTCGCCGGCACGATCCTGGAGCTGGCGGGCACCCCCGCCGATCTCACCTTCTCCCGTCTGTCCGCTGCGCAGGAACAGGGCCTGGCGCGGCATCTCCGCGCCTGCCCCCTGACCGTCCGCGGCACCGGCGGCTTCGACGACAGCATGGCCACGGCGGGCGGCGTCTCCCTCAAGCAGGTCCGGCCCGACACCCTCGAAGGGCGCCTGACGCCGCGGCTCCATTTCGCCGGCGAGCTCCTCGATCTCGACGGCCCCACCGGCGGCTGGAATCTCCACTGGGCCTTCTGCTCCGGATATCTCGCCGGTTCCGTCGCCGGCGCCTGATCCCGCCCGCGCATTTTTACGTAGAACGTAAAAACTTTCGCGCGGTTTTACGTAGAACGTAAAAACTTTGCGCAAATATTACGTAGTACGTAAAACCCGCCCGGGAGGCCCGTCTTGACCGCCTTTCGCCATCGGCGTAGCCTGATTCCATGACCGGAGCGCGCTTTTTCGGGGCCTATGAATGGAAATCGGCCGGCATCGCCGCATTTCTGGCCTTCGTCGTTTTCCGGGCCACCTTGGCGCCGACGGTCACGCTGGAATATTCCGGCGCGCTGGTGGTGGCCGCCGACCACCTGGGCGTCGCCCGGCCGCCGGGCTATCCCGTCTGGACGCTGCTGGCCAAGGGCTTCATCTGCCTGTTTCCCTTCGCGCAATACCACGGCCATCCCAATCCGGCCTGGGCGGTGAACTGGATGTCCGCGTTCTTCGGCGCCCTGGCGTGCGGGCTGCTGGCCGCGACAACTTGCCGCCTGGCGCGCACCGCCGCGGCGCCCGGCGCCGCGTGCGCCGTTTCCGGCATCGCCGCGGGGCTGTTGTTCGCCGCTTCGCCGGTCCTGTGGTCGCAAGCGGTCATCGCCGAAACCCATACCTTGACGACCTTCTATTTTCTCGGACTGCTGGCGCTCTCGCTGCGCTGGATCGACGTCGCGGATCGGAGGTCGCCCTATCTTCTCGCCTTCCTCGCCGGCCTCGGCCTTTCCATCTCGCCGTTGCTGATTTTGTTCCTGCCCGTCCTGCTGCTGGCCGCCGCGCTCACGGCGCCCAAGGATTTCGCGCGCGTGTCCGCCGCGGCGCTCCTGTTCGGCGGCTTTCTTTTCGCCGAATTCACGTGGGGCAGCCGGCGGCCGGCAACCGGCGCCGCCGGGCTCGGAATCGCGCTGGCGCTGGCCGGGCTCCTGGCCGTTTTCCGGCCCACGCGGCCCGTGGCGGGGCTGTTCCTGCTCCTGCTCGCCGGATTGCTCCCCTACGTCTATCTGCCGCTCGCCTCCGACCGCAACCCGCCGATGAACATGGGCTACGCCCGCACGTGGGAAGGCTTCTGGCACGTCGTGAGCCGCGGGCAATACGAAGCCATGGTCCCGCTGGATCCGTTCGCGCGTCCCGGAATCTTCTTCCGCGATCTGGGTTGGTACGCCCGCCTCGTCGCGGCGCAATTCACCGCGCCGCTCGCCGCGCTCGCGCTGGTGCCGGTTGTCGCGCTGCGTCGCCGGAACCGCCGCGCGCAGGCCGCGTTCCTGCTCGTGTTCGTCGCGCTCATCTGCTTCGCCGTCGTCGCGATCGTCGGCGCCAATCCCCAGGTGGACGTCCAGAACACGTGGGTGGCGCGCCCGATTTTCCTGCCCTCCTTCGCGCTTGTGGCCTTGCTGATCGGCGCCGGTTGGGCCATGCTGTGGAACGGAATCGCCGGTTTCGCGCGGCAACGTCGCGGCGCGGAGGCCGGCGCCGGAAACCCAGCGCCATGACCCGTTCCTACGTGCACGGCTACGACCCGCGCGAAAACCTGCGCCTGCAAGACCAGGCCGCCACGCTCGTGGACCTGCTGCACGCCGACACCGCCTATCCCGCCGGCAGCCGCGTCCTCGAAGCCGGCTGCGGCGTCGGCGCCCAGACCGTCATCCTGGCCGCCCACAGCCCCGGCGCGGACATCGTTTCCATCGACGTCTCCGAGTCCTCCGTCGCCCAGGCCCGCCAAGCCGTCGCCGCCGCCGGCTTCGCGAACGTGACGCTGCAACCGGCCGATATCTTCCACCTGCCGTTCGCGCCCGCCTCCTTCGACCACGTGTTCCTGTGCTTCGTGCTCGAACATCTGGCGCAACCGATCGCGGCGCTGAAAAAGCTGGTTTCGGTCCTGAAGCCCGGGGGCACCTTGACCGCCATCGAGGGCGACCACGGCTCGACGTTCTTCCATCCCGACAGCGAAGCCGCGCACCGCGCCATCCGCTGCCAAGTGGAATTGCAGGCGCGCGCCGGCGGCAACGCCTTGATCGGCCGCCAGCTCTTTCCCCTGCTGCAGGCCGCCGGCTTGGACGACGTCCGCGTCTCGCCCCGGATGGTCTACGTCGATGCCAGCCGCCCCGGCCTCGTCGACGGCTTCACGAAGAAAACCTTCACGGCCATGATCGAAGGCATCCGGCAGCCCGCGCTCGCCGCCGGGCTGGCGACCGCCGCCGACTTCGACCAAGGCGTCGCCGATCTCTACCGCGCCGCCGAAGCCGACGGCGTCTTCTGCTACACGTTCTTCAAAGCCACGGCCCTCAAGCGCGCATGATCCCCATCACCAATCCCAAACTCGCCGGACTCGAGCCGCGCTGGGCGCCGTTCCGGGGCTTTTCGCTCGTGTTCGATCCGCCGGAGGAGGATTCCTTTTCCGGCGCGCTGCGCGCGGGCCTGGCGGCGCTGGAAAACGACGCGCTGATCGCGGACTTCTACCTGCGCCTGCTGCCGGCCGCCTCGTTCCACGTCACGGCCTGGGACGGCGTCAACGACGCCAAGCTGGCCGAGGTCGCGCCCGAATTCCGCGCCGCCTGGGAACGCTTTCTGCAGGCCGGCGCCGCAAAGCCTTTTCCGGAAGATTTGTTCCGCGACGTGCAGGCTTCCGAGTTGCTGACCTGTCCGGATTGGGATCTGCGCCTGGGCGGCGTGCGGATCGAGAACTGGAGCAACGTCTCGCTGGTGGCGCATCTGGAACCGGCGGACGCCGCGGCCGCCGTCCGTCTGGAACGGCTGCGCGCGGCGCGCGACGCGCTCTCCGAGGCGTTCGGCCGCCGGTTCGGCGTGCGGCCCCATCCCGACTACGAGCCGCACGTGACGCTGGGGTATTTCGCGAACGCGGACCTCGCGACGGCCTCCGCTCCGGCCGTCGCGCGCTGGGACGCCGCCTTGCGGGCCGCCACGACGGGAACGATCCTCACGCTGCGCCGCCTGCATCTGTCCGTCTTTTCGGACATGACCAGCTTCGGCGCGGATCTGGCCTAGCGGCTACTTCCGAATCTGCAACCGGTAGAACCCGTTGGACTCCGGCACGTAGACGTTGGTGGCCACGCCCGTCGTCAACGGCTGAAAGGGAAACTGCAATTCGGGAGTGAACCACACGTCGTAGACGCGATTCGCCAGGAAGGGCCATTGCAAGGCCACCGGCGGACCGAACGTCGGCGCGTCCATCGCGAAGAACGAGCCCGCCTCGAGCGGATGCGTGCCGGCGGTTTCTTCCGCGGCGTTGTCGTAGCCGTCGCCGTCGGTGTCCTCGTCCGCGGACGGTCCATACGGGGTGCCGAAATACTCCTGCCGCCACTCGTTTGGAATGCCGTCGCCGAACAATTCGGCGTGGAGCAGGTTCACCCGCTGCGGGCGCATGTTCACGGTATTATAGCCGTATTGGCGGTATTCGTCGCGCTCGCCCCAGGCCCGTTCGCCCAGCACGGTCCGCGACAGATAGCGGTCGTTGCCGTTGGTGGAGGCCGACGCGATCACGCCGCAGATGAACAGATTCGAAACCGCTTCCGGCCCGGCCGCGCCAAGCGCGCTCCAGGGCAGCGCCGCTTCCCAGCGCTTGGTCCGGCGGTTGGCAGCTTCCCCCGCCGTCGTCGTCGCCACCGTGCCCGTGCCGTGGAACTGCGACAGTTTCGCGTCGGCCATGGCCCCAAACGTCGCGCTGTTGGTGCCGACGTACCAGATGCCTTGGCCGAAGTTGTAGCCGCCGGGTCCGCCCAGATCGAAATTGGTGTAGGCCGGGCCGTCGCCGAAGGTGTCGCCCAGGATCACGGCGAAGTCCATCGGCTCCGTGAAGCGCACGTTGTGCAGGAAATCCAACGCATTGGGTTTGCCGGCTTTATGCCACAGGTTCCAAGCATTGTCCGTCAGCGTGTCGAGTCCCACGAAGAGGATGGCCACGTTGTTGCTGCCGCCGATGTCCATGCCGTGTCCGCCGAGGAAGAGATAATCGGCGTCGGCATTCGCCCAGATGGCGCCGAAGTCGCCGAAGCCCCGCGGCGCATCCAGCGTCCGCAGCGGCGGCCCCACCGCCGTCAAGTCGAAGTTGTCGCCGACGTTGTCCGGAAATTCCCCGGGGGGATTGTCCGTCACGACCGGCGAGCCGGCGCCGACGACCGGCGCCGGCGGCCAGAATGGTGCCGTCGCGTCCGCGACGGGAAACATCCAGCCCCGTTTGGCGTTGTCGTCCCAGAGCCCGGCCGCCGTGAAATGCACCGCGATCCGCTGGGCGTGGGCCGGCACGGCCAGGGCGCCTTCCCAGCGCGCGCCGGAGACGTTCGCCAGCGCCACGGCGGTCGTCGCGGCAAAGGAAGCTTCGGCGTACGATACCCAGGCCGTCACCGTCCCGGCGCCCGCCAGCGGTCCCATGTCCGCCTCGTAGCGCAGCGTGGCGGTCGATCCGGCGACGGCCGGATCCGGCCCAACGGACGCGCGCTCGAGCAGCGCCTGCCAGTTGTACCCGTAGTTGTTGTGCCAGGTGCCGGCGCCGTCGTGGAACACGAACGCCACGCGCTGCGTGGCCGCCGCCGGCACCGTGAATTCATATTCCCAGCGCTGGCTGGACGCGTTCCACGTCATGGCTTCGTCCGCGAAAGCGTTCGTGAACGCGTCCTGCCCGAGATGGATGCGCACCGGATTCGCGCCGGCCAGCGGACCTTCCGTGGCGCGATACGTGATCTTCGCCGTTCCGCCCCGCAGCGGAAACGCCGGCTCCACCCGCACTTGGCGGCGGTTCACGACGGTCTCGGAATCGAAGATCCGCCCGTCGCTGCGGATGCCCCGCAGTTGCAGGACGTCGTTGGTGATATGGACCGACACGTGGTGGTAGCAGGTCGTGGCAAAAGCCTGCGCGGGTTCGCCGATCGCGGAGGTGTAGAGCCGTCCGCCGCCGCCGCCGGCGACGAGATAGCGCACGCCGCGGATCGGCACCATGCGCTGGTAGTTGTGGCTGTGGCCGCTGACCAGGAAATCGGCTTCGTATTTCGTCAGGATCGGCATCCAGTTGCTCTTGTAGTGCTCGTCCCCCGCCCGTTCGCCGTAGGAATACGGCGGCCGGTGGCACAGGGCGATCGTCCAGACCGCGGCCGGATCGTTCGCGGCCGCCTGCAGCTCGCGCGCCAGCCAGTCGTTCTGCGACCCGGCATCGATCTCGGTGTTCAACGAGATGAACCGCGCGTTGCCCACCGCGAAGGGGTAGAACCCGTTGCCCAGCGAGGGTTCCGGCAACGCAAACAGGCGCTGGTAGAGCCCGCGCGTGACGTCGGAGCCCGGCGCGGCGTCGTGGTTGCCCATCGTGGGCATGTAGACGGCCCGGGCCAGTTCGTTGGAACAGATCCGGAAGAACACGTCCCAGGTTTCGAAGCCCGAATCGCTGAATGCCTCCTCGGCCATGTCGCCGAGACTGACGATGAACGGCGGATCTTCGGCCACGATCTGGTCCGCCACGCCCTGCGCGCCGGTTTCGTCGATCCCCCCCTGCAAATCCCCGTGGAACACGAAATGCAACGGCTGGCCCGCCGCCGGCGCGGTCCGGAAGGTGCCGGACTCGGCGTAGCCGTCGGTGGAGGACGCTTCGAAGAAGTAGCGCGTGCCGGGTTCCAGTCCGCGCAGGGTGATCGCATGCAGGTGCGTGCCGCCCCCGTCCCGTTCGTGATGGGTGTAATTGGTCGAAGTGCCGTAGCGGACCGTGCCGCGGCCCGCTTCCGTCCGATCCCACGCGATCGTGGCGGTCGTGGCGGGATCCTCCGTCCAACTGGCCCGGGCCGGCGTGCGATAGGCCTGCCCTTCGGCCGCCAGCGCCCACAGCAACGGCGCAAGCCCCAGCCAACCCGGCGCTTTTGGATTCCTGCTCACGGCACTTCCTTTCCTCGGGAAAATATCCGTCCGGAACCCGACCCCGCAAGTCGAAACGTTTCGATTGTTTTCTTTTTTCCCGCGCCCGTGCTAGGTTACGCCCCATGAATCGTTGGTTCCACCGAGTCGGCCTCTGCGCCGCCCTTCTCGCCACCCCGGAGCAGCTTATGGCCCAGGATCCCGTCGACGTCTTGAAAGCCTCCAACGCGGGCATCCGCCGCCTCGTGCTGGACAACGGTTTGGTCGTGCTGCTCAAGGAAGACCGCAGCGCGCCGATGGCGGCCCTCCAGTTCTGGGTGGGCGCCGGCTCCATCCACGAAGCCGAAAACCTCGGTGGCGGCCTCTCGCACTATCTCGAACACATGGTTTTCAAGGGCACGCCGACGCGCGGCCCGGCCCAGGTCTCGCAGGAAATCGCCGACGCCGGCGGCGAAATCAACGCCTATACCTCCAACGACCGCACGGTATTCCACGCCACCCTGCCCGCCGAGCGCTGGCTCGTCGGACTCGACGTGCTCGCCGACGCCGTCTTCCACCCCTCTTTTCCGGAAGACGAATGGGCCCGCGAACGGGAAGTCATCCTGCGCGAAGTGGACATGGGCGAGGACGATCCCGCCCGCGTCCTGAACCGCCTGACGTGGGAAACCGCCTATCGCGTCCATCCGTACCGCGTGCCCGTCATCGGCTGGCGGGACGTCCTCGTCACGATGGAACGCCGGCATCTCGTCGACTACCACCGCCGCCACTACTCGCCCGACAACGTGATCCTGTCCGTCGCCGGCGACGTGCCCCTGGCCGATCTGGAGGCCGCGATCCGCGAGCGGCTCGAGAAAATCCCGCGCACGCCGCGCGCGCCGGTCCTCGTGCCGGCGGAGCCGCCGCAGCTGGCCGAGCGGTTCGCGCGCAAAACCGGCGCCTACGAAGTCACGCGCATCGCCTGGGTCTTCCACGCCACCGATCTGGCCGACGCCGACACCCCGGCGTTGGACGTCCTGGCCTCCGCCGTCGGTTCCGGCCGCTCCTCGCTGCTCGTCAAGCGGCTGCGGGAGGAACGGCAGATCGTCCTCGACGTGGACGCTTGGAGCTACACGCCCAAGGATCCCGGCCTCTTCGGCATCCACGCCGAATGCGAGCCGGAGAAGGAAGCCGAAGTCGTCGCCGCCCTTCGCGCCGAAGTCGCGCGCTGGCAGACCGAACCGTTCGACGCCGCCCGCATCGAGCAGGCCCGCCGCGAAGTGCTCGTGGGCGCGATCCAGGAGTTGTCCGCCATGGATGGCCAGGCCGCCGCCATGGCCTCCGGCGAGTTCTATGCCGGCGATCCCCGCCACACCGAAGTCTATCTGGAAAAAGTCCGCCAGGTTTCTCCCGAGGATCTCGCCCGCGTCGCCCGCGCCTATCTGCGCCCGGAAAACGGGTCCTGGACCGTTCTGGCGCCCAAGGAGGAGCAGCCGGCCGCCGCGGACCGCGGGGCCGCCGCCGATCTGCACGTCCAGGACCACGTTTTCCCCAACGGCCTGCGCCTGATCGTCCGCGAGGATTCCCGCCTGCCCATGGCCTACGTCGCCGCGGTGCTCGGTGGCGGCCTGCTGGCCGAAACCGATGGCCAGGCCGGCGTTTCGCAATTGGCCGCCGATCTGCTCACCCGCGGCACCTCCCGGCATACGGCCGCCGAACTGGCCGAAATCCTCGAATCCCGCGCCGTCTCGCTCGGCAGCTTCTCCGGCCGCAACAGCTACGGCTTGTCCGCCGGGGGCCTCTCCGAAGACCTGCCGCTCATGCTGGAGACCGTGGCCGAGTGCCTGCTTGATTCCCAATTCCCCGAAGACGAACTCGACAAGCAGCGCGCCCTCCAACTGGCCGCCATCCGGCGCGCGTTGGAAAAACCCATGACCCACGCCCAGCAGATGGTGCGCGACGCCTATTTCCCCGGCCATCCCTACCGCTTTTCCACGCAGGGCGATCCTGCCGCCGTGGCCGCGCTGACCCGCGCCGACGTCCAGGCCCACCATCGCAAACTGCTGGGTGCCTCCAATCTCGTCCTGGCCGTGTTCGGCGACGTCAAGAAGGACGCCGTCGTGGCCGCCGTCGCCGCCGCGTTCGCCGACTTGCCGGCGAATCCCCCGCCCGCTTGGCCGGCCTTGCCGCCGCCCCCCGCCAGCGCCGTGCGGACCGAAAAACAGCTGCCGTTCAAGCAAACCGTCCTGGTGCGCGCCTGGCCCGGCATCGCCGCCGGCGATCCCCGCGAAGACGCCGTTTCCGTGCTCATGGATGCCTTGAGCGGGCTGTCGTCCGACCTGTTCATCGAGGTGCGCGACAAGCGCGGTCTGGCCTACTACGTCGGCGCCACGCATTTCACGGGCCCGGTCGGCGGCCTGTTCATGATCTACGCGGGCACCACGGCCGAAGCTCGCGCCGAAGTCGAAGCGCAGATCCAGGCGCAAACCGAGCGCCTGCGCGGCGCCGGACTGCGGGCCGATGAATTCTCGCGTGCCGTCGAGCAACTGCTCGCCGAGCAGGCGCGCATCCTCCAAAACAACGGGGGCCTGGCCCAGCAATGCGCGCTCGACGAACTGCTCGGCCTCGGTTACCGCCATTCGCTGGCCACCGCCGAACGCCTGCACGGCCTGACGCCCGAGGCCGTCCGCGCCGCCGCCGAATCGATCTTTTCCGCCCCCGGCGAGGCGATCGCCGTCGTCCTGCCCGGCGACGCTCCGTGAGCCGGCCGTTTCTCCAGCGCAAGCGCACGTGGATCGCCGTCGCGATCCTGGCCGGCGCGGCGCTGGCCGCGCTGCACCGCTCCGAAATCGCCGCGGCGCTCCAACGACTGGACTGGCGCGACGTCCAGACCGCGGTACGCGCCGCAGGGCCCTGGGCTCCGCTGCTGTGCATCGCGCTCAACGCCCTGTTCACCATGTTGTTCCTGCCTACGACGCTGGTGGTCATTCTCGTGGCGTTGCTGTACGGCATCACGCGGGGGCTGCCGATCTGCCTGGCGGGCCTTGCGCTGGGCATGGCCGGTTCCTTCCTCGTTTCCCGCTACCTCGCCCGCGACTGGATCGAGCGCCGCATCGGCCACACGCGGCTCTTCCGCCGTCTCGAGGAAAACATGCGCAGCGAGGGCTGGAAGCTCGTCTTCTTCACGCGCCTGCTGCCCATCAATCCCTACGGCTTCCTCAATTACGCCTACGGGCTCACCCGCGTCGCCTTCGGCCCCTATGTCGTGGCCTCGACCTTTGGCGTCGTGCCCAACGTCCTCGCTTTGATGTGGACCGCCAAGGCCGCCGGCAAGATCGCCCGCGGGCAGATGGACTGGCGCGTGCTGGCCATCCTGTTTGCCGGGGCCGGCCTCTTCGCCGTGCTCGCCTGGCTCCCGAAACTCCTGCGTCGCCGCGGCCGGCTCGTTGCCCTGCCCGACGCCGACGAGCCCGAGGAAGACGAGGCCTGAGGCCCCGCCGGGACGGCCCCGGACATGAAAAAAGCGGGGCGCGCCTGCGCGCGCCCCGCCGCCTATCCCGGACGGATCCGGTTTAGTACATGTCGCCCATGCCGCCCATGCCGCCGCCGCCCGGCATCGGAGGCATGGCATCCTTCTTCTGCGGAATCTCGGCGATCATCGCCTCGGTGACGAGGAGCAGCCCCGCGATGCTCGCGGCGTTCTGCAGCGCGCTGCGGGTGACCTTGGTCGGATCGATGATGCCGGCCTTGATCATGTCGCCGTAGCTGCCCTTGGCCACGTCGTAGCCGTAGGCGCCCTTGCCGTTGCGGACTTCCTGCACGACGATCGAACCGTCCACGCCGGCGTTTTCCGTCAGCTGGCGCAACGGGGCTTCGCAGGCCCGCCGCACGATTTCGACGCCGATCTTGGCTTCGCCCGTGGCCCGGACGTCGTCCAGCGCGGATTGCGCGCGGATCAGCGCGACGCCGCCGCCCGGGACGATGCCTTCCTCGACCGCCGCGCGCGTGGCGTGCAGCGCGTCTTCGACGCGGGCCTTCTTTTCCTTCATCTCCGTTTCGGTGGAGGCCCCGACGTTGATGACGGCAACGCCGCCGGCGAGCTTCGCCAGGCGTTCCTGGAGCTTCTCGCGGTCGTAGTCCGAGGTCGTCTCCTCGATCTGGCGCCGGATCTGGGCGATGCGCCCTTGGATGTCGACGTGCTTGCCGCCGCCTTCCACGATCGTGGTGTTGTCCTTGTCGATGGTGATGCGCTTGGCGCGGCCCATGTCCGCCAGCGAAAGGCTTTCGAGCTTGATGCCGAGGTCTTCGCTGATGAACTTGCCGCCGGTCAGGACGGCGATGTCTTCCATCATGGCCTTGCGGCGGTCGCCGAAGCCGGGGCTCTTCACCGCGCACACCTGGAGCGTGCCGCGCAGCTTGTTGACCACCAGCGTGGCCAACGCCTCGCCTTCGATGTCTTCCGCGATGATCAGCAGGGGCTTGCCGCTCTTCGCCACGTTCTGCAGCACCGGCAGCAGGTCCTGCAGGTTCGAGATCTTCTTTTCGAACAGCAGGATGTAGGCGTCGTCCAGCAGCACTTCCATCGTCTCGGCCTTCGTGACGAAGTACGGACTCAGGTAGCCCTTGTCGAACTGCATGCCTTCGACCACGTCCAGCGTGGTCTCGATGCCCTTGGCTTCCTCGACGGTGATCGTTCCGTCCTTGCCCACCTTGTCCATCGCCTGGGCAATGATCTTGCCGATGGTGGTTTCGCCGTTCGCGGAGATCGTGCCGACCTGGGCGATTTCCTCGTTGTCCTTCACCTTTTTGCTCTGCTTCTCCAGCGCGGACACGACGGCCTCGGTGGCCAGGTCGATGCCGCGGCGGATTTCCATCGGGCTGGCGCCGGCCGTCACGTTCTTCAGGCCTTCGCGGTAGATCGCCTCGACCAGCACCGTGGCCGTCGTGGTGCCGTCGCCGGCGATGTCGCTCGTCTTGCTCGCGACTTCGCGGACCATCTGGGCGCCCATGTTCTCGAACGGATTCTCCAGCTCGATTTCCTTGGCGACGCTCACGCCGTCCTTGGTGATCGTCGGGCTGCCGAATTTCTTTTCGATCACGACGGTGCGGCCGCGCGGCCCCAGCGTGCTCTTGACCGCCTTGCTCAGTTTCTCGATGCCCCGCAGCACGTGCTGGCGGGCTTCCGCGTCATATGCGATTTGTTTCGCTGCCATGGTTTTCCTTGCTCCTCTCGATTAGACTTCCAGGATGCCGAGGATGTCTTCCTCGCGCATGATCTGGTATTCCTTGCCGTCCAGCTTGATTTCCGTGCCGCCGTACTTCGGCATCAGGACCTTGTCGCCCTTCTTGACGTTGAAGGGAATCTTGTTGCCCTTTTCGTCGATCTTGCCGGTGCCGACCGCGATGACCTTGCCCTGCTGGGGCTTTTCCTTCGCGGTGTCGGGGATGATGATCCCGCCCTTCTTGACTTCATCTTCCTTCACGGGCTCGACCAGCACGCGATCTCCCAACGGTTGAATCTTCATTTCTGACTCGTCTCCTCTTGTTTGTGGATCTGGGCCGGTCCGGCGGCGGACGTCGTCCGCCGCCGCGCCGGCCGGTTCGTTTTATTTTGAATTCTTCTTGTCGTCGTCGACCATTTCGAAGTCGGCATCCATGACGTCGCCGTCGGCCTTCCCGCCCGCATTGGGCGGCGGGGGCGGCGGCTGCCCGGCGCCGGCGCCCGGGGCCGACTGCTTGGCCTGGGCGTAGAGGTCGGCCGAAACCGCCTGCATGTCGGCCGTCAACGTCTCGCTGGCGGCCTTGATCGCGTCGGCGTCGCCGCCCTTCAGAGCGTCCTTCAAGGCCTGGATGCCGTTCTCGACCTTCATCTTCTTGTCGGACGGGATTTTCTCCCCGTTGTCCTTCAGGAATTTCTCGGTTTCGTAGACCATGGCTTCGGCGCGGTTCTTGGCGTCCACCGCCTCGCGGCGCTTGGCGTCCTCGCCGGCGTGGGCTTCGGCGTCCTTCACCATCTGCTCGACTTCGTCCTTGTTCAGGCCGCTCGAGGCGGTGATGGTGATCTTCTGCTCCTTGCCGGTGCCCAGGTCCTTGGCGCTGACCTTGAGGATGCCGTTGGCGTCGAGGTCGAACGTCACTTCGATCTGCGGCATGCCGCGCGGGGCCGGCGGGATGCCGTCGAGGTGGAACTTGCCGATGCTCTTGTTGTCGCCGGCCATCTTGCGTTCGCCCTGGAGCACGTGGATTTCCACGGTGTTCTGGTTGTCCGCGGCGGTGCTGAAGATTTCGCTTTTGCGGGTCGGGATGGTCGTGTTGCGCTCGATCAGCGCGGTCATCACGCCGCCGAGGGTCTCGATGCCCAGCGTCAGCGGGGTCACGTCCAGCAGCAGCACGTCCTTGACCTCGCCCTTGAGCACGCCGCCCTGGATCGCGGCGCCGACGGCCACGACCTCGTCCGGATTGACGCCCTTGTGGGGTTCCTTGCCGAGCTGCTTCTCGACGTCCTGCTGCACGCGCGGCATGCGGGTCATGCCGCCGACGAGGATGACCTCGTCGATCTGGTTCTTGGACAGGCCGGAATCGCGCAGGCAGCTTTCGACCGGCGCCATGCTGCGGTCGATCAGGTCGCCGACCAGCTGTTCGAGCTTCGCGCGGCTCAAGGTCACGTTCAGGTGCTTCGGCCCGCTGGCATCCGCCGTGATGAAGGGCAGGTTGATGTCGGTGCTCTGCGAGCTCGACAGTTCGCACTTGGCTTTCTCGGCGGCTTCCTTCAGGCGCTGGAGGGCCATCGCGTCCTTGGACAGGTCGATGCCCTGCTCCTTCTTGAACTCCGCCACGAGCCAATCCATGACGCGCTGGTCGAAGTCGTCGCCGCCGAGATGGGTGTCGCCGTTGGTGGCCTTCACTTCGAAGACGCCGTCGCCGATTTCCAGCACGGAGATGTCGAACGTGCCGCCGCCGAGATCGTACACGGCAACCTTCTCTTCCTTCTTCTTGTCGAGGCCGTAGGCCAGCGAGGACGCCGTCGGCTCGTTGATGATGCGCAACACCTCGAGACCGGCGATGCGGCCCGCGTCCTTGGTCGCCTGCCGCTGGCTGTCGTTGAAGTACGCCGGCACGGTGATGACCGCCTGCGTGATCGTCTCGCCCAGGTACGCCTCGGCGTCCGCCTTCATTTTCTGGAGGATCATCGAGGAAATTTCCGGCGGCGAATAGGTTTTGTCGCCGATCTTCACGTGCGCATCCCCGTTGGGCGCGCGCACCACTTCATACGGCATGCGCTGGATTTCGGCCGTCATCTCGTCGAACTTGCGGCCCATGAAGCGCTTGATGGAGAACACGGTCTGCTTCGGATTCGTCACCGCCTGCCGCTTGGCCGCGCTGCCGACCAGCCGTTCGCCGCTCTTCGTGAACGCGACGATCGACGGCGTCGTGCGCCCGCCTTCCGCGTTCGGCACCACGGTCGGCTGACCGCCTTCCATGACCGCCATGCAGGAATTCGTCGTTCCCAAATCGATACCCAGAACTTTTGCCATTGGATGTTCCTCTTCTTTCTTAAAGCGATGTTGCGATACAACCCTTCGCCCATTTAAAAGCAATTAACATGCCAATGTGGCCAATATATATGCAATATAATATCTATCAATATGTTGCATATATTGTTCCTGGTCGATTATTACCCGCAAGCTGCCCATATATGCGCCATTATGGCTCACCCCCAACAACGATTGGCACACCTTTTCATCCAGAAATCCCCCCTCATCCGTCAGAAGAAACCGCCTAGAGCATATTCAGATTTACTGTGGCCGTTTTTGAACGGCCAGA
>DDWR01000004.1:0-44963 GCA_002347655.1 Verrucomicrobia bacterium UBA2281 | reverse complement strand
GTTTCCGACTTCGAGCGGCTACGGTATTCTGAAAACCGCCCTAGCGTGAGGCGATCCGCGCAGTCAATTCCGGGACCAGCCGGTCCAGCGGCAGGGTGGTCTGCTCGCCGGACGCCATGTCCTTGAGCGCCGCCACGCCTTGCGTCAGCTCGTCCTCGCCGCGAAGGACCACCCAGGCCGCTCCGGCCTTGTTGGCGGCGCGCATTTGCGACTTCAGGCTGCCCCCGGGCGCCATCCGGCAGGCGATTTTCGCCGCGCGGAGCTGCTGCATCAACGCCAGATTGCGGTCCAGCGCCGCTTCGCCCAGCCCCACCAGCCAGACCAGCGGCGGCGGCGGCGGCAACAAATCACGGTCGCGCCCCAACGCCTGCAGCACGCCCACGACGCGCTCCAAGCCGATGGCGAAACCGACGCCGACCAGTTCCCGGCCGCCCAACTGCATCCGATAGCGGCCGCCGCCGGCCACGGCGTTCTGCGCGCCCAGCGCCGTGCTGGCGATCTCCCACACCGTGTGCTCGTAGTAGTCCAGCCCGCGCACCAGCCGCGGATCGATCCGGTACTTCACGCCCAGCGCGTCCAGATGCGCCGCCGTCTGCGCCAGGTACTCGCGCGCCGCAGGGCTCATGAAAACGGTCGGCGGCGGCACCGTCGCCACGACGGCCTGGCACGCCGCGTTCTTGCAATCCAGCACGCGCAACACGTTTTCGGAAATCCGCCGGCGGCAGTCGTCGCACAGCTCCGCTTCGCGCGCGGCCAGCGCCGCGCGCAAACCCGCCGCGACGGCGGCGTGGCCGGCGATTTCCCCGCGCGTGTTCAGGCGCACTTCGCACTCGCCCAGCCCCCACGCCCGCAGCAGATCCACCTGCAACGCCAGGATTTCGGCATCCACCCGCGGCGCCGGCGGCTCGAGGCATTCCACGCCGACCTGGTGGAACTGGCGCTTGCGGCCGGCCTGCGGACGCTCGCTGCGGAACATCGGCCCCACGTAGTACCAGCGCGCGCCGTCGGTTTCCTGCGCCCCCCGCCCCGCCGCGTGGCGCATCACGCCCGCCGTGCCTTCCGGACGCAGGCACAGGCGCCGGCCGCCCTTCTCGAACACGTACATTTCCTTCTGCACCACGTCGGTGGTTTCCCCCAGCGACCGGGTGAAGACGGATTCGAATTCCACCACCGGCGTGCGCAGTTCTTCGAATCCGTAGCGTTCCATCGTCTCGCGCGCCAGCTGTTCCAGCCGCTGCCAAAGGCAGACTTCGGGCGCGGCGACGTCGGACATTCCCTGGACGGGCTGGTTGGCGGATGACATGAAAATCCTGCGGTGGCGCGCGGAAGCGCGCGATCAGAAGGGCGAAGGGCCTGGACGGAAACGACCTACTTGAACATTTCCTTCATCGTCTTGCCGGGCCGGAAGCGCACGACTTTGCGGCTGGGGATCACGACGACCTGGTCGGGCTTGTGCGGGTTGCGGCCGATCCGCTGCCGGCGTTCGCGCACGTCGAACACGCCGAACTTGCGGAATTCGATCGTCTGCCCCGCCCGCAAGGCGTCCACAATGGAGTCCAGGGTTTTCTGGATCACCGCCACGACCTGCTGCTGGGTCAGGCCGGTTTCTTCGGCGATGCGGATCGCCAGGTTGCGTTTGGTCAGGTTCTGCATTTTTTCATCCATCTCAACCTCGCCTTCCCTTTGGGCAGTCTAAAGCCCATCGACAATTGGAACATTGGTCTCCTTGCGGAGTTGCGTCAAGGAAAACCGGCCCGAAAATTGAGTTTTATCGTCCCCCCGCCCGTCGGATCAGGGGTCGCGGGGCCATGGCGCGGCATACGGCATGAACGCCTCGAGCCGGCCCTTGAAGTCATGCGGCAGATCGCACCCCAGGGCATCGTAGTCCCCCACCCGCTGGCCATTGGCCAGAACCCGGTCCGGGCGCACCTGGCGGGGCCACCAGATCCGGTAGCCGCCCGGGGGATGCGCCCCGCCGCCGATCTCCACGGAAAATTGCTTTTTCTGCCAGAACCCGGCCACATCCAGCGGCCCGAAGGCCGTCGGCATGCCGTAGACCCGGAATCCGTCGCCGTATTGCAGCCACTCGGCGGGGGCGCCGCAGAACAGGTCGAGTTGCTTGCCGTTTTCCCGGGCCGCCAAACCGCGCACCCCGATCACGTAGGCCGCCGCCGCCCGCAAATCCGGCATGTCGCCGACCGGCCCCGGCTGGCGCAACTCGGCACCTCGGGCCCGCGTCCAGACGTTCCAGCCCCGGGGATGCCGCCGATCCAGCAGGGCATACAGCACTTCGCGAGCGTAATCGCCGCGCCCCATCGTGGACAGCGGCCCCAGCAGCGCCGCTTCGTCCGCCGCCGCGCCGCCCGTCCCGCCCGGCTGGCCGCGCGCCAGAAAGCCCTCGTAATAGGCATCCAAGCTGCTCTGCAGCTCGTGCGGCTCAACCAGATCCGTTTCCGCGCAAGGCCAGAAGAGCAGCGCGACCGACGCGGCATCGAAGCGGCTTTCTTCGGCCGTCGCCGGAATCCACGACGCCTCCGTCAGATCCATGCGCGCGCGCAGCGAACGCCGCACCGACGACCGCAACGCGCGGTAGTTCGCGTCCGCCCAGACGGCATCGTCGTCGCGCCCCAGCCGCGCGGCCGCGGCGCGGACTTCTTTCCAGCCCAGCAGCGCCCAGTACTGGTCCGCATAGCGATGGAGCGCCGGCCCCCCGTCCCGTCCATCCCGCGCCGGCGTCGGCGGCAACAGACCTTCCACGAGGAAGCCTTCGTCCGCCCCCAGCTGCCATTCGGTTTTCTCCGTTTCTTCGCGCAGCCGTTCCAGCCAGCGCAACGCCGCGACCAGCCGCGGATAGAGCTCCTGCAAAAACGCGGCGTCCTGCGTGAACCGATAATAGTCCATCGCCATGAACGCGAATTGCCCCTGCTGGGCGTGCCGACCGGTGAACTCGGCCGCCGCCGGAGCGCCGCCGGACGCCAGGCGTTCCGGCACCCAACCGTTCGTGTGCATGCCTGCCGCCACCCGCTCGATCCACTCCCGGGCCGCATCCGCCTGGCCCGCCCGCAGCAGCGCCGCCACCCGTCCGACGGTCGTCTCCATCCGTTCCCCTGCGGCGGCGCGGCGGCCCAGCAACCAGCCGACCTGCGCCCGCAGGCAATCCATTGCGTCCGGGCGCGCAATCCGCGGGAAATACCGGCTTGTTTCGCCGCGCCACGTCCAGGCCGCATCCACCCAATCCCGGTCGAAGGTTTCGGCCGTCTCGGCCGCCGCGCCCGCGGCGTCCCATGGAAACCGCCGCCGCGCGGACTCCTGCGCGTTGGCCGCCACCACCAGGCTCGTCTGCGCGCCCGGTTCCAGCGCGAAATCCAGCCACCAGGCCGCCGAAGCCAAGCCGTGGTCGTCCGTCGCCGCGCGCGCCGGCGGCGTTTCCCCGCGACGGAAAAATTCCACCACGTCGCCGTCCGCGAACGGCGCGGCCCCGAACGGCACGTCCCGCCGCGGCACCGCGAACAGCGGCACGTCGTTCACCCGCACTTCCTGCCACTCGCCGGCTTCCCCCGCGCGGATCCGATGGATCGGCGCCAGGCCGCCGCGGTTCGGGCCCGGCGCGGCCATCCGGATCGGCCGCACCGCCCAGACCAACCGCCCGGTCTGCGCCATCAGCGATTCATTGGCCAACTCGTATTTCACCCAGGTCGTCGCCGCCGGGGCCCCCGAGCGCGCCAGCGCCCGGATCCGCAGCGTCAGGCCCGACGCCAGCGTCCAGGTGGTTTCCGGCAGCGGCGCGCCGTCGCCGCCCAGCCGGTACGTCCGTTCCGCCACCTGTTGCGCCGAAAGCAGTTCCGCGCCCGTTGCGAGCAGCGGCGCCAGCGTGGCGGCGCCCGCGTGCGGCGCGAACGCGCCCCATTCGTCCAGCAGGCTTTCCGCATCGCCCGCCTGCGGCCCGGCCGCGGCCGCCCAATAGGTCTGGCGTTTCCATAACACGTCGGGATAGAGCCCCGGCGGCGCGTGCTGCGCCGCCACTTCCAGCATCGCCCAGGGCTGCGCCGTGCCTTCTTCGCCCCGCAGCGAAATTCCGGCCACTTCGAACCCGTTCGGCGCCGAGGCGCCGGAAAACGCCAGCCGCACGAAGCGCGCCGAAGCGGCTTCGGCGCGCATCAGCACGTCGAAATCCCCCGCCTGCGCCTGGATGCGGCCGAACGACGCCCAGTTCGTGCCGTCGGTGGACGTCTCCACCACCACGTTCGAGGCATATCCCGCCGCGCCCCAATCCACCCGCAGGCTGCCCACCGATCTCGCGCGGCGCAGATCGACTTCCACGTCCGCCGCCGGCCGCGCGCACCGCCAGCTCGTTTCCGGGTCGCCGTCCAGCAGCGCCGCGGCGGCCGGGTCCGGCACGCCGTCCACCCGCATCTGCGGGCGGTCCTCCACGTCGTGGATTTCCAGTTCGGCCAGCGCGACCCGTCGCCCCTGCGCGCTTGTGGCCACCGTCACGCGCACGTGGCGGGCCATGATCGGTTCGAAAGCGGCCTGGTCCCAATCGCCGTCGCCGGACTCCGTCTCGTACGCCAGCGTCCATTGCGCGCCGTCGAGGCTCGTTTCCACGGAATAGGCCGTCGCGTGCGGCCGGCCCCACTGCAGCGAAAACCCGCACACCATCGCCGGCCGCGCCCAGCCGACCTGGATCCACTGCGGCCCTTCGTCGCCGCTGCGCCACCAGGTGTTCGTCTTTCCATCCACCGCCCGTTCCGGACCGGACCCCGCTTCCGCCGCCGAGGCCGTCACCGCCCAGCGTTCGGAATCCGGCACCGCCAGCCGGTTCGCTTTCGCGCCCGCGCAACCGGTGCCCCCCCCGGCCAAGCCCAGCGCCAGCCCTGCCGCCGCCAGGAGTTTTACGTAGCGTGGAAACCATTTTTCCGCGCTACGTAGAAACGGCCCAAAGTTTTTACGTTCCACGTAAAATCCGCGCAAAGTTTTTACGTAGTACGTAAAACGTTGCCGCGCCTGCGCCATGGCCGTCGGTTCCTTTACCCGCCGTAGAGGGCAAGCGTGCGGCGGATGCGCCGCAGGACGCGTTCCTTGCCCATCGTCGCCAGCATGTCGAAGAGCCCCGGCCCCACGCCCGTGCCGGACACCGCGACGCGTACCGGATGAACCAGATCGCCCATTTGCCGGCCCGTGCGCTCGCCCAGCGCGTGCAGCGCCGCGTCGGTCGCCGCCGCCGTGAACGGCTCGACCGCCTCCAGCGCCGCCAGCTCTTCGCGCAGAATGCCGATGGCACCCTCTTTCAGCAGCCGCTTCTTCACGCTCTTCTCGTCGTACGGGAAATCCTCGTCGAAGAAGAACGCCGCATTCTGGCCCAGGTCGGAATACAGCCGGATGCGCTCGCCCATGCAGGCCACCGCGGCCTTGAAATAATCCGGATCGATATCGTCGCGCCACTGGCCTTGCCGCTGCATCGCCGCGCGGCAGCCGGCGGCGATCTCGTCCGGACCGCGGCGCTTGAGGTGCTCGCCGTTCATCCACAGCAGCTTCGTCATGTCCAGCTGGCTCGGCGCGCTGCGGACGCGGTCCAGCGTGAAGAGTTTCACCATGTCTTCGCGCGACATCACTTCGAGATCCTCGCCCGGCGACCAGCCCAGCAGCGCCAGTGAATTGAACAGCGCCTCCGGCAGGAACCCCCGCTCCTGGAATTCGCCGACGTAGGCCGCGCCGTCGCGCTTGGAATAGGGCTTGCCCTGCGCGTTCACGATCATCGGCAAATGCGCGAACTTCGGCAGCGGCGCGCCGATGGCCTCGTACATCGCCACGTGCTTGAACGTGTTTTCCACGTGGTCGTCGCCGCGGATCACGTGGGTGATGCCCATCGTGATGTCGTCCACGACGTTGCCGAGGTGGAACACCGGCGAGCCGTCGGAGCGGACGATCACGAAATCCTTCAGGTCTTCCGCCTTCTTGGAAAGATCGCCCTTCACCTCGTCGTGGAAGGAAATATCCGTGCCCGGCATCTTGAAGACGATGCACTCGCCCTTGCCGGTGCCGCCCTTGTC
Source organism: Verrucomicrobia bacterium UBA2281 (assembly GCA_002347655.1). Lineage (GTDB taxonomy): Bacteria > Verrucomicrobiota > Kiritimatiellia > CAIQIC01 > Lenti-01 > Lenti-01. The sequence goes on along the minus strand of DDWR01000004.1, from coordinate 38,913 downwards.
CTCCCGGTAGGCCGCGCCCTTGGCCAAAAGCATCTCCGCCACGTCCAGATGATGCGCCCGCTGCGTGCTCTGGAACAGCGGCTCGCCGTCGAAATCCAGTCCCAGCCACGCCAGCGAATCCAGCACCGTCTTCACCGCCGCCGGCGTCGAGCGCTCGAGGTCGGTGTCCTCGATGCGCAAGAGGAATTCGCCCCCTTCGTGGCGGGAGAACAGCCAGTTGTAGATGGCGGCCCGGATGTTTCCGATGTGGACGTTGCCCGTCGGGCTGGGCGCGAAGCGAGTGCGGATGGTCATGAAGCAGCGGTTCCTTTCGAAAATCGACTGCCCCGCATCCTACCCGCCCCCGCCCCGCCCGGCAAGCCCGGCCCGCTCAGGGCGTCCAAGGCAGGCCGTACCAGGAGTGGAGCAGGGGGATCCGGTGCGCCGGGATCTGGTCCGGGCCGCCCAGCGGGAACGAGCGTTGCGCGCCGGTGAACGAGTCGCGCACGTACCACGTGCCCGACGCGGCGTGGTACATGGCGATATCCGCCAACCCATCGCCGTCGTAGTCCGCCGGCACCGGCGTCATCGTTTTGTAGCCGAACGGCACCACGAGGCTGCCGCCGCCGCTGTATTGAATGCACCAGTTCGAGGTCGGCCGGTTCAGCACCGCGAGATCGGCCCTCCCGTCGCCGTCGTAGTCCGCCGGCACCGGCACGGTCGTGGCCCACCCCAGTTGCGCCACGCGCGCGCCGCCGCCGCTGTAGAGGATATACCAGACGCCCGTGGACGGCCGGTAGACCGCCACGTCGATTGCGCCGTCGCCGTCGTAGTCCGCCGGCACCGGCACCATCGAGCGGCCGCCGAACGCCAACTCGTACGGCCCCGCCGTCGTGGCCTGGAACGCCCAGCGCGCGTCCGCCGCCGAATACGTCGCCAGATCCGCCCGGCCATCGCCGTCGTAGTCGCCCGGCAGCGGGATGCGTTCGGTTCCGCCGAACTCGATCCGGGCCGAGCCGCCTGAGCTGTACAGCAAGAACCAGATGCCCGTCGAGCGCTGGTAGAGCGCGAAGTCGTCCGTGCCGTCGCCGTCGTAGTCCGCCGGCACCGGCAGCATCGAGCGCCCGCCCCACGGCGTGAGCCACGCGGCCGTTCCCGTGCTCGAGTCCATGTCCCAAGCGCCGGTCGTCGGCATGAAAACCAGCGGATCGGCCACGCCATCGCCGTCGAAGTCTCCGGGCGTCGCCAGCGCCAAATCGGTCCAGACCGTCCGCGAGGGCCAGCTCAGGCCGGCTTCGTTCCAGGCAAACAGCCTCGTGGCGTAGCCCGCTCCCAGCGCCAGCCCCGCCACGCGGTGCGTCGTCGCCGTGCCGACGTCGCGCGCCGAATAGCCCGGCAGGTACGCCGAGAAGTTCGTATCCATCCCGACGTCCAGCAGGTGCGTCGCCGCCGCCGGCACGGTCCGCCACCGCGCCAGGAAGCTCGTCGTCCGGATATCGGCCGGATCGAGTTGGTCCGGCGGATCCAGCCAGAGATACTCGAACGCGTTGCTCAGGACCATGAACCCGCCGGTCGCCGACGTCACCGCCACGTCGCCCGTGGCCGCAGCGGGCGCCCCCCCGGCCAATACCGACACTTCCTGGACGCTTTGCGTCAGGATCGTCGCCTCCACGCCGCACAGCGTCACGTTCGTCACGTCCACGCCGTCGCCGAGCGCGATGCCCTGGATGACCACCTCGATGCCCCCGCCCACGTTCGCGGTGCCCGGGGCCACGTTCGTGATCCAGCCGCTTATGCGCCAAGAATGCACCACCGCCGTTGCGTTCCAGTTCGCGTCGCCCGCCTGCATGGCCCGCACCCGCGCCAGGCCGGGGTTGGTGAAGGCGATGTCCGTCCCAACCAAGCTGGCGATGTCCGGCGTCAGGTTCTCGAACGCCACCGCCAGCCCGCTCGACGCCTGCGCGTTCACCGACGTGGTCGCTCCCGGCAAAAACGGCATTCCGTCCGCTGGCTGGAAATCCACAATGATCTGTTCTGCCTTGGCGGCCGCCACCAGCGCCGTCGCGGAGGCGGCGAAATGCAGCGCGTCCTGGGCCTTCGTCGCCGCCACCGTGATCGTGCCGCTCCCTGCCGTCACCGCCAAATTCGTCTCCCCGACGATCGCGCCCGGGCCACTCACCACCGCGTAAGCCACGGCACCCGTTCCGGAACCGCCCAAAACCGCCAGCGGGTTTGTCGTGCCATAGGATTGCGGGCTGGCCGGACTGAAAACCAACGCGCTTTGGAATTCGCGCAGGTATTCGAAGGCGTCGCCGGCGACCGTCTCGCCATGACTGGTTGAATAGACCTGCACGTCGCCGAGACCGACGGTTCCGGCTATCCCGGCGGTCACGACCACCTGCGTGGCGCTTTGGCTGTCGATCGCGGCCGCCACGCCGCACAGGGTTACGTGGGTGACGTCGCCGCCGTTGCCAAGGTCGGCGCCGCCGATCGCGACCGAATAGCCCCCCGTCCAAGAGCCGTTCGCGGGCAGCACGTCGGCAATCGATCCCGCGGGATTCACGACGTAGGCTCCCGGAATCTCGTGGTCGCCGTTGTCCGACGTCTGCACGAGCAGATCCATCAAGCCGGAACTGCCGACCTCCGGCACGGTGAACGCCACCCAATTTGCGCCGCTGGCCTGGATGGCCGCCGCTACCCCGCCCACCCGCACGTTGGTGATGGTGCCGTAATGCCCGTTGGTCAACGTCACCGCATTCCCGCCCGCATGCGGGCCGTTGTTCGTCGAAAGCGCATAGCAAGATCCCGCCAGATTGACCGTGTACGGATTCGTCGGCGAGTTGTTGCTGATGACCAAGGAAACCGCATGGCGGGCCGGCGCCACGGGAGCATAGGTCACGGTGAGCGGACTGGATCCGCCGATGGGAATGGAATTTGGCAAGCCGGCAATGGTGAAATAGATGCGGTCTGCCCCGTTGGTCTGGAAATCGCCGATCTCCAGCACCGCGTTGCCGTCGTTCGTGATGCTCAAGACGTTGGTCACCGCCGTCCCCGGCAAAATCGGAGGGAATTTCGTTCCTTTGTCCCGGCTGGCCGGATCCCCGCTCGCGACGGCCGCGCCGTTCGTGCCGAGGAATGCCATGCTCGGCTCCACTCCGAGCCACAGATCCAACGCTCCGCTCGTGCCGAGTTTCCAACCGGCTTCCGGCGAAACCGCAAACGAACCGTAAGCGCTGGCCGCATTGCCCGTCGCGATCACCTCCTGATCCGGATAGACGCCTGCGGCTTGGACGACCAAGACCGTCGCCACGCCCGATATGGCGCCGGCCACGGCCAACCGGTCCAGGGAATTGGAAGCCGCCACGTCGCACGCAAAGCATCCGCCATCGAAGGCGACGTCGTCGGCAAAGTTCAACGTGCCCACGTCCGTCGCCGTCAAGCCCGGAGCCACAACGCCGCGCACAACCGCCACCCCGTGCACCGTCCCCGTTCCGCCGAGCGTGGCGGCGCTTTCCACGACCACCTGCGTGGCCACGAGTTGTCCCAGCATCCGCCACTCGCCGCCGGACATGCGAACCGTGGCGGCATGCGCATGCAAAACAGGCAGCAGCGCAATCAGCGCCGCCCTCCTCCACCTGTTGCGGATTCTCTTCATCGACTCATCTTCGTGCGCCCATCCCGGCGCGGTTCAATGCCGGGGCTTCAGATCGGCCGGGCTGGTCACGTCCGTGTTGACCGCCCAATTTTCCTCCGGAATCTGGCTGGGCGGTATTTCCTCCTTCCGCTGCTCGACCGGGCGCCGCGCCAGGTCTTCGAGACAGGCCGGATCGTTGCGCGGCACGTGGATCGTCCAGGAAAACGCCGCGTCGCCGGCGCCGCCCACGACGAATCGGTTGCCCGCGACCTCTTCGCGGACATACAGCGCCGCCGGCGCCCCGATGGGCGTCAGGCTGAAGACTTCCGCCCCCACGCGGTTGAGCGCCGCGTAATAGTCCGGCAAGCCGACCGTCGCTTCGCCGTTGGTCAGCTGCGACCGCCCCGCGTAGAAGTTCCAGACCACCGGCCCCTCCACGCAGAAATGCCGCAGCACCTTGTTCTCGGGATCGTCGGGATGGTCGATCGTGAAGGCCTTGGCCGTCCAGTCGCCCGTGCCCACCGTGGAGCGGACCATCATTCCCGTGCCGCCATCCAAATACAGCGTGCCGCGCAGCGCCACCGAATCGTTCCGGCGGTTGGTGATGCCGCGCCCGATGGTGATCCGGTCATATCCGCTGTAGGAACTGGCCGCAAAGCCGATGGCGATGTTGGAATATTGCCCGTCCGATTGGTACCCGATCGCGATCCCGTTGTAGTCGCCGTCCGCTCCGCTCCCCACCGCCACGCCGCCGATCCGATAACGGGCCGTGGCTTGCCGGCCCACTGCCACGCTGCCCGAGGAAGAGCTAAAGCTAGAGGCGTCCTCCCCGATCTGAACATCGTAGGTGGACATGTCGATCGATCCGACGTTGGTCAGGATGTTCCCGGCCAAATTGAGGCCGCCCGACATCGGCACCGAACCGTCGTCCCAGAAGTTGCCCACGCGCATCCAAAACGGCACCGCGGTGCCGGAATAGTTGTAGTAGAGTCCCTGGTTGCCATCGGTCTGATACACCAGCAGCCCGTGCGCCGCCCCGCCACGCAGGTTCCCGCTATCGAGCAGCAATCCGCCGGCAAGAGCGGCACTGGCCGTCGTGCGTTGCGCCTGCGTCACCCGCGGGATCAGCAGGCCCTTGCCGTCGCCCGTGGCCGGCGACTGAACATCCAAGATCGCGTTGCCGTTCGGCAGCGAACCATCCCCGCTGATGGCCGTCCCGACCTGCTGGGCATAACCTGCCAACCCCGCGATGAAAAGCAGCAACCCAAAGCTCCAAGCCCGTTTCCGTTTCATCATCAGCCTGCCTTTCTCGCCATCGCCCGGCATGGGCCAAGACCTTCCGCTCCGGTGGGCGCCCCGCAATCTCGTTTTTCCGAGGCCTGTACAAACGGCCCCTGCGGCATATTCTTATTCAGTAGGCCCGATATACGTGAAGGGCAAGGCTTTTTACGACATATTTGGAAATCGCCGCGCCCTGCCCGGCAAGCCCGGCCCGCTCAGGGCGTCCAAGGCAGGCCGTACCAGGAGTGGAGCAGCGGGATCCGGTGCGCCGGGATCTGGTCCGGGCCGCCCAGCGGGAACGAGCGTTGCGCGCCGGTGAACGAGTCGCGCACGTACCACGTGCCCGACGCGGCGTGGTACATGGCGATATCCGCCAACCCGTCGCCGTCGTAGTCCGCCGGCACCGGCGTCATCGTCTTGTAGCCGAACGGCACCACGAGGCTGTCCCCGCCGCTGTATTGGATGCACCAGTTCGAGGTCGGCCGGTTCAGCACCGCGAGATCGGCCTTCCCGTCGCCGTCGTAGTCCGCCGGCACCGGCACGGTCGTGGCCCACCCCAGTTGCGCCACGCGCGCGCCGCCGCCGCTGTAGAGGATATACCAGACGCCCGTGGACGGCCGGTAGACCGCCACGTCGATTGCGCCGTCGCCGTCGTAGTCCGCCGGCACCGGCACCATCGAGCGGCCGCCGAACGCCAGTTCGAACGGCCCCGCCGTCGTGGCCTCGAACGCCCAGCGCGCGTCCGCCGCCGAATACGTCGCCAGATCCGCCCGGCCATCGCCGTCGTAGTCGCCCGGCAGCGGGATGCGGTCTTCCGCGCCGAACAGCGTTTTGCGCGATCCGCCGGAGCTATAGAGGATGTACCAATAGCCCGTGCTGCGCTGATACAACGCGAAGTCGTCCGTCCCGTCGCCGTCGTAGTCCGCCGGCACCGGCAGCATCGAGCGGCCGCCCCACGGCGTGAGCCACGCCGCCGTCCCCGTGCTCGAATCCATGTCCCACGCGCCGGGCGCTGGCTGGTAGACCAACGGATCGGCCACGCCGTCGCCGTCCATGTCCCCGGCCGTGGCTAGCGCCGTGAAAGTCCAGATCGTCCGCGAGGGCCAACTGAATCCGTCCGCGTTCCAGGCGAACAGCCGCGTCGCATAACCCGTCCCCTGCGCCAGCCCCGCCACGCGGTGCGTCGTCGCCGTGCCGACGTCGCGCGCCGAATAGCCCGGCAGGTACGCCGAGAAGTTCGTATCCATCCCGACGTCCAGCAGGTGCGTTGCCGCCGCCGGCACGGTCTCCCACCGCGCCAGGAAGCTCGTCGTTCGGATCTCCGCCGGATCCAGTTGCTCCGGCGGGTCCAGCCAGAGATACTCGAACGCGTCGGCCAGCCCAACGGTTCCGCCCGACGTGGAGGTCACCTGCACGTCGCCCGTCGCGGTAGCCGGCGCCGCTCCCGCCATCACCGTCACTTCGTCCACCCCTTGCGTCACGATCGCCGCCCCCACTCCCGCCAGCGTCACGACGGTGATGTCCGCTCCGTTGCCCAGCGCCACTCCCTGGATGACCACCTCGATACCCCCGCCCACGTTCGCCGCACCGGGGGCCACGTTCGTGATCGCTCCGCCCTCGTAGGTGAACGCATTGGACTTGACCGTCTCGCCGCAACTCGCCGAAAACACGCGCACGTCTCCCGTGCCGGTGGTCACCGCCGTGCCGGCCGCGACGACGATCTGGGTCGTCCCTGCTGCGCTCTGGACGGTTGCCGGCACCCCGCAAAGGGTCACGTTGGCCACGTCATCCACGGTCCCGTCGGTCAGGTTCCAGCCATCGATGGCCACCGGGTATCCGCCCCCGAGCGACCCGGTTTCTGGCACCACGCGGTCGATGCGCGACTTCCATCCCATCCGGAACACCTTGCCGCCGACTCCGGCGGAGTTGGCCACCCCTGCAAACAGGGCGTTGCCGTGGCCCAGCACGCAATGGACCGCCTTGTTCTCGGCATCGCCAAACCCGTTTTCGTTGATCTGCTGCCAGACGTCCGCAGCCGCGTCGTACGACCAGACCTGGCCGCCCGTCGGCGTGCCGCTGTCGTTGCCGGTTCCGACGTACAGTTTGCCCCGGAACACCGTCATGCAGCGGGCGGCGTCATACTGCATCGCGGCGCCCGGATCGTTGCGGACCAGGCTGGCCCCGTCGTATTCCCAGACCTGGCACGACGTGCTCCAGCCGCTCGCCCCGATGAACAGCTTGCCGTCGCAGGCCGCCAGGCTGCGGAATTCCACGAAGTTGCCGCCGAATCCGCCGCCGGCCACCAGCGTCCAGTCCGCGGCCGTCGGTCCGTCATAGCGGTACAGCTCGGCATAATCGGTGGTGTTGTACGTCCCCGCATACAGGTGGCCGTCATAGACGGCGAGGCTGCGAAGCGCCGTATTGTTGGCGTTCCCAAACCCGTTCGCGTTTTCCTGCACCCAACTGCCGCCGTCGAAGGAAAAGACGGCTCCCTGCCAGCTCGACGCAACAATGAGTTTTCCGTCATGAACCACCATGGCGCTGGCCCATGTATTCGCGGCGTCGCCCAAGCCATTGTTGGCGACCTGGCTCCATGTGGAACCATTGTACGCCCACACCTCGAAGCCGTCCGTATTGTTCGCCGTTCCGACGTATAAGCGCCCATCGTAGACCGCCATCGAATGCGCCCCCCGGTTGTCCGCCGTTCCGAACCCATCGACGTTCACCTGCGTCCAGTCGCCGGTGCCCGGTCCGTCCCAGCGCCAGATCCCGCACCCGTCCACGTTGTTCCACGTGCCGGCATAAAGCCGGTTGCCGTAGACCGCCAGGGAGAACGCGCTGAAGTTGTTCGCTTCGCCGAAGCCGTTTGCGTTGATTTGGCTCCAGTCCGGGGGCGCCAAGCGTGCCACGAAGGCATCTCCGCCGCCGCTCTTGGCCGCCTGCCAAGGCATTGCCGTCGGGAAGTTGGCGGATTGGGTCTGGCCGACGACCACGGCGTTGCCATCGGCGTCCAGGGCCACGGCCTGGCCGAATTCGCTCCCGCTACCGCCCAGATAGGTCGAATACTCCAGCGCGCTTCCGTCGGGACTCAGCCGGGCGACGACAGCCTCGTAACTGCCGGCGTTCGCGGGCTGGAAGGCCCTGTATACCGGGAAGTTGGGCGAAACCGAGAGCCCCAGCGCGACCACGCTGCCGTCGGGATCGACGGCCACCGCTTTTCCGTAATCCCAGTCCCAGCCGCCGAGGTACGTCGAGAACTCCAAGCTCTGTCCATCCGGAGCGAAGCGCGTCACGAACAGGTCCGGCTGGCCCGAAATGGCCGCCTGGATCGGATTCACCACCGGCAAATCGTCCGACTGGGTGATGCCCACCAGCGTGAACGATCCGTCGTCCCCGATCGCGATGTCCACCGCCTGGTCGATGTCCTCCGCCCCTCCGAAGAAGGTGGAATAGAGCAAGGTGCTTCCATCGGCGGACAAGATGCTGACGACCGCGTCCCAGCTGTTCGGCGAAGGCCCGGCATGGGCCGCCTGGTAGGCGTCCGGCGTGACCGGATAATCGGTCGACGTCGTCGCCCCGCAGAAGTACGCGACCCCCGCGGGCGTCACCGCGACCCGCGAATACTCGTGGCCCGCGCCGGTCCCGCCCAGATACGTGGAATACACCAGCGAGGCTCCGTCGGCCGCCACCTTGGAAAGCGTGAAGTTGTAGCCGCCCGCCAGCTTGTTCGTCGGCTGGAAGGCATTGACCGTCGGAAAATTCGTGGACCAGGCCCGGCCCGCCACGTACGCGCAGCCGGCAGTGTCCACGGCGACATCGTAGCTGTAGTCGAACATCGAGCCGCCCAGATAGCTCGAATAGATCAGGGTGCCCGAGGCATCCAGCTTGCAGATGAACGCATCCGTCCACCACCCGTCCCGCGCCGGCTGAAACGCATTGAGCGTCGGGAAATTCGCGGCCTCCGTGTAGCCGCACACGTATGCGTTCCCCTCGCCATCCACGGCGATCCCCATCGCGAGGGAAGCGCCACTGCTGCCGCCCAGATACGTCGAGAACAACAGGGTGCCCCCATCCGGACTGAACTTGCTGACGAACGCATCCTGATTGGCCTGTCGTTGTCCCTGGATCGGATTGACCACCGGAAAATTCGTCGAATAGGTGTACCCGCACACCCAGATGCACCCGTCGGGCGCAATCGCGACACCCTGGGCGCTGTCGTCTCCGTTTCCCCCCAGGAACGAGGAATAATCCAAGAGGACCTGCGCATGCGCAGCAGCCAGGCCGCAACTCAGCACCAGAAGCCAGGCCCCGCCCCATCGCCACCTTCTCGTTTTCATCCGGCACCTCCTTTGCTGCAGCCGCAACAGGTCCGTCCTCATCCATCCCGACGCCTTCATTGTAGGAGTTCAGGACGCGGCCGCAACAGAAAACCAGAGGCCATCCACGATTGTTTTCTGATCCACATCGTTTCGTAACGATTCACGTGAACCGAACAGCTTCCCCGCATGACGAGGCCCGGCCATTTCTCCTTTGCAACGGCCGGCGCAATCTTTCCGGCGGATGCCCTTCGCCGGATCCGGCCACTCAGCCGTACGGTCGTTCAGGGAGACCGGAACAGATCGAACCAAGCGTGGATCGTCGGGAGCAGGAGGACGGGAACGTGACCGGCGCAACCCAGTTGATGCTGGATCTGCATCATGGTGGAGGAGTTCCGGATGAACCAAATGCCGGTGACGGGATGGTAAACGGCGAGATCGGTCTTGCCGTCGCCGTCGTAATCCGCCGGCACGGGGATCATCGCCGCCGAGCCGAATTGTTTGATTTCGCCGCGACCGTCGTGGCTGCGCGAAAGGCACCAATTGGCGTTGGCCCGGTTGAACAGAGCAACGTCCGCCTGTCCGTTTCCGTCGTAGTCGCCCGGCACCGGGACGGTCGTCTCCCAGCCGAACCGCTGGGGCGGGCGGGCCACGCCCGTCGAGGTTTCGTGGATATACCAGTTGCCGTTGGCGGGATAGTAGATGGCCAGATCCAACGCGCCATCCCCGTCGTAGTCTGCGGGAACGGGGATCACCTTCACGTCCGGCCAGCCCCAGCGCGCGTGATAGCCGCCCGCCGTCGTGCACAGGAACGACCAGCGCGCCAGATCCGGATAGAAAATGGCCAGGTCCGACCGGAGATCGGCATCGTAGTCCCCCGGCAAAGGCAGGGTCTTGTTCCACCCGAACGGCCGGGCGGCGATCTGTCCGGTCGTGGAGCGCTGGACGTGCCACTCGCCGGTGGCCGGATCGTACGCCGCCAGATCGGAGCGGCCGTCGCCGTCGTAGTCCGCCGGTACCGGCAGCATGCGCCGCCAGCCCGGATTCTCCGCCCAGCGCGTTCCCGTGCGCGGCGACAGGAATTTCCAGACTCCGGTCGCCGGCTCGTACACGGCGAGATCCGCGCAGCCGTCGCCGTCGAAATCGGCGGCGGTCGCGGCAGGCGTGGCGACGGCGATGGCCGGTGCGGCCCAGCTGAGCCCGGCCTCGTTCCGGGCGTAGGCGCGCAGCCAATAGTCGGCCGCGTCCAGCAACCCGTCCACCCGCTGATCCGTGGCGGCCCCCACGTCCAGGCGTTCGTATCCGGGCAGATGCGCGGCGAAGTCCGCGTCGAGACCGACGTCGAGGAGATAGCCCGTCGCCGCCGGCACGGCCGTCCAATGCGCCGTGAGATCGCTGATCGTGACGTCCGTCGGCGGCAGCATTGCCGGCGCCGGCAACCACCGGTATTCAAAGCCATCGGCCAAAACCACGTCACCCAGCGAGGCCGAGGTCACCCGCACGTCGCCGGTGGCCGGGGCCGGGGCAACGGCCGCCAAGACCCGCACTTCGTTTGGCCCTTGTTCCAAGATCGTCGCCGCAACCCCCGCCAAGGTCGCGCCGGTGATGTCCGTTCCGTCGCCCAAGCCCTGCCCCTGGATGAGGATTTCGATGCCGCCGCCGACGTTCGCCGCCGCCGGCGCCACGCTGGCGATATGGCTGCCGCTGCCCCACGCGTGCACGGCCGTCGCCGGTTCCCAGTTGGCATTGCCGGCTTGGCGGGCTTGCACGCGCGCCACGCCCCGGTTGGTGAACGCCACCTCGTTCCCGGTCAGCACGGCGATTTCCGGCGTCAGATTGGAGAAGGACACCGGCGTCAGGCCGCTGGAGGCCTGTGCGCTGAGCGTGGTCGTTGCGCCCAGCGGAAACCAGGTACCGTCGGGCGGCAGGAAATCCACGATGGTCTGGTTGCCCTTGGCAACGACCAGTGTGCCGCTGGCCGAGCCCTGCCAGCGGGCGTCGTCGACCGTGCCGGTCACCGCGTAGGTGCCCGCATCCGTCGGGGCGGTTCCGAAACCGGCGTAGGTGAATTCGACGGCCAGTCCGGCCGGATCCGTCGTCGCCGTCGCGGGCCGCGGCGAGCCGTCGTAGGTCTGGTTCAGGTTTTCCAAGGTCACGGTCGCCGTCCCCTTGCCGATCGTCAGCGTGCCCGTGGCGGACCCTTGCCAGTTGGCTTCGATCACCGTCCCGGTCACCGCATAGCTGCCGATGTCCGTTGGCCCGTTGGTCGCGCCCTCGTACGTGAAATCGACGGCCAGGCCGGACGGATCCGTCGTCGCCGTCGCGTGCCGCGGCGTGCCGTCGTAGGCCTGGCTCAGGCTTTCCAGCGTCACCGTGGCCGTCCCCTTGCCGATCGTCAGCGTCCCGGTGGCAGCCCCTTGCCAGTTGGCCTCGTTCACCGTCCCGGTCACCGCGTAGCTGCCGATTTCGATCGGCCCGTTGGTCGCGCCGTTGTACGTGAAATCGACGGCCAGTCCGGCCGGATCCGTCGTCGCCGTCGCGGTCCGGGGCGTGCCGTCGTAGGTTTGGTCCAGGCTTTCCAGCGTCACCGTCGCCGTGCCCTTGCCGATCGTCAGCGTGCCAACGTTCGACCCGTGGTAGATCGCGTCGTTGATCGTGCCGGTCACGGCATAGCTGCCCACGGCCGTAGGCGCAGTCGCGCTGCCGTCGTACGTGAAGTCCACCGCGAGGCCGGCCGGATCCGTTGTCGCGGTCGCGCTTCTCGGCGTGCCGTCGTGGACGTGGTTCAGGCTACCGAGCGTCACTGCCGCTTCGACTTTCGAAACGACGATGGCATTCGTCGCCGCCGCCGGCAGCCAATCCGCGTCGCCGGCCTGCGTGGCCACCACGCCCACCGTGCCGCCGCCGGTGAAGCTCAAGTTCGTGCCGCCGCCGATCGCCCCCGGCCCTGAGGCGACGGAGAAGGTCACCGGCAGCCCGGAACTGGCCGTCGCCGCCAGCTCGACCACGCTTGTCGTCCACTGGGCCCCCGGATCCGGGAAATCCACCGTCTGCGGCATCCGCGTGATCGTGAAGATGGCCGTCGCCGTGCCGCCGTAGAGGACGTCGTCGACCGTGCTCGTCACCGCGTAGCTCCCGATGGCCACCGGCAGCGCGGCGCCGCCGTTGTACGTCGTGACGACCGCCAGTCCCTCCGGGACCGTCGTCACCGTCGCGCCGTGCGGAGAACTGTCGTACACGTGGCTCAGGTTGGTGATCGCGATCGCGGCGTTGGGCTTCGTCACCGCCATGGCTTGCGTGACGCACGGCGCGACGTCGTAGTAGACGTTGCCCAGCTGCCACGCCACCACCCGCACCGTCCCCGTTCCCGTGAAGGAGAGGTTCGTGGCGCCGACGATGCTGCCCGGCCCGGAAAAGACGCTGAAGGTCACCGGCAGCCCCGACGACGCCGTCCCCGCCAGCCCCACCCGGTTCGTCGTGAATTGCGGTCCCGGATTCGGGAACGAAATGGTCTGCGGCCGCCGGATCACGTTCAGCGTGATGGGCACCCGCAACGGATTATTGGTTGCCCCCGGCACGTTGAAGACGTTGGTCGCGACGTACGTGCCCAGATCGAGCCCCGCCACGGAAACCGCCGCCGTGTAGACCTGGCTCCCCTGGAAGCCGAGCGTCCCGGACGCCGGGCCCCCGACGCTCAGCCAGCTGGTCGGCCCCGCGCCGAACGTCACGGCGCTGGCAAAGCCCATCCCGCTGCTGCCGACGCCCTGAAGCGCGAACGTCTGGGGTGCCGGATCGGCCCCTTCGTAGTAGGCCGTGAACGTCAGCGACGTCGGCCCGACGCGCGCCTCCGGCGGCGCCGTCAGGTCGCTGTTGATCACGTCGAGTTGGATGGCCGCCCCGTTGTGGACGTTGTCCCATTCGTATTCGTGGATCGCGATCCAGATCGGCGTGCCCGCCGGAATGCCCAGCGCGCCGACGTTCACCACGTGGTTGCTCCACGGCGGAAACTGGTTCGGGTAGGAGGCGCGCGCGAAGACGTTCGTGAGGGGCACGAACGTGAAGTTGGCCGGCGCCGGCCCGTTGGTGGACACGCGGAAATACACCGTGTCCGGGAAATTGGTGAAATTGAACCGCAACCAGTAGCTCACGGTGGACGTCGCCGTCAATCCCGTCAGCCGCGGCGAAATCAGCCACTGGTCGTTGTGGTAGCCCTCGGAGGCGCCACCGCCCGTGTTCCACGAGCAATAGGCGTTGTGCGTACCCGCGTTCACCGTCGCCGGCACGGAGCTGGTGCCGTTGCCCCACCCCGGCAGCGGCATGACGCCGATGGGCAACTGGTACCAGCCGCCGCCGCCCAGCAGATTGGTCTTCGTCCACCCCGGCGGCGGCACGCCGTATTCGAACGATTCGGACATCTGCGCGGACGCGACGGGGCCGCCGATGGCCCAGCACACGAGCAACCAGACCCCCAGCGACCCCGGGAAACGAAATCGAGAAAATGCCCAGACGCCACCCGTCAGGGACCGTGGAAATCCTTTCATCGCCGCTCTCCTTAGTCCATCGGGACGGATCGCTCTCCGATCCAAGAACTTCCCTTGCCGACGGCTTGATTGCGCGTTCAGCATCCTCCCGAACGAGGCGCGGAGACAAGTTCAAAATGGCAAAGTCCGGACAGGCCGCGTTTCCCCGCCCCCCTGCCGCGCAGGGAGATGCGCTTTCTCGACGCGATTTTTCTTCCCTTCTGGACTCCAATGGATTCAATCTCTCCCTGCGATGAACTGCCCCCTGCCCACCGCCCGCTACGATACGGTCACCCTCGCCCACGGCGGCGGGGGAACGCTGACCGCCGCGCTCATCCACGATATTTTCCTGCCGGCGTTCGGCGCAGGTTCCGCCGCCCCCCACGACGCCACCCTGTTCCGCCTCGGCGGGCGCCGCGCGGCGTTCACCACCGATTCCTACGTCGTCCAGCCCCTGTTCTTCCCCGGCGGCGACATCGGCACGCTGGCCGTCAACGGCACCGTCAACGATCTGCTCATGGCCGGGGCCAAGCCCGTGGCCCTCACCGCGGGCTTCATCCTCGAAGAGGGCCTGCCGCTCGAAACGCTCCGCCGCGTCGTCGATTCCATGCGCGCGGCGGCGAAAACCGCCGGCGTCGCGATCGTCGCGGGCGACACGAAAGTCATCGGCCGCGCCTCCGGCGACGGACTCTACGTCAACACCAGCGGCGTCGGCGAAATCGTCGTGGCGGAACCGCTGGCTCCGGAACGCATTCGCCCCGGCGACGTCGTGATTCTCACCGGCGATATCGCCCGGCACGGCATCGCCGTCATGGCCCAACGCCACGGACTGTCCTTCGAGCCGCCCGTCGCGAGCGATTGCGCGTCCCTGCACGCCCCGTTCCTGGAGCTGTTCGCGCAAGGCCCGGCCCCCCATTGCGCGCGCGACCTCACCCGCGGGGGTCTAGGCGGAGCGCTGGGCGAGCTGGCCGCCGCGGCCGGCGTCGCCATCCAGATCGACGAAGCCGCGATTCCCGTGGAAAAAGCGGTGCGCGGCGCCTGCGAACTGCTGGGGTTCGATCCGCTGTTCGTCGCCAACGAAGGCTGCGCCGCGCTGTTCGTGGCGGCGGAAGACGCGCCGGCCTCGCTCGACGTCCTGAAGGGTCATCCCGTCACGGCACAAGCCGCGGTCATCGGTCACGTGGCCGAAGGCCGGGGCGTTTCCGCCCGCACTCCGCTGGGTACCGTCCGCCGCCTCGCGCCGCCGTCGGGGGAACAGTTGCCGCGGATCTGTTGAAACCGAATATTCAATATCCAACAATCAATCTTCAATGTTCAATCGGCTGTTCACTTGAACATTGGATATTGGACGTTGAATATTGGATATTGATTCCCTCTTTTACTGCTCGTGGTCCTCGTAGAAGACCTCGCCGGACTGCGCGTGGGCGATCCGGAAGTCTTCGATGTGCAGGTTCACGTCGCTGACGAACGTCAGGTGGGTGCGGCAGCGCTTCTCGAGATCGATCAGGACCTGTTCGTCCTCCCGGCGCAGGCGCTCCATGATCATCGGGTTGATGGAAATCCGCAGGGGGAGTTCGCCGCGGTGATGGTTTTTCTTGATGACTTCGAGGATGCGGCGCTGGATGCGCACGCTCATCGAGAGGTTCGAGAGCACCTTGCCGCGCCCGTGGCAATACGGGCAGTCGGCGTAGTTCGCCGCGCGCAGGCTTTCCTCCATGCGCTGGCGGGTCATCTCGATCAGGCCCAGCTGCGAGACCGGCAGCACGTTCGTGCGCGCCTTGTCGTTCTGCAGCGCCTCCTTGAGGGTCTTGTGGACCTGGTTCTGGTTCTTGCGCGACTTCATGTCGATGAAGTCGATCACGACCAGCCCGCCGATGTTGCGCAGGCGCAGCTGCCGCGCGACTTCCTGCGCGGCCTCGAGGTTCACCTGCAGAATGCTTTCCTCCTGCGTCTTGCCGCCCTTGTGCCGGCCGGTGTTCACGTCGATCGCCACCAGCGCTTCGGTTTCGTCGAAGATCAGGTAGCCGCCGGACTTCAGCCACACCTTGCGGCGGAAGGCGCTCTCGAGCTGCTTCTCCACGTCGAAATGCTCGAAGATCGGCAAGGCGCCGTCGTAGAGCTTCACCCGGTTCTTGACGCCGCGCGAAATGCGCGCGGTCATGTCCCGGATGCGGTCGAAGGTCGCGCGCGCGTCGATCACGATGCGGTCGACTTCCTCCGTGAGCGAGTCGCGCACCACGCGCTCGACCAGGTCGGGCTCGTGGTAGAGGCAGCACGGCGCCGGCACGTTCTTGATGCCGTCTTCGATCTTCTGCCAGATGTCCAGCAGGCCGCGCAGGTCGCGCGCGAAGCTCGTGGCCCGCGAGCCTTCCGCGGAGGTGCGGATGATCAGGCCGAGGCTCGACGGGATCGGCAGGCGTCCCAGCACCTTCTTCAGGCGCTCGCGTTCCTTGTCGTCCTCGATCTTGCGCGACACGCCCTTGAGCCGGCTGCCGGGCATCATCACGAGGTAGCGGCCCGGAATGCTCAGGTTCGCCGTCACGCGCGGCCCCTTGGTGCCGATGGGCCCCTTGGTCACCTGCACGATGATCTCGCTGCCGGGCGGGAACTGCTTGGCCATCTCGCCGGGCTGCGATTTCTTCTTGCGCGGCCGGTTCGCCGCGATGCCTTCCTCGGCTTCCAGCCGCGCCGCGTCCTCCGGGATCATGTCCCAGTAGTGGATGAACGCGTTCTTCTTCATCCCGATGTCCACGAAGGCGGCCTGCAGGCCGTCCTCCATGTTCTGGATGCGGCCCTTGTAGATGCTCCCCACGATGCGCTCCTCGGTCGGGCGCTCGATGGCGAACTCCTCCAGATGGCCGTTCTCCATGATCGCCACGCGGGTCTCCAGGCTCTCCGCGTTGACGATGATTTCCCGCTTGGTCTTTTTTCTCAGTCCGATCATTTTCAGCCAATCCCACATAACTACACCTCGCGCCTCATGCGGCGCACATGCACGCTTTGCACAAGCCCGAAGCCCGCCAACGTGCTCACCATGAACGACCCTCCGCTGCTGACGAACGGGAGCGGCAGCCCCGTGATCGGCAGCAGGCCGATGGTCATTCCGACGTTCACGAACACGTGGCTGAACAGCAAGCCCGCGATACCCGTTGCCAACAGGCTGCCGGCCGGGTCGCCCGCCGTCCAGGCCGTGCGCACGTAGCGCGTCAGCAGGAGGGCGAAGACCAGCAGCAGCGCGCTGGCGCCAATGAACCCCTTCTCCTCGGCGATGACCGGGAAGATGAAGTCCGTGGGCGAAACCGTGCGGGGCAGGAAGCCCAGCACGTTTTGCGTCCCGTTCAAAAACCCTTTGCCCCAGAACCCGCCCGAACCGACCGCGATGGCCGACTGCAGGGCGTTCCAGCCGGAGCCCAGCGGATCCCGCCCGGGATCCAGGAACGTCAGGATGCGCTCGTGCTGGTAGTCGCTCAGCATGAACCGCCCGAGCGGCGAGAGGGCGAGGCCGACGCCGCCGGCGCCGAGCGCGGCGAGGCCCACCAGATAGCGCAAGGCCGCGCCGGCCGCGAAGAGCATGATCGCCGTCGTCGGCACCAGCACCGCCGCGGTGCCCAGGTCCGGCTCCAGAAGAATGAGACCGAACGGCCCGGCCATGAGCAGCAATCCGACCGCCACGGTTCCAAAGGACCGCGGGGCCAGCGCCCCGCCGCCCAGCACCCGCGCCAGCAGCACCACCAGCGCCACCTTGGCGAACTCCGACGGCTGGACCAGCACGCCGAACACGTTCAGCCACCGGTAGGCTCCGTACACTTTCGTGCCCACGACGAGCACGAGCGCCAGCAGGACCAGCGCCGCCCCGTACAGCCACCACGCCGTCCGGATCCAGAACCGGTAATCCACCGCCGCCAGCGCGGTCGCCACGACCGACCCGAGCGCCGCCCACCAGATCTGGCGGCCGAACCACGCCCCGACGATGCCCGTTTCCTCCCCGCGCCACGAGGCGCTGTAGATGAAAGTCAGCCCGGTCCCCAGCAGCCCCGCCGCGAGCAGCACCGCCAGCCAATCCTGCGCCCCGAGCAGGCGCCAAACCGTTTGCGCGCGCTTTTTCACGCAGGCTCCTCTTCCGCCGCGGCGGCGTCCGTTCCGGACGGCGGGGGCGTTTCCACCGGCGCCGCCGCCGGCAGGCCGAGGCCGTCGACTTCGTTGAAGACCTGCGTCAACAGCTGCTTGACGCGCGGCGCCGCCGTCGTGCCGCCGCTGACGCCGTCTTCCACCAGCAGCGCCACCGCGTAGCGCGGCGCCTCGTACGGCGCGAACGCGATCATCCAGGTCATCTTGCGGCCGGAGCCCTTCACGCCGTATTCCGCCGTGCCGGTCTTCGCCGCCACGACGACGCCGTCCAGCTTCGCGCGTTTGCCGGAACCGTCGGGCGCGTTCACCGCGTCGCGCAGGCCCGCGCGCACGGTGGCGACGTGCCGCGCGTCCCAGCGCGGTCCCTCCGCCGCCTCGGCCGGAATCTCGTTCGTGACGCCGGCGGCCGACACGATCCGCGCCACCAGCCGCGGCTTCCACAACGTGCCGCCGTTGGCCAGCGCCGCGGCGTACAGGCCCATCTGGACCGGCGTCACCAGCAGCGCGCCTTGCCCGATCGACAGGTTGCAGGTGTCGCCGTCGCGCCAGCTGTCGCGGCGCTCCCGGCGTTTCCATTCGTTGTCCGGAACCAGGCCCGGCCGTTCGAAATCGAGGCTGATGCCCGTCGGCCGCCCGAACCCGCAGTCCCGCGCCATGGCCTGCACCGCGTCCGGGCCGGCCGCCAGCGCCGCGTGGTACAGATAGACGTTGCAGGAATAGCGGATGGCCGCTTGCAGATCGATGCTGCCGTGTCCCCAATGCTGCCAGCAGCGAAAGCGCGCCGACCCCAGCTGGAAGTAGCCCGGACAGCTGTAGCGCGTCTCCGCCGCGACCTTCCCGCCGTGCAGCGCGGCCAGGAGCGTCACCGGCTTGAAGGTGCTGCCCGGCGCATATTCCCCGCCCGCGGCGCGGTTGTAGAGCGGCCGGGCCGGATCGTTCCGCAGCGCGTCCCAGATCGCCGCCGGCACCGCCGGCACGAAATCGTTCGGATCGAACCCCGGTTCGCTCGCCAGCGCCAGGACGTCGCCGTTGCGCGGATCGACCACGACGGCCGCCCCGCGCTGCCCCGCCAGCACCGCTTCGGCGGCGCGCTGGATGCGCGCGTCCACCGCCAGCGTCACGTCGCTGCCCGGCTGCGGCTCGCGGCGCGACACTTCGTCGAACTTGAATCCGGCCACGTCCACCTGGATCTGCAGTTTGCCGCCCTCGAACGCGCGCAGCACGCCGTCCAGGCGCTTTTCCACGCCCGACTTGCCCGCCATCTCCGGCAGATAATAGTGGAATTTCTCCTCCGGATCGGCGGCGGCGCCGGCCAGCTTCGTTTCGTCGGCGCGGCCCACGTAGCCCAGCAGATGGCAGGCGGACCCGCCTTGCGGATAGACCCGCACCGGCTCCACCGTCAGCGCCGCGCCGGGAAAGTCCGCCGCGCGCTCCATGAAGCGCGCCACGGCCGGCGCATCCAGATCCCGCCACGCCACCAGCGGCAGCGGCGTCCGGCGGCCCAGATGCCGGCGCACGTCCTGCGGATCCATTTGGAGCGGCCGATCCATCGTCTCCGCCAAGCGGTAGAGCGCCTCCATCACGCGGTCCACCGTCCGCTGGATCCCGCCCGGCTGGCGGAATTCCTCGAGAAAAAGCGAAACGCAATAGCTTGGGCGATTGTCGGCCAGCGGCAGCCCGCGGCGATCGAAGATGCGGCCGCGGATCCCGGGCAGGCGCACGCTGCGCAGGCTTTGCTTGGCCAGGCGCCGCTGGTACTCCGTGGCCTGCGCCACCTGCAGGTTCCACAACCGGAACGTCAGGGCGCCGAAGCACGCCAGCATGGCCACCCACGCCAGCAGCAACCGCCAGACGTGGACGTCCGGGACTGGACGGGCCCGGGCCATCAGGCGCGGTCCTCCCAGGTGCCCAACCGGCGCTCCAGGCCGCGCATCAGGCCGAACAGCAGGGGAATCAGCACGGCCGCCAGCACCGCCGAACCGGCCATGCGCCAGAGCACCTCGCGGCCCGAAAGCGCCACGAGCCCTTTCGAGCGCAGCAGCAGCGCCAGCGTGCCGGTCGCGACGGCCGCGCACAGCGCGCCGAACCACGACGTCGTCCGCGCCTGGTCCGCGAAGAAATCCTTCCGCAACAGCACCGCCAGCGCGCCCGCCGCCAGATGCGCGCACGAGGAATAGCCCAGCGGCGCCAGGCTCAGCGCGTCTTCCACGAGCCCGGCCAAGATCGCCGCCGCCACGAAGTAGCGGGCTTTCTTGTTGAGCGCCGCGTAGAGCACCACCCCCAGCAGGATCGGAAACGCCGGCTGGCCCATGTGCCGCCACGCCGGCAGCGCCGCCTGCAGCGTCCCGCCCACGATCAGCCAGAACAACAGGACCAGCAGCGTCATGGCGCTTCCCCTTCCAGGAAGCCCGTCTCCGCATCCAGCACGACGTCGGCCGGCACGGGTTCGACCTGCGCCGCCGCCAGATCCCGGTCCGTCGCGGCCACGAACGCGTATTCCAGTTTGCCGAGGTCGGCCGTCAGTTCGATCCGCGCCGTCAGGTAGAGTCCGGACGCGTCCGGCGCCACCTCCGCCACGCGGCCCACCGGCAGCCCCTTGGGGAACAGCCCGCCCAGACCCGACGTCACCACTTCATCCCCCGGCTGCACGTCCGCCGTCTTCAGCACGTAGTCCAGCCGCACGGCCGGCGCCTCGCCCGGCTTGACGCCGGTGCCTTCCGCCACGCCGAACTCCCCCGACCGCTTCAGCCGCACGGATACCTTGCAGGCGGGATCCGCCAGCAGCAGCACGTCCGCCGTGCGCGCCGACGTCGCGACCGTCCGCCCGATCAGCCCGTCCGTCGTCAGTACCGCGCGGCCTTCCGCCACGCCCGCGGCCGCGCCCTTGTCCAGCCGGACCGTCTGCCACCAGCCCGTGCTGTCGCGCCCGATCACCTCGCAGGAAATCAACTTGTTGGGAAAGCGCCGCACGAAACCCAACTGGTCGCGCAGCATCTGGTTGTCGCGGGCGAGTTCCTGCGCCATGCGCATTTCCCCGCGCAGATAGACGATTTCTTCGGACAGCGCGCGGTTTTCCAGGGCCAGGTCCCCGAGACCGCGCACGTAGCGGACGACGTCCCGCGATTCCCGCACGCCGCCCCGCAGGCCCGCCTGCAACGGGCTGATGCCGTCGCGGACCGCGCCTTTCACCCGGCGCGAAGCCGCCTCCGGCAGATTCAGCATCGCCAGCACGACCAAGCCGATCGCGCACAGCGCTATCCAACGTCGATCCTTCATCGTTCCTTCCGGTGTCCACGCACACCTTGCCTATGCGGAACGGAAGAGAGACGGAACCCGGGATGGACGCGCGGCCGCCGGCTCCCTAGGAGCCGGACGACACCTTGCGCAGGAAATTCAGCTCGTGCAGCACGACGCCCGTGCCCTCGGCCACCGCGCTGAGCGGGTCCTCGGCCACGTGCACCGGCAGTCCGGTCTGCTCCGCGAGCAGCTTGTCCATGCCCCGCAACTGCGAGGTGCCCCCCGCCATCACGATGCCCCGGTCCACCAGATCGGAGGACAATTCCGGCGGGCAGCGCTCCAGCGTGATGCGGATCGCCTCGACGATGGCCGACACGGGCTCTTGGAGAGCCTCGCGGATTTCCTCGGAGGTGATCGTGAGCGTCTTGGGCAGGCCGGCGACCAGGTCGCGGCCCTTCACTTCCATGCTCATCTCCTCGCCGAGGGGATAGGCGGAGCCGATCGTGATCTTGATCTCTTCCGCCGTCCGTTCGCCGATCATCAGGTTGTAGACCCGCTTCAGGTATTGGACAATCGCCTCATCCATCTCGTCGCCGCCGACGCGGACGCTGCGGCTCAGCACGATGCCGGCCAGGGAGATGATCGCCACCTCGGTGGTGCCGCCCCCCATGTCCACGATCATGTTGCCCGCCGGCTCCTGGACCGGAAGGCCCACGCCGATCGCCGCCGCCATTGGCTCCTCGATCAAATAGACTTCCCGCGCGCCCGCATGGGTGGCGGAGTCCTTGACCGCTCTCTTCTCCACTTCCGTGATCCCGCTGGGGACCGAAATGATGATCCGCGGCCGCACCACCCACTTGCGGTTGTGCGCCTTGCGGATGAAATACCGCAGCATCGCCTCGGTCACCTCGAAGTCCGCGATGACGCCGGCTTTCATCGGACGGATGGCGACGATGTTGCCGGGCGTGCGGCCGAGCATGCGCTTGGCCTCTTCGCCGACCGCCAGCACGCGGTTCGACCCCTGCTGGATCGCCACCACGGACGGCTCCCGCAGCACGATGCCCCGGTCCTTGACGTAAACCAGGGTATTGGCCGTGCCGAGATCGATGCCGATATCGTTCGAAAAATAACCTAAAAGCCAGCTAAACATCTGGACTCTTTCCTATTAGATGCAAAAATCGCCTTCCAACCGATATAACCGCCGCATACTGCCTCCCCCCCGCTCCCACCGTCAAGCACCATTTCCCCCCTCCCGGATCGGCGCTCGCGGCACGGAAACGGCGGAGCGCGGCATGTCTCGTTGTTGTCGGGCCGCAAAATGGCGGAGAGAGAGGGATTCGAACCCTCGGTACCGGTTATTACCAGTACGACGGTTTAGCAAACCGTTGCTTTCGGCCACTCAGCCATCTCTCCGCACAGGGTGGGCGATACCCTAGGCGATGCCTCCGGTTTCCGCAAGCGCCTTTTTATGCCCCCGCAGGCTTGACCTGGCTCGGCCGAAGCACGAAACTGGCTACTTTGGAAATTGGCATGGACCGTCCGGAACAACGCGCCGCAAACGAACCGACCAGCCTCGGCGAACGGCTGGCCGCCTTGCACCGGCAACTGCTGGCCGACGTCCCGCACGTGGACCGCATCGGCTGCGCGCTCTACGATCCGAAGGACGACCTGCTCAAGACGTTCCTCCACAGCACGCTCGCCGGCGAGGCGCTGCGCAGCTACGAATACAAGCTGTCCGCCAGCCGTTCGCTCCTCGACCTGGCCCGCCGCGGCGGCCGGCGCCTGCTGACGGACATTCCCGCCGACCTCGAACCCCACAACGCCCATTCCGCCTGGGTCATCGAAGAGGGCTACCGCACGTCCCTGACGATCCCGATGTTCGGCCAAGGCGTCTTCACCGGCATGCTCTTTTTCGATTCCCGCCGGCCGAACGCGTTTTCGGGGACCGAACAACGGCAGCTCGAGCTTTTCGCCAACCTCATTTCCCTGCTCATCGCCGGCGAACTGCTCTCCATCCGCGCCCTCGCCGGCTCGGTGGACGTGGCCCGCGCGTTCTGCGACCTGCGCGACTTCGAAACCGGCACCCACCTCGAGCGCATGTCCCGCTACGCGCGCCTCGTCGCCCAGGAACTCGCCCCGGACCGCGGCCTGACCGACGAGTTCGTCGAATTGGTCTTCCTGTTCGCGCCCCTGCACGACGTCGGCAAGATCGGCATCCCCGACCACATCCTGCTCCGGCCCGGACCGTTGGCCGGCGAGGACTGGGAAACGATGAAAACGCACGTGGACCGCGGCTGCGCCGTCATCGACCAGATGATCGCCGACCTGGCCCTGCGGGACCTGCCGAACGTGGTCCTGTTGCGCAACATCGTCGAATACCACCACGAATTCCTCGACGGCAGCGGCTATCCCAAAGGCGTGCGCGGCGACGCCATCCCCCTCGAAGCCCGCATCGTCACGGTCGCGGACGTGTTCGATGCCCTGACCTCCCCGCGCCCCTACAAGCCGGCCTGGCCGTTCGCGGAGGCGTTCGCGGAGCTCGACCGCATGGTTGCCGCCGGCCAGCTCGACGCGGCGGTTGTCGCCGCCCTCCACCGCCGCGCCGCCGAGGCCCGCGCCGTGCAGGACCGCTATCGGGACGACCGCACCAAGCCCCGGCGGCCATGAAACCGTGCCGCGATTGCCGGCGGGAAATCTCCGCGCAGGCCTGGGCCTGCCCGCATTGCGGCGCGCCCTGTCCCGCGCGCGAGCAGTGGGACGGCTGGGGCTACGAATACAAATCCAAGACCACGCTGTTCGGCCTGCCGCTGCTCCACGTTTCGTTCAAGTACCGCCCCAACCGGATGCCGGTGCCCGCCCGCGGCGTGTTCGCCGTCGGCCAGTTCGCCAGCGGCATTTTCGTGTTGTCCCAGTTCGGTCTCGGCGTCGTCAGCGTCAGCCAATTCACTGTCGCGGGCTTCGCGCTCGCGCAGTTCGCCGCCGCCTATGCCCTGATCGCCCAGCTCGGCATCTACCTGCGCGCCGGCCGGGGCCAGCTCGTCCGCAGCCTCGCGGAGCTGCCCGGATGGTCCTGATCCGCCGCGGCGCGCCCGCCTAGACCAGATCGCACGCCTCCGGCGGCATCCAGTGCTTGTCCTGGCCTTCCCACTTCACGTTGCAGCCGATGGGATTCGTGACCGGCACGCGGACCGGCCGCTCAAGCACGACGTCTTCCAGCGCGCGCTCGAGGTCGTTGACCGTGGCTTTCTCCGGCTCGCGCGGATGGTCCAGCGCCCGCCCGGTATAGACCAGCTTCCGCGCGCGGTCGAACACGAAGAAATGCGGCGTGCGCAGCGCGCCATAGGCCCGCGCCACGTCCTGGGGCTCGTCGTGCAGATAGACCCACGGGAAGTGGAATTCCTCCATGCGCCCGACCATGTGCGCGAAGTCGTCCTCGGGGTAGGTGTGCTTGCTGTTGGAATTGATCCCGACGAACCGCACGCCGCAGCCCTTGAACTTCTCCGCCGTCGCCCGCGTGGTCTCGTCGGATCCGATCACGTAGGGGCAGTGGTTGCAGGTGAAGAACGTCACCAGCGTCGCCGCGTCGGCGAAGTCCGCCAGCGCGTATTTCTTCCCGTCCGTCGCCGGCAAGCAAAAGTCCGGCGCTGCGGCTCCGATCGGCAGGGTGAAACTCATGGCTGCCTCCTTTCCTCGGCTTCCAGCCTACCGCCCCCCGGAACCCCGCGCAACCTTTTTGCCCCCGCTTTCGCCCGGGAGCGCAGGCGTCAAGGCAACGGAACCAGATGGAACCGCAGCCATTGGCGCGCGCCCGGGATCGTCCAGACCGTGACCGTCGCGTTGCTCACGCCGTAATGCACGCCTTCGGTCAAATTCGTCCAAACGCCGCAACCGCCGATCGACGGCTCCGCCCCCTCCACCCGGGCCAGGCCATAGCCGCCCGGCATTTCGACCTCGTAATCGCCGGCCTCCGGACCCGGCCCCGCGTCTTCGATGACCGTCGGCCCGCGGCCGTCGTACGGCGTCGCCACGAGGTCGTCGACGAGCAGCCGACTGGCCTCCACGATATTTGCCCGGCCACGCACGATCCGCACGCGCACCGGTCCCGTCACATGGACGCCTCGGGAAAAGAACTGCACGATGTCGAGGGCCGGCGGGGCGAAAGGCCGCCCGATCCGCACCCAGCTCGCGCCGCCGTCCCGGCTATACTCTGCTTGCCAATCCACCGGGACAATGACCGACCGTGCGGCGCGATACTTGAACGACAGCCGTCCCAGCCCGTTGGTCAAATCCTCCAGCAGCGTCAGGCTGGGCGCGTTCGTTCCGTCGCGCAAGCTCGCCGACTTGAATCCCGCGACGACGTTGTTGGTGTCCGTACTGATCAAGGTTTGCGCCAATTCCCATTCTTTCCCGTTCAAAACGACGGTCGCGGTCGGGTATGTGAACTTCTCCCCATCCTCGAAATCCACCAAGTAGCTTCCTGCCGGCGGGATTTCCTCGAACACGGCCCGGACCGTCGTGGCCGTGGCGGGCATGGCGAAACGCCCGCCGTTCAGGGCAAAAGGATCACCTCCGTCGGGCTCCACCGTCAGCGCAGCCAGTTGGTAGCCGGCTTCCGGCGCATCCAGGACGAGCACGGTCTCGCCGCCGGCCGCGTATCCGACCGGTTCCGTGGCCACCGTTCCATGCGTCGCCGGGGCAAGGACGATCGCGTACACCGTCGTCACGGCGAAGCGCACCGAATTCGTCGCAGTCTGGACCGGATCGCTCGAATCCGTCGCCGTCGCCCACGCCACGTAGTCGCCCCGCGGCGCATTCGTCTGGATCGTGAACGTGGCGCCGCTGGCCGACCAATGCTCCGCCCCCAGCGTGCTGTTCCAGGCAACCTCGTACGGTTCCGCGCCGTTGTGGGCCGTCGCCACGACCGTCGCCACGGTGTTGGTCTGGATGCTGAAGCCGTCGCGCCGATCGAACGTCACGCAGAAGTTGGTCGGCCAGCCGCGGATGACCACTCCATCCAGTCCGATGTTCCCGATCGTTTTCGTCCCGTACCGGAACCGGACGTGGCGGGATGCGGCCAGCAGCAGATTGGTCCGCGGCTGGGCCACGCCGGGAATGCCGGAGCCGGCATAGGTCGCCACGTCCGTCCATGCCGCGCCGTCCGCGGATTCTTCGACCTGGAAGACGTAGCCGCTGGCCGCGTTGTGCTGGATCCAGTAGGTGACTTCTTCCGGCGTTCCGGAAAGGTCGATGCGCAGCACGTCGTTGGAGGAATCGAACTTGGCCGCGCCGCCGCCGGCGCCGTCGTAGTTCATGGCGTATTCCGTGAGATTCGCCTGCGTCCAGCCGGCCGGCAAAAGGGCATTGTTGCTCCACGGCCCCGAATGGCTGGTCGGCAACACCGCCTGCCCCGCCGCCGCCCCCGCCAACGCGAAGGCGCCCAGCCCGAGCCACCAGTGCATCATTCCGCAAGCTCCCCTTGTCCACGCCTTCTGCATGACGGCATAATCTTAGCAAATGTTCAGGAGTTGGCAAGCCCCACGCCGGCGCGGCGCAAAAGCCGTTTTTACGTAGTACGTAAAATCGAACAAAGTTTTTACGTTCTACGTAAAAACCTAGCGCGCGCAGGCGGCGAGGACGCGGGCGGCCATCTGGGACGTGGCGCCGGCCTTGCGGGCGACGAGGTCGGCGGCGGCTCGGCCGAGGCGGTCGCGTTCCGCGGCATCGCCCAGCAGACGGTCAGCGGCGGCGGCCAGCTCGGCCGCGTCCGCCACCTGCACCCAGGCGCCGGCGTCCCGGAAATCGCGCGCGACTTCCGCGAAGTTCTCCATGTGCGGGCCGACGAGGATGGGCTTGCCGTCGCGCGCGGGCTCGATGGGATTCTGCCCGCCGGTCTGCGTCAGGCTCTTGCCCACGAAGACGAGATCGGCCGCGGCGTAGAACCCGCGCAGCTCGCCGGTGGTGTCCACCAGCAGGACGTCGGGCCGCGCGGCCGGCGGCGGCGCGCCGTCGGGAAACCGGCTGCGCTGGACGACGGTCAGTTCGCGTTCGCGGATGGCCGCCAGCACCTCGTCGCGCCGTTCGGCGTGGCGCGGCACCAGCGCCAGCAGCAGGCCCGGATGGCGCGCCTGCGCCGCGCGGTAGGCGTCCAGCAGCGCTTCCTCCTCGCCGGCCCAGGTCGAACCGCCCACCCAGACCGGATCGCCCGCCCGCACGCCCAGCGCCGCGAGCGCGGCGCGCGCGCGGACTTCGGCCGTCGGCGGCGTCGCGTCGAGGTCGTACTTGGCGCTGCCGACCACTTCGAGCCGGTCGGCCGGCGCGCCCAGCGCCAGCAGGCGGTCGCGGTCGATCGCGGTCTGCACGCAGAACCAGCGGACTTCCGGCAGCAGGCGGCGCGTGATGAACCGGATTTTCCAGTAGCCCTGGAACGAATGCTCGGAAATGCGCCCGTTGACCAGCACGGTCGGAATGTCCTGTCGCCGCGCGTAGCGGATGAGGTTGGGCCACAGCTCGTTCTCGATCAGGACGACCGCGGCGGGCCGGATGCGCCGCAGCGCGCGCTTGACCACGCCCGGCACGTCCATCGGGAAATACAAGGTGACGTCGGGCGGCTGGATTTTCGCCAGAGCCAGCGCATGGCCGGTGGACGTGTTCGTGGTCAGGACGAAGCGAACGGCCGGGTCGCGCCGGCGCAGCTCGGCCATGAAGGAAAACGCCACGGCCAGTTCGCCGACGCTGACGGCCTGGATCCAGATGGGCCGGCCGGGCGCTTCCAGCCGCGCCGCTTCTTCGGCGCCGTAGCGCCCGAAGCGCTGGGTGAAGTGCCGCGCATATCCCCCGCGGCGCAGCATGCGCAGCAGGAAGTGCGGCAGCAGGCCCGCGAAGGCCAGCGGAAACAGCAGATTGTAGACCCACCAGATCACGGCAAGATTCCTTTGTTCATTTGCAGGACCGGCAGCAGGACCGCCAGCGCGATCAGCGCGACGAACAAGCCGACCGCCAGGGTCAGCCCGATTTCCAGCAGCGTCATGCCGCGCGAGGCCAGCCGCTCCCAGCGCTGCTGGAAGCGCTGCGCGGCGTTGTCGAGCAGGCCGATCAGATTGCCGCCGGCCTCGCCGGCCTGCACCCACGCCGCCAGCGAGGGATGCAGCGGCCGGATGCCGCGGATGACTTCGACCAGCGGCTTGCCCTGCCCCATGGCGGCCGTTTCGCGAAGCGCGCTGTCGGCCAGCCACGCGCTGCCCGAGGCCCGCCCGGCCAGCGGCACGCTTTCGATCAGCCCCACGCCGCGCTCGAGCAGCAAGCCCAGCACGCGCACGAACCGCAGGCTGGCCAGATTCTGCCAGCCGCCGCCCACCAGCGGAATCGAGAAAAGCTTGCGGTCCACGCGCAGGCGCAACTCCGCGTCGGCCCGCAGCCGCCGGCGGAAAAACGCGGCGCCGCCCGCCCCGGCCACCGCCAGCAGCAGCAGCGCCAGCCCGAGCGCGCGCCCGCCCGCCAGCATCGCGCGCGTCAGCCACGGCAATTCCAGATGCGCTTCCGCGAACATCCGCGCCACCAGCGGCAGCATGAACGTCAGCACCAGCCCGCCGATCGTCACGGCCAGGCCGACCACGACGCACGGGTACAGCAGCGCCGTCGCCAGCTTCTCGCGCAGCTTCTCCTGTTCTTCGAGGAACGTCGCCAGGCGCGCGAGGGCCTCGGCCATGCCGCCGGTGCGCTCGCCCACTTCCACCACGGCCTGCTCGAACGGCGTCACCTGGACGGAGGCCGCGGCCAGCGCCGCGCGCAGCGATTGGCCTTCGCGCACGGCGTCGCGCACGGCCGCCAGCAGCGTGCGGGCCTGGTCCAGTTCGGGCGCCTGCAGGATGACGTCCAGCGCGGGCACGAGCGCGACGCCCGAGCCCAGCAGCGCCGCCAGCTCGCGGTAGAACATGGTGCGGACGTCGGCGACGAACGCGGATTTCGGCGCGGCGCGGCGGGCGGCGGAGCCGCCGGCCGCCTGCAGGGTCTCGGGAAAAATGCCGCGCGCGGCGAGGCGCTTGCGGGCGTCCTTGGGATCCGCGGCTTCGATCAGGCCGCTCTGCGGGCGGCCGGCAGCGTCGTAGCCCTTGTAGGCGAAGGTCGTCATGCCCCGGTTCCGCCCCCCGCTAGTCCCGGCGCGCGCCCGCGGCCCGCAGCACTTCGGCGGCGGAGGTGACGCCCGCGAGGATCTTGTCGACGCCGTCGGCGAGCATGTCGCGGAAGCCCGCCGCGCCGGCGAGGCGCCGGAGTTCCGCCGGCGGCACGTTCAGGCGGATGCCTTCCGCGATGGCCGGCGACACCGCGAGCAATTCGTGGATGCCGGTGCGGCCCTTGTAGCCGCCGAGGCATTCCGCGCAGCCCTCCGGCGCGGCCGTCCACGCGGTCCGGCCGGCCAGTTTCGGCTGGCCCAGCCACGCGGCTTCCTCGGCGGAGAGCGCGGTTTCGCGCCGGCAGCGGGGACACAGGCGGCGCACCAGCCGCTGGGCCAGCACCGCGCGCGCGGCGGACGCCAGCAAATAGGGCGCAACCCCCATGTCGACCAGCCGCGTCACCGCCCCCACCGCGTCGTTGGTGTGCAAGGTGGTGAACACCAGATGGCCCGTCAGCGAAGCGCGCACGACGATTTCCGCGGTTTCGAGATCGCGGGTTTCGCCGACGAGCACCACGTCCGGATCCTGGCGCAAAACGTGCCGCAGGCCGCGCGCGAAGGTCAGGCCGATCTTCGGATGCACCTGCATCTGGCCGATGTCCGGCAACTGGTATTCGATGGGGTCTTCGATGGTCAGGACGTTGAGGTGGGCGGTGTCGAGTTCGCGCAGCGCGGCGTAGAGCGTGGTGGTCTTGCCGCTGCCGGTCGGGCCCGTCACCAGCACGATGCCGTGGGGCGCGCGCAGGATGCCGCGGAATTCATCGAGCATGGCGTTCGCCATGCCCAGCTCGTTGAGGGTGAAGCGGGTGGATTCGCGGTGCAGCAGGCGCAGGACGATGCGCTCGCCCTCGGCCACGGGCACGCTGGAGACGCGCACGTCGATTTCGCGGGCGCCGACGCGGACGCGGGCCACGCCGTCCTGCGGCAGGCGCTTTTCGGCCAGGTCGAGCTTGGCCATGACCTTGAGCCGCGCGGTCAGCGCGTGTTCGAGCGGCCGCGGCGGCGTGGGCTGGGCGTAGAGCAGGCCGTCGATGCGGTAGCGGACGGCGAGACCCTCGGCGAAGGGCTCGATATGGATGTCGGACGCGCCGCGCTTGACGGCTTCGAGCAGGATGCCGTTGACGTAGTGCGCGACCGGGGCATCGGCGCTGCCGGCCAGGAGATCGTCGGCCTCGCGGCGCAGGGGCGCGGCCTCGGCGGCGTCGGCGGCCGCCGGCGCGGCGGCCTCGTCGGGCCGGCCGGCGCGGCGGAAGTAGCACCGGTCGATCGCCCGCTGGATGTCGGCGGCGGGCGCGGCGAACCAGACGGCTTCGGCGCCTAGCAGCAGGGCGAGATCCTCGTAGGCCTGGAGGGCGCATCCCGGGGCGCCCGCGATCGCCACCTGCCCGTTCCGGCGGAACGGCACCACCCCGTGCCGGCGGACCCAGTCCACGGGCACGGCTTCGATGAGCGCCGGATCGAGCCACTCCTCTTCGATGCGTTCCAGCGCGGGCAGGCCCTGGGAGGCGTCGCTCATCGCTTGCCGGTCCTCCGGGCCTTCTTCTGCTCCGCTTTCTGGCGGTCGCGCTCTTCCCGCTCCCGGTCCGCTTCGGCAACGGGCGCCGGCTCCGCGAGGATCTGCTCCGCCGGCGGCAGGCTGGCGGTCCGCTCCAGGCGGGCCTTCTCCTGCTCGGCCAGCTTCATGTCGGTCACGATGCGCGGCGTCACGAAAATCAACAGGTTGGTGCGCTTCTTGGAATCGCTGGTCGACCGGAACAGGGCGCCCAGAAACGGAATGTCGCCCAGCAGCGGCACCTTGGTGGCGATCTTGGCCGAATCCTCGCGGATCAGGCCGCTGAGGATGACCGTGGCGCGGTCGGGAACCGTCACGGTCGTCTTGACCTCGCGCTTCGCGATGGTCGGCGTGTACTTCATGGCGTCGCCGCTCTCCTCCACCACCGACTCGATGCTGGGATTGAGGTCGAGCTGGATTTCGCGGTCGGGATTCACGTGGGGCGTCAGCTTGAGCTTGATGCCGACGTCGAGCCGCTCGATGTTCTGGATGTAGTCGCGGTCGGAGCCGGACCCTTCGACGGACGATTTCAGGATGGGGATGTTCTCGACGACGCTGACGGACGCCTCGAGGTTGTTCTGGGCCCACAGGGGGATGTTGGAGAGGATTTTCAGGTCGCGGTTGCCGGCGACGGCCTGCAGGTAAAGCGGGATCTGGTTGTAGGTCGTTCCGTCGGGCCCTGTGAAGGTGCCGCTGAGGATGCCCAGCGCCAGCCCCTGCGGGAACGTGCCTTCCGTCAGCAAGCCCATCATCGAATCCGCATCGCCGTAGCGCGAGCGGCCGAACC
Source organism: Verrucomicrobia bacterium UBA2281 (assembly GCA_002347655.1). GTDB lineage: Bacteria > Verrucomicrobiota > Kiritimatiellia > CAIQIC01 > Lenti-01 > Lenti-01. The sequence goes on along the minus strand of DDWR01000004.1, from coordinate 7,309 downwards.
CGCCGGTGCCGCTGCCTTCGGGCTGGTCGATGCCGAACCACTCCACGCCCAGATCGAGCCCCTGCTCGAGATTGACCTCGGCGATGAGCACTTCGACGAGCACCTGCTGCGGCACCACGTCGAGCCGCTCCACCAGCCGCCGCACGTACTCGAAATCCTGCGGCGAGGCGTCCACCAGCAGCGCGTTGTTCGGAATGCTCGGCTCGATCGCGACGTCGCGCTGCGCCGGCACGCCGTCCGCCGCCGGCGCCTTGCCCAGCAGCGCGTTCAGGCTCTTGGAAGCCTCTTCCGCCGACAGGTACTTCAGGAAAATCGCGTTCAGCCGGCCGAACCCGTGGGGATTCTCCACGTCCATCTTTTCGATGATCCGCTTCGTCTCCGCGATCTGCATGGGCAGGCCCACCAGGATCAGGCTGTTGGCCTGCGGGACCGCGACGACGGTGAAATCGGTCGGCAGGTCGCCGAGCCCGCCGGCCACCTGCTGCATGTGGCGATTGACCTTGTTGACGGCGCTGTCGGCCGCGCCGAAGGTCGCGCGCAGCTGCTTGGCCACCTCGTCGGCGCCGGCGTGCGCCAGCGCCACGACCTCGATCGAGCTGCCGGCGCCGGGCCGGTCGATCTCCGCCACGAGCGCTTCCAGGCGCGCCACGTTCTCGGCCGTGTCGGTCACGATCAGGTGGTTGCCGGGCGCGAACGCCTCCAGCGCGCCTTCCTTGCCGCCGCGCACGAGCGGTTCGAAGCTCTTCTTCACGTCGGTCGCGGCCACGTTCTTCAAGGGGATCAGCTTCGTGACCAGCCCGCCGCCGAGGCCGCTGCCCGCCGGCAGCGCCGGTCCGCCGGACATGGCGACGACCCGATAGACGCCGTCGCGCTCGGCCACGGTGTAGCCGCTGGCTTCCAGCGTGCTGAGAAAGAGCGGATACACTTCCGCGACCGTGACGGGGCCGGGCGCCAGGATCGTGACCTTGCCCACGACGCCTTCGGGCACCACGAATTTCTTGCCCGTGATCTTGCCGACGATCTGCGTGACGAGGCGGATGTCCGCCTGCTCGAAGCTGAACTGCACCAGGCCGCCGCCGGCCGACGCGGTCACGGCGTCTTCCGCCGCGAAGCCGGGCGCGAGGAGCGGCGGCGCCGGCGCCGGATCGGCCGCAGGCCCGCCCTGGTCGGCCGCAACGGCGACAACCGCGCCGCACGCCGCGGCCAGCACCCAGATCCGCCCCGCCCCGTACCGCCGCCGTGTCTTCATCGGGAGATTCCTCGTTCGCTCGTACGGATGAAGTCGGCGAACTGCCGGATTTCCGGCAGATCCGGCACTTCCGCCGCGATGCGTTCCAGCGCCTTTTCCGTGGTCAGATCCATCCGGAACACGATCTTGTAGGCCGTCTTCAGCGCCTGCTGGGCCTCCGGCGAAACGCCGTGCCGTTCCAGCCCCACCTTGTTCGGGCCGTAGACCTTCAGCGGATCGCCGTCGGCCATCATGAAGGGCGGCACGTCCTTGACCGCCTTGGTGTAGCCGCCCAGGATGCTCATGCGGCCGATGCGCACGAATTGGTGGATGCCGGTCAGGCCGCCGATGATCGCGTCGTCCTCGACGACCACGTGCCCCGCCAAGGTCGCGTTGTTGGCCATGATGACGCGGTCGCCGACGACGCAGTCGTGGGCGACGTGGCAATAGGCCATGATGAGGCATTTCGAGCCCACGCGGGTTTCGCCGCCGTCGAACGTCGCGCAATTGAGCGTGGCGCACTCGCGGATGACGGTATTCTCGCCCACCGCCAGGCGCGGCGCCCCGCCTTTGTATTTCAAATCCTGCGTCTTGCCGCCGACGCTGGCGAACGGCCAGACCTCGCAGCCCGCCCCCAGCGTCGCGTGGCCGTCCACGCTCGCGTGGGAACGCAGCACCACGCGGTCGCCCAGGCGCGCGTGCGGACCCACCCGGCAAAAGGGACCGATCGCCACGTCGACGCCCAGCTCCGCGCCGGGCTCGACCACCGCCAGCGGATGGATCGTCGCCGCCATTATTTTCCCCCGCCGAACATCATCGTCGCCTCGCACGCCAATTCGCCGTCCACCAGCGCCCGGCCTTCGACCTTGGCCATGCCCAGGCGCAGCTTCAGGAACTTGATTTCCATCCGCAACTGGTCGCCCGGCACCACCATCCGGCGGAACTTCGCGCCGTCCACCCCCAGGTAGTACGCGACCTTGCCCTCCGACCCCAGCACCTTGTTGAGCAGGATGCCCGCCGTCTGCGCCATGGCTTCCAGCTGCAGCACGCCCGGAAAGATCGGCATCCCGGGGAAATGCCCCTGGAAGCACGGCTCGTTCGCCGCGACGTTCTTGATGCCCACGATCCAGTCCTTGTCGTTGCACTCCACGATCCGGTCCACCAGGATGAACGGATGCCGGTGCGGCAGGATGCCCAGGATGTCTTTCGAGTCGTAAACGGTCGCCATCGGTATTTCCTCCACTGAAACCTTCGGACATTACCATCCCCGGCCCGCATCCGACAAACCCCAAAACGCACCCATGCAAATGGCTTGAAATCCGGTCGTCCGGGGCCTCTAATGCACGCCGCACCGCTGGTCGGGTGGCGAAATTGGCAGACGCGCCAGCCTTAGGAGCTGGTTCCGCAAGGAGTAGGGGTTCGACTCCCCTCCCGACCACGTTCCCGCCCGTTTTTGCGATGCGCCCCTTCGCGGGGATTGCTTTGCCGGGCGCCGGATTGGTAAGGTGCAGGGGAATCGAGAATCAGCCACAAGGAGATCGCCATGAGTTCTATCCGGATCGGTGTATTCGTTGCGTTGTTGGGCGCGCTCGTCTTGCCCGGAGCGGTCTGGGCCGATCAGGCGACCGGCCAGATTCAGGCCTGCGCCCGGGGCACCTTCACCCTCGACCAGGACGGCACCCTGAGGCTCTTCCACCTCTCCGCCAAGCAAACCATGTACGATCCGGCCACGTGGCGGCCGACCGTGGGCGACACGGTGGACGTGCTTTTCGTCGTGAACAAGGGCCAGTTGGAAGTCACGAAGGCCACGCTGCTGGAAGCCGGGCCGAGCACCATCGCCGACCTGGCCAGCCCCGCCGTCGTGACCATCGTGGAAAAAGGCAAATCCGGCATCATCGGCCAACTGGAATCGGGCCAAGCCGTCAAATTCTCTTCCAGCCGCCGGACCCAGTGGGAACCCGCCGGCTGGCTGCCCATGACGGGCGAAAAGGCCACGGTGGAATTCCAGGCCGTCCGGGAACGCTTCGGTTTCGGCGTGCTCTTCGACGCCACCCGCATCGCCAAGAAAACCGAGACACAGGAGCCTTGACCCGCCCCCCGCCCGCGCGCATAATTCCCGTCAGTCATTGGGAGAACTTGAATGAAACGAATCCTGATAGTTTTGTTGATGGCCCTGATGGCGGCTGCCTTGGCCGGTTGCGAAGACTACGACGAGCAGCCTCTCCAGTTCATCAATTCCTCGTCCTTCACGGTCATCATCCAATCCCTCTCCATCGAATGGACCGGGTTCGCCCTGGCCCCCGGCCAGCGCCAGAAGCTGACGGGCATCCGCGACGTCGATTTCGCCTGGGAGCCAGACAAGTACGTCAAGAAAGGCTTTGCCTCGACCGACCGCTACATCGTCTTCGTCGACATCGAGCGCGACGAAATCCAGTGGGATAAGTAGCCGGTCCGCGCGCGGCAGCCGCTGAAAACCGGAGGCGCTTGCCTCCGGTTTTTTGCGCCCCGGACCGGTCCCTTTTCGGTGGCGTTCGGCCCGCGAAGGCGTATGCTGATTCCATATGTCGCCCGCGTTGCGAATCTGCTTCCCGGCTCTGTGCGTCGCCGGCCTGCTGGTCGGTTCGGCGCCCGCCCGGGCCGCCGGGTTCGAAAACTTCGACAACTTCCCCGAAACCGGCTCCACCTACACCAACGGCTCTTTCCTCGGCCAAGACGGTTCGACCTGGACCTACGTCCAATGCCGGGGCAACAAGATCATCGGCGCGCCCCGCACGCCCGGCCTGAACAAGGGCACCAATCTCGCCTACGTCGCTTCCGGCACCATCGCCGGGGGCTGCGGCCATTTGTCTTTTGACTGGATGCAAATGTTCACCGCCACGGTCGACGTCGACGTCGTCGTCAACGGCACCGTCCGCCACACCATCGTCGGCGGTCCCCAGAACGCCACCAACCACGCCGTCGATCTCCCCATCAACGTCGGCGGCAGTTTCACCCTGAAATTCGTGCAGAACAACAAGGATGCCGGCCAGGTCGCCATCGACAACGTCTCCTGGACCTCCTACGGCGGCGCGGCGCCCGAAGCGCCGACGCTGCTGTTCGCGCCCGACACCAACTTCGTCCGCACCGCCTACGGCAACCTCGTCAACCTCGCCGTCGCCGCCACCGAGCCCAACGTCGACGAGGTCCGGCTTTGGGCCACCGGCCTGCCCGCCGGCGCGACCTTTGCCGCCACCAACGGCCTCACCCCGCTCATTTCCGCCTTCTCGTGGCGGCCCACGTCCGCGCAGACCGGCACGCACGCCGTCGTGTTCTGGGCCGGCGACAAGGACGGCACCAACTCGCGTGCGTTCTCCATCGAAGTCACCCCGATCTATCCCTACTACCATTACGCCCTGGGTCTGACCGGCGCCGTCCTCAAGGCCAAGCTCCACGAGATCATCTCCACCGGAACGCGGGAACTGAACGACGACCAGGAAAACGAAGCCATGGCGGTCCTCCACACCCACCCGAACAACCCCAGCAACGTCTACTACCTCTACAACGTCACGTCGTCCGTCTCCAAAACCCTCTACAACAAAACCGGCGGCTGGAACAAAGAACACTGCTGGCCCGAATCGCGCGGACTCGGCAGCAGCGGCCCCGACCAGGTCGACGTCCACAACCTGTTCGCCGAAGACGTCGCCGTCAACGCCCTGCGCGGCAACCTCTACTTCGACGAAAGCGATCCGGTCGACCCGGGCTATCGCTCCCCGACCACGAATTCGGCGCCCCAAACCTCCATGGATTCCAACTCCTTCGAGCCGCCGCCCGCCTCCAAGGGCAACGTCGCCCGCGGCGCGTTCTACATGGCCACGCGCTACGACGGCGGCGAAGACGACACCTCCGCGCTCTGGTTCTCCGACAACCCCACCTACACCAATTCCATGGGCAAACTCGCCACCCTGCTCCTCTGGCACGCCATGGACCCCCCCGATGCCGCCGAAAGCAACAAGAACGAGCTCATCTTCACGACCTACCAATACAACCGCAATCCGTTCATCGACCACCCCGAATGGGTCGAGCGGATCTGGGGCACCGATTCCGACGGCGACGGCGTCACCGACACCCACGAAATCATCGCCGGCTCCGCCACCAACGACCGCAATTCCGTTTTCGAGGCCACCCTCGCGCCCACGCAGATCGTCTGCGGCGCGCTCTCGTCCGGCTCCGTCTGGCGCCTCTACGAAGGCTCTTTCGGCAGCAACGACATCGTCTGGCGGCAAGTCGCCGAAACCAACCGCCTCCAGGCCGGCACCCTGCGCTTCCCCGTCGCCCCCACCGGCGCCGCCACCTTCTACCACCTCCGCGCCCTCCGCCCTTGAACCCCTCCGCGAACCGAAGGCCGACCATGACGCAACGAATTTTCGCGACGATCGCTTGGGCGCTTCTGGCCGGCACGGCTCCGGCCTTCGCCCAGAGCGCGCCGTTTGAGTCGGATTCCGCGCCGGCCGCAGCGACCCGCGCCGACGAAATCGATGCCCGGTTCGGCCAAGCCGATCTCCTGATCCGGCAGATCAACCGAATGAGTCCCGGCCCCGAAAGAATCGCGGCCGTGGAAGATCTGCGCGGCCTGCTCGCGGACATCGACGCGGCCTACACCGCCGAGGAGAAGGCCGATTCCGTCCGGCGCAAACTCGAAGCCCTGCGCGCCGAGGTCGAGCGCCAGCGCCAGCGGTTGAAGCAGTCCGGCATCGCCATGGCGCAGGCCAAAAACGCGGAGCCGCCGGACTTGGCGGCCATCCAGGCCACGGGCAGCGACTACACCCTCCAGGAAGCCATCCTCAAGGCGCTCGAAGAAAAAGAACGCAAAGAAGCGCGCCTCCAGTCGCTCGGAACCTCCGAAGCCCTCCGCCTCATGCAAGAAGTCGAATAACGCCCGTTCGGCCAACAAAACCGGCAACCAAGCCGGAAAACAGGAAAACACGATAAACCCTCCTTTTCCCTCCAGTTTTCCTGTGTTTCCTGTTTTCCTGCTAAATTCCCCCGCCTGATCCCCCATTCGCGTGAATTTGCGTCTCCCGACTCTCAAAAGAGGTCGGGACGGTCGAAAATCGGGTTTGCAGGCCCTCCAGATCCCCAAACCCCCCGACTAAGCAGGAAAACAGGAAATATTCAGGAAAACACGATGAAGGCCCGTTCCCCTCCTGTTTTCATGCAAATTTCCTGTTTTCCTGCTAAAATTCCCGTTTTTAGGCCCTCCAGAGCCCCCAAAACGCCCCCAAAATGCCAATTTTGACCGTTTTCGGCCCGCGTCGCCCCTTCCAACGCTCAAAACCAACCACGGCTCCCGACACGCAGAGGTCGGGACGGATCGACACAGATGGCGGTTTTCCGACCTCGGACCTCCGATTTCGGACCTCGGACCACCCCTCCAGCCCCGTTGCGAGCCATTTTCAGCCCCGAAAACGCCATTCGCGGTCGTTTTCAGTCGAAAAATACCTCGCGGGAGCCCCCTTTTGCGAGATCGGCATTACGTGGCGCCCCCTAACCGACGTAAAACCGACCTCGCGCGCGTTGCCGTTCCGCCTGCCCGCGCTCTATTCGCTCTATTCCCAGAACCCGCAGTCCGTTGCGCCATTGACCCGCCCCCGACTTTCCGGTATTCTTTAATCGATCACGAAAGAGTACCCAGTCGCATAAAACCTACTTTACTGATCAGTCCTTGGCATAAGCTACACTTGGGGCGTGAAAAAAGGAGCGTACCAGGCGGGGGTTCGCCCGGATGGCGGCCAGATCTTCCGCCACGCGCCGTTTCAGCGACTCGTTTTTCCGCAGGGGCTTCTTGGAGACGCCATTGGTCTTGGCGTGTTGCCAGACAAACTCGTCCGGATTGAGGTCGGGGGCATAGCCTGGCAGGAAATGCAGTTCCAGCCCGCCTTGGGTTGACTGGACGTATTTCTTCACGGCGTTGGCGCGATGGCTCGGTTTGCCATCCACCACCAGGAACACCTTGTTCCGCCGGCCCCGGCGGAAGCCCCGGAGGAACTCGATGAAACGGCCGGCGTTCAACCCGCCCGTGTAGACCTGGCTCCAGAACTCGCC
>DDWR01000055.1:112270-112452 GCA_002347655.1 Verrucomicrobia bacterium UBA2281 | reverse complement strand
ACAGTAAATCTGAATTTGCTCTAGACCGCGCCGAAGGCTTCGCGCAGGCGCTTGCGCAGGGTCGTGTTGCGGCGGCCGGCCTCGGCGTTGCGCACCGCCAGGCCGATGGCCTTTTCCGTGCCGACGACCACCACCAGCTTCTTGCCGCGCGTCAGCCCCGTGTAGAGCAGGTTGCGCTGCAG
>DDWR01000055.1:0-112243 GCA_002347655.1 Verrucomicrobia bacterium UBA2281 | reverse complement strand
ACTCGCTGCCCTGGCTCTTGTGCACCGTCACCGCGTAGGCCGGCGTCAGCTCGTCCAGCTCCTGGAAGTCGTAGGCCACCTGGCGGTCGTCGAAGCGCACCACGATCTCCTGCTCGTCCAGATCCACCTTCGCCACCAGGCCCACGTCGCCGTTGAAGACGTCCTTGTCGTAGTCGTTCTCCGTCTGCATCACGCGGTCGCCTTCGCGGAACTTCCACCCGAAGCGCTCGACGTCCGCGCCGCGCGGATTCAGCGCGGCCTGCATGACGGCGTTCAGGTTCCGCGCGCCCAGCTCGCCTTTCTGCATCGGGGTCAGGATCTGCACGTCGGCCATCGGGTCGAACCGGAACCGCCGCGGAATCGCCTCGCAGACCAGCTTGCGGATCAGTTCCACGCCGCGCTCCGGCGTCTCCGCCTTCACGAAGAAGAAATCCCCGCCGCCGGCCATGCCCTCGTCCTTGCCCGGCAGCTCCGGCATCTGGCCGGAATTGATGCGGTGGGCGTTGCGAACAATGCGGCTGCCTTCGTCCTGGCGGAAGATTTCCGTCAGGCGGTAGACCGGCAGCGTGCCGGATTCGATGACGTCGCGCAGGACGCAACCGGGCCCGACGGACGGCAGCTGGTCGACGTCGCCCACCAGCACCAGCAGCCCGTGCCGCGGCACCGCGCGGAAGAGGTGCACGGCGAGCTGGACGTCGATCATGCTCGTCTCGTCCACGATCAGCACGTCGGTTTCCAGCGGATGGCGCGCATCGTGGCGGAATTTGCCCGTGCCCGGCTCGAAGGCCAGCATCCGGTGGATGGTCTTGGCCTCGCGGCCCGACAGCTCCGCCAGGCGCTTGGCCGCGCGGCCCGTCGGCGCGCACAGCATCAACCGCAGTTTCTTCGCCGCCAGCACCTTCACCAGCGAACGCACCAGCGTGGTCTTGCCCACCCCCGGCCCGCCGGTGATCACCAGCACCTTGTGGCGGAACGCCCCGAAAAAGGCCTGTTTCTGCCCCTCGGCCAGCTCCATGCCGAGCTGCTTCTGCACCCAGGCGGCGGCGGCCGGCAGATCGATCTGCGGGCAGGGATGCGTCCCCTTTTCAATCTCCGCCAGGCGCGCCGCCACCTCGCGCTCGGCCAAGTCCAGCACGGCCAGATACACCCACGGCTCGTTGTCCTCGCCCGCGCCCACGGTCAGCTGCCCGTTTTCCATCTCGATGCGCAGCGCTTCTTCCAGCGTCCCCAGCGGAATGCCCAGCATCTCCGCGGACTTGGCCAGCAGCGCGTCGCGCGGATAGGCGCAGTGGCCTTGGTTCGAGAGCTCCAGCAAAACGTAGGTCAAGCCGGCGCGGGCGCGCAGGACGGATTCCTTCTCGATGCCGAGCTTCTCCGCGATCTGGTCGGCGGTCTTGAACCCGATGCCGTGGATGTCGCGCGCGAGGCAATACGGATCCAGGCGCACCTTCGCGATCGCCTGGTCGCCGTAGGCCTTGTAGATCCGGAACGCGCGGCCCGTGCTCACGCCGTTCGCGAACAGGAAGCTCATGATCTCGCGGATGGTCTTCTGCGCCTTCCACGACTCCTTGATCTGCTGGCGGCGCAACTTCCCGATGCCGTCCACCCGCTCCAGTTCGGCCGAGCGGTTTTCGATCACGTCCAGCACCGCCATGCCGAACGCCCCCACCAGCTTCTTCGCGTAGACCGGCCCGATGCCTTTGATCAGCCCCGACCCAAGGAATTTCTCGATGCCTTCGATGGAATCCGGCACGACGGCTTCGAGATGCTCGGAGAGGAACTGCCGCCCGTGCTTGCGGTCGATGTTCCACTTGCCCCGCGCCTTGATCCATTCCCCCACGGCGATCCGCGGCACCTTGCCCACCACCGCCACGGTCTCGCGGAACCCCCGCGCCTTCACCTTCAGAACGCAGAAACCCGTTTCCTCGCTGTGGAAGGTGATCAGCTCGACCAGCCCCTCGAGGGATTCGTCGTGCGGCGCAGCCATGGCGTTCGGCAACTTCACGGAGAGAGTTTAGCAGGAAAACAGGAAACGCAGGAAAACAGAATTTGTGCGGGAATTGCACCCGCCCGGCTGCGGCTCACCCGGAGGGNNGGGCGAGGCGTCCCTGCCGAGCCGGGCTGTTCTTTCATCCTCCGGCCCCACCGGGGCCGGCTACGGTAAATCCCGGCCTGCTCTCTTTCGCGCAATTCGCGTATTTCGCAGTTGAAAAGGCTGATTACGTTTTGACTTTCAGCTTCGCGAAGCCGCGCTTGCCGCTGCGGATCACGACGCCGTCCTTGGGCTCGATCTCGAGGCGGACGTCGGCCACCTTGTCGTCGCCGATCTTGACCGCGCCGGCCTGCACCAGGCGGCGCGCCTCGCTCGTGCTCGGCGCGAGCCCGGCCTGGACCATCAGGGTCAGGATGCCGATCTTGGCCGGGGGCACGACCACCTCGGGAATGTCCGTCGGCAGCTGGTTCTGCGAAAACACCCGCGCGAATTCCGCGCTGGCTTCGGCGCCGGCGGCCTCGCCGTGGAACTTCGCCACGACGCGCCGGCCGAGCTCGTCCTTCACGTCGCGCGGATGCCGCGCGCCGGAGGCCACCGCCGCCTTCCGCGCGGCGATCTCCTCGTCCGGCAGGCACAGCACGAGCGAGAAGTAGCGCCACATCAGGTCGTCGCTCACGCTCATCGTTTTGCCGAAGGTATCCTTCGGCGTGTCGTTCACGGCGATGTAGTTGCCGAGGCTCTTGCTCATCTTGTTGACGCCGTCGAGGCCTTCCAGCAGCGGCATCGTCAGCACGATCTGCGGCTCCTGGCCGTAGATCTTCTGGAGCTCGCGCCCGAGGAGCAGGTTGAACAGCTGGTCGGTGCCGCCGATCTCCACGTCGGCCCGCACCATCACGGAATCGTACGCCTGCACGAGGGGATAGAGGAATTCCACCAGCGAGATCGGCTGGTTGGCCGCGTAGCGCTTGGAAAAGTCGTCCCGCGCCAGCAGCTGCGCCACCGTCACGTGCGCGCTCAGCCGGATCACCTGGTCGAAGGTCATCGGCCCGAACCATTCGGAATTGAAGCGCACTTCGGTGCGCGCCGGGTCCAGGATCTTGAACATCTGGTCCTGGTAGCTCTTCGCGTTCTCCAGCACCTGTTCCTTCGACAGCTGCGGGCGCGTCGCGGACTTGCCCGACGGATCGCCGATCATGCCCGTGAAGTCGCCGATGATGAACACCACCGTGTGGCCGCAATCCTGGAACTCGCGGAGCTTGTTCAGCGCCACGCAATGGCCCAGGTGCAGGTCCGGCGCCGACGGGTCCGCGCCCATCTTGATGCGCAACGGCCTGTTTTCCGCGCGGGACTTCGCCAGGCGGTTCTTCAGTTCGTCCGCGCTGTAGAGGTCGATCCGGCGCGCGACGATCTTCGCGAATTGCTGTTCGAGCGTCATCATCGGGCTACTCGACTTCCACGTTCCAGCCGTGCACGTCCGGTTGTTCGCCGTACTGGATGCCCTGCACGGCGTTGTAGAGTTGCTGCAGCACCGGTCCGCAACCGGTTTCCGGGCCGGTCTTGTAGACCCGGCCCGCCCGTTCGATCTGGCACACCGGCGTGATCACCACGGCGGTGCCGCACGCGGCCACTTCGGCGAAGTTCGCCACTTCGTCGAAGGCGATCGGCCGCACCTCCACCGGAATCCCGTGGTCTTGCGCGAGCTGCTGCAGCGACAGGTTCGTGATGCTGGGCAGGATCGAGCCGGACTTCACCGTCACGTAGGTCCCGTCCTTGGTCACCGCCACGAAGTTGCTCGTCGCGAATTCCTCGATCCAGTGGTGTTCCCGCGCGTCGAGATAGAGTTCCACGGGATAGCCCGCGTGTTTCGCCTTGAGATGCGGATAGAGGCTCACGGCATAGTTGCCGGCCACCTTGACGTGCCCCGTGCCGAGCGGCGCCGCGCGGTCGTAGTCGTCCAGCACGATCGCCTTCACCGCCTGCAGGCCGCCCTTGTAGTAGGCGCCCACGGGCGTCACCAGCACCAGGAACGTGTATTCGTCCGCGGGAGCCACGCCGATCTGCGCGCCGCTGCCGAACAGCAGCGGCCGCACGTAGAGCGAGCCGCCCGTGCCGTAGGGCGGCACGAACCCGAGGTTCGCCTTCACCACGCGCTTGCAGGCTTCCACGAACATCTCTTCCGGCACTTCGGCCATGCAGGTCCGCCGCGCCGTCGTCAGCATCCGCTTGGCGTTTTCCCGCGGGCGGAACAGGCTCACCTTGCCGTCCTTGCGGCGGAACGCCTTGAGGCCTTCAAAGGCCGCCTGCCCGTAATGCAGCGCCGTCGCGGCGATATGGATCGGCATGGTCGGCGACGCCACCAGCTCGCCGGCGTCCCACTGGCCGTCTTTCCACACGTAGCGCACGTGGCAGTTCGTGTCCATGTACGCGAATCCCAGGCTCTTCCAGTCGATGTTCTTCATGATCTCGTTCCTTGCTAAAATCCTCTCAGGCTCCGCGCCGTCGCGGGGCTCGCCAGCAAATCCTGCGCCACGCGGCTCGCGATCGCCTCGATCTCGTCGTCCGAAAGCAAGCCCGCCGCGCATGCTTCCGGCGGCGCCGGGGCCGCCACGCCGCTGGGCTTGACGATGGCCGGCACGCCCATGGCCGCCGCCTGGCACATCGTCACCGCCGCCACGCCGACGATGTCCTCCGCGCTGCAGCCGCGCGACAGGTCGTTCAAGGGCTTGGCCAACCCCTGCAAAATCGGACCCAGCGCGATCGCGCCGGCCAGGCGCTCCACCAGCTTCACCGAGATGTTGCCGGCCTGCAGGTCGGGAAACACCAGGATGTTGGCGGCGCCCTTCAGCGGACTGTCGGGCGCCTTTTGCAGCGCCACGTGCGGCACGATCGCCGCATCGGTCTGCAGTTCGCCGTCCACGACCATTTCGGGGTCGAACTTGGCGGCCAGGCTTTTCGCGATCTGGGTGGCCTTGGCCACCTTGTCCACCAGCTCGTGCTTCGCGCTGCCGCGCGTCGAGAAGCTCAGCAGCGCGACCCGCGGCACGGTCCCGATCAACGCCCGGTGCGTCCGGGCCGTGGACATCGCGATTTCCGCGAGCTGCTCCGCCGTCGGATTGGGATTCACGCCGCAATCCGCGAACAGCAGCGTGCCCTCGCCCGCGATCGTCGGCGCTTTCAGCCGCAGCAGGAAGCAACTGCTGGCGGTCTGGATGCCCGGCGCCGTCCCAACGCAATGGAACGCGGCCCGCAGCATGTCCGGCGTCGAGGCGATGCTGCCGGCCACCATGCCCGAGGCGTAGCCCGTTTCGATCATGATGGCGCCGACGTACAGGCGGTTTTTCATGGCCGCGCGCGCCTGATCTTCGGTCAGGCCTTTGGAGGCCCGCTTGCGGTAATAGGCCGCCACCAGCTCTTCGAAACAGGGCGGCGCGGTCGGGTCGATGATCTCGAACCCGGACGGGATCACGCCCGCGGCCGCGCAGGCCTGCTGCGCTTCGGCCGGCGTGGCCAGCACGGATACGCGCGCGAACCCGCGGCGCGCGATTTCCGCCGCCGCCTTCATCACGCGCGGGTCCTGGCCTTCCGGCAACACCACGCTGCCGCCGTAGCTCTTGGCTCGCTGGATCAACAATTCCATAGATGCGGCATGCTATCCCTCCCCCCTTGCCTCGTCCAGCAAAACCCGCCAATCCCCCCGTCCCGCCAGCGGGTTACTTCAATTCGTCGAGCAATTCCAGCAAGGCGTTCCGGCTAGCCGCGACGTCGTATTTCTCGATGCATCGCGCCCGGGCCCGATCGCCCATGAAACGCGCGGCAGCCGGATCGGCGAAAACCGCCGCCAGCGCCTGCGCCACGGCCTCCGGCGAACCCGGCGCGACCAAGCGTCCGCAGCCGCCCAGCACTTCCGGCAGATCGGAAACGGCGCTGGCCACGATGGGTTTGCCCATCGCCATGGCCTCGAACACCTTGCAGGGCATCTGGCTGCGCGCCAGCGCGGTGTCCGCCAGCGGAACGATCAGCGCGTCGCCCAGTCCCAAATAGCGCGGCATGTCGCGATGGATCCGGCGCGTGGCTTCCGCATCCGTCGCCGGGCAGCAGACGAACTTGCCGTACGCGGGATGCCGCATCATGCCCCGCATGCCTTCGTCCATCGGCCCCAGGATGAGGAGCGCGACGTCGTCGCGCCCCAAACGCGCCAGCGCCTCGGCGTAAATCTCGACGCCCTTGTGCGCCCGGGCCACGCCGCCGAACACCGCCAGCTTTTTCCCCTCCAGGCCCAGTTCACGTTTCAGCGCCGCGACCGCCGCCGGATCTTGCGGTTTGAACCGGTCGGTATCCACCCCCACGTGGAAGATCCGGCAACCGAACTTGCGCTCCAAAAAACGTGTCGTGCCCAACCTCGCGTCGCATTCCGGCAGGCGGCGCTCCACCCGGGGGACGAAGACGGCGTTGCCCGGATGCATCCAGTCGCGGCGCCAATGCCGGAGCCGTTCGCCGGGGCTCCACTCCGCCGCCGTCGCGCCGTCCCATTCGTCCAGATAGGCCACCACGCGGCAGCCGCGTTCGCGCTTGGCGAGCAGCGCCGCCGGCAGGCTGGAGCCGAATGCCTTCATCGAAATCACGACGTCGCCCCGGAGCGCCCGGGCCAGTTTGCGGACTTCCCGGAAATACTCGGGAAACCGGTAGATTTTCGGGCAGTCCACCGCGCGGTATTCGAATTCTTCGGAATACATCGCGTTCGTACCGCCCCACAGGCGCGGGCCGACGATCTCGACTTCGTGTTCCCCACAGACGTATTTCGCGAAGCGCGCGGCAATGCCCACGATGGGCCAGCCCAAATCCGGCACGAGGAAAGTAACCTTCATGGCGCCTTCCCCATGGCTTGCGCCAGCGCCCGGCCGCCCGCGAAAACGCGGTCGGACCACATGTATTCCCACGCGCCGAACAGTCCGGTCGTTTCGATGCCGCGGCCGCGCAGCCAGTCGCGCACGCGCCGCACCGCCGGGCCGCGCTCCAGATCGGATACCACGTAGGACAGCGGATAGGCGCGGATCTCCGCCGCGAGGACCGCGGACGCCGGAAACTTCAGGAGGCGCCCCAAATCGGCAAGGGCTTTTTCCAGCTGCGCGGACTCGCCCGGCCGCGCCGCCTGCGGCAGGAAGATCTCGGCCTGGATGGCCGTGCGGCCGTTGCGTTCGCCCGAGAGCGAAAACGGGAACGACACGCGCGAGACGTCGATGTCCGGATCGTAGACGTAGAACCAGTTCGCGGGGCTCAGGTTTTCGCGGTCCACGACGAGATTCACGCAGATCTGGCGCAGCGCGCGCAGTTTCGCCGCCGCCGCGCGCACGTCGGCCGGGGCGTCGGGAATCATGCCGACCAGTTCCGGCAGCGGAATCGTCGAGACGAGCGCGTCGTAGGACTCCTCGGCTCCATCGGCGAACGCGACGATCCGCTTCTGCGCGTCCACCCGCACCGCGCGTTTGTTCAAATGCAAGTCCACGCCGTCGGCCAGTTGCGCCAGCATCGCGAAGAACCCGCCGCGGCGCGGATAGCGGAACGTTCGGAAAACGGCCTGTTTTTCCTCCGCGGGCCCTTGGGCGCCGGCGACGATGTTCGCCACCTGCGACGGCAAGAGCCGCCCGCCCAGCCAATCCGTCGCCAGCTCGGCCATCGGCACGTGCCAGTATTTCGCCGTGTAGAGGCGATAGAAGTTCTCCAGCAGGTAGTCGCCGTACTGGAACCGGCACCACTCCTCGTAATTTTTCGGTTCCCGGCCGCGGAATTTATCCTGCGCCGCCAGGAAATCCGCCAAGGCCGCCTCGCGGTCGGCTTTCGGCAGGTCGAAGAGGTGGTTCTGCACGGGGTACGCGAACCAGCGGCCCGCTTTGTGGTTCAGCACCGTGCTTTTCGCCATTTCGTGCAGCGGCGTCGCCGCGCAGACGAGGTCCAGCCAGGCCGGATCCTGCGAGTGGCAGATGTGCGCGCCCCGATCGAACCACGCGCCGCCGAACTCGTGCGACCGCGCATGTCCGCCGGGCTCGCCGGCGGCCTCGAACACGCGGCACCCCGGCCAATGCCGGGCAAAGCCCAGCCCCGCCAGCCCCGCCCCCAGCACGATGACGCTGCAATCCGACATGAAAACTATCTAACCACGGATGAACACAGATGAACACGGATAATCGTCACAACACAACCCGTTTCCATTGGAGTTTGGCGTGCTTGAAATTGAGGATTAAACCAACTCGGAAGCTCGCAATCTTGAGATAATTGAGAACCTGTCCAATTTCATGATCCGTGATGGCGTCGATGGTTTTGGCATCCACGACAACGGAATCCGAAACAGTCAAATCCGGAACGTATTCGCCAACCAATTCGTTTTTATAGAGAACATCGTAGTGGGGTTGTTGCCGATATGAAATGCCCCGCAAACGCATTTCAACGCACAGGGCGTTCTCATAGACTTTTTCCAGGAAACCATGGCCCAGGACGTTCATGACTTCCATGGCACACCCGATGATCTCGCGGGTCTGATCCTCCCCTACCAATCCGTGTTCATCCGTGATCATCCGTGTATTTCCTTCCTGATCCCTTGCTTGTGACCTCAATTCCTCCGGAGACGAAATCCAACCACGGATGGACACGGTTAAATTTCTCGGAAAACCCGTTTCTATTGGGTCCCCATCCGTGTCTATCCGTGTTCATCCGTGGTTATTCTTTCCCGGCTCCCGGCACAAGGCATCGATGCCCTGTTCCCACGGAATTTTCGCCCGCCAACCGAACAGTTCCGCGGCCGCGGCAACGTCGGCGTATTGCTCTTGCGGTTCGCCCGGCCGCATGGGCCGCGCGCCGAACCGGAACAGTTCCCGGGCGTTCGTTTGGTCGGCGATGCGCTCGAGGACGTCGCGCAACCGCACCGGTTCGCCCCGGGCCAGGTTGCAGGCGGCGAACGCCGGCTTCAGGGTCGGCAACTCCAGCGCCGCCGCCGCGATGCCGGCCGCCACGTCGTCCACGTGGACGAAATCGCGGAGTTGGAGGCCTTCCGAAAAGTCCGCGGGCGTCCGTTCCCGCGCGCAACGCACGGCATAGGGAATCGCCATGTTCCCGCCCTGTCCCGGACCATAGACGACGAACGGCCGCAGCCAGACGGCCTTCCGGCCCGCGCCGCGCGCCCAGGCTTCCAGCGCCTTGCCCGCCGCGTGCTTGGCCTGCCCGTAGGCGGAGAGTTTCGCCCCCGGCGCCATGTCTTCGCGCAAGCGCCCTTCGCGCTCGCCGTACTCCTCGGCGCTGCCCAGCCCCACCACGCCCGCCAATCCTTCTTGGCCCAGCAGCCGCGCGAAAGTCCGCAGGGATTCCTGCTGCGCGACCAGGTTGGCACGGTCCAGATTCCAGGCCAGATGGACCAAGCGCCAGTTTTCCGTGAAGACCGGCATCTCGCGGTCCAGATCCACCTGGCGATATTCAACGCCGGCCGGCCACCCCCCCGGGTCCGGCGCACGATCGAGGGCGATCACGTCCGCCCCGGCCGCCAAGCGCGCCACCACGCGCTGCCCGATGAAGCCGGCGGCTCCGGTGACGACGATTCGCGGGAGCTGGTTCATCGGACGTTTTCCACGCCATGGAAAAGTTTCGCCGGATTTCTCCACACTGCGGAAAACCCCTATCCCGCCCACGGCGCTTGCCCGGACTCGTAGATCTTTTCGAGGTTTTCGCGGTCGCGGAGGGTATCCATGCAGCCCCAGAAGCCGTCGTGGCGATACGCGAACAATTCGCCGGCCGCCGCCAGCTTCGTCAGCGGCTCGGCTTCGAGGCTCTGGTTTTCGTTGGCCGGCAGGCGCGCGATGAATTCCTTCTGGAAGAAGAAATATCCGCCGTTGATGTAGTCGTTGTGGAGTTTTTCCTTTTCGCGGAACGCGACGACCTGGCCGTCCGGCCCCAGTTCCATCATGCCGAAGCGGGAAGGCGGATGGACCGCCGTCATGGTGCCGATCTTGCCGTGCGCGCGGTGGAAAGCCAGTTCGGCGTCGAGATCCACGTCGCTGAGACCATCGCCGTAGGTCAGGCCGAACAGCGGCGCTTCCACGTATTTTGCCGCGCGCAGGATGCGCTGGGCGGTCAGGCTGTGCTCGCCGGTTTCGGCCAGGACGATGTCCCACTCGCCGGCCGGGCCGGTCTCGTACTCGACCTTGCCACCGGCGTGCAGGCGCACGGACGACGTGCGCTCGCGCACGTTCAGGAAGTACTCCTTGATGAGTTCCCCCTTGTAGCCGAGGCAGACGATGAATTTCCGGAAGCCGAAGCGGCTGTAGTACTGCATCAGATGCAGCAGGATCGGCTTGCCGCCGATGGTGACCATCGGCTTGGGAATTTCACGGGTTTCCTCCATGAGGCGCGTGCCGCGGCCGCCGGCCAGGATCATGATGGGAATGTCTTTGTTCTGCATGTGTTTAGTTTCCTAATTCTCGATACCCGTTTGTATCAATTAAAATCGTTCTCCCGCGGAGGCGCAGGGGCGCAGAGGGGAGTCCGAGGCAAGATCATTAAGAGAATACTCTTGATTTCGTTCCGTTTCTCATCCGTTTTCTTTTCATCCTCCGCGCCTTTGCGCCTCTGCGGGAAAATCCGGTCCGTTTCAATTTGTCTCCCGCGGAGGCGCAGGGGCGCAGAGGGGTTCTTGTTCGAGGCCATTCACGCAGCGGGTGATGCCGGACCTCATGACCTCCTCACCAAAATTCAACAGGTATCCAAGTTTGCAGCCAGTTAATTTCAAGTATGTCTGCACCTGCTTCTTGTGCGCTCCCGTCGCCTTTTCAACGGACTTGAGTTCTAGAATCACCTTGCCCTCGACAATCATGTCCGCCCGAAAGCCTTCGTCAAATCGGATGCCTTTGTAGGAAATCGGCACGGTCACTTGGCGCTGAACATGCAATCCGCGATCTTCCAGTTCCCGGGCCAGCACGACCTCGTACACCGTTTCCAACAGCCCCGGCCCCAGTCCCTTGTGAACGGCAATTGCTGCTTCGATTACTCGCGTTCCGATCTCGTTTTCTGTCATCCTCTGCGCCTCCGCGCCCCTGCGGGATATTTTCCGTTCATCCTGCCGTCTCGTAGGCCGCGATTTCGGCGTCCAGGAAATTCCGCACGGCGGCGGCATCCGGCGCTTCCAGCATCGTCCGATAACCCGCGGCGGTGCGGCGCACGGTCGTTTCGAAATCCCATTTCGGCCGCCAGGCGAGGCGCGCGGCGGCCTTGTCGATGGACAACTGCAGCAAATGGGCCTCGTGGGGGTGGGCGGGATTGGATTCGGCTTCCCACGCCGCGCCGGCCCCCCACGCCCGGCAGAACCGGTCGGCCAGGTCGCCGACGGTGCGGGCGCTGGCGGGATCGGGCCCGAAGTTCCAACCTTCGGCGACGGAACTCCCCTGCTCCAGCAAGGCCTGGCCCAGCCGCAGATAGCCGCCCAGCGGCTCCAGCACGTGTTGCCACGGCCGCACGGCGCGCGGATTGCGCACGGAAAGGTTCCGGCCCGCGCGGATCGCCCGCACGGCATCGGGCACGATGCGATCCGCCGCCCAGTCGCCTGGACCGATCACGTTGCCCGCGCGCGCGGTGGCCAACTGGATTTTCCCGCCCGCCGCGAAAAACGCGTCGCGGTAGGATGCCGCGACCAGTTCCTCGCAGCCCTTCGAGGCGCTGTAGGGATCGTGGCCGCCCATTGGATCGTCTTCGCGGTAGGCGTAATCCTCTTCGCGGTTCTCATAGCACTTGTCGCTGGTCACCACGACCACGGCGCAGGGGTTTCCCGCCCGGCGCACGGCGTCCAGCACGTGCGCCGCCCCGCGCACGTTGACGTCGAACGTCTCGACGGGATCCGCATAGGACCGCCGCACCAGCGCCTGCGCCGCCAGATGGAAGACGACCTGCGGGGCGAATTCGCGCGCCAACGCCGCCATGCGCTCCGCGTCGCGGATATCGGCCGTCTCGTGACGGAAGAGTTGCGGCAACTTGGCGCGGACGAAAGGACCGTCGGAGCTTTCGGGTTCGAGGCCGACGCCCAGCACGTCCGCCCCGAGCCGGCGGAGCCAGAACGCCAGCCACGAGCCCTTGAATCCCGTGTCGCCCGTCAGCCAGATCCGCTTGCCGCGATAGACGTCGCCGAACTTCATCGCCCCAGCCTCCGTTTCACGATTCCGGGAATCTGCCGCGCCAGCCGCCCCCAGCGCAGGGCGGGCGCCCAGACCGGCGCCGTGCCCGGCAGGTTCGTCCGGCGGATATCCTCCAGCAGCGACGACCGGTCCAGCCATTCCTGCTGGACGAAGAACGAGTAGTGCAGCACGACGAGGCTTTGGTCCACGACGCAGGCTTGGCGGTTCGCTTCGAACCACGCGCACCAGTCCGGCTCGTCGCGCGGCGGCAGCGCGCCGCCCATGCGCCGCACGTGGGCATAGTCGTAGCCGATGCATCCGATGCTGAAATACCTGCAGAACTCGTGCCAGCGCGGCTTCCCGCTTGCGGCCAGCCGCCGGCGCTGTTCCTCGTTGGCGGCATCGACGTCGAGGAATTGCCGCGTGGCCCATTCCGCAATATACGGACTCTGCCAAGTGGGGCCCTTGGGTTCGTCCGAAGGCGGCGTGCCGAACCGGCGCGTGAATTCCGGAAGTTTTTCCGGATAGAATTCATTCAGCAGACGGTGCAGGCCATAGGCGTTGTTGGGAATCAGCGGCGTGATGAGCGCCAGATCGCCGCGGGCGGAAAATTGCTCGCAGGTTTCCAGCATGCGCTCGGCCCAGCCGCGCGGGACGAACACGTCCTCGTCCACCTTCACGTAGACGGACTCCGGATAGCGCCGGATGCACTCGTTCTGGACGGCGCAGATGCCGCCGGGCCGCGTGCCATCGCCTTCCACGGCATCCCATTGCACCTGAGGGCGGGCGGCCATATAGGCCTCCGCGAACCGCCGCAGCCGGGGCGGCACCCCGTTCAGCAAAAGCACCACGCGGTCGAATTTGGAATAGGCATCGGCCCGCTCCAGCATGTCCAGGCACAGGCGCAGGCAATCCAGCCGGTCGTGGGTCAGGATCATGAGGATTTTTCGCTGGGCGGTCATCGGGATATGGCCTGTTGTGCGCATCATAAACGAAACCCGCCCCCATGCAAGTCCCGGGGCGAACCAGGCCCGGATGCCGGTCTCGATCGCCGGTTTTCCCTTCTTGCCGGATGCGGGGCGGCTTCGCTACTCTGGACCAGCAAGCATGAGAGCCGCCGCCCGCCATTTCCGCCGTCCGACCGCGCTGGGGATCTCGTTGTGGCTGCTGGTCGCGGGGCTGGCGCAAGGCCAGACCCCGGGCGCCGCGGCGGCGAACGCGCCGATGGGCGCCACCGTGGTGGGCGATGGCGCGGCGCGGCGGGTGGTGTTCCGGACCTGGGCGCCGAACGCCGCCAAGGTGGCGGTCAGCGGCGATTTCAACGGCTGGAAAGAAGAACCCTTGCAAAAGGAGGCCAGCCGCCCCGGCCATTGGGCGCTCGAAAGCCGGCGGGCGCGACCCGGCGACGCCTATCGCTTCGTCATCGACGGCCTGCAGCGCCGCGACCCGCGCGCGCGCGCCGTCAGCCAAGAACAGAACAAGAGCTTCATTCTCGACCCGCGCGAATTCCGCTGGGACGCGGCCGCCGGCTGGAAAATGCCGCCGAAAGAAGATCTCGTGATGTACGAGCTGCATCTGGGCACGTTCGCCGCCGAAATTCCGGGCAGCGGTTCGCCTTTCGAACGGGCGACCAAGCGCCTGCCCTATTTGAAGGCGCTCGGGATCAACTGCATCCAGCTCATGCCCGTGAACGAATTCACCGGCGAACGGTCCTGGGGCTACAATCCGGGCGATCTGTTCGCGGTGGAATCCACCTATGGCGGGGCCCATGCCTTCAAGGAATTCGTCCGCGCCTGCCACGCCAACGGCATCGCCGTCCTGCTGGACGTGGTCCACAACCACTATGGCCCGAGCGACATCGCCGTCTGGCAATACGACCAGCGCCTGCCGGCGGAGAACGGCGGCATCTATTTCTACGTCGACGAAGACCGCCGCAGCACCGAATGGGGCCCGCGGCCCGACTTCGGCAAACCCGAAGTCCGGGCGTTCATCGCGGATTCCATCCAAACGTTCCTGGACGAATACCGGCTGGACGGCTTCCGTTGGGATTCGGTCCACAACATCCGCTACTACCAAAACGGCGCGCGCAGCAATCCCGACGGCGACCGCGTGCTGGCCGAAATCAACGAATGGATGCGCAAAAACCGTCCGGATGCCTTGCGCATCGCCGAAGACCATGCCTTCGACGGCGGCGGCGTGGGTTTCGACGCCCAGTGGAATTCCGCATTCCAGGCCACCTTGTCCGGTTTGGTCCGCGGTCCCGACGCCCAGCGAAATCTGACGGCGTTCGCGACCGAGTTGGAAAACCTCGACGGCCTGAACTGGGTCGTTTTCGCCGAATGCCATGATTCCGCCGGGGATCTGAACCGCCATCACCGGCTGCCGGCCTATATCGATCCGGCCGCGCCGAACAGCCTGCGGGCGCGGGCGTTGACCTTGCTGGCCGGCGGCATCGCCATGACCGTGCCGGGCTATCCCATGCTGCTGCAGGGTTTCGAAATGCACGACGTGGACGATTTCAGCGATACCACGCCCCTCCCGTGGGCGCGGGCGCAAAATACCCATGCGGGCATCGTGCGCGCCCATGCCGACTTGATCCGCCTGCGCCGCAACCTCAAGGGCCTGACGCCCGGGCTCAAGGGCATGCAACTGGACGTGCTGCACTGCGACGACGACGCCAAGGTCGTCGCCTATGCCCGGTCGGCGGCCGGCACCCCGCGAGACCGCGCCACGGTGGTGGTGGCCAATTTTTCCGGCGCGCCGCTGAAGCAATACGGCGTTCGTTTTCCCGCTGCCGGCGCATGGCATTGCCATTACAATTCCGGACTGGCGACCTATGCCAAGGACTTCGACAATCTGGGGCCCAAACCCGGCGTGGGGTACGTCCTTCCCCCCGGCCAAACCACCTTGCCGCTGGACGTGAGCCGCTATTCGCTGCAGATCTTTTCCAAGACGGCGCCGCCCACCGTCGTTTCGCTGACCAAAGCCGCTCCGGCCAAGGAAATTCCGGCGGCGACCAAAGCCGCCGAAGCCAAACCGGTCAAGACCCTTGAGGACTACGTCGAGGAAGTTCTGGAACCCTTCCCCTACCTGCTGGTTCCGTTGCCGATCGAATGGAAACCGTAGGCCCCGGGAAAATGCCGGCGGCCCAAGGCCGAAACAAGGCATCCAACGGGCATAATTCCGTTGCAAAAACGGTTTACGCGCGTTAGGATGTCGTTATGAATCTCCGCCACGCCCTCCCCTTGTGCCTCGTCGGTTTGACCTTGGCCGGACCCGCCCGCGCCCAATCCGCCCGGGAAGGCATCGGCGCCACGCCCTATGCCGACGCCGGCGGCACCGGCGTGACCTTCCGCACCTGGGCCCCCAACGCGAGCACCGTCGTGGTCAAGGGTGGGTTCAACGGCTGGGGTTCCACCGCGCTCACGAAAGAATCCAGCGGCGGCCTGTGGTCCGTGGACGTCCCCAACGCCCGCGCCGGACAGGAATACAAGTTCGTCGTCAACGGCACCTACAAGAAGGATCCGCGCGGCCGGCGCGTCGTCAATTCCGCCGGCAACTCGATCGTCTACAATCCCGCCGCCTTCAGCTGGGGCGACTCGACCAATTTCAGCCGCCCCTGGCGAAACGATCTGGTCATCTACCAGATGCACGTGGGCAGCTACAACGCGGAGAGCTGGCTGCCGTCCACCTTCGACCAGTGCATCGAAAAAATCCCCTATATCAAGTCGCTGGGCGTCTCCGCCGTGAAACTCATGCCCGTCAACGAATTCCCCGGCGACCGCTCGTGGGGCTACAATCCGTCCGACCCCTACGCCATCGAGGCTTCCTTCGGCGGACCCGACGGCCTCAAGCGCTTCGTGAAGGCCTGCCATGAAAACGGCTTGGCCGTCCTGATCGACGTCGTCCACAACCACTACGGTCCGTCCGATCTCGAAATGTGGCAATACGACGGCTGGTCCACCGGCGGCTATGGCGGCATCTATTTCTACAACGACTGGCGGGCCAACACCGACTGGGGCTCTACCCGCCCGGATTATGGCCGCGAGGAAGTCCGCGACTACGTCAAAGGCCAAATCCGCATGTTTCTCGAGGAATACAAGGTGGACGGCTTCCGCTGGGACTCCGTCTACAACATCAGAAATGCCAGCGGGACCTGGAATCCGGACGGCAGCGACATGCTGTGGGACATCAACACCATGGTGCGGGACGAATTCAACGACGCCTACCGCATCGCCGAGGACCATGCCTTCGACACCGACGTGCGCTTCGAGTCCCAATGGGACCACGGCTTCCTGAACGACATCCGCGGGCTGGCCACGACCCCCAGCGATTCCGACCGGAACATGAACGTCTTGGCTTGGCACCTCGCCAACGGCGGCGATTACCGGGTCGTCTATGCCGAGAGCCACGACAGCTGCGGCGATCTGAACGACAAGCACCGCCTGCCCTACGACGTCGATTCGGGCAGCCCCGATGGCTACTGGGCCAAGAAACGGTCCCTGCTGGCCCACACCATCGCGCTCGTCTCTCCCGGCATTCCGATGATCTTCGCCGGCTCCGAAATGCACGAGTGGTACACCTTCTCCAACAACCAAGCCCTGCGCTGGTCCCTCACCAACGAGAACGCCGGCATCGTGCGGGCTTTTGCCGACCTGATCCACCTGCGCCGGAATTTGACCGGCATCTCCGCCGGCCTCAAGCAGCACGGCAACGTCGACGTGCACCACGTCGACGATGCCGCCAAGGTCGTCGGCGCCATCCGCTGGGACCAGGGCGGCGGCATCGACGATCTCGTCATCGCGATCAATTGCTCCGCCACCGCCCGGACGGGCTATTCCCTGGCGTTCCCCTCCGCCGGCACGTGGTATTGCCTCTACAATTCCGATTCGGCCGCCTACGATCCGCTGTTCGGCAACGTCGGCCCGGCCGTCGGCGGCACCGTGACCGCCGGGGCCACGGCCGCGCTGGACCTCGGCGCCTATTCCCTCCAGATCTATTCCAAGTCGCGCCCGCCCGAAAGCGCCGCCGTCTCGTTCGATCCGCCCGCGCCCGACGGCTGCGGGACCGTCGTGACGATTTCCTACGAGGCCCACGACGGCCCCTTGCAGAACCCCACCAACGTGTGGGCCTATATCGGCCGGAACGGCTGGCTCGACGCCGCGGACCACCCCATGACGCCGGCCGGCGACGGCTGGACCCTCGCCTACGAAGTTCCCCAGGACACCTACGAGCTGAACCTGTCCTTCTCCGACGGCGGCACGCGCTGGGACAACAACGGCGGAACCGATTGGCGCCTGCCCATCACCGGCTGCGGCGATCTGCCCGCGGCCGTCTCCCTGAACCCGGCGGCCCCGCAAGGCTGCATCCCGGTGAAGTTCACCTACGAGATCAACGCCGGCCCCCTCACCAACGGCGCCCCGCCCGTCTATCTCTTCATCGGCCGCAACGGCTGGCAGAACGCCCAGCACGTCGCCCTGACCAATGAAATCGGAGATACCTGGAGCGGCTGGTACGCCATTCCCGACGACACGTGGGAACTCAACTACGTCTTCCACAACGCCTCCGACGTCTGGGACAACAACGGCTACGAGGATTGGAGCGCCATTGTCGCGTCCTGCGTGAATTCCGAGCAACCCCACGTGGCCATCGTCCATCCCGCCGCCGCCACGAACGTGGCCAACGCCGTCAACCAGCTCGCGCTGCAGGGCACGGCCAGCCTGCTGGCCGGCCATCTGCGCTGGACCAACCAGCTCAACGGCGCATCCGGCGCGATCGCCTATGCCACCAACTGGAGCATCGCTTCGGTGCCGCTGGCCGCCGGCGTCAACGTCGTCCGCGTCTCCGGCACCAATTCCACGGTCAACCCCAACGACGGCGCGGGCGACTCCCCGACCAGCGCCGTCTATTCCGCCTCCCAGAGCTGGATCGACGGCCAGAACGGCGGCACGAATTTGAAGCCGTGGCGTCTCAACGGCGGCGCCACCGCGTTGCTGGCCGTGTCGAACGACTTCTGCAGTTTCGCGACCCATTCCGCGGCCTGGGCGTTGCAGGCCACCAACGGCGGATTCATCGAAGCCATCCGCCCCTTCGCCGCCTCCCTGCAGCCGGGCGACCAGGTCTCCTTCGTCTTCGAAAACGGCGGCGTGGACGGCTCGCCGTCGTCCGTGGGCGTCGCGTTCCACAACCGCTTCGACCAGCGCCTGGCCGAAATCTATTTCGAAGGCGGCGGCACCAACTACGTCGTCAACGACGTCGCCCCGCGCCCCACCGGCATCCCGTGGGGCAACGGTGCGCGCAACTGCACGTTCGAACTGCTCGATCCGCTTTCCTACCGCCTGACCGTCGGCGGCCAAGCCTTCGAAGGCACCTTCCCCGACGCCTCGGAATACGGCATCGCCCATATCCGCTTCTGGAACTACAACGCGGGCGACGCCGACGAGCGCATGTTCTTCATCGGCCCGATCTCCGTCACCGGCGCCCCCCGGCCCGTCCTGACCTATTCCGCCGAAACCGCCGTCACCCGCGCCGCTTCGACCAACCCCGTTTGCCGGACCGAAGCCATCGCCCTGACCCCCGCCGGTTTCGTCGCCACCGTTTCCAGTCTGGATGGACTGGCCGACAACGTCTGGCAGGCGGACACCTTGATCGGCGGCGGCTGGAACTGGACCCGGCTTCCCGCCGACGAGTACGAGCTCGTCTATTCCAACAACACCGTCGTCGTCATGCCGGTCATGACCAACTATTTAAAGGTGATTTCCGTCGGCGCGCCCGGTGGAAGCGATTGAGCCCATGGGCTTCGGCTCGCATGGACCCGTCCGTTCAAAATCGCTATCGACAGGGCGCGGCCGCTAGGGTAGAAACGGGATCGATTCTGGTTGCGGGAGTAATTCAGTGGTAGAATGTCAGCTTCCCAAGCTGAACGTCGCGGGTTCGACCCCCGTCTCCCGCTCCATTTTTTTGCATGAACCGATCCTTGCGGAATTCCGCCATCTTCCTGTTTCTGGCCGGCTTGGCGCTCCTCCCGCCCGGTGCGCTGGGCGCAACGGCGCGGCAGGTCTTCGCCGAAGGCCGCGTCACATGCGAAATCTCCGCGCCGCGGGAAGTTCCCGACCTCGTGCTCGAACTCCTGCCGATCGCCATGCACGCCGCGCTGGAACGGATCGGGCCGCCGGCAGAACCGGCCCGGCTGGAGATCCGCCTGCTGGCGCCTCCGCCGTTCTACAAGCGCGCCAAGGCGCTGCTCCAGATCGAGGCGTTCGCCACCCAGATCGGCGATGAAATCGCGCTGCATCCCGGAAAAGATCCGTTGAAACTGGCCTTCCGCCTAGGCCACGAATTGGCCCACTGGCTGGTCTACAAGCGGTATTCCGCGCGGCCGCCCCTGTGGCTGGACGAAGGCTTGGCCCAGATGGTCGCCGCCGAGGCGGCGGAACGCTGCGCGCGCACCCGCAAACAAGATCTGGATCGCCCCCGGCCGCCCAAGCTCGAAGGCAACTTGTTCGCGCTCGAGGAACTGATCGGCCTGCAAGCCTATCCGCGCTCCGCCGCCCGCTCCGCCGCCTTCTATTGGCAGGCGGAGGCCTTGGCCCGGGCGCTGGACCGCAAACTGGGGGCCGCCGAATTCGGGGTCTATCTCGGCCTGTTGAGTTCGCCCGAGCCCCCCGCCTGGCAAACGCCGCTGCGCGAACGATGGTATTTTTCGGATTGGGACGTGAATTGGCTGGCGGAACAAATCCGGCCAAAACCAAAACCTCAATAACCAATATTCAATATCCAATGATCAATGTTCAATTTCTTTCAATGCGAACGCCGACGGCGCGGCATCCCTACCCCAAAACCGGATCGAAGGTAGGATCGTCTCGCCAAGACGACCGGGAGATTGGATATTGAATATTGAATATTGGATATTGAGCCTCTCCCGATGACTGCCATGCATTCAACCGACCGATCCGATGCCCTTGAGCGCGCTTGGCTTGTCGCCGCCGTTCTGGGCGATCAGCCGAAGGCCGCCGTCGACGATTCCCTCCAGGAGCTGCGCGCGTTGACCGACACGGCCCGGGCCGAAACCGCCGGCGAAACCGTTTGCCGGCTGCGCGCCATCCAGCCGGCCACCTATATCGGTCGCGGCAAGGCGCTTCAGATTGCCGAGGAAGTCCGGAATGCCGATGCCGGACTGGTGATTTTCGACGACGACCTGTCCCCCGCCCAAGGGCGCGCCCTGGAAGACGTCTTGGGCGTTCGCGTCGTGGATCGAACCCAGCTCATCCTCGACATTTTCGCCCAGCGCGCCCTGACGCTCGAAGGCCGCCTGCAGATCGAACTGGCCCAGCTCCATTATCTGATTCCCCGCCTGCGCGGCCTCTGGACCCATCTGGAGCGCCAGAAAGGCGGCATCGGGCTCAAAGGTCCCGGCGAAAAGCAGCTCGAACTGGACCGGCGGCGCATCGAACAGCGCATTGGCCGCATCCGCGCCCAACTCCAGCTCGTTCGCCAGCGCCGGACCGAACTCCGCCGGGGACGCCGCCGCCATGGCTGGGCCTTGCTTACCCTCGTCGGCTATACCAACGCCGGCAAATCCACCCTCCTCAACCGCCTGACGGATGCCGGCGTGCTGGCCGACGACCAGTTGTTCGCCACGCTCGACCCCACCACCCGCCAGCTGCGCCTGCCCAACCAC
Organism: Verrucomicrobia bacterium UBA2281; assembly: GCA_002347655.1. Lineage (GTDB taxonomy): Bacteria > Verrucomicrobiota > Kiritimatiellia > CAIQIC01 > Lenti-01 > Lenti-01. The sequence goes on along the minus strand of DDWR01000055.1, from coordinate 91,425 downwards.
CAGCCCTGCCTGTTGACCGACACCGTCGGGTTCATCCGCAAGCTGCCCCACCACCTCGTGGAAGCCTTCAAGGCCACGCTGGAAGAAGTCAACGAGGCGGATCTGCTCCTGCACGTGGTCGATGCTTCCCATCCGCGCGTGGACGAGCAGATCGACGCCGTGGAGGCCGTCCTGCGGGAACTCGGCGCCCAGACCAAGCCCGTGCTGGCCGTTTTCAACAAGACCGATCTGGAACGCGGCCGCAACCAAGCCATCCGGTTGGCCGACCGGTTCCGCCATTCGGTCGCGATCTCCGCCGCGACCGGCGATGGCACCGCCGCCCTTTGCCAGACCATCGCCGATCTCCTGCGCGAGCGGGTCCGGCATCTGCGCCTGAAGATTCCCGCCGGCGAAGGCAAATTCATTGCCGCGCTCCACGCCAACGGAAAGGTGCTGGCGCAAAAGGTCAGCGGCAAGCATCTGCGGATCGAGGCCGTTGTTTCAGCGGCCTTCGCGGCGGGAATCGATCCAAAATGGCTGGCGGAATAGGACCCCCACCCTGTTTTCCGAGATGCGCGGAACAGGGACCCTGCGCTACGGGAACCCGCCACCGCCCCTTTGCCCCCTCGCTTTTTCTCCGTTGGAACTGAGATTGCTCGGCCCACTGCCGGTCTCACCCCTTTGAACAGTCGTAGAGAACAGCCGCGGGACGAGGTCGTCCCGGTTCCAGTTCGGAAATTTTGTTCAACCCAGGATAAGCGCAGCGGGCTACAAGGGGTGCGGATTTGGGGGCTGCAAGCGTTGCCCCGGCTGGATGGTTCCGGCCATGTCCAAACAGCCCGGCCCGCTCGGCGAGCGGGCCCTACCCTCGGGCCGAACAGCCGCCCGGTTCGGCGCGCCGGACCACGTCAAAACCAGCCCCATCTTGAAGACTGGATATTGACGATCGAGGCCTGAACCGCACGCGCCGAACAGGCTCCAGATCGGCCGGGGCGGCTACTGGGTCTGCTGGTGGTCGGTCAGGGGCGTGCCGGACGTGAGGTAGTTCACGCCGGTGCTGGTGCCGTTGTACTCGTAGACCGCGAGGGTGTACGTGGTCCCCGGATTGAGACCGCGCAACAGGAAGGTGCTTCCGGTTCCATCGTAGCAGATCTTGTTGCCGTTCCCCTGATCCGTGGCGGATGGGAAGTCGTCGCTCACTCCCGCAGGCGCCACGCCGTCCGTGGGCGTCCACGAGGTGACCGTGCCCTGCCGGACGACGACGATGCGGCGGGCGCCGTTGCCGGACGTCCAGCCCACGCCGATCTGGGTGGCGCTGACGTTGGTGAAGACCATGCTGGACGCGTTCACCGTCGGTTCTTCGGCGGGGGCCGTATCGGTCCAGCCCATCCACCGGGTCGGCAGCGTGTAGAAATCTGTCGGCGTGTACGTCCACGTCCACGACTCGCCGAGTCCGCCGTTCTTGGACACGATGACGATCACGTCGTTGGGCTTGAAGTAGCCCCATGGCACGAGGACGTCGTTGCTCACGAAGCGCCACACGTTGGAGGGGTCGCAGTAGATGGTGCTGCCCATCATCACGTCCTTCGTCGCCGTATTCATCGTGTAGATTTCGTCGCCTTGGCCCTTGATGCCCGGCATGAACTTCCCGGCCCCCAGCAGTTTCATCTGGCTGGGATGGGCCGCCACGGGCAGCCGCAGCGCCACCACGTTGTAGACCAAGGCCGGCGGATTGGCGCGCCGATTGCCGCAATGGATCGTCTGGCTGAAACCGGCCGAGTTGGTCGGCACCTGGGCGATGGACGACCAAATCATGGCCGGGACCGACGCCGGGCGATTGCTCTCGTCCAGCCGATTGTAGTCCAGCGAGTTGGTGGCGGCGTAGTTTTCCCAAACCGTGCTCTCGGCCGGCGGCAGCGTGATCGAGAACCCGCGGGTGAAGAAGTTGGGTTCCTGCACGACGTGGGTCACGTCGTCGCCGGCGGCGTTCTTCCAGAGACCGTTGGAACCCAGCCAGAACTGCGCCACGGAGGGCGCGTTGGTGCCGGCCGAGTAGAACTCGATCACCGTGGAGCCGTTCGCCGGGCTCATGGAGGTGCCGCCCGGGAAGGTTTCCAGACCGCCGAACACGCCATAGAAGGTATTCGTATAGGGCACGCCGTGGTAGGCCGCGAAGTTCTGTCCGGGCGACAGGATGACGTTGTGCATGGCGTAGACTTCTTCGCTGACCAGCGGGCGCTGGGGCACGACGACCGTTTCGTTGCTGACGGTCACTTCGCGGGACTTGCGCCAGCGGTCCTTGTAGGACGCGCGGTAGAAGCGGATCTGGCCGCGGCCGCGGGCCTGCCCGCCATCGTCCACGAACCAGTTGGTCTGGACGGTGCCGAGCAACTTCCAGTCGTTGTCGATGCTTTCGTTGAACTTGGCCGAATCCCAGTAGATCAGGTCGTATTCCTTCGAGACGTTGACGTAGCGGTCGGCGATGCCGGTGCTGAGGGCATTGGTGTTGCCGGCGGCCAGCCAGGCGAGGCCGGCGGCGCGGTCCACGTCCGTGCGCGCCAGCGTAGGCGAATTCGGGAAGTACGCTTCGGCCTCGGTCTTCGGCAGCGACCAGCCGCGGGTCAGGGCGAACTTGATCGTGTTGTTGGTGGCCCAGCTGTAGATGCCCGCGCCGCCTTCGTTGCCGGCCTTGTCCACGCCGACGATCACGACCGCATAGTCCTGGTCGAAGTCCAGGTCGTACAGCCGGATCTTGGTCTGGCCCATGTTGGTCATGGCCAGGTAGTTCGTGCCGGTCGCCGACGGATCGGCGATGGTCGAATTCCAGCTCACGTTCGACCAGGCGCGATAGGCGTCGTTGGCGATGAAGCTCGTGTAGATGTAGGCGTCGGCCGTGCCCGGGCCGCCGTCGCCGCTCGGCACGAGCGTCGGGTCGAAGGTGGCGTAGTAGACCTTGTAGCTGCGCCACGGCGAGAGGATATCGCGGTCGGTCGCGGTCTTGGTCGGGTGGTTCGCGTGGCTCGGATCGTCCGGGCCGACCTGGTACGTGCTCCACTGCAGATCGAACTGCGTGGTGGGATCGTCCACGGTTTCGGTCGCGGCCGTCAGCGGCACGGTGGCGCCCACGACCGTCGGCGGCGTCACGTCGTAGGCGATGTAGAACGGCTTGGCTTCGCCCGCGAGCCGGTCGAGGGAGCGGTTGTTGTCCGCATCCACCGCGAACAGATATTGCGGGTTGCTCAAGCCTTGGTTGGCGACGTTGGCCACGAAGCGCATCGACGGCGTATTGGCGCCGACGTCCACCGATAGGCGGACGTCGTCCCAATAGGTCGTGTTGCCGCCGCCGTCGATCAGGGAGATCTTCAGCACTTCGACCGTGCCGTCGCCGACGGCCACGGCCGGATCGATCGCGAACGACGTCCAGTTGGTGCCGGTCTGCGGGAGGCCGACGACTTCGGAATCCACCGGCGTGCCCAGATCGTTGGTGGCGTAGGCGTCGATCCGGAAGGTGGCGCCATCCACGCTTTCCGCCCGGTACCAGCCGCTGACGCCCACGATGGGGGCCGTATTTTCCGTGTTGCGGAATTCGATGAGCTGGTAGGCGACGCCGCCGTTGATCTGGCGCAGGCTGTTGGTGCCTTCCTTCACGGCATCGGCATTCAGCCGCAGCCACTGGACTTCGCTGTTGCCGTCCAGGGTCCAGGCGAAGCCGTCGCCGAGCAATTCGAAGCCGTAGTTGGCCAGGGCGCCGTTGGTGGTCGCCACGGGGTACGGCGTACCCAGCGCCGCGCGGTTGGTCGTCGAAAGGGCGTTGACGGCCGCCAGGGTGGCGTTGGTGGCCAGCACGCGGTATTCGCCGACGCCGGTGACGGCCTTCTGCTTGTCGCTGAGAGCTGGATCGGCCTCTTGATCTTCGGCCACGGCATCGAAGGTCACGAGGAATTCGGGCTGGTTGGTCCACGCGGCGGTTTGGCGGTCCGGCGGGGTGCCCGGCACGGCGATCCCGTTGACGAACACGTTGCCGACGCTGCCGGGCGCGGTCACGTCGTTGTCCACGAGGTACATGGAGAGGTCGGCCGTCATCTGCATGTCGTCCACCGTGCGGTCGTCGTCGAAGTCCCACACGCTGGCGATGCCCCGATATTCGCCCAGCATCACGTTGGTGTAGCCCGGCGTGGGCAGATCGGCCTCGAAGTCGCCGTCGGCCTCGATCGTCACGTCGCCATCCGTGATTTCACCGCCAGCGAAGGTGAAATAGACGTTGGTGGCGAACACGCCGCCGTCGGGGGCGTTCATCGAGTAGCGCGGCCGCTTGGCTTCGTCGGCCGTGGACGGGCCGCGGATGCCGCTGTCGTCGTCCCAGGTGCTGCCCAGCAGCTTGAACGACCCGCTGGTGAACTCTTCGTCCGTGACCTCGGTGATGCCGTTGGTGCCGACGCTGCCCTGCAGGAAGGTCAGGTTGTAGATCGACCAGTAGGTCCCGATGGAGTTGGTGTTGCCGCCCAACCCAAGGATGCGGATTTGGGTGGTCTGGCCCGCCGGCAACGTGATGGGCAGGTTCGTCGGCCAGTTCTGGTTGAAGGTATACCACTGATTCGTCGAAATCGGGGTATTCGTGCTGCCCGTGAAGAAGTACGGACCCCACGATTGGATTTCCACGTTGTTCACGAACTTGTAGATCCGGAAATGCGTGGGTCCGTTGGTCTTGTTGATATAGCTCTGGAAGGAGATGTTGGTGATGGCCATGTCGGACTCGGGCGCCATTTCCACGTGCCAATACTTGGTATTGGCCTGCCAGCCGCTCTGGCGCACCGCGTAATAGCCGCCTTCCGGCGCGGTGGTGAACCGCGGCGTGGTCGCGGCGCCGTTGAGGGTCTCGCACATGAGCCGGCTGAAGTCGATGCTGGCGTCCGACCGGGTCGGATAGAGCGTGTTGGTGGTGGTGAACCACCACTGGGCCAGGATGCCGGTGCGCGGCTTCATGGTCTGCAGCGTCAGCTTCGGCCGGTCGGTGTCGTCGTCCACCACGCGCATGCGCCCGAGGCTGCCGGAGAACCACAGGACGTCGTCGGGCCGGTCGACGTCGGCGTCCGGCACGTCGATCGTCAGCGGGATGCCGGCGCCGGATTCCGAGGTCAGGACCAGATCGGTCAGTTCGGCCTTCGAGAAGGCACCGAGCGTCCACCACAGGGTGGACTCTGCGGACATGCCGCCGTCGGGCAGATTCGCCTTCGCGGGGTTGACCGTTCCGGACAGGGCGCCCATCTTCATGTCGGCCTGGTCGTCCTGGAGGCCGCTGTCGGGGTCGTACACGTTGCCTTCGACGTGGATCTGGTAGCCGGATTCCGCGATCTGGCCGTCCGTCACCTCGATCTCCTCGGGCCGGCCGAAGAGCTGGATGTTGTCCATGCGGAACGCACCGCTCGAGCCGCCGTAGCCGGGGCCGAGCATGAACCGCAGATAGACCTTGGTGGAACCGGCGGGCACCACGCCCGTGAATTCGATGAACCTCGGCCGCCAGGCGGTGGCGTCCGTCATGGTCCACGGCGGCCAGGCCGCGTTGGTGGCGAAGGTCCCCTCCACGCCCGTCAACGACCAGTGCACGTGGACGTTGGTGAAGCTGTTGGCGCCGCCCAGTTCCGCCCAGGAGAAGACGATGTCTTCGGCCGCCACCAGCGGCAGCTCGAACTGGATCCACGGCACGTTCGACGTGCTGAAGCCCCAGTTTCCGATGCCGCCCATGTAGAGCGCGCCGCGGTTGATCTGCCCGTAGCCGTCGAACACGTCGTTGACGCCGGTGCCGGCATCCGTCGGACTCACCAGTTCAGGGGTGTAGTTCGTGGTCCAGGTGATGGCGGCATTGGTCAGCAGGCTGCCCCACCAAGGCGCCCGGCAGGCTTCGATGGAGGTGTTGTTCGTGAAGCTCCAGGCGGTGAAGACCACCTCGTGCTCGCCGGCGGCCGCCGTGAGATCGGTATAGGTCGGTTCCGTGCCGACCTTGATGGCGGTGGCGGCGCCGGCCACCGGCGGATCCACGTCGTCGTCGCGCACGTGGAAGACGATGAACCCGCCCAGGCCCACGATGCGGTCGTAGGCGCCGGCCGTCGCGATGAAGTTCGTGAAGCCGACCAGATAGTCGCTCTCCCATTCGCGGAAATCCCACTGGTTGGTATTGACCTGTTCCGGATAGTACCACGGCACCTCGGCGTCTTCCATGCGCTGCATGATGTAGCGGTCCGCGGCCGGTCCGATGCCGCAGACGTCGATCCATTCGTTGGTGTTCGACCAGCGGAAGAGGCCCACCGGGTCGTCGCCGCTGACCTGCAAGACGTTGTTCGTGCTCAAAATGTAGGACCGGCCTTCGGCCACCAAGGCATCGATCATCTCCTGCCGCGCCGAACTGTTGTTGGTTCCCGTCGTTCCCAACAAACCGCCGTTGACGACGGCGAGGGTCGTGCCGTGCTCCAGCCACAGGGACGAGTCGGACAGCCGGAAAATACCGGTCCACTTGACGTACTTGTCGGCTGGCGTCGTCTGGCTGGCGAGGAAATACTGGCTCAGATCGATGGCGGCGCCGGTACCGTTGTAGATTTCCACGAACTTGTCGTAGTTGTTGCCTTCGCCGAATTCACCGAAGAACAGGTCGTCGGCCCCGCCCTGTTCGGACAGGGAGATCGTGTTGATTTCCTTGTCGCTGACGGACGTGACCCAGACGCGGGAGGTGTAGACCGCCAGCGCCACTTCCTGGGTCGGCAAGCGGTCGGTCACCACGTTGGTGAAGACCTGGCGACCGCTGGAATAGGTGGTGTTCGAGAGCACGATCTGGTTCGTCGGATTGTAGAGCATGACCTCGGGATTTTGCAGATGCAGCAGGTTGAATTCCGCTTCCTTGATCCGCGTGCGGTGGTACACGGTGAAGGACACCGGATAGTTCGTGTCGGGCTGGGCCAGTTGGCCGTCGGTGATCCAGTTGGTGCCGTTGTCCAGGACGTAGTCGTACACCTTCGGGTAGGTGAAGTTGAGCACTTCGTCCCAGGTGCCGCCCACGCGCACTTCGTCGAACACGAGATGGCCGAGTTCCTTGCCGCTGGTGTCGCTGCTGCCCGCGGAGAGCCGGATGCCGGTGATGGAAGCCAGTTCCATGGCGGCATTGCTGTAGACCGCGATGGGCGTCGCGTTCGAGTAGATTTCCGGAATGACGGCGTTGGTGTAGAAGCCCCACAGACGGGCCGTCTTCTGCATCAGGTCCAGTTCGCCCACGAGGATGTAGTCGTTGCCGTGGCCCGGGTTCAGGTCGAAGGCCGGCGAGGACTGGGTTTCCGCGGCGGTGCCGCCGTCGGTGATGCCGGCCATCCGTTCCTGGCCGTAGATCTTGCCGAAGAAGATCTCCTCGACGTCGGCGTCGGCGCCGCTCATGAACGACGCGCCCATGTACTTCTCCGTGCCGTCGAACTGGTAGTTCATCATGAAGGCGACGAAGATGCGGGTGTTGCGCGGCACGGCCAGCTTGCGGACGATCATGGCCGAATCCGCGCCCTCGGTGCTGGTATCGATCCACTTCAGCTTGTTCGCGTGGGGCGTGGGATAGCCCGTGTCGCCGATCGGCATGCTGCCGTCTTCGATGAACCACTTGTCGGTCTGGCCCGTCCACGGGCCGGCCCAGCCCTGGCCGGTTTCCCCCTGCCCGCCCACGTAGACGAAGTTCGTCGAACCGGCCCCCTCGTAGAAATACAGGCTGTTGGTATAGGCGCCCTGGTCCACGATTTCCCCGCGCTCGTAGCTGGGGTTTTCGACCGGGTTGACGCTGGGCGAGACGAAGCCGGCGGAATAGGTCGTGCCGGCCTTGCCGAAGAGGCGGTAGTGGTTTTGCGAATTGTGCGGCACCACCATCTCGAACGTTTCGCGGTCGCCGACGTAGGCCACGACGGCGTTGCCGACCACGTCGTTGACGGCGAGGACCGTGCCCTTTTCGATGTGGTTGGCTGAAACGGGGCCGTTGGTGGACCACAGCAGGACCACGCTGGGCGCATCGCCGAGGCTCCAGGTCATTTCGACCATTTCGGGACCGTCGGCCGTTGCCTCGAAATCGGACGGCACCGGCACGTAGCTCGAAATGCCGAAGGTGTATTCGTTGCTGGTCCGCAGCCAATCCAGCGGACGGTCGCCGTCGTAGTCGGTGCTGAACACCCACAGGCTGAACTGGGCGTCCACGACGTTCAATTGCGCGCCGGGGATGGTGGCGGTGAGCGCGGCGACTTCGTTGCTGGCGGCGGCGCCGTCCACGGCCGGATCCATCGTGAAGGATCCGGAATCGATGACCGCCCCTTCGTAGACGAGTTCCCAATGGTTGCTGGTCGCGAACACGCCGCTGCCGACGTCCGCCACGAGGCCGGTGACGACCAGGCCCCCGGGCAGGAAGTCGTTCGTCGCGAAGAACATGCCGTCGACGTTGAAGCCGCTGTGGACGGGGCCTTCGGCGTCTTCGTCCGCCACGAGCACGTGCATCATGGCGTTCGTCGCCGTGCCCAAGGTCAGGACGCGGACGTTGTCGATCGTGATGCGCTTGTTGCTGCTCGCCTTGTTGGTGAAGACGATCGCGACGTCGCCTTCGTAGGACAGGCCGGAAATGACGTGGCTATAGATGGTGACCGTGTCCGGGGGCATGGCCGTGACCGTGCCGACGACGTCGCCGTTGACCAGCACGTCGAGGTTGAAGGCGCCGGATTCCGAGAACGGCCGCTTGTAGTCGAAGGTGATCTGCGTGCAGCCGTTGGAGAGCGTCGGCGCGGACAGGCTGCCCAGCGGACCGATGGTGGGCGCCTTGCCGGACAGCGGCTGGTCCCAGCGGGTGCTCGTGAAGGTCCACGTGCCCCAATCCGCGTTGGTCGCGTTGCCGGGCAGATAGGACCCGCTGTTGCTGACGACGTTGTTGAAGGTTTCCGTCAGTTCCTGGACGCCGCCGCCGAGGGTGCGGTAGTAGACGTCGTCGACCATTTGGATGCCGTTGGAGCTGACGGCCGTGACGCGGGCGGTGTAGACGCCGAGCGTGGCGGGCCAGAACGGCGGCGGATTGCCGACGAAGAGCGTGCAGAGGTTGCCTTCGTTCGTGACGGTGACGGTGGCCGAGAGCGGGACGTTTTCGACCGCGAGGGTGCCGTCGGGATAGAGCAGGTCGAAGCTGGCGCCGTCGGGCCGCATGCCCGTGTACTGGTAGAGCGTGAAGCTGGCGTTGAGTTCGCCGTGGGCGGCCGCGTGGTCGGTCACCTCGTTGGGCACGGCGCCGGCATCCATGACGGCGTATTCGATGACTTCCGGCGGGGAGGTTTCCGGGTCGTAGCAGTTGCCCGTCAGCTGGACCGTCGCCTCCGGATCGTTGATCGAATCGTTGTGGATGATCATCGTCCAGTTGAAATAGCCGCCGCCGGCCGGGGTGAAGTACACCGTGACGTCGAGCGATTCGCCGGCCGGGATCGAGGTCTCGTCGACGTCCGCCTCGAAGAAGGCATAGCCGCTGCCGACGAATTCGACGTCGGAAACGTAGAGCGCCACGTTGCCGCTGTTGGTGATCGTGACGGTCATGTTCGACGTGAGGCCCACGCCCACCTGGCCGAAGTCCAGTTCGGTCGGCGTCACCGCGATGGAGGACGCGAGCAGGCGGAAGTAGTACTGGTTCGAGGCCACCATGATGTCGCCGAGGTATTCCGGATCGAGGTCGGAAGCGATCAAGGCGAGCGAGTAGTTGCCGCCGACGAGCGACGCCCGCGGCACGGTGGCCGTGAGAGACACCGGGCCATCCAAACCGCCGCCGTTCACGTTGGTGCCCACCGCCAGGTAGTCGTGCAGCACGGTGGCGCCGGTCCGCAGGACGTAGCGGTTGCTGGCGGCGTAGAGGCCGCTGTCGAAGTCCTGGACGTCCCAGGCGAGCACCAGCCCCGTTTCGGGCACGTCCGCCAAGAGGATGTCCGGCCCGGGCGAACCGATCGAAGGCTCGACGACGCCCACCCGCGGACTGGTGATTTCCGGCCCTTCGACGTCGTCGTCGTCCACGGTGAAGTGCATGAGCTTGCCGAGCGCGCCGTCCATCGCGTGGAGGCCGAGGCCGTCGAAGACGTCGATGGCCTGGGTTTCCCATTCCAGGCTGTCGTAGGTCGGCGCCGCGTTGGTCACCGCCGTCAGGCGCCGCAGCGTCATGTCGCTGTAGAGATTGCCGCCGCTGGGGCTGGCGCCGATGGCGTCGGTCGGATTTTCTTCGCCGATGCCCTTCATCAGGAAGACGGAATCGTCGCCGTTGAAGGCCGTGGCGTTGTTGTTGGTCCAGTTGCCCTTGGCGAGCAGGGCGGCGTCGGACCCCGAATTCACGATCACGAACGTGGCTCCGGGCGCCAGCATCACGGCCGGCAGCTCCTCGTAGCCGCCCCACTCCGTCGTGTTGTTGGGCTGGAGGCGGATGCCGTACTGGCTCAGGGCCACGTCCGCGCCGGTGCCGTTGAAGATTTCCAGCGCCTTGTTGTTGGAACTGCCTTCGACGTATTCGGAGAAGATCAGGTCGTTGGCGATGGTCACGCCGTCGGCCGTGTAGAGCGTATTGGTATGGCCGATGAGGTTGGACGCCATCAGGGTGACCTGGAGCTGGTAGTTGGTGGACGGCGTGCCCGGCCAGTAGCCCGGATGGACCGCGTCGGAGAGCACGTAGGTCATGCCGTCGGCCGTCTGGTAGGAGTCGAACGTCTCGTTGGTCAGGATGACGGTGCCGTTGCTGGTCACGAGGTTGTAGGTCGGCCGGTGCGCGCCGTCCAGGTAGATGCCGCGGACGTGGTAGACCTGGGCGGAAACGGCGAAGACGCCGGAGGTGACCATGGCGTCGGTGACCCACCGGTTTTCGCCGACCCAGTAGTTGGTGACCATCGGCACGTTGGTGGACACGGTCGGGATGCCGGTACCGACGAGCTGGATCGGGTACGGGCTCACGCCCGAGTTGTTCTCCACCATCAGCCAGGCATTGGTGTAGAGCACGGTGCCCGAGTTGGTCGGCCAGAAGGTCACGGACAGGCTGTTGCTCTGCAGGTAGAACAGGATGTCCTCGAAGCGGTTGGTGCTGATCGTGAAGTAGCCCGCGTCGGGCCCGGTCAGCGTGAACGCCGGCTCGTAGTCCAGATACAGCGGGACGTTGTCGCCGCCGCTGTTGGCGATGTAGACCGTCAGGTTGCTGGACAGGGTGGATTCCACTTCGCCGAAGTCCACGCGCGAGGGCCACGGAATCAGGCCGGGCTGGCCGATCAGTTCGGGCCAGATGCTCGACACGCGGATTTCATCCCAGATCGCCCCGCCGATCCAGCCGTTGTCGCTGCCGCCCTTGAGCTCGATGGAAGTGAACTGCGTGATGGCCGACAGGCCCGACCATTCCGCATCCCATTCCGTGGGCTCCAGATACGGGATGTTTTCGCCGCGGTAGAAGCACTTGGCGTAGGCCTTGCCGCCCGAGGCGTCGTCGAAGTCGTACTTGATGACCATCCAGTACCAGTCGTTGGTATCGCGGCCCGATTCGCCCCAGCCATGCATTTCATAGGTGCTGGCGGCGTTGTTCCCGTCGCTGGGCCGGCGGATGCTGAACAGGTTGTTCGCGCCGTAGACCTTGCCGAACTCCAGTTCGGTCGTGTTGCCGTCCATCAGGCCGATGGTCATGTACTTGCCGGTGCCGTCGTACTGGTAGGCCACGATGCAACCGACGAAGATCTCGCCGCTGTTGGTCGTGGCGATGGTGCGGCGCGCGGCGTTGTGGCCCGTGCTGCCGCTGCTTTCGAGCACGGCCCGGTTGCCGACCACGGTCGGGTAGTTCGACTGGGTGACGCGGAAGGCCGGCCAATCGGTCACGCCGTTGGTCTGCACGGTCCAGCCGTGGCCCGAACCGGCGTCCGACAGGCTCCAGCCGGCGGTCCACTGGTGGCCGCCGGTCCGGTTGGAGAAGCTCCCCTCGCCCGTCGCCGCCAGATTGACGTTCGTGTAGGAGAAGGTCTCGGAATAGACGTTCTCCGGATACGGCATGGTGATCAGCGGGCTGCCCGGGATCAGGCCGTCCGAGTAGTAGGGATACGGGGTGGGCTCACCGTCGCCCTGGATGCTGTAGATGCGGTAGTGGTTGGTGGAATTCGGCGGCACGACGTGCTCGCGGAAGCCGGAGGCCGGCCCTTTGTAGACCACTCGCGCCGTCCCGACGTTGCTGCTGGTGTTGTAGTTCGTGCTCGGTCCGGGGAACTGCAGCACGGGGGCCACGGTCGAGTGCAGGACGAGGATGGGATGGTCGTCCGAATTGGGAATCACGACCGCCCGGGTCATTTCGCGGCCGTCCAGGGCCAGCGTCGTCCCCTCGCCCACGTTGCCGATCGGGGTGCGGAAGCCGACGGCCGGCGCGCCCCAGGCGCTGGTGCTTTCGCTGGTGTCGTTGGTGGCCAGGATCCAATAGTAGTAGGGCCAGCCCGGGACGGCCGTCGTATCGTCGAAGGTCAGCGTGCCGGCGGCCACGGTGCCGACGCAATCGGCGGTATTGGTGTCGAAGGTCAGGCTGCGCCAGATCGCGTAGCCGGTTTCGCCGACGACGTCGTTCCAGGTCACGACGACCTTGTTCGAGAGCAGGTTGATGGCATCGCCTTCGGTGGCGGCCACGTTCGTCACGGTGCCCAGCAGACGGAAGCCCTCGTCGGGGTCGCTCCAGGGGCCTTCGCCGTTCTGGTTCGCGCCGGCGACCCAGTAGTAGTAGAGCTGGCCCGGCATGGCCGTGACGTCGTTCCAGTTCGTCAGGCTCATGCCGTTCGTCCAGACCACTTGCGCGGTGCCGGCGTCGGCAGACGTGTTGCGGTAGACGTAGAAATGCGTCTCGGTGAGCAGATCGCCCCATTCGACGTACACGTGGTTGGTGCTGGTGCCGTCGGAGGCCCACAGCGTGTCGCCCGGATCGCCCGGCACGCTGATCGTCGTGACCACCGGTTCGGTGTCCGAATTGGCGCTGATGCAGCCGCCGGAGCTTTCCGCGCGCACGCGGTAGTAGTAGGTCCGGTCCTCGTCCAGCCCTTCCACGAGCTGGCTGGTGGCGGGGCCCGCCACGTACAGGTCTTCGTAGCCTTCCACGAAGCTCGAGCCGATGAACGCGCCCATCACCTTGACGTCGTCGATGGCCCACAGTTCCGACGTGGCGTTGTTGGTCGTCACGATCTTGAGGGCCAGGGACGAGGCGCTGTCCGGAATGGCGATGCGCGCCGTGGCGACGTTGTTGAGGTTGGAACCCGCCTGCGGCGAGGCCACGCTGACGGGCGTGCCCGCGACGGTTTCCACGACGCCGGTCGCGGCGTACGGCCAGCGGGCATTGCCCGCGCTGGCGCCGGTGATCTCGACGTCCGGCGTCTCGGAGAAGGCCGCCCCGTTGATCGACACGTAGATGCCGACCTTGTCGGTGAGTTCCGCGCCGTTGGTGTTGTTGGTGGCGATGCTGGCCACGCGCACTTCGACCGTGCGGGACGTGAAGCCTTCGATGGAGGAGGCCGCCAGCTGCAGCGTGCCGGCGCCGTTGCGGCGCTGCCACGAATAGCTGCCGGTCCGGATGCGTCCGGCCGTCGGATTGTCCGTGGTCGGATTTTCCGACGACACGTAGGGATTGCCCAGGGTGATGGCCCAGTTGTCTTCCGCGCCGCCTTCGAAGCCCTGGCCGAGGAAGGCCATTTGCGCGCCCGCCGTGCCGCCGGCGGTGAAGTACGGGCTCGTGCTGACGTCCAGCCGGTAGCCGGTCGCGCCGGTAGACTCATCCCAGTTCGCCGTGAAGGTGTTGGTCCCGATCAAGGTGGCCTCGCGCACGATCGGCGGGGGCGGCGGCGACGTGACGTCGTCGTCCGCCAGGCCGTCCGAGTACCGGCCATCGTAGTAGGAGAACATCTTGTAGTAGTAGCGCGTGCAGCTCGTCAGGCTGGCGTGGGTCTGCGGCGTTTCGTCGCCGAGATAGACCACCGTGCCGCCCGCGAATGCCTCGCCCACGGCGGGCGGCGTGCCCGCCGGCGTTTCGAAGACGCCCGTCTCGTTGAAGACGATGACCACGCTCTGGCCGGCGTCGTTCAGTTCGAACTCCAGCTGCATCTCGGTCGGGCCGTTGGGCGCCACGCCGAAATAGTCCGGATCCTGCACGGACGGCACGAAGACCAGATAGAGGTCGCCGTCGTCCACGTCGTTCGAGATGCTGAACGCGCCCGCGTAGAGTTCCGGCGCGAACCCGGACGTGTCCACGATGAACCGCTCGGCGGCGAAGCCCGACACGGCCGGGCCATCGACGATCTTCCAGCTCTGGTTGACGCCGGGGACGAAGCCGGAGGCCGCGCCCGTGACCCAGACGATGAACTGGCCGGAAGCCGGCACGGCGACCGTGCCGTTGGCGACGAGGAGGTCCCAATCGGTTCCGGCCGTACCGGCGGCGGTCGGCATGTCGATCTTGAGCGTGCCGGTGGCGTTGAGCGTCACCGGGCCGTCGGCGGTCAGCGTGCCGGCGGAGCTGGCGGCGTTGGCCGGATCCGCGATGCCCCAGATGGACAGCGGTCCCACCGTGCCCGCGCCGCGCAGGAGGCCGCCGAAGTTGACCGCATGGGTCGATCCCGCCGACGTGCCGCTGACGACCAGGACGCCGGCATCGACCGCGGTGTCGCCCAGATAGGTGTTCACCGCCGAGACCGTCATCGTGCCGGGAGCGGTCTTGATGAACCCGCCGTTGGCGATCGCGCTGTTGACCGTGACGAGATTGCTCACGGACAGGCTGCGGACGCCCGCGGCCAGATCCACGCCGCCGGACAGGTACAGCGGGCCGCGGTAGGTGCCCAAGGCGCCCAGCGCCACGTTGCCTTCGATGGACGTCGGCTTGGAGACCGTGCGGTCGGAGGCGTTGCTGGAGGTCAGGATGGCGTTGTCCAGCAGGCGCAGCGCGCCGCCGGCGTCCGTCAGGTTCTCCACCAGGCGCAGGGCACCCTGCGCCACGACGATGCTGCCTTCCAGGGTCGAACCGCGCAGGAAGAGGCCGCCGGGGCCGCTCTTGTGCAGCGCGCCGTCGCCGGTCGTCCGCGTGCCGGTGAACTGGTTGGAGATCATGACGAACGAGTTGTAGTTGGTGACGTAGAGCGTGTGCGCGCCCGCCGCAATGGCGTTGTAGGTGTTGAACGAGCCCGCCGCGACGGAGAACCGCGCGTCGCCGCCCGCCGTGATCAGGCCGCGCCACTCGCCCACGCCGGACGAAATCTGCCGGACGGCGCCGCCGCCGTTCGTGCCCGTGCCGTACAGCGTCAGATCCACCGGCCGCCACAGGAAGTTGCCGTTCAGTTCCAGCGTGGCGTTCGTGCCGACCTGCACCGCGCCGACGCCCATGGCGTTGGTGCTGGAGTTGAGCTGCACGCCGCCTTGGTCGACGAACAGGCCGCCGGTGAACGAGTTGTTGGCCGACAGCACCAGCTTGCCCGGGCCGGCCTTGCGCAGGCCGTGCGAACCGGAAATCTGGGCCGCCGCCGTGAGGACGGCCTCCGAATCGTTCGTCCAGCTCTGCGTGCCCTGCAGGCCCACGAGACAGGCCAGCGTATGCTCGCCCGCCGAATCCGCATAGACGCCGATCCCGTTGACCCCGAGCGAAATCTGCGTGCCGGCGAAGATCAGCGATTCGTCCGCCTGGTCCGTGAAGCGCATGCCGCCGGCCGTCTTGATGCCGTTGAGCAGGATGGTCGCACCGGAATCCAGCCCGGTGTAGAAGACGACGGTCTTGTCGATGGAGGGCACGAGGTCGCCCACCCAGTTGGCTGCCGTGTCCCACTTCGAATCCACGCCTTCGCCGTCCCAGATCGGGATGCCGCCGCCGGTCGTGAAGGTCAGGTAGAGGTCGTTGCCGTCCACCGCCACGCCGAACTTGCCGCCTTCCATGTTCGGGAAGAAGCCCGACGGATCCACGTCGAACTTGTTCACGTCGAAGCCCGCGACGGCCGAGACGCCGCCCATGATCTTCCAGGCGTAGCTCAGGCTGGCGTCGAAGCCGGTGGGATTGCCCTGCGGCTTGATGGTGAAGGTGCCGCCGGCCTGCACGGTGATTCCGCCGTAGGAGCTGAGCAGGTCCCAATCGGTGCCCGCCTCGCCGCTGGCGGTGGCCATGTCCACCTTCAGGATGCCGCCGCCCACGAGCTGGATCGGACCGGATTCCAGCATGTCGGCCAGGCCGACGTCGTTGCCCGCATCCACGGTGCCGCCGAGGGTCAGGTCGCCGACCGGCCCGTCGCCCATCAAGGTGCCGCCCGGATAGGTCGTATGCGCCGAGTAGGGCGAGGCGCCGCTCACGAGCAGGGTGCCGTTGCTGACGGTGGTGGTCCCGGAATACGTGTTGGTGCCGGCCATGGTCAGCGTGCCGGAGCCCCGCTTGTTCAAGCCGCCCGTGCCGCTGATGACGCCGTGCCAGGTCGTGTTGCTGCCGGTGTCGCCGACCGTCAGGTTCGCGGTGCCCAGCCACACCTGTCCGGCCCGGCCGGCCGGATCTTCGTTGCCGTCCTGCAGCGAACCGATGGCCTGGTGGTAGTTGTTCAGGTTGAAGACGCCGCCCGTCGACACCAGGAACGGCGTGCTGGCGGACGTGGCCTCCGCCAACGTCGCCCGCAGCATGCCGTTGCTGATGAACGTGCAGCCGATCCAGGAGCTGGCCGCCGAGAGCGTCACCGTGTTGGCGTTGTCCTTCATCAGGTGGCGCAGGTTCGAAGCCAGGCCGGAATCGACGACGTAGATCGGGCCGATGCCGCCCAGATAGAGGTCCTGCTGGCCGTTCACGCCGTCGACGCCGCCCGCCAGCGTCAAGGTGCTGTTGGTGCTGGCGCCGATGCGCGCGTAGTCGGCCACCGTGATCGGGCCGGTCCAGCGGTTGCTGTAGGCCACGTTGTACAGCGCGCCTTCGTTGGTCGTGCCCATCCCGCTCAGCGTCAGCGGCTCGTTCGTGAAGATCGTGGCCGAGACGGGCCGCAGTTCCAGCACGCCGCCGGGATTGACGTACGTCCGGCCCGCGGTGCTGCCGAGCGCCCGGAACTGCTCGATGCTCAGCGGACCTTCCTGCACCGTCAGGATGCTGCCGAACGTGTTCTCCGTTCCGTTCTTGGATCCCCGCCCCACGATGTGGAACCGGCCGGAACCGCTCTTGGTCACGTTGCCGGTGCCGGTGATCTGGGTATAGAAGGTGAAGGCGTTGGTCGACGTGCTGGTCCACGGCTGCTCCGTCCACAACTGGAGTTCATCGATCGCCAAGGTGTTCGTGCCCTGCGCCGTCTGGCCAGAGGCGCCGGCTTGCACTTCGATGCCCTGGTGGGACAGTTCCATCACCGTGGAGTTGCCGTTGCCGTAGATATAGACGCCGTTCGTCTGGCGGTAGTCGAAGCGCAGGCCCAGGATGGGATAGTGGTTGCCCGCGTTGCCGTTGAAGTTGATCCGGCCCACGTTGTTGGCCGCGCCGATTGCCCGGCCCATCTGCTCGTAGAACACCGTCACTTCCACGTCCATCCGCGGCAGCTGGTCGCCGACCCAGTTCTCCGCCTTGAACCACAGGCCCTGGTTGGCGCCGCCGTCCCACACCGGTTGGCGGCCGACGTTGAACAGGTTCGTCCAGCGGTTGGCCACGCGGACTTCGTCCCACTTGACCGTGCCCGGCCCGGTGGTGCCGCCGGCCACGAGCCGCAGGCCGAAGAAGTTCGTCGAGATGACGTCGCTCATCCGGAATTGCGCGTGCCAGTTGTTGGTGGTGGGCTCGTCGGTCGCGGCCGGCTGGATCACGTCGTTGGTCGTGTAGACCAGCAGATAGGCGGCTTTGGTTTGCCTGACGAACTTCAGGACGAAGGTGTAGTCCACGCCCGCTTCGACCGCGATCGCGCTGTTGGAAGACGGCTGGCCGCCGTGCAGCAGGCTCTGGATGCCGGCATGGACGCTGCCCGGCGTCAGGCCGGCGCGGAACAGCGGCGTCGTCCCGCCCGAGCCGCCCAGGATTTCGACGCCCGCGTACTGGGCGCTGCCCGGATTCTGGACGTTCATCACCCAGCTCACGAACAGGTTGGTGTTGAGATTCGGGGTCGCGAACCACCGCGTCAGCGCCGCCTGCGAGCCGTTGCCCACGGTGGCCTGCGCGAGATTGCCGCCGACCGGCGGGTAGCCCAGGGACGGCTGCAGGCTGTCCACGCCGGACGAGACCGTTTCCGAGGCGGCTTCTTCGTCCCAGCCGCCGCTCCAGCCTTGGCCGCGGTTGAATCCGTCCAAGTTGTACCCGTTCGTCCGCGAGAAGGGTTCCAGGATCAAATCGGGCAGGAATTCCGGCGTGTAGGCCTCATAGGTCGTCACGCCCATGGAGTAGACCGTCTCGGTGCCGGTCCCCGACACGGAGTAGACCGCGTAGTAGTTGGTGGTGTTCTGGGCCACCTCGTGGTCCAGATTCGTCGCGCTGCCCTTGTAGAGCACCGTGCCGCCGCCCACGCTGGCGCCCAAGGCGTATTCCGTGCCGTTGACCGGCCCGCCGGTCAAATCGGCGCCCGCGCGGTGCAGCAGGAGGACGTCCGACGCGCTCTTGACCCAGTCGATCTTCACCATTTCATGGAGATACGCCTCGACGACCAGGTTCGACGGCGCGCCGATGCCCGCCACGGCCCGCAGATCGAACGTCCAGGGCGACTGGCCATCCACGTTGTTGGTCACGTAGACCGTGGCCGTGTTCGTGCCGGTGGTGGTCGGAGCATAGGCGATCGTGAAATAGCCCACGCCGCCGGAGGCGATCGTCGGCGGCGCCTGATTGGACACCGTGAAGAAGCCCGTGGCGTCGTCGATCGCGACCGGCGAGATCTCCACCGGCGCCAGGCCGGTGTTGGTGATCGAGAAGGTCTGCAGGAAGGTGGCGTTCACCGACTGCAGGCCGAAGTCCGTGCCGTCCGCCGGATCCGGCGTCGCGTCGCCCATGGCGATTTCGGCGCCGTTGGTGCCACGCACCGAAAGGCCCGGGATCTGGAACATGATGGCCAGGTCGCCGTCGCCGTCGATGCCGACCATGAAGGAACCGCCCGCCATGTTTTCGTTGGTGAAGTTGGCGTGGGTCACGGAGAACTTGCGCGACGAATAGCCGGTCACCGGCAAGGCCGAATCGACGATCTTCCAGGAGAAGGGCTCGGTGGGGTCGAAGCCCGGGGCGTTGCCCGAGACTTCCACCCGGAACGGATCGCCTTCCGTGGCGTTCACGGTGACCCCGCCCGACGCCACGATCACGTCCCAATCCACGCCCGGCGTCGTGCCGGCCACGTCGGCGATTTCGAATTCGTAGACGCCGCCGCCGGACATCACGACGTTCGAGGCGTACAGGGTTCCCGGAGACGAACCCGGCGCCACCCGGCCGCTGATCAGGAGGTCGCCGACGGTGCCGGTGCCGGTCAGGCGGCCGGAAGTTCCGACCACGTAGGCGGAACTGGCGGCGGTGCCGTTCATGACCACGTTGCCTTCGTTGATCATCGTGATGCCGCTGTGCGTGCTGGTGCCGGTCAAGGTCACTTGGCCCGAGCCGTTCTTCTCGACCGAACCGGAACCGGACATGTTGCCGGCGTAGGTCCCGTCGTCGTTCTGCCAGAAGACGACTTCGCCGTTGTTGAGGATGTCGCCCTTGATGTTGTCGGTGGTGCCCTGCAGGGTGCCCATGGACACCGCCAGGCCCACGCCGTCGGCGACGGTGCCGCTCAGGACCAGCAGGCCCGGGCCCGCCTTGGTCAGGTTGCCGTTGGAGACGTGGCCGGCGAATTCCACCCACTTCGTCACGGGGTTGCTGACGGCGACGGTGCGCGTGGCGCCGCCCAGATCGACGTCGCCGCCGAAGTTCAGCGTGCCGGTCCGGGTGGTGACTTCGCCCAAGGACACGTTGCCCTGGAGCAGGACGGGCCGCGAAATATCGTAGTCCGCCACGCTGGAGGACTTCATCACCGTGTTGTTGCCGAAGACCAGCAGGCCGACCTGGCCCAGGGCGTTGGCGTTGCCGATGCGGATTTCGCCCGCCTGGAAGTGGAACCGGCCGAGCAGGTTCAGGTTGTTGCCCGTCAGGGTCAGGCGGCTGGAACCGTCCTTGACGACGGCGTATTCGCCGTCGGCGTCCCGGGTGCCGGAGAGGGCCCCGCCCAACCGCAGTTCGGTCGCGTCGGCCGGAACGCCCACGGCCAGCGTGTTCGCGCCGATGGCGATGGCGCCGCTGACGACCGGCGAATTGCTGGCGGCCTGGATGCGCGCGTCGCCCGCGAGGGTGATCGCGCCCTTGTAGTCCACGTTGTTCTGGACGAACCGCAGCGCGCCGCCGCCGGACACGCCGGAGCCGGTCAGGGTCAGCGGCTCGGCCGCGTAGTCCACCGCGTTGCCGCCGCCGTGCAGTTCCAGCGTCGCGCCGTCGGCCACGGTCGTGCCCGCGGAGGTCGTGCCGAGGGCATTGGTGCCGCGGATCTGCAGCGCGCCCTCGTTGATCGCCATTCCGCCCGTGAAGGTGCTGTTGTGGCTGGTCAGGACGATCCGGCCCTCGCCGCGCTTGGCAAGGGCGCCCGCGCCGGCCACCGCGCCGGCGATCGTGAAGTCCCGCGTGGACGCGTTGGTCCAGGTTTGGTTCGCCGCCGCGATGAGTTCGGACTGGATGGCGAGATCGCCCGTGGCGCCCGCGCCCACGCCGATGCCGCCGGAGAAGACCGTCAGCACGTTGCTGCGGATGTTCACGTTCGCCGCCGCGCCGTCCATGAACCGCACGGCCTTGACGGTCTGGTTGCCGTCCAGGTCGATCGCCGCGCTGGTGCCGTTGATGGCGGAATAGAAGAAGACCGTGGCGTTCGTCGCCGGCAAGGCGTCGCCCTCCCAGTTGGCGGCCGTGGTCCAGTTGCGGTTGTTGCCGCCGCCGCCGTCCCAGACGGATTCGTAGGCCATCGTTTCGACCGTCCGGACGTCCGAATTGCCGCTGGTGCAACTGGCGGACGCGTACGCGCGCACGCGGTAGTAGTAGATGGTTTCCGGGAACAGGTTGGTCACCATCTGGGACGTGCCGCCGACGGTCCGGTTCGAATAGCCGCCGAGGAAGACGCCGCGCGGATCGAGCAGGTTCGTCACCGCCACGTCCACCACGCCCGCGCCCACGCCCAGCGACGCCTGGAGCGTCTGCAGGCGCACCTTCACCAGGGTGCCGTTGTAGGCGCTCAGGTCGAACGGCTCCATCGCCGTCAGGGTCGTGTTCATCGGCGTCCGCGTGCCCACGTTGGTCCAGGAGGTCCCGTTGTTCGTCGAGATGGACACGGTGATGCGGTTGCGGAAGTCGCCGTTGCCGCCGCCGCCGAAGATGCGGGCGCGGAAGGACAGCGCCTCGCCGCTGCCGGCGTCGAAGTCGATGGCCGGGGTGGCCAGCGCGGCGGTGTTCGTGCGCAGCGCGACGTAGCCGGCCGACTGCAGGACGTTCGTCTCGAGCCAGGTGCCGCCGGTGCCCTCGCCCAGCGTTCCGTTGTGGTACGCGGCCACGTTGGCGTCGTAGCCGCCCAGGAAGGTCGCGTTCGTGCTGACGTCGAGCCGGTAGCTCAGCGCGCCGTCCACCGCGGTCCAGTTGGCGATGAAGGCCGTCGAGGCGACGTCGCTGGCCGCCAAAGTGGCCGGGAGGTCTTCCATGCACTCGGCCACGAACGAGACCACCTGCCCGTAGGCGATGCGCTCCGCGTTCTGCGCATAGGCCCGCACGTAGTAGGTCAGGCCGCCGACGGTCGGGCTGACCGTCGCGGAATAGGTGCCCAGGCCGGCGCCGGCCCCGGCCTGGACGTGGCTGTCCAGGATGGTCGGATCGCCCGTCGTGTTCCACGTCAGGCCGCGGTTGGTGATGGCCGAGCCGCCTTGGTCGAGCACGTCGCCGCCGCTCATGGCGGATCCGAGGACGTTGTTGCTGATCGGCAGGGTGGTCACGACCGGCGGCGTCTGGGCGCGGCGGCCCAGCGCGCCGTTCGCCTGGAAGTCGCTCTGGGTTTCGCTGGTGTCGTTCGTCGCCCGGACCCAATAGTAGTACGGCGTGCTGGTGACGGCATCGTAGTCGTCGAAGGAGGCCGTGTTGGGATCGAGGTCTTCGATCCATTCCGCGGTGGCGGAATTGTCCACCGTGTTGCGCCACAGGGAATAGCCCGTCTCGCCCTCGCTGTCCGTCCACGTGATCTGGATCCGGTCGTCGAAGGTATTGAAGCTGGCCTGCAGGTCGGCCACGACGGCCAGTTTCCGGTAGCCGGGGTCGTTGTCGCCCCACTGGCCCATGCCGCCGCTGGTGGAATTGGTGGTCCGCACCCAGTACCAGTACTGCTGGCCGGGCACGGCCAGCTCGTCGTCGAAGCTCTCGTCGTCCGCATCGGCGCCGCCGACGCATTCCGCGTCGTTGGTGGAGCCGGTGGTGGACCGCCAGATGGCGTAGCCGGTCTCGCCGCCGTCCAGATCCGCCCAGGTCACGGCCACCCGGTCGACGTGGGCGCCGTCCGAAGCCGACACGTCCTCCACGGTGGCCATGCCGCGCCAGCCGACGTCGTCGAGGCTTTCGGCCCAGCCGAATTCGTTCGACGCCACCACCCAGTACCAATAGCCCTG
Organism: Verrucomicrobia bacterium UBA2281; assembly: GCA_002347655.1. Classification (GTDB taxonomy): domain Bacteria; phylum Verrucomicrobiota; class Kiritimatiellia; order CAIQIC01; family Lenti-01; genus Lenti-01. The sequence continues at coordinate 68,814 of DDWR01000055.1, read as the reverse complement.
CCCCGCCGCCGCGGTCACGTCGTTGTAGACCAAGGTGTCCTTGTCCACCGTGTCCAGATAGACGGCTTCGCCGAACGTGCTGTCGCTGGCGTTCCGGTAGATCGCGTAGTTCGAGGCGACGTTCACCGCGTTCCAGGTGATCTGGACGCGGTCGGTGAAGGTGCCGTCCGAGGCCTGCACGTTGTCGGGCCCCTGCGGCGACAGGTCGCGCGTCTGGATCGGCTGGGTCGCGGAAATGTCGCTGACGCAGCTGCCGACGCCTTCCGCCCGCACCCGGAAGTAGTACCACGAGTTGGTTTCCAGGCCGTCCACGAACTGGCTCGTGCCGGCCACGGCCAGGTTCGAGTAGCCCGGCAGGAACGACGGCTCGCCGGAGCCTTGCTCGATCTTCCAGTTGTCCAGATAGAACCGCTTGTTGCTGGAAGCGGTGGCCGTGATGCGGACCCGGCACGAGGCGGTGCCGTTGGTGATCTGGTTGGTGTAGGTCAGCATGTCGTTGGTCAGGACGTAGCTGCTGCCCGACTGGTAGTAGTTCACGCCGTCGTGCGAAACGGCCACGTAGATCGTGGGCGTGTCGGTGCCGTAGCGGCGGGCGTCGAAGGTGAGCGTCGCCTGGCCGCCGTTCGCCGAGAGGTCCAGCTCCGGCGAGTCCAGGATGCCCGCCACCGAGCTGCTGCCCATCTTGGCCTCGCCGGCGTTTTCGTAGACCGCGACGCCCGTCCAGCCCGGCGTCGCCAGATAGGTGTTCAGCGTGCCGCTGCGGTCGGTCGTGCCGTTGAGCACCGTGAATCCGGCGAAGTCTTCCGCGATCACTTCGGCGACGCTGCTGCCCTCCACGAAGTATTGGTTGGTGCTGACGTCGAGGCGGTAGCCCGTCGCGCCCGGCATCTCGGCCCACTGCGCCGTGAAGTCCAGCCCGTTGGTCGGGTTGACGAAGAGGCCCGTGACCGCGCCGGCGAAGCACGGCGTCTGGAAGCTCTTCTGCGCGCCGTAGACCGTGCCCCCGCCGTTCACCGCGTAGGCGCGGACGTAGTAGGTCTCGCCCGCGACCAGGCCCGAGATGTAGTTGGTGAACGCGCCCGGCCCGCCGTCGGCGTGGGTATCGATGCCGTCGGCCGTCGTCGGGTTCTGGCTCGTGCCCCACACCACGCCGCGTTCCGTCACTTCGGTGGAGCCTTCGTTGATGACGTTGCCGCCGGCGTTGGCGCCGCCGGACGTGATGAAGGTGGGATCGTCCGTGATCACGATGGGCAGGTTCGGATCCAGCATGCGGCCCAGCTCGCCGTTCGCCTGGAAGGCGCCCATGCTCGCGCTGGTGGTGTTCGTGGCCGTCACCCAGTAGAAGTACTCGGTGCCGCCGGCGCCGGTGTAGTCGTCGTAGCCCGTGTCGTTCGCCGCGGCCGTGCCCAGGAACGTGGCGGTGGACGAGTCGTTGACGGTATTGCGCCAGACGCCGTAGCCCGTTTCGCCCGTCACGTCCGTCCAGTCCACCTCGATCCGGTCGTTGTACAGATCGTAGCTGGCGGACAGCCCCGGCACCGTCGCCAGCTTCCGGAAGCCGGTGTCCGCCGTGCTCCAATTGCTCGTGCTGCTGCTCGAGCTGGCCGCCGACATCACCCAATACCAGTACAGCTGGCCCGGCACCGCCGTCGTGTCGAGGTAGCCGCTGCTGAGCGTGCCGAGATCCGCCGCGCCCGTCGGATCGGAATCGGTATCGCGGAAGATCTTGTACGACGTGGCCCCGGCCGCCGCCGTCCAGGTCACGCCCACGTTGTCCACCGAGGTCCCGTCCGTCGCCGCCACGTCCGTCGGCGGCGCCACCCGCCGGTAGCCGGTGTCCACCGTGCTCTTGGCGCTCGACCCGATGGCGTTGGAGGCGGAGACCCAGTAGTAGTAGATCTGGCCCGGCGTGGCCGTCGTGTCGTCGAAGCCCGTGTCGTTGGCCGCGGTCTGGCCGATGATCGTCGCGCCCGCCGGCAGGTTCAAGTTGTTCCGGAAGACCGTGTAGCCCGTTTCGTCGTCCACGTTGTTCCAGAGCAGCGCCACCCGATCCAGATGGTCTCCGTCCGTCGCCGTCAGGCTGGACGGCGGATAGGGCGATCCCGTCAGCGTCGTCACGCTGCCCGTTTCCGAGTTTTCGCTGGTGCAGCCCACGCCGGCCGTCGCGCGCACGCGGAAGTAGTAGGTCGTCAGCTCCGCCAAGCCTTCCACCGCCACGTTCGTGCCCGCCACGTAGAGGTTTTCGTAGCCTTCGACGTAGGCGCCCGAACCGCCGCTGGTCTGCCAGCCCTGCACCACCAGCTGGTCGATGCCCGCGCCGATGGTCCCGCTGGCGCCCAGCGTCTGCCAGCGGATCCGGGTCTGGGCATGGCCCAGATCCGTCGTGTTGGTCAGCGTCGGCCGGGCGGACAGCGTGGTGCTCGTCGGCAAGCCCGTGCCCATCACGATCCAGGAGGCCCCGTCGTTGGTCGAGATGGAGACCGTGACGAGGTTGTAGGTCGCATTGACGCCGCCGTAGGTGCGCGCGCGATAATCCACCGTCAGGTTGGTGAAGTTCACCGTCGAGAAGGCCGGCGAGGTGACGACCGAAGTGGGCTTGATCATCGCCACGTAGGTGGACCCCGTCAGGTCGTATCCGGACCAGTCGTTGGTGATGGCCGCCGGGCCGGCCGCCGCGTTGCTGGCCACCACCAACCGCGTACTGTCCCCGCCCGACGCGCTGAAGGTCGGGCTTTCGCTGACGTCGAGGTAGTAGCCCGTGGCATCTGCCGAAGCCAGCCACTCCGCCACGAAGTCCGTGTAGTTCGTGTCGCTCGCGTAGACCAGCGTCGGGGCCGCCGGCGCCGGCGTTTCCGCGTCGTCTTCGACCGCCGTGGACCAGGGCGTGTCGGACAGGGAATTGTACGACCAGGCCCGGTAGTAGTAGACCGTGCAGGCATCCAGGCCCGAGTGCGTCTGCGGCGAACCGGTCCCGTTGTAGAGGACCGTCCCGCCCGCGAACGCGTTGCCCACCGCCGCCGGCGCGCCGGACGGAACCTCGAAGTCGTCGTAGCCCGTCGTGTTCCACACGATCACCACCGGATCGGTGGCCGCGTTCGGCGTGAACGCCACGCTGATCTCCGTCGGCCCCGTCGGCGTCGCGCTGAAGCCCGTCGGCGCCGACACCGAGGTGACCCGCGTCGTCACACCGGCCACCGTCGAATAGGCGCTCGTGCACGTTCCGCCCTCGGCCGCCACCCGGTAGAAGTACGCCGTGTCCTCTTCCAGCCCCGTCACCGACACGTTCGTCCCGGCCACGTACAGGTTCTCGAAGCCGGAGACGTAGCCCCCGCCACCGCTCGGATAGTCCGACGTGAACGCCGTCACGTCGCCCGCGCCGCCGCCCGTGTTGGAAATGTCGGCGACCGACACCGCCGACCATTCGCCGGAATCGAAGGTCGTCGTCGGTTCCAGCACCGTCGCCGCCCGCACCAGCGCCTTGTCGGCGAAGGACAGGCCGACGGCCACGTCGACCAGCGTCGCCCCGTTGTACAGCCGGGCGCCGTCGTCGCTGCCGCCGTTGAAGCTGTCGCCGGTCTGGAAGTAGTCGTCGACGAAGTCCAGATCCGCCGCGAACGCCGAATCCGTTTCGCCGATGGCCAGGCTGGCGCCCGACTCGATCGTTCCGGACAGGTTGCAGGTCGCGTGTTCGGACCCGTTTTCGACGGTGACCACCTTCCACCCCGTCAGGTCGATGGAGGTTCCGCTGGTGTTGTAGATCTGGACGAAGGAATTCGAACCCTCGCCGTATTGCGGATCGCAGACCTTCGAGATGATCACGCCGCCGCCGCCGCCGCCGCCGGAGAAGTCTTCGCTCGTGCTGACGTCGATGCGGTAGCCGGTCGCTCCGCCCACCGCCGTCCAGTTGGCGCCGAAACTGGTGCCGTTCGTCGGATTGGCAAAGAGCCCGGCGGGCGCGGAGGGCGGATCCGTCTCGGCGGAATCGCCGATGCCCGAAGACCAGACGTCCGAACCGGAAACCGACCAGGCCTGGTAGAAATATTCCGTGCAGGCGTACAGCCCGGTATGGCTGAAGCTCGAGCCCGTGCCGACGTAGATCGCCGTGCCGCCGGCGAAGGTGTCGTCCACGCTCGGCGCCGCGCCCGACGGCGTCGTGAAGCTGCCGGTCTCGTTGAACACGATGACGATGGTGTTGCCCGCCGCGTTCGTCTGGAACGCCAGGTTGATCTGCGTCGCGCTCACCGCCGTCGCCGTCAGCGAGGCCGGCGGCGCCACGATTTCGCCCAGCGTGAAGACCTTCAGCACCGGCCGGTGCGTCAGGTTCTGCGCCTCGGAATCGGAACCGAGCGCCGGATACTGGTGATCGCCCCATTCGCGCGAGTCGAAGATGAAGCCGTCCGCGAACGACGTGCCGTTGTAGCTCATCCCCACGTGCTGGAACTCCAGCAGGGCGCTCGGCAGCACGTAGTCGTACGGCCGCGAATCGCCCGGATTCGTGTTTTCGCTGCCGGCCTTGGTCTTGGGCTTGTGCGCGTCGCTCACGAGAGTGCCCAGGATCGTCAGCACGGCTTCGTCCGTGCGGTTGGACTGGTTCAGGTCGCCCGCGATCGCCAGATAGTCGCCCGCGTCGAAGCCGGCGTTCGCGATGTAGTTGGTCAGCGCCCGGGCCTGGGCTTCGCGGTCCGCGACGTCGGAGGCCGTGTCGCCGGCCTTGAGATGCACGTTGACCAGGTTCAGGTCCGTGGCGCCGGGCAGGTCGATCTTCGCCCAGACGAAGTCGCGCGAACCCACGTCGTAGTCCAGCCACTGCCCGCTGGCCAGGATTTCCCAGCGGCTGATGATGCCGTTCGGGATCGGATTGGCGTCGCCCTCCGGCTCGACGTAGTAGTCGTATTCGTCGCCGAAGTTCTCCGAAACGAAGTTGGCGATGCTGTTGGTGACCACCCATTCCTGGATCGCCACGACGTCCGGCAGCAGCGCCTTCAGCAGCCGCTGGCCGGGGTCGTCGTAGGCCGTCGCGCCGCCGACTTGCACCGTCCCGCTCACCAGGTTGGCCGTCGCGATCGTGAACGCGTCGTCGTCGCGGATGAACAAGGTGTGCACGTCCGGCCCGACGATCTTGGCGCCCTCCGGCAGGACCAGCGTGAAGCGCACCGTTTCCACGCCTTCCGCCGCCGTGTCGTCGTTGATCGCGATCTGCAGGTTCGCCGTCGTCCCCCCGCCCGAGGTGAACACCAGGTTCGTGGTCGTCGCCGTGAAGTCGGTCCCGCCCGGCAGCGCCGTCCCGGCGATCGCCACCCGCACCGTCGCGTCCGCCGCCTGCGAAATCGTCACCGGGATGTTGAACGTGGTCGTGTAGTCCTCGTTCGTCACCGTCCGCGCCGTGGCCCAGCTCACCGTCGGCAGATCGCTGCCCGCCACGAGCTTGACCTCGTCGATATAGAAGCGGTCATACCGGTTGTCGTTGCCCGTCGCTTCGTCGTAGCGGATCCGCACCCGCACCTGCGTCGTGTCGTCCGGAATGGACAGCACGTACGGATTCGCCAGCGTCGGCGTCCGGTCGGCGACGTCCGTCGCCCCGAAGCTCAGGCTATAGTTGTTGTAGCCGTCCACGAGCTGGATCGGCGTCTCCCACGTCGATCCGTTGTCGTACGACACGTCGAGGAACAGGTCGTCGTTCGCGTCCGGCCCCGCCGCCGCATAGCTCACCGACAGCTCGATGTTCTCGGCGCTGGCCGGCAGCGTCACGTTGTCGAACAGGATCGTCGGATCCTCGTTGCCGGACTGCGAGCCTCGCAGCATCAGGGAATAGTCGCCCGTCTTGCCGGTCACGTCGTCCGTCCGCGGCCCCAGCTCGGCGTTGCCGGTGGACGTCCACGACCAGCTGTCGGCCGTCGTCCCCTCGAATCCGGTGCGGCGCATCACGTAGGACGGAATGCCCGAGACGATCGTCTGCGTCCCGCCGGCCGTCGTCGAGCCGCTCTTGTCCGCCGAGGTGAACGTCAGGTCGTTGGTCGTGACCGCGGCCACGTTGATCGTGTGGCCGATCGTCGCCGCCCCGTCGAAGTCCGCCGTGATGAAGAAGTAGCCCGTCGCATCCTCGGCGATGGCTTGGCTCAGGGAGGACAGCGAATGCGAACCCGTCCCCAAGCTGCTCGAGATCGAGCCCAGCGACGTGTCGGTGCCGGAATCGAACGAGTTGTCCGCCGAATACCAGACCCGGAAGTTGTCGATGTCCGCGGCGTCGTAGGTTCCCGCGGTCGTGAAGCTCACGCCCGTCAGCGTCGCGGCCGCATCGGTCGCCGCCAGGCTGAACGTGTGCAGGACGTGCGCCGTCGCCCCCTGCATCACGTTCCCGGCCGCGATCTGCGTCCCGTTGTCCGCCAGCACCACCGTCGGCGTCGGCGGCAAGGTCAGCACTTCCTCCGCGTCCGAATCGTCGCTTTCGCAGTTCCCCGCGCCCACCGCCCGCACCACGTAGTAGTACGTCGTCGCCGGATCCAGGTCCTCCACCAGATAATCCGTCACGTCGCCCACGTCCAGGTCTTCGTAGCCCGTCACGTAGGCCGGCGGCGTGCTGCCGCCCGAAAACACGTGGTCTCCCAAATTCGTAATGATATTGAGAGGCAACAAGGTCCATTCCGTACTTAAGGTCGGGAAATCGGTTGCCGGATTGCTGGTCAAGCCCGCCGTTACCGTCGGATTCCGAATCAAGGTCTTGTCCGCGGTGCTGTAAGACCCGCTGGTCCATGCCGATCCAGGATCGTGGCCGATGCTTCCGAATATATCCACGTAGGTTTCCGTCGACCGCTTCCACAGCGCGATGGAGTCGTCGCCATTCCAATTGACGGCGCTCAAGGCGGTGAAACTCGTGTTCGAAGCGCTGGAATTCCGGTATACGACCGTAGCACCGTCGGCCAACGTGCCCGACAGCAAATTGCTGGCGGTTGGACTGGACGCTCCATTGGCAAACAGCAACAAAGAATAACCGGACAGATCGACGCTTTCGCCGGTCCCGTTGAAGATTTCGATGTATTTTTCGCTGGCGCTGCCTTCGATGTATTCGGAGAAGAACAGGTCGGTTGCCCCGCCTTCTTCGCCGAGACTCGTCATCACGTCCAGCCGGTATTCCAGGGCGCCGGCGGAAGCCTCCCAGTTGGCGGTGAAGCTGTCGGGGCCGATGCCCGTCGCCTCGAGGACCTCGGGCGCGGCGGGGGTCGGGGTCGTGGCGTCGTCGTCCGCGCCCGTGGCGGAATAGACCGGCCCGTTGTACGACCAGGCCATGTAGTAGTAGGTCTCGCAGCCGACCAGCCCCACGTGGTTTTGCGGCGAGGTGCCGCCCACGTAGACCACCGTGCCGCCGCCGAAGGAATCGCCCACGTCCGGCAGATCGTCTTCCGGCGGGTCTTCGAAGGTGCCCGTCAGGTTGTAGACGATGATGACCGGATCGCCGTCCGCGTTCTTCTCGAACGACAGGGACACGGTGTCCGCGGCGGTCGCCGTGGCGGTGAGCGAGATCGGCGCATCCGGCACGCCCGGCGTGAAGGTCAGGAGGAGGTCGTTGCCGTCCTGCGCCACGGCAAACGCGCCGCCGGCCGTCGCGGACAGGAAGTTGTTCGTGTCCACCGCGAACCGGCTGGCCGAGAAGTCCGAAACCGACGCCCCGCCCATGATCTTCCACGAGTAGATCGCGGCCGAGCTGAAGCCCGTCGGCGTGCCGTAGAGCTGGATGGTGAAGGTGCCGCTGGCGTTCGCCGCGATCGCGCCCGTGGCGGAAATCAAATCCCATTCCGTTCCGGCCGTGCCGGATACGTTCGAAATGTCCACGCGCATCGCGCCGCCGTCGTTCAGCGCCAGCGAGCTGCAGACCAGCGTGGTCCGCGCGGCCGCCGAATTGCCCGGGTCCACCGTGCCCGTCACCGCCAGCGCGCCCACCGGACCGTCGCCCATCAAAAACGCGCCCGACGAGACCGAAACCGCCGAGTTCGCCAGCGACCCGCTCACCAGCAGCGTGCCCGCACTGACCGTCGTGTTGCCGCTCATGCCGTTGTTTCCAGAGAGCGTCAGCGTGCCCGCCCCGTTCTTCGTCAGCGTGCCCGTGCCCGAAAGCTGGGCGGAATAGGTCACGTCGTCCGACCGGTGCCAAACCAAGGCCGCGTTGTTGACGATGTTGGCCGAAACGGAGCCCGCGGTGCCGTTGTTGCCGATCTGGATCGTGCCGGCGGAGTTCGTCAGCGCCCCGGCGAAGGTATTGGCCCCCGTCAGCAGCAAGGTGCCCGTGCCGGTCTTGCCCAAGCCACCCTCGCCGGTGATCGCGCCGCCGTAGGTCAGGGTATAGCCGTCGGTCACGGCAAGGAAGCCGTTGTTCGGGTGCAGCGCGATGCCGTAGTTGGCGTTCAGCGTGAAGGTCGCGTCCGCGGACAGCGTGCCGCCGTTCAGCAGGATCTTGTTGGTATAGGCGCCGCCCGGATCTGCGCCCAGGTTGCGCGAAGCGGAAACGCTCACCGTGCCGGCGTTGATCTGCACCTTCTTGTCGTGCGTGTTCGTATCCGTGAAGACCAACGTCCCCGCGCCCGTCTTGGTGATCTTGCCGCCGTCGCTGTCGCCGGTGACGGTCCCGTTCACCGTCAGGGTCTTGCCGCTGGCCACGTCGATCGCGAACCGGTCGTCGGTCGTCTCGGCGATCGCCAGGCTGCCGCCCAGCGCCGCCGTTTCCGTCGCCTTGATCGTCTTGACGCCGGAGCTGCCCGAGCGGATCGTCGTGGCGTTGCCCAGCGAAATCGCCGCGCCCAGATTCAAGGCCGCCGCCAAACTGCCCGACTCCATGCCGACGTAGATGCCGCCGGTGCCCGCCGCATCCGCGTCGTTCAGCGTCAGGGTGCCCGCATCGACATAGGTGCCTCCGTCGTAGGCGTTGTTCCCGCCCAGGACCAGCTCGCCGCCCTGGTTCTTCACGATGTGGTAGGACCCGGCCCCGTCGCTGATCGCGCCGTTGTAGGTCACGACCTTGGTGTCGGCCACGCCCCAGTACATCCAGTTCGACAAGATGATGCCGCGGTTGGCGTTCAGCGTGAAGGTGTCCGACCCCACCAGCGCCGCCCCGGCGCCCGAGAAGCGCAGATGGAACGGCGATTCCGTCGCCGGCGCCGTGCCCAGCATGCCGTCTTCCGCGATGCTCAAGGTGCCGCCCGCGACGTCGGTATATAAGGTATAGGTGTTGTTTGCGTTGGCCAGGGTGATCGTCCCCGCCCCCGACTTCTTCAGGAAGTTCGGGCTGGGAACCTCCGTGCAGTGCGGATCCGTGCCGTCCGTGATCTTGCCGTAGATCGTCCGCGTGCCGCCGTCCGCGCCGAATTCCACGTAGCCCAGATTCGTGACCGTCGTCTCCTGCTTCCAGTAGGCGTCCCGGCGCGCGCTGTCGGCCCAGTCGTCGTGGTAGTAGATCGAGAAGCCGTCGATCCGGTCGTTGTCGCCCGGGCTGTTCAGCATCGACCGGTCATAGTAGGGCGTCTGCCCCACGATGTTCGCCGTGAATTCCTTGGAAGACAAGACGTGGAATTCCATGGTGATCGTCGTGTTCCAGGGCCGGATGCCCGACCAGCTCGACGCGCCGTTGGCGTCCGTCACGTACAGATCGCCGTTGCCGTTGCCGCATTCGAGGTAGCCGCGGGTGTTGCTGTGGCGGTTGGCCCACGACCCCGTGGCCGCCCCGTCGTTCAGCGACATGCCCAGGATGCCCGACGGCGAATAGCCCCACACGCTGATCCGGAACCGGTCGCCCGGCTCCAGCGCCCGGGCGTCGCCGGCGCCGTTGCCGCTGGTGTTGAACGCCCGCCAGGCCACGGTCTGCCGCGGCAAGCCGGTGTTGTCGTCGTGCGCCCACTGGCCCACTTCCGTCCCGCCGTTGTTGAACGTGCCGCCTTCGCTGCTCCAGATGTCCCAGTAGTAGTTGGTCTGCTGGATCAGGGTCACCTGGTCCGGCGTGCAGGCGGCCTCCGTCGTCGTTTCGCTGCCGGTCAGCGGCGTGCCGCCGAGATAATAGTTCACCTCGGTGCCGGAACCGTTGTATTCGAAGATCGTGACGTGGTAGGTCGTCTCCGGATCCAACCCGCTCAGCGTGAAGCTGCTGCCGCTGTCGTCGTAGCAGATCTTGTTGCCGCTGCCCTGGTCCGCGGCTGCGGAGAAGTCCGCGCTGGCGCCCGTCGGCGCCGTCCCGTCCGTCGGTTCCCAGCTCGTGGCCCCGCCCGCCTTCACCACCACGATGCGGTTTGCGCCGTTGCCGCCCGTCCAGCTCAGGTCCATCGAGTAGGCCCCGACGTTCGAGAACGACAGGCTCGAAGAGTGCGTGGTCGGCTCCGCCGCCAGCGTGCTCCGGCTGCTCGTCGCCGGGCTCGTTTGCCTGTAGTTGATGCCGAGGTCGGCGCCGCTGTCCGCGCCCGAGCCCTTGTAGGCATAGACCGCCACGTGGTAGGTCGTGCCGGCCGTCAGCCCGGTCACGTCCACCTGCGGCGTCGTATCGTCGCCGCGGAACACCACGTAGCTGCTGTTGCCCAGGTTCGCGCCGCTGGCGAAGGTCGTGCTGGCCGAATGCTCCGTGCCGTCCGTCGGGTCGTCTGCCACCGCGCTCGACGCCCGCACCACGACGATCGCGCCGTCGCTGTCCGTGCCCGCCGTCCAGGTGATGCGCATCCCCGTCGCCGTCACGTTGGCGAACTGCACGTTGCTGACCTGGCCCGGTTCCGTGTAGAAGCTGCCCTGCGCCGAATAGGCCGTGCCGACGTCGTTGATCGCGTAGCCGCGGTAGTAGATCTTCGTGCCTTGGCTCAAGGTCGTTTCATCCACCGTGTAGACCTCGGGCATGGACGGTTCGGTGGTGCTCTCCTGCACCTTGTTGTCGGCCGTCGTCGGCGCGCCCGCCGTATTCCACACCACGCCGTAGTCGCTCACCGTCGCCCCGCCGTTCGCCGACAAGGTTGCGCCCAGCGTCGCCGCCGTCTGGCCGATGGCCGTCGCCGTCGGCGAGGTCAGGATCGGCGCCGTCCGGATCGTCTGCTGCGCGCCGTCCGCATCGCCGCTCTCCGTGCCCGTCGTCGTCACGTCGGCGGTATCGAGGCTCGCCGTGATCGTCCGGCCCGCCGTCGGCGCGGCCGCCACGTCCGCGATCAACAGATAGTTCCGCGCGGCCGAAATGCCCGTCTGGCCGCTCATGACGAACGTGATCGTCGCGCCGATGGCCTTGGTGTCCGACACCACGCTTTCGCCGCCGTCGAAGACGCCGTCGCCGTCCGCGTCGTACACGATCTCGAAGTTGCTCAGGTCGCCGCTGGTCGCCGACCCGGCGATATCCACCACCAGCCCCGTGAAGTCGAAGCTGCCCGAGGCCGGCGTCAGCGTGAAGCCGAACAACACCGCGTTGGCCGCGCCGGCGTCGATATAGCCCGCCGCCGGGGAGTTGGCATGCAGGCTGATCGTCACCGCCGAGGTGATCGTCTGCGCCCCGCCCGCCGTCGTCGGTCCGCCGGTCTCGTTGCCCGAGGCATAGGTGATCGCGGTGTTGGCGATCGCCCCGACGTCGATCGTCTTGCCCGCTGCCGCCGTGGAGGCGATGTCCGCCGTGATGAAGAAATAATGGTCGCCCAGCGGCAGCGCCTGAGTCAGCCCGGTGAACGTCTTGGTCCCCGCCGCGCCCGGCGACGACAGCGTGTCGATCGCCGTGTCGCTCCCGAACGTGTCGTCGGCGGAATACCACAGTTTCAGGTTCGTCAGATCGGAGGCCCCGTAGGTGCCGCCGACGGAAATGGCCAATTCGTTCAGTTCCGCCGCCGCCACCGTCACCGTCAGCTTGAACTTGTGCAGCACGTGGCTGGTGGTCCCCGCCGCCACGTTCCCCGCCGCGATCTGCGTCCCGTTGTCCGCCAGCGCGATGCTCGGCGTCCCCGCGCTCGTCGTCACTTCTTCGAAATCCGAACTCGCGCTCGTTCCGCACGCGTTCACCGCCCGCACCCGGTAGTAGTACGTCGAGCTCGAATCCAGCCCCGTCACCGGATAGGTCAGCACGTTGTCCACGTCCACGTCTTCCCAGCCCGACACGTAGGTCGGCGAACCGCCGCTCACCGTGTGCGAATGCGGATCCATGCTCGAGACGTTGGCCGAACCGGTAATCGTCCACTCGGAAGACGTCCAGGTGGAGTTGGGCGAGATCACGTCCGACTTTCTCACCGCCTTGCTGTCCGTGTATTCCCACGCATAGCCCGTGCCGTCCTGGTCGATGACGCCGTAGGAATCAACCAGCGTCCCCCCTGCGCCGTAGCCGCCGCCGGAGCAGAGAAAATATCCGTCGTCGCCGTTGCCGGAAATATTTCCGTTGTAGATGTCGGCCACGTCCGAGAAGGACGATTCATAGGAGGATTGATTGTAGGCCACGACGTACGTGCCCCCGGCCGCGATCGTGCCGGTCAGCTGCACATGGGCCCAGGACCCGCCGTTGGCCTGACGACTGATGTACCAAGTGGCCGTGCTGAAATCGATGGCTGAACCCGTCGCATTGTACAGCTCGACGTATTTGGCATTGGCCACGTCAAGCGGATCGGTCACCTCCGAAATAAACAGCCCGCCGCTTCCGCCACCCGTGTCCGTCGCCACGTCCAGCCGGTACTCGGTGGCGCCGGAAGACGCCTCCCAGTTGGCGGTGAAGCCGGAGGAGGTGACGCTCGTCTCTTCCGACACCGTCGGCGCGGCAGGCGCGGAATTGACGGTCACGGCCAAGGTGCGGGCGGTGCCGGAGCCGCAATCGTTGTCGGCCGTCACCGAGACGTCGCCGGAGCTGGAGCCGAAGGTCACCGTGATTTCCGTGGTGTTCTGCCCGGCCGTGATCGAGGCGCCGCTGGGCACGCTCCAGGTGTAGCCCGTCGCGCCGCTGACCGCCGAAATCGAATAGGTCACGCCGGTGTCGCCCGCGCAGACCGTCGCGTCGCCCGTGATCGTCCCGGGCTGGGCCGGAACGGTGTTGATCGCGATGGCCTTGGTGCTGGCCGAACTGCTGCCGGACGCATTGTCGGCCGTCACCGTCACGTTGCCGGCCGTGGAGCCGAAGGTCACCGTGATCGAAACCGTGCCGTCGCCCGCCGTGATCGAGGCGCCCGTCGGCACCGTCCAGGTGTAGCCCGACGCGCCCGTCACCGCGTCGATCGTATAGGTCTTGCCGCTCGCGCCCGAACAGACCGTCGCGTCGCCCGTGATCGTCCCCGGCTGCGCCGGGACGGGCGGTGCATAGGTCACCACGATGGTGTTGCCGCTGGCCGACACCCCAAAAGTGCCGTCCGCGGCCCACTTCGTTCCGATGCTCATGTTCGCCGCACTGGCGGAACTGCCGCTCATGATCGTCCAACTGTAGGAACTCCACTGGTCGAATCCGCTCGGTGCCGAGGTCGGAAGGTTGATCGTCAGGGCCGCCCCCGCCGCCACCGCGCCGCTCGCTGCAATCTTGTCGCAATCCGTGCTGGTCAGGCCCGTGATGTCGCAGGTGTAGGCGCCACCGCCCAGCGCCGCGGCGCCGCTCACCGTCAGCGTGCCTGCCGCCCCCGCCGAATTGCCCGGACTGACCGTACCGGCCAACGAGGTAATCGCCCCCACCGTGCCGGCACCCGCCAGCGTCGCGCCCGAAGCCACCGAAATCGCCGAACTGCCGATCGAGCCGCTCACCAGCAACGTGCCGGCGTTCACCGTCGTGTTCCCGCTGACCGAACTCGTTCCGGACAAGATCAACGTACCGGCGCTTTCCTTAGACCAATTCGCGCTCCCGCCGATCGCGCCGTTATACGTCACGACATTGCCGCTTGTGACGGAGAATTTCGGTCCGGCCACGGTACCCAGCGCGATGCTCCGATTGGCATGCAGCGTGAACGTGCCGTCCGCCTCGAACGTGCCGCTGCTCCAGATGTTGATCTTTTCACCCGCCGAGCCCGGTTCCGCGCCCAGCGCCCGGTCGCCCGTGATCTGCAGCGTGCCCGCTTGCACCGTAGCGATGCCCGTGTTCGCCCCGGCAGTGCCCGTCAGCCGCAGCGTGCCGTCACCCTTTTTGTTCCACGTGGCGGCGCCCGTCATGATGCCGCCATAGGTCAGCGTCGTGCCGGAATCAACGGTAATCGAAGGCCCTTCGGTGTCGCCCAGCGCGATGCCGCGGTTCGCGTTAAGCGTCATCGTGGCGCTACTCTGCAACGTGCCGGTGCTCCAGATCACGAGGTGCCCCGCCGTGGCGGCCTCCGGCGCCGTGCCCAGGTTGCCGTCCGCCGAAATCTTCAGGACACCGGCCTCGATCTGCGTGCCGCCGCTATAGGAGTTGTCCGCATCGCTGAACGTAATCGTGCCGGAGCCGATCTTATACACCTTGTTTGCGCAGCTTCCCGACACGCAATCCGCCGCCATCCCGTCCGCGATCCGGCCGGCGATCGTCGAACTGCCGTTGTTGCCGCCGAATTCCAAGGATCCGGTGTCCGCGACGGATCCGTTTTTCCAGTACTTGTTTCCGTTGTCCTGCTGCACGTAGATGCTGACGCTCTCGATCCGGTCGTTTACGCCAGGGGAGCCCAACATTTCCAGATCGTAGTAGGTCGTGCTGCCAATGGTCGCATTGAAGGTGGAGGAGGACGTGGGCTTGACCTTCAAGGTCCGGTCTGCGCCCGGTCCGGCATCGCCGCCGGTATTGCCCCCGTTGCGAATCACGTAGTAATTCCCGCTGCTGCCGAGCTCCCAAGCCATGCGCCGCCCCGTGGACAGGTCGGAAAACGAACTGTAGGTCGTGCTGTCGTTGAAGCTGATGCCATACCAGTTCCAAGGATTATTGGCGCTGTAGGTGGTGATCGAAAATTCGTCGCCGATCTGCAAGGGCCGCGCCGTGCCGCTGCCCACCCCGCTGGTCGTCAGCGTCTGGAACCCCGCCGCGCCATTGTCGCCGCCGTTGCCGTTCGCCCACATCCCGATTTCCGTGCTCGTTTCATTCCACCAGCCGCCGGTGCCGCTCTGGTTCCGGAACTGGTTGTAGTTCCCCGTCTGCTGCACGTAGCTCACCGTATCTTCGCAGTCGCACCCCGCTGCCGAGGTCGTCTCGCTGGCCGTCGAGCCGTACGTCGTGGCCACGCTGTCCCCGTTGCGCGCCGCGACGGAGAAGGTGTATTCCGTGCTGGAACTCAGCCCCGTCACCGTCTTGGTGCCCCAGGTGGAATCCGTCGCCCACGCCTCCGAGTCGCCCAGCGTTCCGTCCGACTGCACGTACTTCGTTGTCGCGCCATAGGTCACCTTGATCGCGAACTCGGTGGAGGACGGATTGGAGTTCTCGTTAACCGCCACGTCCAGCGAGGTTGCCGTCGGATTGCTCACCGTCGGCGCGCTCGGCACGTTCGCCAGCGTGTACTTGCTGGCCGTCGAACCGAACGCCGTTTCCGTCCCGCCTCCGTTCTTGGCCTTGACTTGGAACGTATATTGCTGGTTGACGTTCAATCCGGTGACCGTCTTCGTCCCCCATGTCGAGTCGTCCTGCCATACGGCCGAAGCCCCCAGCGTGCCGTCGGCTTGCACGTAAAGACTGCCGCCGGTCTCTTGAATGGCGAAGGTCGTGGTCGATGGGTTCCCGTTCTCGTTCACCGTCACCGAGAGCGAACTCGCCGATACCGCCGCCACCGTTGGCGCGCTGGGCACGTTCGCCAGCGTCCGGAACGATCCGTCCGCGGAATAACCGGTACCCGCGCTGTTCACGGCATAGCCCCGATAGTAGATCAACGTGTCGACCGGCAGGCTGGACCGGCTGTGGGAGAATGCTTCCACCGCAGTCCCGCCTTCCGCCAGCAAGTTCCCTGTCGGACTCGCCGAGGTGCCCCACACCGTCCCGCGCGAAGACAGCGCCGCCCCGCCGTCCGACGTCACCGTCGCCCCCAAGGTCGCGCTGTTCGCCGTGATCGACGCCGACGTCGGCGTCGTCAGCGTCGGTACCGAAGCGGCCGCATAGTCGGCAATCGCGACTTCATCGATCGAAATAGTCGCGCCCGTTCGGTAGAACTGCACTTTGTTCACGCTGCCATTGTTGACGGTGATGTTTATCTGTGCCCAGCTTGTTCCCAATCCGGTGAATGGCGAGCCGGGGGCCGCACTCCAATTGGAGCCGTTGTCCGTTGAAATATTGACTTGGAGCCCTCCGGTCGTCGTGCTCGAATATACCCAGAATGAAATGGTTCCAACGCCGCTGGACAAAGTGGGAGTTTGGGCTTGCGCCCCGGTGGAGCTTCGCAGCTGGCAGGAGTAGGTACCCGCATACTTGGTTGTTCCACGTATAACATTCACAAAGTACCAGGATCCTGACCCCAGCGTGTAACTGCCCGTGCTGTAAGCGGTGGGCATTCCGGATTCGAATCCCTCGGAAAGGGCCGCCTCCGCTCGTTGGGAATTCCCCCACAGTCCCGTCGCCAACGCCATCACAACCCACACAGGGGTCAGCCCGTGAATTGCAGCATTCCGACGTTTAGGCCCGGGGGCGTTCTCCGCCGGCGGTGCGCAGCGGGCGCCGACGCGGCGTCCGAAAAGGTGTTGGAGCTTGTTCATGGTTCGGTTCTCCCGGGTGGGGATGGATCCGTGGTTCTTCGTCGCTGAAATCGTCATGGTTTCCGTCCTCGAAATCGTGGCTTCCGACCCCGCCGGGCCAACGCCCCGGCCTGCAGGGGTTTCCTTCGCGTCCTTCGCGCATTCCCGCCACGGGCGGGCAAGCGGTGTTTCGGCTGTTGGGTTCCGGCTCATTTTGCCCGCTCCTTCGCGCCATAGCCCGTGCCGGCTTCCGCCACGACTGCGGCGGGCTTGCCGGCGGCATCCAATCCGCCCGGCTTAAAGGTCCTCCGATAAAAATCGCCCAAGATGGGACTGGCCAGAATGTCTTCCTCCATCTTTTTTTGTCGCTCTTCAAAGGACAGGCCCGCATACCTCTTTTCGCAAGCCCGCTGGCACTCTTCTTTCATCTTCACGCAATCGAAAGCTTTAGTCTTCATGGTCCACCACTTCCTTGGGGGAATAAATGCCGATCGCTCCGTACCGCAATTGCCGGTTCACGGATAGATAGCCTTCGATTTTCTCGTAGTGGACGATGTGCTTGAAATTCCAGCTCACGATCATGTCGGCCCGGGCCACTGTGGCGACGGCGATGTGCTCCGCATCGGTGGCGGACGCCGGTCCTACGATTCGGGCATCCAGATAGGCTTGCATAAGAACTTGTACGGCCGGTTCGGGTGCCAATCTCTCGATGCAATCTTCGGGAATATCGGCCAACACTTGTTGAACGACGGCCGGCGCGCGATCCACTTCCGCAACGACCGCTTTGGAAATCAGCAGCATGAACCGACCTGCCTTGATTTCCTCGATCAGGCGCAGGCTCTCCTTGGCGAATTCCTCGTCGAAGCAGCCGCCGAACACCGACGTGTCCAGATAGATGCGCGGGGTCTTCATCGCACCACCCCGGCAACCGCCCGGCGCCCTCGGCGAGGCCGCCCTGCCATCGAACCGATCCGATGGCCCTTCAAAACGTCGCTGGAGGCCGTTCGGACTGGAGCCGGCACGCTTCCGTGCCGGATGCCCGACGAGGGCGTCGGGTCTCCACCGGGCCGGGGGTCGAAAACCGAGATAACCCCGCAGACGTTCTCTGCGCTCGTGGTGCTCTCTGCGGCAAACATTCCGGTCCCCGCCGGTGCGGCGCCCCGGCCAACAGGGATACCCTTCGCGGCGTTTGTTGTTTGTGCGGTCCGTTTCATGACCCGGTATTCTCCGCCTGTTCCCGCCACGCCTGCAAGCGACCGATATGCTGCCGTTTGATCTTGTCGTAGATGGTTTGAGCCGCCGTCTCGTCGTACAAATGGGAGGTCTTGTTGCGGTCTTCCAGCATGTCGATCCAGCCCTCGCCGTCCGGCAGCCAGCCGACCCGGAACGCCTCTTTGATGGCTGCCCGGGGAGAGGGCGCTTCGAGCCCCTGCGCCTTCAAGAGCGCCTGCATCAGTTTCCACGCCAGCTCGAACGCGAACTCGAAACGCTGGATCGTCCCGTCCACCACCAGATCGGTGGTGCGGGGGTCCTGCTCCAGCGCCGCGTCCAGACGTGCGAGCGCGGCACGGAAATCCGACTGCCATTCGCTGACTCGGTCAGGCTTCATAAATCAATCGCCCGTTGCGTTGGATGGCTTCCCGGAAACGGGGTTTGGCCACCGCGTTCAAATCCACCAGGTCGAACTTCAGGACGGTCGGGACATCCGCCTCCAGCCGGTCGTGCGCCAAATTCGTGTCCATGTCCGACCAGTTGTCGGCTTCGACAGCCAGATCGACGTCGGACGTGGGGCGCGCCGCCCCGACGGCTCGCGATCCGTACAGCCAGATCCGGCGCACGGGCTTGTCCGCCGTGACGGCCGCCACGATCGGATCAATCAGCCGGTTGTCCAGTTGGAGGTTCATGAAAATGCTTTTTCCCAGGTGCCGTTCGATTCAAATCCCGCCGGGGCGGCGCCCCGGGCCACGGGGCTGCCGTTCGCGCCTTTCGCGAATTCGGCGGGTTGGGCTGTCCGGTTCCGGTACACGTGGGCTCCTTAGGGCGCGGGCACGACCAGCTTCACGCGGAACATGGCGGTCGGGATATCCGCGGGAATGTCCTGCACCAGGATGTCGATCTCGTATTCGCCCGGACCGGCGGTGACTTCGCCGCCGTCCACGAGCGCGAACGCGTACGGCTCGCCGGTGGCCGGATCGATGGCCGCCAGTTGGGGCACGTACTCGAGGCGATAGGTCTTGCCGGGCACGGCTTGCCACTTCACCCGCACGGCGCGGGTGGCCGGCTCGCCGACGCCGCGCACCTGCGGGGACTCCTCGGACCGGACCAGGCGGAAGGCCAATTTTGACGTCGCGTCGTCCAGGGCCGTGCCGGCGAGCATTTCGTGCAGGTCGCTCATGCCGTCGCCGTCGTAGTCGGACGTCCAGCGGTCGGCGGTGCCCAGCAGCTGCTCCCACGAATTGGCCAGCCCGTCGCCGTCGTCGTCGCCGGCATCCAGCGGCCGCAGGGCGCCGAACGTGAAGACCACGGAGGTTTCGTTGGATTCCACGACGACGACGTCGGAGTCGGCGTAGAACGTCGCCTCGGCCGGATCCGGCGCATTGAAGGCGCGGGCGAAGATCCGGGTGCCCGTCGCCGGCCGTTCGGGAAAGACCGCGCAGAACAGCCCGGAGTTCGCGGCGGACACGTTCTGGCCCATGCCGATCTGCACGTTCGTGGCCACCAGCGGGTTGTAGGGGCTGGATTCGCCGTGGAGGCCCGGCGCCAGATTCGTGTAGACCTGGAGATACGGATGGAGAAACGCCTGGCGGACTTCCACGCGCGGGCGGAACGCGGCGGCGGCTTCCAACGGCGAGCCCCGCATGGGCCGGCCGAATTCATCCTGCAAGGGGACGAGATTGCCGGCGTACAGCGGCACCGAAACGCCGAGGGCGCCTTGGCCCCAGGCACACGTCGCCGCCAGCAACAGCACCGCGCCGCCCAAGATCCAGCGGCCCAGCCTGAAATTCGCGTGGTCGATTTTCATCGCATTTCCCGCCTTTGAATCTGGCCGCCCGCCCCGTGGCCGGCCGCCGTGATTTTCGCGTTCGTTCATCGCAGATTCATCCGTTTTACGCAGGGGTACACTTCTCGCTTTGTTATAAATCTATAACGCGCGCGACGGCAGTGCAAGCGGTTATTCAATATATGCACCGATTTTTTGGGGGGAGCCAACCCCCTCGGTTTAGCCGATTTCCGCGCCCGGTTCGGCCCCGCTACGCGGGGTCTGCAGAACGGCCCGCCCATCGCCCCCCGGGACGGGCGGACAAAACCACAAAAACGTCGCCGGTGCCTAGTAAAACGGTTTTTTATTCGGGAATCGTAGGCAACAGTCCCGATCCGGCCGGTGCACGTAACCTAAATTATTGACGGCGGGCGGAACGGCGTGCCGGCATCCGCGCGTCCGGCCTCCTGCGCATCCCCAAGGCCCAGAGCGGATAGTTGAAATACGCTTGCTGGATATGGGCGAACCGGGCCGGGATCAAGACGGCGGCAGGACCGCCGCTTTCTCCGCGACGAAACGGACGTCTTCCTTGAGGCGCTCTTTTTCGCCGGAGGCCAGACTCCGCCAGCAGGCGGATTGCTTGGCCAGGGCGGCCAAGGCGCGGACTTCGGGCTGGAAGCGGGCCAACGTGGCCGGCTCGTGCCGCGCCACGCGCGCAAGCAGGACGCTCAACACGACGAGTCCCGCCCGTCCGCCGCCTTGGGCTTCGCTGCGGAATTCGACGAGGCAACGGCTGGCCGCCTGTCCGATCGTGTAGCCTTCGGACAGCAACACTTCGTAGAACGTCTCCGCGACGGCGTTGCGCAGCTCGTAGTAGGACTCGGGCTTCACGTCACTTGCTCCGATACAGGACCGACATGTTGACGTTGGTGTATTCGGCCATGAACTGCTTCATCGCGTTCCAGCAGCTCGCGCAAGGCGGCAAATCCGTATAGAGCTTGATGCGCCCCTTGACCGAGGGATCCGGCATGCGCGCCGCCATGTCTTCGAGAATCTTGTATTCCGTGTCCACCACGCGCACCCAGCAGTCGTTGCCGTCCACCACGTCGTTCTGGTTCACGCACAGCGCCTTGTAGCGCCCCTTCTCGGGCCGGAGGGAGATGTCTTCGAGCTGCTTGGCCAGTTCCTTGGAAAAATCGTCCAGGCTCTGGATGCCGCTGTGGGCGTAGTATTCCACCTTGTCCAGACCTTTGATCTTGGCGCACGCCCAGGCGAAATTGTTGCGCTTGCGGTACTGCTCCGGCAGCTTGGCCCGATACAGCTCGATCCGCTCCAAGACCAGCGCATCCTTCTCGCGGTGGAGTTTCCGCAAGGTCGGCTGGCGCACCGTCGGCACGATCTGCTCCGGCGGCAGCGGGTCCCGCGCCGCGGCCGCCGCGACCCAGGCCAGCGTCGCCGCAACCCAAACGATCCAAAGTTTCTTTCCGAATCCGCGTGTGCTCACGTTGTGGTTCCCTTCACTCCATCCGATTTTACCCGACCCAAGCCCGTTCACCAAATCAATTGTTCATCCGTTGACGGTTGGCGCCGGGTTCTACGGCGGCCACTCGTAGAAGACTTCCATCTCGACGTTGGTGTACACGGCGAGAAACTGGTCCATCACGCCCCGGCAACTCGGACAGGGCTCCAGATTCGTGTAGATCCGGATCTGGCCCGCCACCGCCGGATCCGGCAGCCGCGCGGCGACGTCTTCCAGCATCTTGTATTCCGTGTCGAACCAGCGCGGCAGGGCGTTGGGGCCACCGACGTTGCCCAAATAATCCACGAACAACGTCTGGAACCGCCCCTTCCCTTTTTCAGGCGAAAACGACATGCCCTTGAGCCGCTTGGCGACGACGGCGGAGAGCCCTTCGAGGCTCTGGATGCCGCTGTGCGCGAAGTACTCTTTTTTCTCGAGGCCTTCGATCTCCGCCCAAGCCCAGCCGAAGTTGTTGCGACGATAGAACTTTTCCGGCAGCTTCTTGCGCCAGAACCAGATGCGCTTGAGATCGGCGGCATCTTTTTCCCGGTCCAGATGCCGAATGACCGGCTTGCGCGCGGCGGCCTCGGCGGGTGGACAGGCCGAAGTTTCGGCGACGGGTTCAGGTTCGGTTTTCGGCTTTGCGGCCGGCGCCGAGGCGACGCCCCCCGCCAGGCCGAGCCAAGCCGCCAGCATCCAGATTCGCATGGTTTGATTCATTGGCGGAGAGCATACCCGAAGCGGCGCACCGCCACAAAACAAATAAAGGGAAATCGGTTTGCGAATCGGAGCCAATCCCAGCCTGAAGGCTGGTCTGCGAACGGCCGCAGGCACCTGATTCACCCGCCATGCAAGGTGGCGGGAGTCTGGTCAGCCAAAGACCCCCACGGGCTGGGATCTGATTCTCTCGCCGCGTGGCGGGGGCTGGTTAGCCGGAAAGACCCCCGCGGCCTTGCGCCGTGGGTGAATGAGTTTGGCGGAGCGGCCACCGACGCCCGATCCACTGCCGCCCAAGGCGGCCGAGTCCCCAAAACAAAACCCCTGCCGCAAGCGGCAGGGGCGCAGCGGCGCGGGCGCGCAGCCTTACTTGAACACGAAGATCTTGACCGGCTTGCCGGGGCGCTCGTCGGATTCCTCGACGGTGGCCGTCAGCTTCATGCCGGTCTGGGGCGCTTCGACTTCCACGCGGCCGGACGCGCGCAGGCCGTTCTCGAACTGCACGATGCCGAACTGCAGGAACTTCTTCGTGTAGCCTTCGGGCAGGTTCCAGACCCGCGTCCAGGCGAGAAGCTGGCAGGGGCCTTCCAGATCGAAGGTCGTCCAGCCCTTGCCGGTGACCGGATCGCGCCGCGCGCCGCACTTGGCGCAGATCATCGGAGCGGGATAGAAGATTTCCCCGCAACCCTCGCACTTGTAGGCTTGGATCTTGGGCGTCTGGACGTCGTACATGCTGAAGTTGATCATGATGGGCTCCTACTCCTTCGAGCAGATGACGGCGACGACGTTGTTGCCGAAGCCGCCGAAGTTGACGGACATGCCGACCTGCGGGTCCTTGACCTGCCGGCCGGGCTCGGCTTCGCCCCGCAGCTGGCGGACAAGCTCCACCACCTGCGACACGCCCGTGCCGCCGACTGGATGACCCTTGGATTTCAGGCCGCCCGAGGGATTGATCGGAATGCGCCCATCGAGCTTGGTTTCGCCGTTGCGGACCGCCAAGAACGATTTGCCGCGCTCGAACAGCCCGATTTCCTCGCTGATGGCCAGTTCCAGGATGACGAAGGCGTCGTGGAGTTCGGCGAAGGAGATGTCCTTGGGGCCCATGCCGGCCATTTGGTAGGCCTTTTCGCCCGCGATGCGCACGGCTTCGAGCTTGAGCGGATCCCTGCGGTTGTGCACGCAATGGGTGTCCGTCGCGCTCGCCACGCCGGCGATGCGGACGGGTTTCTTCGGGAATTCCTTGGCGATGGGCGCGTCCATGTTGACGAGCAGCACCGCGGCCGCGCCGTCCGTGACCGGGCAGGTCGAATACATGCGCAGCGGCTCGGCGATGTAGTTGTTCACCACGTCGGCCTCGGGCCCGTCGGCGATGGCTTCGATCGTGCAGGGAATCTGCACGTGGGCGTACTTGTTCTTCGCGCCGTTCTCGTGGTCCTTCACGGCGATCAGCGCCAGATCGCGCTCGGTCAGGCCATATTTTTCCATGTACATGCGGGTGAACATGCCGCCGAAACCCGGCAGCGTGAGGCCCATGTTGTACTCGGCGTCGGTATGCAGCATGGTCGCGACGATGTCCGTCGCGTTCCAGCCCGTCACCTTGCGCATGATCTCGCCGCCGACGACGAGAACGACGTCCGCCATCCCCGAGGCCACGGCCATGGTGCCGACTTTGATCGCGCTGGCTCCCGAGGCCGGGCCGTTTTCGATCAGCTCGGCCGGCACGGGTTCCATGTCCATCCGGCTGACCATGGACGAGGCCACGGCCGTCTGGTGGCAGAACAGGCCCGAGGCCATGTTGGCGACGAAGACCTGGTCGATCTCCTTGCGGCGGGCCAGGAAGCCCGCGTCCTTGAGACAGTCCGTCGCCGCGTAGGCGAGGACGTCCGCCAAGTCGTATTCCGACGAATTCCCGAACCGGGTGTGCCCGATTCCGACGATCCCGACTCTGGCCATGATCTACCTCTTGAATCCGGGCAGCTGCGAGTATTCGCTGGGCATGATGAGCTTGTCGGCCGTCTTCAGATCGGCGTCGGAGATCGGCCGGGTGCCGGTGCACTTGATGGCGCGGACCGCGTCCCAGAGCGGGCGGGTCAGCACGAAGGTGGGCACGCCGCCGAGCTCGTGGCGGACGTCGGGGAACTGCGCCGAGCGGTCTTCGAGCTGGTATTCGATCATCCAGCGCTTGAAGCCGTTGGGGCTTTCCGCGACGATGAAGACTTCTTCCTCGCCGAGGACGTCGAGATGGTGCTCCATCTTGGCGGCGAAGAGCTGGGCGCCGACGCGCAGGCCGCGCTTGATGGTCAGCGTGTGCAGGCTCATGCCGAGCTTGGGGCTCACGTGGCGGCTGGTGACGATGCCCGCGATCACGCCGTCGATGGCGCCGACGAGCACGAACTCGTTCGCCACGCGGTAGCGGTACCAGCCGAGGATTTCGGAATACATGCGCACCGCGACGATGTCGTAGAAATCGGTGGGCACGCCGATCAGCGGATAGACCGTGCCGAGCAGCGCGCCGACTTCTTCGCGCTTCGCCTCGCGCACGACCATCTTCTCGCCCGAGGCGAGCGTGATCAGTTTCGGGGGGTACGGCTTGAGCTGGATTTCCGGCGGCCGCAGTTTCATTTCCATCGCATCGATTGCCATGATCTAGTCTCCTTGTGAATTCACTTCCGGACAGGGTGGAATCTTTCCAGTCCCGATTCAAGCCGCGAAACGCAAATCGGTTCAACCGTTTCGCCCGGTCGCGGCCGCGCCCGCGGCGGCCGGCCGAGCCATCCATCCCGGATGCGCAAGCCCGCCCGCTCCGCGCTCCGGCCCGCCCCCATTCATATGATGGTTAATTAACCATGATACGTTAATTATTCACAATATTTCGATATATTCATGCATTCTTGTAATATTTTCGTACGATTATTAATTAATGATCGTACGCCGGCCGTTCTGCGCCGATGCGCGCCGCGCAGAAAGCCGCGTTTCCCTGTTGAATCCCGCCGGTCGCTTCTTTAGGATGCGCTTTCCACTATATGAAATCCACTTTGAAACCCGCCGCCGCCCCCCGCCTGACAAAGGAGCGCCGCGTCGTGATCGCCGGCGCCCAGTTCGCCGTGGTGCCCAACGACATTCCGACGAACCTCTACCGCTGCGTCTATTTCCTGCGCCGCGCGGTCGAAGACGTCGGCGCCAAGCTGCTGGTCTTCCCCGAATCCATCACCACCGGCTTCAACCCGGCCCTGTCCGCGCGCGACCTCTGGGAACTGCTGCCGAGCACCGCGCAGATGCTGACCCCCGTGCAGAAGATCTGCAAGGAACTGAAGATCCACTGCGTGCTGCCGACCTACGAGCGCGGCGCCAAGCCCGGCATCGTCTACAACTCCGCGTTCATGATCGACTCCCGCGGCCGGAACCTCGGCGTGTACCGCAAAACCCATCTCTTCCCGCCCGAACGCCTCCAAAACAAGGGCTGGACCACCCCCGGCCACCACTATCCCGTCTTCCGCACCGAAATCGGAACCATCGGCATCCATCTCTGCTACGACGGCGACTTCCCCGAGGCCTCGCGCATCCTGGCCGTCAAGGGCGCCAGCATCCTCTGCCGTCCGGCCGCCCTCATGCGCAACTTCGAGATCTGGGAGGCCAGCAACAAGATGCGGGCCTACGAAAACCACGTCTACCACGTCGCCGTCAACGCCATCGGCTCCGACGCCGCCCACACGACCTATTTCGGCCATTCCATGATCGTCTCGCCCATCGCCCAGACCCTCGCGCTGGGCCGCGCCGTGGACGACCTGATCTACGCCCAGATGGACCCCAATCCCCTCCAGCGCGTCAGCTACGGCTCCGACGCGCCCATGCTGTTCGACCACCTCGAGGACCGCAACGTGAGGCACTACACCAAGGAACTCTTCGCGCCGGCCTGCTCGTCCTTCAATCCGGCGAAACGGATTACCCGAAACCGGAAATAAGGCGTGTCTTTTTCCGGGCCCTTTCCTATTCTGCCCGGCACATGATGCGAAGCGGAATCCAGCGGATGGCGGCGTGGCTGGCGGTGGCGGCGGCGTTGCTGGCGGCCCCGGCCGGCGCCCAGGAAACCCA
Organism: Verrucomicrobia bacterium UBA2281; assembly: GCA_002347655.1. Lineage (GTDB taxonomy): Bacteria > Verrucomicrobiota > Kiritimatiellia > CAIQIC01 > Lenti-01 > Lenti-01. Next base: position 42,937 of record DDWR01000055.1, on the reverse strand, counting down.
GGGTCCCGACGATTCCCCCGAAGCCCTCTACCAGAGCGGCATGAGCCGCTTCCTCGCCGGCGACTACGAAAACTCCGTCCCCTTCCTCGAACAGCTCGTCAAGGTCTTCGGCGCCGAACCGGAGCTGCGCACGCAGATCGACCTGGCGATGTACGCCCGCGCCTGCGCGCTCTTCAACCTCGGCCGCAGCGCCGACGCCATCAAGGCCTTCGAGGAATACGTCGCGAAGTATCCCGAATCGAAGTTCGCCGACGAAGCCCTGTTCCGCGTCGGTTCGGCCCAGCAGCAGCTCGAGGAATACGAAGCCGCCGTCGCCGCCTACCAGAAGCTGCGCTCGACCTTCCCGCGCTCGGCCTATTCCGAAGACGCCATGTTCCAGATCGGCATCTGCCGCCTCATCCAGGAACAGAGCGCGCTGGCCGCGGCCGCCTTCCAGGACTTCATGCGGCTTTATCCCGAAAGCCCGCTCTGGACGCAGGCCGGCGCCTTCTGCGCGCGCGCCACGTTCGACGACGGCAAGGGCACCGAAGCCATCGCCCTGCTCGAAGCCATCGAAAAACGCCCGCGCACCTGGTCGGTCATCACCTACTGCAACTTCCTCGCCTTCGAGATCGGCGACTTCATGTTCGACGACGTCGAATACGACCAGGCCCTCAAGGCCTACCGCCGCGTCAAGACCCGCAAGGCCCTCATGGGCCACATGCGCACCTACGTGGCGACGCTCGAAGCCCAGCTCGCCGCCGTCCAGAACGCCCGCCCCAACCCGCGCGACATCCGCTCCCGCTTCCAGCAGGAACGCCGCGTCGCCTCCGAACTCGCCCAGGCCCGGGAAATGGCCGCCAAGCTCGAGGCCCTGCCGGACTACGACGCCAACCTCTACCACCGCATCGGCCGCTGCTTCTTCAACGTCGACCGCTACTGGGAAGCCCGCGCCGCCTTCACCCGCGTCGTCGCCATCGCCCAGGACGAAACCGTCCGCGAGGCCGGCCACTTCGACCTCATCCTCGCCATCTCCCGCCTCCGCCGCTTCGACGACCTCGTCATCGAGGCCGACCACTACCTCGCCACCTACGATCCCACGGGGAAATGGGAATGAGCGCGCGGGCCAGAGCGGGCTGCGCGGAGGGCGGAGGCTTGAAAACCTCAACGTTCAATGTTCAACATTCAATCTTCAACCGATCAAGTTCGATCCGGCAGTCTCTCGGCTGTTCACTTGAACGTTGGAAATTGAATATTGGATATTGGATATTGAGATTTTCTTGCCTCGCAGTCCTGCTTTGCGCCGCCCCGTGGCAAGCTCACGCCGCCGCCAAGTGGGAAAAGCTCGAGGACTGCGTCCTGTCCGACGGCTACATGGACGGCGACAGCTTCCACGTCCGCCACAAAAACAAGACGCACATCATCCGCCTCTATTTCGTGGACACGCCGGAGAGCGACAAGCAGTTCGCCGAGCGCAACGCGGACCAGGCCGCCTATTTCGGCATTTCCGACGCCCACGTCGTGCCGCTGGGCGTGGCAGGCAAGAAATTCACCCAGAAGACCCTCTCCGGCAAGAAATTCACCGTCTGGACGCGCTGGGAAGACGCCCGCGGCAGCTCCCAGCAGCAGCGCTTCTACGGCCTCGTCCGGATCGGCAAGGAAGACCTCGGCGAACTGCTCGTGGCCAACGGCCTCGCCCGCGTCTACGGCGGTTCCACCGTCCTGCCCGACGGCACCTCCATCGACGCCCAGTTCGAACGCCTGCGCCAGCTCGAGCGCCGCGCCAAGGCCAAGCGCTTCGGCGGCTGGGCCAAGAAGAAGAAGCTCGCCAAGGACGGCGACGTGATCAAGGCCGACGACGCCGAAGGCATGTTCGACTTCGCCGCCGAACAAGCCCCCCTCCCCGGCGAAAAACCCGTCTGGGTCGTCGAGGAAGAAGACGTCGGCGTCTACGAAGACAAGTGGCCCAACGTCCCCACCGTCGCTTTCCTGCGCGCGGAATCCTACGTCAACCGCGAGCTGTTCGAGGACGCCGAGATCGAGATGCACAAGCTGACGCGCCGCTTCCCCGAGCATTCCCAGAAAGCGCGCATCGAGTTCTATCTGGCGCTGTCCATCGCCATGCAGGAGCGCTTCGAGGAAGCCGTCGCCCTCTTCAAGGCCTGGCTGCAGGCCCACCCCGAGCACGTCCTCGCCCCCGACGTCCAGTACTGGATGCCCATTTCGCTCTACTACGACGGCAAGTACGAAGAAGCCCTGCCCTACTTCGACGCCTATGCCGCGAAAAATCCCATGAGCATCTACGCGCCCGAGGCCACCTACCGCGCCGCGTGTTGCCGCTACGCCCTCGAAGACTACGAGCGCTGCGCCGCCGACGTCCAGACCTGGCTCGAGCAGAATCCCGATCACTACTTCCGCCGCGAAGCCGCCATCATGCGCGGCGACGCCCTTGCCGTCCTCGGCGACTTCGAAGGCGCCAAGGCCTCCTACCGCCTCTCGATGAACCCCGCCGCCGGGCCCTTCTACTACATGGCCCTCACCCAGATGGCCCGCATCCACAAGGCCCTCGCCGAAACCAACGACTTCCTCGAAATGTCGCAGGACTACGTCCAGTACATCAAGGACATGCCCAACGACGGCAACGTCGTCGACGCCGCCTACAACGCCGGCTGGGCCCTGCGCCAGATCAAGCGCCCCGACCAGGCCCGCATCCTCTACTGGCAGATGATCGAACGCCACGGCAACACCCCCGCCTGGGAAGGCTTCGACCTCATGCTGACCGATCTCGCCGGCATGTATCCGCGCGGCACCGACGAATACGCCACCGAACTGCGCGCGCGCTACGACAAGGCCCTCGCCGGCCAGCGCCTGACCCTCGCCGCGCGCCTCGCCTGGGCCGAGGCCCAGATCCTCCCCGCCGACCAGCAGGCCCGCCAGCTCGCCATCTTCGCCGGCCGCTTCAAGTCCGAATACCTCGGCGCCGAAACCCTCGTCTGGCTCGGGCGCGCCTGGATCGACAACGGCATGCCCGAATCCGGCATCCCCCACCTCGAAATGATCCTCGAGAAATATCCCGACTCCCGCCACGTGCCCGAAGCCCAGATGCTCCTCGCCCAGCAGGCCCTCGACAACAAGCAGTACGACGTCGCCCTGCTCCACGCCCAGGCCGTCCTCGACAACGCCGCCGAGATCCGGTTCGTCCTCGAAGCCACCTTCTGCCGCGCCGAAGCCCTGCTCGGCCTCAAGCGCCACGGCGAGGCCATCAGCGACTACAACGCCATCCTCGCCAACCGCGCCGCGCCGCGCCGCCTCAAGCCCGAGGCCCTCCTCGGCATCGCCGCCTGCATGGAAGCCCAGGAGGAATACGCCCAGGCCGTCGCCTACTACCAGCGCGTCTACGTCCTCTACGGCGCCTACCGCAAGGCCGTCATCCAGGCCTATCTCCGCAGCGGTTCCTGCTTCGAGAAGCTCGGCGACAAGACCGCCGCGCTCAACACCTACCGCGAATTCCTCGAAAGCGATTTCTCCGCCGGCTCCGCCGCGGCCGCCTACGCCCGCCAGCGCATCGCCGCCCTCTCCGGAGGCGCGCCTCAATGAAAACCTCAATGGTCAATATTCAATATTCAATATTCAACCGAGCAAGTTCGGTTGAGCGAGATTCCGGCTGCTCACTTGACCATTGGAAATTGAATATTGGATATTGGACATTGAATCTTTTCCGTTCCCTGAAAGTTTTTACGTTCTACGTAAAATCCCGCGAAAGTTTTTACGTTCTACGTAAAACGTCCCGGGCCGCCGCCCGACCCTTGGCACGGCAACGTCCGTCAAAGCCTTCAATGTTCAATCTTCAACGTTCAATCTTCAACCGAGCAAGTTCGATCCTTTCTCTTCCCAGGCTGTTCACCTGGACATTGAAGATTGAAGATTGGATATTGAATATTGCCTCCCTCCTCCGCCCCCGCCGGTTCGCCTTGCTTCTGCTCGCGCTGCTCGCCCCGCTCGCGGCCTCCGCGCAGCTCGGCCCCTGGCCCATCCAGACGAAGCAGACCGCCTTCGAGGCGTCGATCGTCAAGCGCGACAAGGACATCCTCTGGGTCGAGCGCAAGTCCGCCGACGGCACCCGTTCGCCGCAGATCGGCCTGCCCGTGGCCGACGTCGTCCGGATCGGCATGCCCCGCCCCGCCCTCTTCGACGCCGTCGACAAGATCCGCCTGGCGCCCGCCGCGACCGCCGCGCAGTTCGCCGCCGCCCACGCCGCGCTCGACAAGATGATCCTCCAGCTGCGCTCCCTGCGCGACCTGCCCGGCATCCCCGCCAACGAAGCCATGGTCGCCAAAGGCCGCCTCTACGACGCCAAGGGCCTCTGGCGCGAGTCCACCCGCCTCTACGAAGACGTCGTTTTCAAAGCCGCCGGCACCGCCGCCGCCAGCAACGCCCAGATGCTCGCCGGCATCGCCTATGCCCGGGGCGGCGAACACCATTCCGCCGTCGAATACCTCGGCGGCATCCCCCTGCCCGAGGAAGACGAGGAAATGCTCTCCAACCTCCTCTTCGCCCTCGGCGATTCGTATTTCGCCCTCGGCAACTACGACAACGCCCTGCTGTCCTACCTCCCGCTCGTCGTCTTCTACCCCTACGTGCACGACAACGAGTCGCGCGGGCTTGCCGCCGCCCTCGCCTGCTACGCCGAGCTCAAGGAATGGGAGCCCCTCTACCGCTCCATCCAGGAAATCCAGAAGAACTACCCCAACGCCCCCGCCGCGAAGACCGCCGCCGAATTTCTCGAAAAGTTCAAACAGGAACTCATCGACGCCGGCCAGTTCGTCGATGCCGCCAACGTGACCTCCGCCGACGGCGCGGCGGGCGCGCCCGCGGCGCCGGCCACCCCTACGAACGAAACTTCCAATGTTCAGTAATCAATATTCAATCTTCAACCGATCAAGTTCGCATACGGCAGGGGCACCGCACCGTCGGCGGCCGGGCTGTTCACTTGAACATTGGACATTGGATATTGAATATTGGAAATTGAGATTTCGTTTTCCGTTTCAAGCGCTCACGCCATAAGGAAACCCGCCATGAAAAAACTGATCGCCCTCCTCGCCCTCGCCGCCCTGCTGCTGCCCCTCGGCACCGCGCTCGCCCAGGACCCGCCGCCGCCTGCGCCGCCCGCCGAGGCCGCCGCCGCCGCCCCCACCAAGGTCACCCTCTGGGGCATGATCAAGACCGGCGGCTGGGCCATGTGGCCGCTGGGCCTCTGCTCCGTCGGCGTCGTCACCATGATCGTCCTGTGCACGCGCATGGTCAGCCGCAAGGCCCTGCTGCCCGCCGCCGTGGTCATTCCCCTGCGCGCCGCCGCCGAACAGCGCGACGTCGGCCAGATGTATTCCCTCGCCCGCGCCACGCCCTGCCTGTTCACCAACGGGCTGCTCCCCGGCCTGCGCAAGATCAATCCCGAAGATCCCGCCGCCTCCAAGCCGGACATGGAAGGCGCCATCGCCGAAGCCGTCGGCCGCGAGGAAGCCCAGGTCAGCTTCTGGATCAACTTCCTCTCCCTCTTCGCCAGCATCTCCCCGATGATCGGGCTGCTCGGCACCGTCTCCGGCATGATCGGCGCCTTCCAGAAGATCGGCACCGGCGGCATGGGCAAGCCCGAACTCCTCGCCGGCAACATCGGCGAAGCGCTCATCACCACCGCCACCGGCCTGATCATCGCCGTCCCGGCCATCTTCGCCTTCTTCATCTTCCGCAACAACCTCTCCCGCATCGTCCGCGACGCCGAAAGCGAATACTCCGCCCTCATCGACGGCCTCACCGGCTCCGCCAACCTCTTCGCCGAACAGGAACCCGCCCCCCTCGAGAACGAGTCGTAAGAGGCCTTGGAATGATGGAATGGCGGAATAGCGGAATGACGGGAACCCGTCCAGATTCTCGATCGCCCATCTTCCTTGTCCCCCGTTCTTCGGGCATTCCAACCTTCCATCCTGCCAATATTCCATCATCCTATTCTGTGAATTCCCATGAAACTCCGTAAGCCAGGCGAGCCCGAAGCCGGCGTCGACATGACCCCCATGATCGACTGCGTGTTCCTGCTGCTCATCTTCTTCATGGTGTGCGCCACGATGAGCAAGGTGGACCAGACTCCCGAAGTCGTCCTGCCCATCGCCCCCAAGGCGGCCATCCCCGAAGACCTGCGCGGGCGCGGCGTCGTCAACATCGTGCCGCTGGGCACCCCCGTCGGCGGCGGCGCCACCTCGGAGGACATGCCCTTCATCATCTATGGGCAGGTCGTCGACGAACCCGGCCTCGTCAAGGCCATCAGCGAACGCCGCGCCACCGAGCCCGAACTGCGCATCTACATGCGCGTGGACAAGGACGCCGAGTTCAAGATCGTCAAGCGCGCCATCCGCGCCTGCGCCAACGCCGGCATCTTCGACATCATCTTCGGCACGTTCCAGAGCGCCAGCGCGGGAGGGGGCGCCTGATGAAGCTCAAGCACAAGGACGACGTCAAGGCCGCCGTCGACATGACCCCCATGATCGACTGCGTTTTCCTCCTGCTCGTCTTCTTCATGGTCTCCACCACCTTCAACAAGCAGGAAGCCGACATCTCCTTCGCCCTGCCCGGCACCGCCGAGCAGTCCGACGCCGTCGAGATCCCCGACGAACAGATCATCCAGATCACCGAAGCCGGCAACGTCTTCCTCAACGACCTCGAGTACGACGCCCCGACCGACGCCGACATGCCCGAGCTCGTCAAGACCCTCATCCTCTTCCGCCAGACGGCCGACGCCAACCGGGTGCCCGCCATGATCACCATCGCCCCGGAAGACAACGTCAAGCAGCAGCGCGTCGTCGACGTCCTCAACGCCTGCACCGCCGCCAAGATCGCCAACGTGACCTTCGCCGTCGGCTCCGAAGACGAGGAAATTTGATGGGCCGGAAGCGAAAATCCGAATATTCAATATCCAATATTCAATCTTCAATGGTCAAGGAAGGCGCGTTTGACCTCAAGGACCGCTTGATCGATTACGCCGTCCGGATCATTCGCTTGACCGAAGCGTTGCCCGGCACGAAAGCCGGCACCCACGTCGCCGGCCAAATCCTCCGCAGCGGCACCTCGCCCGCGCCCAATTACGGCGAGGCGTTGGCGGCGGAATCGCAAGCCGACTTCGTCCACAAGCTCAAGGTCGCGCTGAAAGAACTCCGCGAAACCGAAATCTGGATCAAAATCATCGCCAAGGCCGATCTCGTCTCCGCCCCCAAGAAACTGGTTCCCTTGCTCCGCGAAACGGATGAATTGAGCGCCATCCTTTTCACCAGCATCCAAACCGCCAAGCAACGGAAAGCCTAGCCATGTCTCCTGTTGCCCCCCATGCTTTCCGGTTCCCCACTTGGAAATTGAACATTGAACATTGGATATTGAATATTGCCTCCCCGGCTTCTGCCATGACATTGGATATTGAGATCGGGAGATCCCGATGAAAATCTTCGCCGTCTGGACCGCTCTCTCGAAAACCAAGGCCGAGGACGCCGCGCAGAAGAAGCGCGCGCTCAACGCCATCCTCGTCTCGCTGGGCATCCACGTCCTCCTGCTCATCGGCGCCGTGTCGCTGACCATCATGATCATCTCGCCCAAGCAGAAGATGATGTTCGAGGGCAAGAAGTCCCCCTCCCTCCCGGCGCGCAAGCTCGAGCACGCCATCCGCGTCAAGCAGATGCAGAAGCAGACCCGCAAGCCCCAGATCCTCCAGCGCCTGGTCACCGAAGCCCCCTCCAAGGTCGCTCTGCCCGAAATGCCCGAAATGACGACTCCGGACGTCAAGAATCTCCGCGACACTCCCCTCATGAACTCCCGCGCCGGCTCCATCGGCGGCATCGGCGGCGGGGGCGGCGGCGCCGGCCGCGGCCTCACCGGCGGCATGGGCTACTCCGACACCAAGTTCTTCGGCGAGAACGTCCGCACCCGCGCCATCGTCATCTGCTTCGACATCTCCAGTTCCATGGTGCTCAAAGGCGTCGTCAACGACGTCATCACGGAGTCCGGCACCATGCTGGCCAACATGAACGCCGGCACCAAGTTCAACTTCGTCGTCTTCGTCGATGGCGCGGACCAGTTCGCACCCCAGATGGTCTACGCCACGCAGGAAAACAAGCAGCAAGGCCTCGCCTGGCTCGAGAAGGTCAAAAACGCCTTCGATCCCGCCACCCAGCGCGTGCGCGACCAATCGGTGGACGGCCAACTCCACGGCCAGACCGGCTCCACCTCGCACACCGCCCTGCAAAGGGCCGTCGAAATGGGCGCCGACACGATTTTCCTGCTGACCGACGAAGCGCCTTGGCTGAGCAGCGATTCCAACATGGCCAACGCCATGCCCGACCACATCGAAAAAGTGGAAAAATACGTCCGTTCCATCGAAAGCACGACAGGCCGGTCGGTGCGGATCTATCCCATCCTGTACGATCCCCGGGAACGCCCCGGCCAAAACCAGTTCGGCGTGGTCAGCACGGAGTTCCACAAGCGGATCGCGCGCGCCACCGGCGGCAAGCTCCGCATCGTCAAAAAAGCGCAGTAAATGCGGTTCGCTTCGAACGTGCCGCTTCGCTCCCTTTTGCGCAACCGCCGCGCGGGACTGGCCATGGCGGGCTTGTTGCTGGCGTCCGGGCCGCCGGCAACGGCCCAGCTCGTTGCCGGTCCCGACTGGGTGCTGGCCTACAGCCTGCCGACGCAGACCTTCAAAGCCAACTATCCCGGGGAATACGCCGTCCACGATCTGCTGGCGGATCAAATCGGTCGGCTCCGCCGCGGCGATTCGGCCGAATTGGCCACCTTCACGTTTTCCGGCGATTCGCCCCGGACCGGCGGCGCCGCCCCGCTCATCAAGGCGCTCGACAAGGCCCTCGGCCGCGGAGCGGCCATCCATTTCGTCGCCGACCGCGGCATCAATCCCACCAATTCCTTCCTCTGGGGACTGTCCCTCGCGGGGCTGGCCGAACGGCCCTACAACCCGCTGGAGTTGACGGTCTCGCCCGGCAAGCCGCTGATGCATCACAAGGCCGCGCTCTTCGATTACGGCGGCGGCGAGAAATGGGTTTTCGTCGGTTCCGGCAACTTCACCGGCGCCGCCAACAACCGCCAGTGGAACGTCGGCCTCCTGATCCGCCATCCCGACCTGCACGCGGCCTACGCCGCCGAAATGGCCGAATTCCGCGCCGGGCGTTTTGGCGCGGCCAAAGGCCGCGCCCACGACGGCGCCGGGTTCCGCCTGGCGGATTCCTGGGGCGAGTGCTGGGTGCGCTTCGGGCCGCCGCTGCCGGCCACGACCGGCGTCGTGAATGCGGAAGCCCAGATCCGGGAACTGATCCACGGCGCCGAAGAGGAAATCGCGTTCGCCATGCACCGCTTCAACCGTCCTTCGCTGCGGCGCGCGCTCGTGGCCGCCGCCGACCGCGGCGTCCGGGTCGTCGGGGTCATTCCCGAAAGCGATCGCGTCCGCGCCCGGGGCGCCGTTTCGCGCGGCACGGTCGATTTCTTCGCCGATCCAGCCAACTACAAAACCACCAACCGCGTCGCGCTGGTTCCGGCCCGTGCCAGCGTTCTCGGGACCGCCTGGGACTCCGGCGAGTCCGATCTCGTCCATCTCAAGTACGCCCTCATCGATCCCAACGGGTCCGAGCCGGTCGTCATCCACGGCGCGGCCAACTGGACGGAATCCGGCTTGTCGAAGCCCGACGGCAACGACGAAAGCATCCTCTTCCTGCGCCACGCCGGCATCGCCCAGGCCTTTCTCGAACAATTCCAGCGCATGACCGGAACCCTCCCGGAACCCGGCGCCCTTGAATCGCCCGAGCCGGAGCCGGAATCCGAGCCCGCAGCCATGCCCGACGCGGCCTGATTTTCGCCCGGCAGGCCGCACCGTTTTCCCCGCTTTTGCTGTAGGCGCACGTGCCGCCGTTTTGCTAGCGTCGATCCCTACCCACCATGCGGACATCCCTCGCCACCTTATTCCGCCGCACCCGGAACGCCAGCCGGAATCCGGACTCGCTGCGGCGCCCGATCGGGTTGCCGCAGGCCCTCTTCCATTTCCTGCATCCCGGGCTCTGGGAAACCTTTTTTCCAGCCCTCGGCATGCCGGTCGTCCGCTCCGCGCCGACGACTCGCGCCACGCTCGAACGGGCGGAACTGATTTCCGAAACGGAACACTGCCTGCCCGTCAAGCTGCTCGACGCCCATCTGGAAGACCTGGCCGGGCGCGTGGACCGGGTCTTCGTGCCGCGCATCCTCTCGCTCCGCCGCGGATTCATCTCGTGCCCGAAACTGGCCGCGCTGCCCGATGCCGTCCGCGCGCAGTTCCGCGGCCGCTTCGAGGTCGTGACGACGGACATGGACGAAAACCGCCGCCCGCTGGAGCAAACGCTGGCCGAACTGGGCCGCGCGCTGGGATTCGCCCCGGCGGACAGCGCCGCCGCCGCCCGACAGGCTCTCGCCGCCGCCGGGGCGCCAGATGCGCCCCCGGACGGCAAACGGTTCCTGCTGCTCGGCCATCCCTACAATCTGGGCGACGCCTATCTGACGGAACCGATCGTCCGCAAGCTGGAAGAGCTGGGCGTGGCCGTCGAACGCCTGCCGACCGGCCCGCCCCGCGGCGCGCCCGATCCGCTCCGGTGGGACACCAGCGCGCACATGCTCGAAGCCTTGCGCGCGCTGTCATCCGAACGTTGCGCCGGGGTGATCCAGTTGACCTCGTTCAATTGCGGCTGCGACTCGATGGCGAGCACCTACTACCGCGAAACGCTCAAGGCCGCCGGCATTCCCTACATGGCGCTCACGCTGGACTCGCATACGGCGCTGGCCGGCCTCGACACGCGCCTGGAAGCGTTCGTGGATTCGATCGCGGGGCGCGCATGAAGCCCGGCCTCGCCATCCAGCCGTGGGGCAACTATTCGCTGGCCCTCGCCGCGTCCGTGGAGTGCCTGCGGGTGGAACCCTGGACCCAGCGCAGCACCACGCCCGAGACCCTCCGCCTGGGCGTCGAAGCCTCGCCGGAATTCGCCTGCCTGTCGTTCAAGGCCTGCACCGGCCACTTCATCAAGGCCGCGCAGGAAGGCGTCCGCTACGGCGTCATGGTCAACAGCCGGGGCACCTGCCGCTTGCGCTACTACCGCGAAATCCAACAGAAAATCCTCAAGGAACGCGGCCTGGACCTCTACGTCTTCGGCCTGGGCTACGACGGCATCAAGCCGCCGCTGATCCGCCACTTCGATCCGGACCTGCTGCCGTTCCTGCAATGCTGCGCCCGCGCGCAGCAAAAGACCCTCGCCGTGGATGCCCTCGAAAAGGAGGCTTGGCGCGTCCGCGCCGTCGAGCGGCAGCCGGGCGACGCCACGCGCGTGCTCAACGAATGCCTTGCCGACCTGGACCGGGCCCGCACCGTGCCGGAAATCCGCGCGTGCGCGCGGACCTTCAAGCCGCGATTCCGCAACGTGCCGCTCGACGAAGCGCGCTTGCCGCTGCGCATCGGCCTGCTGGGCGAGGCCACCCTCCTGCGCGACCGTTTTCTGAACCACAACCTCGAAGAAATCCTCGGCGGCCTCGGCGCCGAGGTCCGCAACTTCTTCCTGCTCGGCGACGAAATGCGCAACATCTTCCGGATCGGCTTGTTCAGCCGCAATTCCCGCTGGCGGCTGAAACGGCTAGCGCGTCCCTATCTCGAACATCTCGTCGGCGGCCACGCCCTGGATTCCGTGGCGCACGCCCTCCGCTGCGCGCAGGAAGGCTACGACGGCATCGTACACGTCGCCCCCGCCGGCTGCATGCCCGAGGTCAGCGTGCGGCCCATCCTGCGCCGGCTCAGCCAAGACCTGGACCTGCCCGTCCTGGAGTGCTCCTTCGACGAGCATGCCAGCCACGTCGGCGTGGTGACCCGCCTCGAGGCATTCGTGAGCATGCTGCGGGAGCGGCAGGAAAACAAGACAAGGACACGGAAATGAACGGCTCCTTCTATCTCGGCATCGACGTCGGCTCCATCAGCGCGAATCTGGTGCTGATCGATGCCGGTGCGCAAGTGGTCTTCGCCGATTACCGCCGCGTGGACGGCCATCCCTTGCGCGCGGCCCAGACCGCGCTGGCGGCCTTGCAGGCCGCTTGCCCGCAGGCCACCATCGCCGGCATCGGCGCGACCGGCAGCGCGCGCCACCTCGTCGCCGCCGCGCTGGGCGCCGACATCGTCAAAAATGAAATCAGCGCCCACGCCTGCGCCGCCATCCATGTCCAGCCCGACGTCCAGACCGTCATCGAAATCGGCGGCCAGGACAGCAAGGTCACGATCGTCCGCGACCGCGTGGTGGTGGATTTCGCCATGAATCTGCTCTGCGCGGCGGGCACCGGCAGCTTTCTCGATGCGCAGGCCCAGCGGCTGAACCTCTCGATCGAGGAGTTCAGCCGGCAGGCCGTGCGCTCCGCGCGCCCGACCGGCATCGCCGGCCGCTGCACGGTCTTCGCCGAGTCGGACATGATCCACAAGCAGCAGATCGGCCACCGGCAGGAGGACATCGTGATGGGCCTGTGCCTGGCCATGGCGCGGAATTTCCTGGGCAACGTCTGCGTCGGCAAGGAAATCCGGCCGCCCGTCGTGTTCCAGGGCGGCGTCAGCGCCAACCAAGGCATGCGGCGGGCGTTCGCGGAACTGCTGAAGTGCGAGCCCATCGTGCCCGAACACCACATGGTGATGGGCGCGCTCGGCGCCGCCCTGCTGGCGAAGCGCGCCGCGCCGGAAGCCTCCCGCTTCCGCGGCTTCGACGTCTGCGAACGCGCCATCGACACCCAGGCCTTCACCTGCGGCGACTGCGCCAACGAGTGCGAAGTCATCGAAATCGTCGATCGCGGCGAAATCGTCGGCCGCAGCGGCGGCCGCTGCCGCAAGTGGGAAGGCCGCGCCGGTCCCCGGTAGTTTCCAGCCAATCCGGCTCTAGAAAATCGCCACGGCCAGCGAATAGGCGTCGTCCAGCACGCGCCGCGACCACACCCGCACCCGCGTCGTCGGTTCCGTCTGAAAGTCCGCGATTTCCAGCCGCGTGCGGCGCACGACGTTCCCGTTGGCCCAGCCGCAGCCCAGCGCTTTCAGGAGCGCTTCTTTTTGGCTCCAGAGCGCGAAAAACGCCGCGCGGCCGCCCGCCTGCACCAGCGCCCGCTCGCCGGCGGAAAACACGCGTTCGCCCAGCGCATCCACGTCGGCCTTGCGCGTCAGCGATTCCAGATCGACGCCGATGGCCGCGCCTTGCGCCAGCGCTGCCACCACGTAGTCGCCGGCGTGCGACAGATTGAAGCCCCACTCCGCCGCCGCGCGGGCCAACCGCGGCTTGCCGTGGGTGCCGGTCTTCCACTCGACGCGTTCCAATCCCAATTCCCGCGGCAGCCAGACGGTTTTGAGCCATTCCGCCGCTCCGGCCCGCGCGCGCGCCGCCGGATCCGTGAACCGCTCGGCGCGTTCACGCGCGTCCGGCGCCAACCGCCCCGCCCAGTCCGCGGCATCCGTCGCCACGGCCACCAGTCGGAACGGTTCGCCGGGCAACGCCCAGTCCTGCAACGGGATGTCGATTCCGCAGTCCACGTCCCCATCTTGCCAGAAGCCGCCGCCTGGATAAATCTATTTGTCTTCGGCCGCGGTCTGGGCCATTCTGGCTCCAGAATGCAGGGCAAGTTCGTCATTTTGACCGTTGCGCTGCTCGCGGCGCTCGCCTTGGGCGGTTGCACCGTCTTTTTCCTCGAGCGCGGCGACGGCTTGACCTACGGCAAGGTCGTGCGGATCGAAACCACCGCCTATTGCCCGTGCGGCATCTGCTGCGGCTGGAAGCTCGACAAAAACGGCCGGCCCGTGATTTCCGCCGGTCGCAACCGCGGCAAGCCCAAGGCGGTCGGCATCACCGCCAGCGGCAAGCGCGCCCATCCCGGCACGCTCGCCGCCGACACCCGCTACTATCCCATGGGCACCGTCATCTACGTCCCGGGCTACGGCTACGGCGTCGTCGAAGACCGCGGCGGCGACATCAAGGGGCGCCGGCGCCTCGACCTGTATTTCAACACCCACCAAGAAGCCCGCCGCTGGGGCCGCCGCAAGGTCGAAGCCGTCGTCTTCCCGTCCGGCACGCCCGTCATGCCCCAAAACGCCCCGCCGCCGCGCTGACCGCCCCGTTGTTCCCCGAAAAAGGCCGGTTTTCCATTTCGGAGCTTGATTCCGGCCGGAAAACCCCTATAAATGGCCGGCCTTATGAAAAAGTCCTACAGCATCGGATTGATTCCCGGCGACGGAACCGGCCCTGAAGTCACCCGCGAGGCCGTCAAGGTCCTCGACGCGGCCGCGCAGAAGTTCGGTTTCAAGCTGGATTACACCCCCTACGATTTCGGCGGCGACCGCTACCTGAAGACCGGCGAAACGCTGCCGGATTCCGCCATCGAGGAATTCCGCAAGCACAACGCGCTCTATCTCGGCGCCATCGGGCATCCCGACGTCAAGCCGGGCATCCTCGAGTGCGGCATCCTCCTCAAGACCCGCTTCGCGCTGGACCAGTACATCAATCTGCGTCCGGTGAAGCTTTATCGCAAGGAAGACTGCCCGCTGAAGGACAAGGAACCCAAGGACGTCGATTTCGTCGTCATCCGCGAGAACACCGGCGGCATCTACACCGGCGTGGGCGGCGCGGTCCAGAAGGGCACGAACCTCGAAGTCGCCACGCAGCTCATGGTCTACAGCCGGCCCGTCGTGGACCGCTGCCTGAAGTACGCCTACGAGTACACCCGCCGGCGCAACCGCAAGAAAATGCTCACCCTCGTCCACAAGTGCAACGTCCTCACCCACTGCGGCGACCTCTGGGTCCGCGCGCACAAGGAAATGGGCGACCGCGACTATCCGGACGTCAAGCAGGACTACAACCACGTGGACGCCTGCACGATGTGGTTCGTGAAACAGCCCGAGTGGTACGACGTCGTCGTGACGGAAAACCTGTTCGGCGACATCATCACCGACTTGGCCGCCATCGTCCAGGGCGGGCTCGGCGTCGCCGCCGGCGGCAACATCAACCCCGAAGGCGTCTCGATGTTCGAGTGCATGGGCGGCAGCGCTCCGAAGTACACCGGCAAGAACGTCATCAACCCCATCGCGGCCATCGCCGCGGGCGGCATGATGCTCGACACCCTCGGCGAAACCGAAGCGGCGCAAGCCGTCGACCGGGCCGTCACGGGGGCGCTCAACGGCGGGAAGATCCAATCCCTCGCCGCTGGCCGCATGGGCCTGGGCACGTCCGAAGTCGGCGATCTCGTCGCCGCTTCGCTCTAAGCCCCTTCCAATTGACAAATCACCCCGCCGGGGTACCGTAAGGGCCTCGTTTCACAGGAGAATCCAATGAAGAAATACAACGTGTGCATGGTCGGCATCGGCGCGGTCGGGACGGAAATCGTCCGGCTGCTGCGCAAGCGCAATTTCCCGCTGGCCAAACTGACCGCGTTCGCCACCCGCGAGCGCACCGAGATGATCGACGGCCTGCCCCTCGAGGTGAAGGTCGCGACGGGCGGCGAGTCCTTCCAGGGCTACGATTTCGCGTTTTTCGCGGGCACCGAAGGCGCCAAGGGCGCCTCGAAGACCCTCGGATGGGCCGCGGCCGAAGCCGGCTGCGTCGTCGTGGACAACGGCGACGACTTCCGCATGGACCCGCGCGTGCCGCTGTGCATCCCGGAAATCAACGCCGCCGCCTTGAAGGGCCACCGGAACTTCATCGCCAATCCGAATTGCTCGACCGCCATCGCGCTGGTGCCGCTCTACGCGCTGCATCGCGAGGCCAAGATCAAGCGCATCGTCTGCTGCACCTACCAGGCCGTTTCCGGTTCGGGATCCGCCGCCATCCGCGAACTCGAAACCCAAACCCGCGCCTGGGCCGAAGGCAAACCGATCGTCCACGAGGTCTATCCGGCGCAGATCGCGTTCAACGTCATCGCGCAGATCGGTTCCGAGGCCAAGGACATGCCCGGCTACACGAGCGAGGAAGCCAAGCTCGGCCGCGAAACCCGCAAGATCATCGGGGACGACTCCATCCAGGCGGTCTCCACCTGCGTGCGCGTCCCCGTCTTCAACGGCCACAGCGAAGCGCTCCACGTCGAGTTCCACAACCCGATCACCCCCGAGCGCGCCACGGAAATCCTTTCGAATTTCCCCGGCGTGCAGGTCGTGGACGACCTGGCCAAGTCGCGCTTTCCGATGCCCATCGAGGCTTCGGGCATCTACGACACGCTGGTCGGCCGCATCCGCAAGGACCCCACGGTCCCCAACGGCCTCTCGCTGTTCGTCTCCGGCGACAACATCTGGAAGGGCGCCGCCCAGAACGCCATCCAGATCGCCGAAAAGATGATTGAAATGGGCCTGAAGTAAGCGGCGGCCATCCCGCCCTGCGCCCCCCCCGTCGGCTCCGCCGCCCGGGGGGGGCTTTGTCCCGCTCAAGACCGCTCTCCTACGAAAGAAGAGATCTTCGATTGAGCTGTAAGCTTATACACATATGCGTATATGCTTATGACATGAATGCCGTACAAGCCAAACTCAACGCCGACGTCCTCAAAGCCCTCGGACACCCCATTCGCATCCAGATGCTCGACGCGCTGAGCCGCGGCGACCGTTGCGTCAACGATCTGCGGATCCTCGCAACGGTCAGCCAGCCCACGATTTCGCGCCATCTGGCTTGGCTAAAACGGGTTGGCCTCGTGACCGAACGGCGCGCCGGACCGCGCGTGATCCACCACCTCGCCTGCCCCGGCATGTTGCAGGCGCTGAAGTGCGCCGAGGAAGCCGCCCATTCGGCGCAAAAGCGGCGCGAGCGCACCTGAGTTACCTGCCCCACGCGGAGAATCGCGACCGCGCCCCATCCGCTTTCGCTTCTCGGCACCCCTATCCACTGTCTGCATAAAAAAGGCCGGCCCCGTTCGGGGCCGGCCGCGACGCACGCTCCCTTGCGCCTACTTCGCCTTGTTGACGACGGCCTTGTCGATGCCCTTCTCGTCGAGATCGATCAGTTCCTTGGCGGCCAGTTCGGCGGCCTTGAAGTTCGCCTCGCGCGTGCTGGCGCCCAGATGCGGCACCATGATGTCGGCGATGTCCGCCACGCTCTTGGGACCTTCTTCGTCCTTGGCGTAGACGTCGTTCAGGAAGCGGATCTTCTTCGCGGCCTTGGCAGCGCGCAGATCGGCTTCGTTGACGATGCCGGCGCGGGCGCAGTTGATCAGCGTGGCGCCTTCCTTCATCTGGCCGAGCAACGTCTCGTTGACCATGCCCTTGGTTTCGGCCGTTTCGGGCAAGTGCAGGGTCACGTAGTCCGACTTGGCGAACAGTTCGTCGAGGGAAACCAGCTTGACGCCCAATTCCGCCGCTTGGCGAACGGTGGTGCCCGGGTCAAAGCCCAGGAAGACCGGCTCGAATCCGGACAGGCGCTTGACCACCAGCCGGCCGATGTAGCCCAAGCCCACGATGCCGATCGTCTTGCCCGTGATTTCGGCGCCCATGAACGCGGTCTTTTCCCACTTGCCGGCCCGGCAGGAGGCGTCGGCCGCGATCAGCTTGCGCGCGTCGGCCAGCATCAGGGCCACGACTTCTTCGGCCACGCCGTTGGAATTCGCACCGGGGGTGTTCATCACGTCCACGCCCTTTGCGCGGGCATGGGCGATGTCGATCGTGTTGTAGCCGGCGCCGGCCCGCACGACCACCTTCAAGTTGGGTGCCGCATCGATGATTTCCGCCGTGACTTTCTCGCTGCGGACGATCAGCGCGTGCAGATCGGGGTTCTCCTTGGCGAACTGGAGGATGTCGGCCTTGGGAATCTGCGTGACCGCATACCCGCCGTTGGCTTCCAGAATTTCCTTGGCGACGGAATCCAGCGCCGTCGGGATCAGTACCTTCTTCATCTCTTCTTCCTTTTGCTCTTTTTCGATTTGAAGGGAGAACTGTAGCCCGCCGGGAAGCCCTGCGCAAGTCCTTCCCGGGCCGATCGGACAGGTTGGGCGGCCCGTCTCAGGCGCCGGAAAAGCGCCGTTGGGCGGCTACCGGCAGGAAACTGGCGGCTCGCGCGTCGCGGTTCAGCGCCGCAAAGTCGTCCGCCGTGAGCCCGTGCAAATCGGCCATCAAGCGATACTCGTGGTTGAGATCGTAGTCGAACACCCCGGGATCGTCCGCGTTGAGGCACACTTTGACGCCAGCCGCCCGGATTTGCCGGATGGGATAGGCTTCGAGGGTCGCGATGGACTTGGTCAGGATGTTGCTCGTGGGACACAGTTCGAGGATAACGCCCCGCCGCGCCACCTCGTCCATCAGGGCCGGATCCTTGTGGATCTGGACGCCGTGCCCGATCCGCTCGGCGCCCAGGTCGCCCAGCGCGCTCCGGATGGACTCGCTCGACGTCGGAATGGCCGATTCGCCCGCATGGACGGTCAGGCGCAGCCCGGCGTTGCGCGCTTTGCGGAACAGGCCCGCAAAGGGCTTGCCGCTGTAATTCGCCTCGTCGTTGGCCAGATCCAGGCCGACGACCGTGTCCCGGTTTTCGATGAAGAAATCGGTCACGCGCGTCGCCGTCGGCAGATCCCATTCCCGCCCCAGGATGCCGATCAGCCCGACCGGCAGCGGATACGGCTTCTGCGCCGCGGCGATCCCGTCTAGCAGCGCCGCGTGGATCCGGTCGAAGCCCAGTTCCGCGCGCTCGCCTTGGATGAAAACCGGCGAATAGCGCAGTTCCAGCAGCCGCACGCCCTCGCGCCAGGCGTCCTCGCAGGCCTCGAACGCCATCCGCCGGATGCGCTCCGGCGTGGACAGCACGCGGTGGATCAGCCCGAATTTCTCGAGAAACACCTTCAAGCCGTCCACCGGCTTGTCGATCAGGATGAAATCCCGGAGTTGCTCCTCCGGCGCGTCGGCCGGCTGCAAGCCGTCCGCCACCACCCATTCCTTCATCGTGGCATAGCGGAGCGCGCCTTCGACATGCCGGTGCAGTTCGACCTTGGGAAGCGTCTCGACGTTCATGGGGGCATGTTCAAGCCAACACCCCGGCCCTGTCAAAGCGGAAGTGCCGGTGCGGGCCGTTTTCCGCGCAAATCCGGCTGTTTTCGACCATTTTCGGCGCCCGCGCGGTGCAGCGGCGGGAACCGCCGCGCGCCGCCGCTTGATTTCCGGCGGAAACCGCCTAGTATTCCGGTTTTCGCGTCCTTCGGGCGCAGCAAAGGACACAGACAGGATGAAAATCGTATTGGCATATTCGGGCGGCTTGGACACCTCGGTCATTTTGAAGTGGCTCAAGGAGAACTACAAAGCCGAGATCATCGCGTTCGCCGCCGACGTCGGCCAGGCGGAAGAACTCAAGGGCCTGAAGAAGAAGGCGCTGGCCACCGGCGCGAGCAAGATCTACGTCGACGATCTCCAGGCCGAGTTCGCCAAGGACTTCATTTTCCCGATGATGCGCGCCAACGCCATCTACGAAGGCCAGTACTTCCTCGGCACGTCCATCGCGCGCCCGCTGATCGCCAAGCGCATGGTCGAAATCGCCCTGAAGGAAGGCGCGGCCGCCATCGCCCACGGCGCCACCGGCAAGGGCAACGACCAGGTGCGCTTCGAGCTGGCCGCCGCCGCCCTCGCGCCCGATCTGCAGGTCATCGCGCCTTGGCGCATCGAGGCCTATCGCAACGAATTCCCCGGGCGCGCCGAAATGATCGCCTATTGCGCGAAGCACAAGATCGACGTGCAGGCCTCCGCCAAAAAGCCCTATTCCATGGATCGCAACTTGCTCCACATCTCCTACGAGGCGGGCATCCTCGAGGATCCGTGGCTCGACGCCTTCGCGCCCAAGAACAAGGACATGTTCCGCCTGTCCGTCGCCCCCGAGGACGCCCCGGACCGGCCCGAAATCGTCGAACTCGAATTCAAGCGCGGCGATTGCGTCGCCGTCAACGGCAAGAAGCTGACGCCCCTCGAGGTCATGCGCAAGCTCAACGCCGTCGCCGGCAAGCACGGCGTCGGCCGCGTGGACATGGTCGAAAATCGCTTCGTCGGCATGAAGAGCCGCGGCGTCTACGAGACCCCCGGCGGCACGGTCCTCCAGTTCGCCCACCGCCAGATCGAATCGCTGACGATGGACCGCGACATGATGCACCTGCGCGACGGCCTGATCCCCCGCTACGCCGAGATGGTCTACAACGGCTTCTGGTTCGCCCCCGAACGCCGCGCGCTCCAGGCGCTCATCGACGACACCCAGAAGAACGTGACCGGCACCGTCCGGGTCAAGCTCTACAAGGGCGGGCTCTACGTTGCCGGGCGCAAGAGCCGCGTCAGTCTCTACAATCCGCAGATCGCCACCATGGACGCCGACCCTACCAAGGCCTACAACCAGGACGACGCCACCGGATTCATCCGGCTGAACGCCCTGCGCCTGAAAGTGGCCGCCAAGGTCCACGGCCAGGCCTGAGGACCCCATCCGCCGAATCCCCGCCGAGCCGCCCCCGCTGATGATGGAAGGAATGATCGTGAACAAAAGCCCTGTCTCGCCCCTGAAATGCCTTGCCGCCCTTCTGCTCGCGCTTGCGTGCGGCTTCGGCGCCGGCGTCGCCCGCGCCGATCTGTCGGACCCCGCCCAAATCCAGACCGAGGCGTACGTCAACCTCGTCCAGGCCGACCAAAGCCTCGATGCGGGCCGCCTGGACGAAGCGCTGGCGCAGTACCAGGCCGCGCGCGACTACTATCTCCGGCTCGCCAAGGAGTTCCCCGGCTGGGAGCCGCGCATCATCCAGTACCGCAAGACCTATTGCGACAACCAGATCATCGACGTCGAACGCCGCCTCGCCGGCGGGGCCGCCGACGAACGGCCCGGACTGGAAGTCCCGCCCGCCCTCGTCGCCGCCGCCGAGCCCGAACCGGAAGAAGATGAGGATGCGCCGCGCCCCAGTTCATCCGTCGAGCTCGATTACCTCAAGAGCCGCGTGACCCGCCTGGAAAACGAATTGGCCGCGCTCGATACCGACAACCAGCGGTTGCGCGCCGAGGCGAAGTCCTCCGCGCAGGCGCAAGCCGAGCTCGACGCCCTCCGCGCCGAACTCGCCCGGAAAAACGATCGCATCCAGGCGCTCCAGAAAGAACTGGATGCCAAGAAGCAGCTTGACCAGGCCCTCAACGACATGGAGGCCAGCGCCACCGGCCTGCGCGCCGAAAATGAACGCCTCAAGGAAGAGCTGAAGAATCTCGATGCCGAACTCGACGACGCCGAAGTCCGCGCCGACCAAGCCGAACTGAAAGCCAAACAAGCCGAGGACAAGCTCAAGGACGCCGAACGCACCGCCCAGCAGGCCGAGAAAGAAATCCAAAAGGCCGAAAAGGAAGCCCAGAAAGCCCGCGACCAAAAAGCCGCGGCCGAAGCGCAGCTCGCCGGCGCCAAGAAGAAGGCCGACGCCGAAAAAACCGAACGCGAGTCCGAAAAGGCCAAGGCCAAGGCCGAAGCCCCGGCCAAACCCCCCGACAAGAAAGTCGAGACGGCCAAGGCCGAGCTTGCGGCTCCCGTTGCCGCCTCGCCCGTCGCGGCCACCGTCCCGCCCCGCGCCGTGCCGAAAGGCATGGCCGCCGCCGATTTCGTCCGCCAGCTCCTGCAGGAAGGCGCCAACGACGCCGCGCTCGCCACCGTCCAGGAAGCCCGCAAAGCGCGGCCGACGGACATGAACCTCGTGCTGATCGAAAGCATCGCCCTCATCCGCCTGCAGCAGTACCGCGAGGCGGCCGCCATGCTCGTCGATCTGGCCAGGAACAACCCCCGCAACGCCGAAATCCACGCCACCCTCGGCGCCGCCATGATGGGCGCCGGCTTCTACGAAGAGGCCCGCGAAAACCTCCTCAAGGCGATCAAGTTCGACAAGAACCTGCCCGAGTGCCATTACAACCTCGCGCAGCTCTTTGCGTTGGTCGATCCCAAGGACCTCAGGCAGGCCCGCAAGCACTACAAACAGGCTCTGGATTTCGGCATCGCCCCCGACGCCCAACTCGACAAGCTCCTGAAGTGATTAACCCGCGCACCCAGGCGCGGATTTCCGATGGTAGGGCGCGTTGGCCCAACGCGCCGGGCCGTTCCGCTCCCCTCCGCGCCTACTTCGCGCCGATCAGCACCACCGACAGCAGCGCCAGCGCCAGCGCCGCCCAGCGCAGCGGCGTCAGCTTCTCGCCGTAGATCCACCGCGTCAGCAGGATCGGCACCACGATCGAGCTGCTGAAAATCGCTTGCGACAGCGAAATCGGCCCGCTGCCGAACGCTTGCAGGACCAGGAAATAGCCCGCGTAGTTCAGCGCGCCGATCGCGATGCCGAAGCCAGCCATCTCCGGGCTGAAGCGCCGCCGGGGCCGCCCGCTCCGGTGCCGCCGCACCGCCTCCCGCGTCCCCGTGAACAGCCACACCAGCGCATAGGACGCCGCGATGTAGGCGATCCGGTTGCCCGGCGTCTCCGCCATCAGCTTGCCCACCGTCATGGACAGCGCGGTGAACAGCGCGCTGCCCAGCGCCAGCAGGATCCCCGCCGCCACCGCCGAGCCCCGCGCGAACCGGACATGCTCCCGTTGTTCGACGGCCACGACGGCCAACACGCCCAGCCCGGCCGCGATCCCCAGCACCTGCATCGGCCGCGGCGTCTCCCCGAAGAACGCGAACCCGATCGCCACCACCCCGAGCGTGTTCAGCCGGTTCAGCGTGAACACGATCGCCGCCGGCGCCCGTTTCAGCGCGCCGTACTTCGCCAGGCTCCCCAGCGCGAAAAACAAACCGTTGAAGAACGCAAAGCCCAGCACCGGCCCCGTGAAGGCCGCCCACGGCCGCGCCGCCGTGAACGGCAGCGTCGCAAGCGCCATGACCGTCACCGCCAGCCCCACGACGCTGACCAGCCCATCCGTGTCGTGCCCCCGTTCCGCTGCCGCCTTGAACAGGAAATTCAGCACGCCGTAGAGCAGCGTGGCGCCAACGGTATAGACGACCCAAGGTTCCATCCTGTTTCGTCTACCATTCCGCGCCGCCCGAAACCAGCGCGGAAATCGGTCCGTCCATCCGCCATATGCCTCTGCGCTTGGATGCAAGTCCGAGTCATATTGAGCGCAGGCGCGCAGCGCCGGAGTCGAAATATCTCGGCCGAATCCTTTGGCCAGTCGGCGGGACCATGCCGAGATCCCTCGACAAGCTCGGGATGACAGCCTCGGAAAAACACGGTCAGGTTTTAGGTGGCCTGCCGTGCCGGTTGTGGCCCCGGCGCGCGCATGGTAGGATTCCCTCCGCCATGAGAATCGCCACCTTCAACTGCAACTCCGTCCGTTCCCGCCTCGATACCGTCCTCGGCTGGCTGGCCGATTACGCCCCCGACGTCCTCTGTCTCCAGGAAACCAAGGTGCAGGACGCCGAATTCCCCGCCGACGCTTTCCGGCTCGCCGGGTGGCAGGTCGCCTTCCAGGGCGAAAAATCCTACAACGGCGTGGCCCTCGTTTCGAAAACCGCCCCCGACGCCGTCTCGTTCGGCCTCGATTCGGACCCCGCCGACCCCACCCGCCTCGTCCACGCCCGCTTCGGCCAGCTCCACGTCGTGAACACCTACGTGCCCCAAGGCCGCGAAATCGACCACGCCATGTACGCCTACAAGCTCGCGTGGTTCGCGCGCCTGAAAAAGTATTTCCAGAAGCAGATCGGCGCCGACGCGCCGCTGCTCTGGTGCGGCGACCTCAACGTCGCGCGCCAGCCCATCGACGTCACCAACCCCCAGACCAAGAAGGACCACGTTTGCTACCACCAGGCCGTCCGCGACGCTTTCGAGGACGTCCTCGCCTTCGGCTTCACGGACCTCTTCCGCAAGCACAACCCGGATCTGGTCGATTACTCGTTCTACGACTACCGCGCGCCGTTCAACCCCGACCAGAAGCGCGGCTGGCGCATCGACTACGTCCTTGCCACCGCCCCCCTCGCCGGGAAATCCGTCGCCGCCGCCATCGATGTCGTCCCCCGCACCCGCCCCAAACCCTCCGACCACTGCCCCTTGTTTGCGGACTTGAAGGATTGAACGCCGCCATTCCAGCCGCGCCGCTTGAAATTCTCCGCATTCTGCGGGCAAACGGCGACGAAGCGCTGCTCGTCGGCGGCTGCGTCCGCGACCTCCTCCTCGGCCGCGAGCCCAAGGACTGGGACGTCGCCACGAATGCCCTCCCCGACCGCATCGAGGCGCTGTTTCCCAAGACCGTCGCCGTCGGCAAGGCCTTCGGCATCATCGCCGTCGTGTGCGACGACGGCTCCACCGTCGAAGTGGCCACCTACCGCGCCGACTCGCCCAACGCCGACGGCCGCCACCCCGGCGCCGTCGCCTTCACGAACGCCCGCGAAGACGCCCTCCGGCGCGACTTCACCGTCAACGCCCTCTTCCTCGATCCCGCCACCGGCGAGATCCGCGATTACGTCGGCGGTCGCACCGATCTCGACGCGCGCGTCATCCGCGCCATCGGCGATCCCGAAACGCGTTTCGCCGAAGACCACCTGCGCCTGCTGCGCGCCGTGCGCTTCGCGTCCGTTCTCGGCTTCGCCATCGAACCCGCCACGTTCGCCGCCATCCGGAAACTCGCGCCCCGCATCCGCCGCATCAGCGCCGAGCGCATCCGCGACGAACTGTTCCGGCTGCTGACCGAAGCGCCCCAGGCCGGCGAGGCTCTCCAACTCCTGCGCGATTCGGGACTGCTCAAGGAAATCCTGCCGGAAATCGACGCCATGGTCGGCGTCGAACAGCCTCCCGAATTCCATCCCGAAGGCGACGTCTTCACGCACGTGAAGCTCATGCTCGATGCCATGCCGCCCAACCCCTCCCTGCGCCTCGCGCTGGCCGTCCTCCTGCACGACGTCGGCAAACCGCCCACCGCGAATTTCGCCACGCTGCCCGACGGCACCCAGCGCTGGCGCTTTGAAAACCATGCCCCCGTCGGCGCCGAAATGGCCCGCGCCATCCTCGAGCGCCTGCGCGCCCCCAACGCCCTCGTCGACGACGTTTGCGCGATCGTCGCCGGCCACATGCGCATCGCCGATGCCGACAAAATGCGCCCGCCCAAGCTCCGCCGCCTGATCGGCGCCCCCACTTTCGAAGACGATCTCGAACTGCACCGTCTCGATTGCGTTTCCTCTCACGCCATCCTCGACGTCTACGATTTCCTGAAAGCGAAGCAGGCCGAATTCGCCGCCGAACCCGTTCTGCCCCCGCCGCTCGTCACCGGCCGCGACCTCATCGCGCTCGGCCACGCGCCCGGCCCCCAGTTCGCGCAGCTCCTGCGCGATGCCTACGACCGCCAGCTCGAAGGCGAAACCGACAAGAACGCCCTCCTCGCCGCCGTACCCCCGCCGGCGCGCTGAGCCTCAGTTTCCTTCCAGCGCGCGCAGATCGTCGTCGGACTGCACGGTGAGGTCCATGTCGCGCAGCAACCCGTCGGAAATCCGGTAGATCCAGCCGTGGATCGCCAGCGGCTGGCCGCGGCTCCAAGCGTCCTGCACGGGCGTGGTGCGCCCGACGTTCAGCACCTGCTCCGCCACGTTCAGCTCGCACAGCCGGTCGAACCGCGCGTCGTCGTCCGGCAAAGCGTCGAGTTCGGTGCGCCGGCGGCGCGCCAGGTCGCGCACGTGCCCGAGCCAATTGTCTACCAGCCCGTGGGGACAGCGATCCATCGCCGCCCGCACCCCGCCGCAGCCGTAGTGGCCGCAGACGATGACGTGCCGGATCTTCAGGGCCTCGACCGCGTACTGGATGGTCGCCAAGCAGTTCATGTCCGAATGCACCACCAGATTCGCCACGTTGCGGTGCACGAACAGCTCGCCCGGCAGCAGGCCGACGATTTCGTTCGCGGGCACGCGGCTGTCCGCGCAGCCGATCCACAGGAACTGCGGCGCCTGCTGCGCGGCCAGCCGGCGGAAAAAGTCCGGATCGGCCTTCAGCAGCCCGGCCGCCCAGCGGCGATTGTTGTCGAACAGATGCGGCAGCGTTTTCATCGTCGTCCTCCTCGTTCCGTCCGGCGCCTCAATAGTAGAACGCCGCGCCGAATTCAACCATGTCTTCCTTGGAATCGCGCGGGTGCTCGTCCACGGCATGCCAGCCGGCGTAGATCGACGAGCCGTAGCCCCGGCTCGCGAACGCCACTTCCAGTTGCACTTGCTCGCGCACGTAGATTTCGTCCTCGCCGTCCAGCAGCACGTGCGTCAGGCTGGTCGCGAAGAGCGCCCACTTCGCGCCGGCCAGCAGCCGGAGCTTCAGGTCGGCCTTCGCGTCGGCCACCCAGTCGTTGTATCCATAGAGCGAGTCGTCGTCCATGCCCGGAAACGACTGCAGATAGCCGCCGATTTCCGCGTACCACAGCACATGCGGCGACGCAGGACCGAACGTGGTTTCGCGGAACACCTCCGGCCGGACCTCGGCCCGGCCCGCGCCCAGGAACAGCCGGTTCCAGTAGACGTCCGGCGGGACGGCGTTGCTGCCGACCGTCACGTACCACGGCTCTTCGTGGTCCTTGTAGATCAAGTGCTGGCACACGTGGTTCCAACCGAACCGCGCCAAATAGGCCGAGCGCCGGTATTCGACGAACGGACTGAATTCGTAGGCCATTTCCTTGGGCGAAAACGGCAGGTTGTCGGCCACCGATTTGCCCAGATCGACGACCAGCCCGAACCGCGACCACAGCGACCACCGCTCGCCCACCGACAGCAAATCGAAATCGAGCAGCACCGTGCCTTCCGAAACGTAGCGGTCTTCCTGGAAGCCGTCGTCGTGGTTGGAGAAAAACCCGAGCCGGCCCACGGCGCTGAAGTCGTCCAGCAGGCGGACGTCATCCGCCGCCGCCGCGGTCCAACAAACGGCGCACCATGCGACCACCGAGCGAAACAAGGTTTTCATAGGCTCCTTTTCAGTCCGACGTGGAACACGACGTCCGGCGCGGTGTTGACGGCGACGTCTTCCGCCACGGCGAGATCGAGCGCGAACCGTCCCGGCAGCCTCACCGTCGCCCCGCACACCAATTCGACGGCCCAATCGTCGAGCGGCGCCCGGCCCGTATCCGCGAAAAACGGGCTGTGGAAATCCACCTGCACGCGCGGCACCAGCCAGCTGGCCAGCCGCCAGCCGACCGCCAGATCCCCGTAGACCGCGACCGGTTCCTGGAAATCCGCCAGCACGTCGCCGTCCGTCATGGCCAGCACCCCGGCACCGCCGTGGAGTTCGAGGTTCCATTTCGCCAGCGTCGCGACATCGGCGGCGGCCAGGCCGAGCGAAAAATCCCAGCTGCCGCTGCCGAGCAGGCGGTCGGGATCGCCCGTGGGCAGTTCCACGCCCGCCACGACGTCCAGCGCGCGCGTGCCGGCGGAGTCGCGCGCCAGCGGCGCCGCCACGGCCAGAAACACGTCGCCCAAGCCCGTCGTGGAATCGGTCTGGTTGAAATGGATTTCGTCGCCCCGCCGATACCGGTATTCCAGCCGGTCGGACGGCCGCCGCTTGCGGTTGCCGTCGGGCAATCCCATGGCGTCGTGGTATTCTTCGATGAACGAATCCGTTCCGCCGCCCTGATGCGAGACCACGGGGATCCCGGCCATGACCCACCAGCCGTTTTTCCAGGCGTGGCGCCCCGCGAACCGCAGCACCCAAGTCTCGCCGTCGAGAACCAATTCGGTCGGCCCTGCGGTTCGTTCGATCGAGTCGTTGGCGACGTCGAGCCCGACGCGCAGCCCGAACCCCGGTGCCGCCGCCGGATCCGCGTCCACGCCGACCGGCACGCCGTAGAGGCGGCCGACGGGCTGGTCGTTGCGGATCAGGAAGGGGTCGCCGGCCCGCGCGGCCGGCGGCGCCCCGGTGGCGGCCAGGAGCGCGCACGCGACGAAAATGGGTGGCGGTGCCCGCATGTCGTGGACCCCCACTCTATCGGCTCCGGCCCCCGCCCGCCACAAGTTTTACGTAGAACGTAAAAACTTTCCCCGATTTTTACGTAGAACGTAAAAACTTTGCGGAAATTTTACGTGCTACGTAAAACGCCTTGCCGCGGGCGCGCCAGGAGGTCGCCGGCGAGTTCGGCGCGCCAGCCGCGCAACAGGGCATGGTCGGCGGGCCTGGCTTCCGGAAGGGCCTGCAGCAGCCGGGCCAGATCGTTCCGGCTGCAGACCAGCGCCGGATCGACGCCGCGGGCCGCGGCCCGGGCCTGGATCTCGGCCAGCGCGTGGTCGAGTTCCTTCCGGAAAGCGGCGGCGCGGGGCGGCTGGAAGATCGGCGGCGGCAGGTCCGCCGTAGGCATTTCCTGCGCGCGCCGGACGGCCGCCAGGAGATCCGCGCCCCAGCGCGCGACCGCCGGCGGCTTGAGCTTCAAGCCGTCGGGGGTTTGCGGCAGCGCCGAAGCGATGGCCACGAGTTCGCCGTCCTCCAGCAGCCAGCGGCGCGGCAAATCGGCGGCGCGGGCGGCCTGCTCCCGCCAAGCCGCCAGCTCGCGCAGCGCCGCCATCGGCCGCGGCGCCAGGTTGGCCGCCGCGCGGATGCGCAGATAGGCCTCGGCGACAGGCCTGTCGGCGGTCAGCTCCGGATCGTCCAGCGCCGCGCGTTCCTCGTCCAGCCACGCTTCTACGCCGGCGGTCCGGGCGCGGGCGCGCAGCCGCTCGGCAACCTCCGGCAGGTAGCGCACGTCGTCGGCCGCGTAGTCGAGTTCCGCCGGCGCCAGCGGCCGCGCCAGCCAATCCGCGCGCGTGTGCGCCTTGGCCAGATGGACGTCGAGCGTCTCGGCCAGCAGATTGCCGAGGGAAAGCGTGGAAGCCAGGCCGGCGAAGCCCGCCGCCAGCCGCGTGTCGAACACGTTGCGCGCCGCGACGCCCGTCGCCCGGCGCAGGATCATCAGGTCCTGGGGCGCGTCGTGCAGGATCTTCACGATGCGCGCGTTCGCCAGCAGCTCGCCCAGCGGCGCCAGATATCCGACCGCCAGCGGATCGATCAGGAAACAACGGCCGTCGGCCGCGGCGATCTGCACCAGGCCCAGCCGGGCGTAGTAGGTGCGCTCCCAGGTGAATTCGGTGTCGAACGCCAAAACGGCTTCTTCCTGCAGGCGGTCGACAAGCGTACGGAGGGCGGCGGAATCGGCGATCATCGAAAAGGCGGTGCTCATTGGGCCGGCACCATACCAGAACCCGCCGGACGCCACAACGCCGCCGACACGTCCACGCCGCATCGTTCCGACTCTTCAACAGCGCACGCGTTCGGGATTCAAGAACCATATGATCATTAATTAATGATGATATGTTCCGATATTAGGACATATACCACGATTTTCTAGTATTTATCGCATATTGAGGCCATGGTATGTATGATGTTTAATTAATCATAGTACGGAATGCCGTTCCCGTTCTGATGCCGGCACGAAGATTGCGCGCTGCTTCGCTGGGCGATGTGCCCGGCGCACTTTGTCGATTGGGTTGCGCCCGCGCTTCATCTCGGGCAACCCGTTTTCGGGCTTTTCGGCCCCAAGCCCGGGTGCTACAGTCGCCGCCTGATTTTGGAAACCCCGAACCGGACCCGCCCATGAAAAAACTGCTTTCCGCCAACCAAGCCATCGCCTGGGCCGCCTATCGCGCCGGCTGCCGCGTGGCCGCCGCCTATCCCGGCACGCCCTCCACCGAAATCATGGAGCATGTGGCCGAATTCAAGGGCGCCATCGACTGCGAATGGTCGGTCAACGAGAAGGTCGCCATGGAAATCGGCGTGGGCGCTTCCCTCGCCGGCGTCCGGGCGCTGGTCGCGATGAAGCACGTCGGGCTCAACGTGGCGATGGACCCCCTGATGACCTTCACCTACGTCGGGGCCATCGGCGGCATGGTGATCGTCAACGCCGACGATCCCAGCATGCATTCCTCGCAGAACGAGCAGGACAACCGTTCGCTCGCGAAATTCGCCAAGTGCCTGCTGTTCGAGCCGGCCGACTCGCAGGAGACCTACGACATGGTGACCGCCGGCTTCGAGCTGAGCGAGAAATACCAGGTGCCCGTCATCGTCCGCACGACGACGCGCACGGCGCACACCTCCACCATCGTCGACATCGGCTCCGGCGAGCGCGGCGACGTTCCGGGCATCCCCTACGTCAAGAACGCCCAACGCAACGTCGCGGTGCCCGCCCACGGCCGCCTGATGCGCTTCGCGGTCGAAAAACGGTCGGTCGCCTTGCGCGAGCTGACGGAAACCACCGCCTTCAACCGCGCCGAGTCCGGCGCGGGCGAACTGGGCATCGTCGCCTCCGGCGTGGCCTATCAATACGTGAAGGAAGTCTTCCCCGAGGCGCCCGTCTTCAAGGTCGGCCTCTCCTGCCCGCCGCCCATCGAGAGGATCCGCGCGTTCGCGGCCGGCGTGAAGCGCCTGGTCGTCATCGAGGAATCCGATCCCGTGCTGGCGGAACAGATCCGCGCCGCGGGCATTCCCGTCGTGGAGCCGCAGACCGAGCTGCGGATGATGGAACTCAACCCGGCGCGGCTGGCGGCCCTGCGCGCCGAACTGCTGGGCACGCCTGCGCTGGAAGCGCCCAAGCCCGAAGCCGGCATACCCGTGCGGCCGCCGGTGCTGTGCTCCGGCTGCTCGCACCGCGGCCCGTTCCATATCCTGTCCAAGCTGAAGACCACGGTCTGCGGCGACATCGGCTGCTACACGCTCGGATCGGCCCCGCCGCTGGCGGCGATGGACACCTGCATCTGCATGGGCGCCGCCATCGGCGCGGCCATCGGCATGCGCAAGGCCGGCTTGCCGAACCAGCGCATCGCGGCCGTCATGGGCGATTCCACCTTCTTCCATTCCGGCATGACCGGCCTGCTCGACGTGGCCTACAACAAAATCCCGATCACCGTCATGGTGTTCGACAACCGCATCACGGCCATGACCGGGCACCAGGAAAACCCCGGCAGCGGCCACACCCTCCTCGGCGAAATCTCCACCCAGGTGCGCGTGGCCGACGTCGCCCGCGCCTTCGGAATCCAACGCGTCCACGAGGCCGACCCCTACGATCTGGCGGCCCTCGAAAAAATCTTCCTCGAATGCCTCGACAGCGGCGAACCCGCGGTCGTCGTCGTGCGCGGTCCCTGCGTTTTGCACGAAAAGTGGGCGGGCAAGTTCATCAACGAAGTCGATGCGGTCAAGTGCACGGCCTGCGGCGCGTGCTTCCGGATCGGCTGCCCCGCCATCGTGCGCGGCGCGGCCAAGGATCCGGCCGGCAAGCGTTTCCAGTCCCGCATCGATCCCCAGTTCTGCACGGGCTGCAACCTCTGCGCGCAGGTCTGCAAGTTCGGCGCCATCTCCCCCGCCAAGTGAGGAACCCGCGATGACCACTTCCCTCGACCGCATCTTCAACGTTTCCCTCGTCGGCGTCGGCGGGCAGGGCATCCTGCTCACCTCCGACGTCCTCGCGCTGGCGGCCATGCATGCCGGGCTCGACGTCAAGAAGTCGGAAATCCACGGCATGTCGCAGCGCGGCGGCTCGGTGATCAGCCAGGTCCGCTTCGGTGCCAAGGTCCATTCGCCGATCATTCCCGACGGTCAATCCGACGTGCTCGTGTCGTTCGAGCGCACGGAAGCCCTGCGCTGGGTCCACCTCGCCAAGCCCGGCGCAAAGATCCTCGTCAACGACATGGACCGCATCCCCGTCACGGTATCCAGCGGCCTGCAGGCGCCGGTGCAGGATCTCGACCGGCGTCTGGCCGCCTATCCGGGGCTGAAGCTGGTCGACGCCAACCCGCTGGCGATCCAAGCCGGCAACCTGCGCGCCGCCAACATCGTGCTGCTCGGCGCGCTGTCCGCGTTCGTGCCGTTCGCCGAAGAGCATTGGCAGTCCGCCCTGCGCGAGCGCATTCCCGCCAAGCTGCTCGAGGTCAACCTGCGCGCTTTCGCCGCCGGCCACGCCGCCGTCGGCTGACCGTGCCCCATTGGCTCCCCGCATTCGCGTTTCGCAGTACATTTCGCTTATGCGCATATGTGTATATGTGTATTATGGCGGAGATGCCGGTTCATTTCCCGCGCTGGACATCCGCAGGCGAATCCCGTAGTGTCCGCTCTCCGTTGCGCCTGATGCGCGACGAGCCGCCCGCGGATTTCCTCGACGAAATGCGAATGGACGGCGTGGATTTCCTGGCCGATGGCGTCGCGAAAACCACTTTCCGACCTTCGCCACCAGGAGATTCCCCATGAGCTTCCAATCGCTGGGCCTCGACCCGCGCTTGATCCAGAACGTCGCCAAGCAAGGCTATGTCGTCACCACCCCCATCCAGAAAAAGGCCATCCCGGCCATTCTGGAGGGGCGCGACGTCGTCGGATTGGCCCAGACCGGCACCGGCAAGACCGCCGCGTTCGTCCTGCCCCTCCTCCACCGCCTGATGTCCGGTCCGCGCCACCAGTTGCGCGCGCTCATCGTCGGCCCCACGCGCGAACTGGCCGAGCAGACGAAGGACGTCGTGGTCAAGCTGGGCGCACATGTCAACTTCCGCTGCGTCACCATTTACGGCGGCGTGGGCCAGCAACCGCAAGTCAACGGCGTCCGCCAGGGCGCGGAAATCGCCATCGCCTGCCCCGGCCGCCTGCTGGATCTGCTCAGCCAGGGGAAATTCAACCTGAACCACGTCGAATGCCTCGTCCTCGACGAAGCCGATCGCATGTTCGACATGGGCTTCCTGCCGGACATCCGCAAGATCCTCCAGCGCCTGCCGGCGCAGCGCCAGATCCTGCTGTTTTCCGCCACGATGCCCGAGGAAATCCGCGCGCTGGTCCATGAAATCCTGCAGGATCCCGTCACCGTCCAGATCGCCCATTCCAAGCCGGCGGCAACGGTCGACCACGCGCTCTATCCAGTCGAACAGACCCAGAAAGCCGCGATGCTGCTGGCGCTCTTGAAAAAGATCGGCGACGGTTCGGTGCTGGTCTTCACGCGAACGAAGCACCGCGCCAAGCGCCTTGCGGCGCAGTTGGGCGCTTCCGGCTATCGCGCCGCCAGCCTGCAGGGCAACCTGTCCCAGCGCCAACGGCAGGCGGCCCTCGACGGCTTCAAGTCCGGCCGGCACCAGATCCTGGTCGCGACCGACCTCGCCGCGCGCGGCATCGACGTCGAAGACATCACGCACGTCATCAACTTCGACATGCCCGCCACGGTGGACGACTACACGCACCGCATCGGCCGCACCGGCCGCGCAGCGAAGACCGGCGACGCCTTCACGTTCACGACTCACGAGGACGAAAGCTCGGTGCGCGCCATCGAACGCGTAATGGGCTTCAAGATCGAGCGCCGCCGCCTCGAAGGCTTCGATTACTCCGCCAAGCCCGCCGCCCCCGCTGCGCATGCGCCGGGCCCGCGCCGGCCGCACGGCGGCCCCAAGCCGGGCGGAAAACCCGGCGGCCAGCCGGGCGGTCCCGCGCGCAAGCCGCATCCCGGCGGATCCCGTTCGTTCGGCAAGCGCCGCTTCTCGCGCTGAGATCGCAGCGGGATCGGAGACCCCCACGAGCTTGCCCCGTGGGTGAATCAGGTCGGCAAAAGGCCGGGGAGCGGCAACTCCCCGGCCCGTCAGGACGGATTATTCCGCCCGGATGGGCACGATGTTCCGCCGGGCCTGTTCTTCCGGGCGCTTGGGAGCGACGAAGGTCAGCACGCCTTTCTTGAATTGCGCCTTGGCCTTCGAAGCGTCCACGCCGGCTGGCAGTTCGATGGCGCGGTGGAACGATCCATACGATTGTTCGCGCCGGTACCAGTTCTTGCCCTTTTCTTCCTGCTCGCTCTTTTTCTCGCCGCGGAGGACCAGCACGTCGTCCTGCAGCTCCACGGAGATGTCCTTTTCGTCCATCCCCGGCAACTCGGCCGACACCTTGACCTCCGCGTCGGTTTCGGAGACGTCCACGCGCGGCATGAACGCGACCGGAGCCCATGCGGACTCGCGGCCGCGTTCGGCCAGCGGGGCTTCGCCGAAGAACTCGTCGAACAGGCGGTTCATCTGCCGCTGGAAATCCCGGAAGGGATCCGCATCTTCCCGCCGTACAGGCAGGGGCTTGCGGCCGATCCGGGGAACCAGATCCTTGATGCTCATCTTGCTCGCCTCCTTCCTTTGGGTTGATGGTGGGTGGTTCGTGGTCGTTGGTCAGCCCGTGACCTGGATCTTCCGGGCCTTCACTTCTTCCTTTTTGGGAATCGTCACCGTCAGCACGCCGTTTTTCACGCGCGCCTGGATGCGTTCGGGATCGACCGCGTCCGGCAGCGTGAAGTCGCGGCGGAACCGGCCGGCGCCGAATTCGCGGCCCAGTTCTTCGCCGCCCTGCGGCTTTTCGAGCTGGGTCCAGCCTTCGATCGTCAGTACGCGTTTCTGGACCGTGGCTTCGACGGACTTCTCGTCGGCGCCCGGCAGGTCGGCCACGACGACGAAGGCTTCCGCGTTCTCGCGGACGTCCACGCGCGGCACGTAGACCGGCTCGTTTTCCGGGGCGGGATTGGGTTTCTGGATGGATTCGCTCATGGATGCGCCTCCTTTCAGTTCGCCTCGATGGCGATCTTGCGGGGTTTCTCTTCCTCCGATCGCGGCACGGCGATGCGGAGGATGCCGTTCTTGAACGTCGCCTTCACCGCGCCGGCGTTGGCGCGGAAGGGCAACTGCAGCGTCCGCTGGAATTCGCCGGCGGGCCGCTCGCGCCGCAGGACGGTTTCGCCCGCGGCGGGTTCCTGGACGTTGATCTTGCCATGCAGCGACAGCTCGTCGCCCACGACGGAAATTTCGACGTCCCGGGGATCCACGCCGGGCATTTCGGCGTCGAGGACCAAGCCCTCCGCCGTCGACCAGACGTTCAGGGGCGGATAGGCCGCGCGGGCGCGTCGGGGCACTTCCGCACCCGACAACAGGCGGTTCATATCCGACTGGATCGACTCCAACTCGTCGAAGATCGTCCATGGGTTTCTCGGACCGATGCTCAGTTCAAACATGGCGTTTGCTCCTTTCTGGGATGCCCGGCATCCCTTCTTGCCACCTTCCATAAGCATCGGGCATGCCAAATGGAATTCCATCGTTGATAGATATTTCTAATATGTTCATTCAGTTGCAGATATGAAACATTTTGGCAACAAAAGGCACTATGAGACCCCGGATGGATATGAGACATTATAAATCACTATTTCAGAATATGCGTCATTATGACTCATTCTTTGGCGTGGCCATTTCCTTCCCATGTCGATAGGATGGCGACCAACGGAATCCTTCATGAACCGTACCATTCTGAAAACCTTGGGCGCATTGATTCTCTTGCCGCTGGTCTGGTTGCTGGGCTTGAGCGCGGCGATCTGGAGCTATGGCGCACAGGACCATGCCGAAAAATCTGACTGCGCCATCGTGCTGGGCGCCGCCGCCTATGGCGACCGACCTTCCCCCGTGTTCGAAGAGCGGATCCGCCACGGGATCGCGCTGTACCAGACCGGCTTGGTCGCCAAGATCATCTTCACGGGCGGCTGCGGCACCGGCGACGAGCGCGCCGAAAGCGAAGTGGCGGCGGCCTATGCCGTCCGGGCCGGCGTGCCGGCGGCCAACACGCTTACGGAGCGCCGGTCGCGCACCACGCAGCAGAATCTGGCCGAAGCCAAGCTGCTGATGGACGCCCACGGCCTCCGCTCCGCGATCCTGGTCAGCGATCCGCTCCACATGCGGCGCGCCACGTGGATGGCCGGCGATCTGGGCATCGCCGCCGTTTCATCGCCCACGCCGACCACGCGCTACCGCAGCCTGAAGACCAAGCTGCGCTTCCTCCGGCACGAGCTCTACTACTGGCACCACTACGCCTTTTCGGGCGGCTGAGGCGCGCTGGGAACGGCTTGCCCTCGCCCGCGCCGCCCCCTATCCTGCCCCCATGAAACACGCCCATTCGCGCAAGGCCGAATTCGCTTTCCGCTGGCCCGCCGTTCCGTTGAACGTGGTGCTGGTCCATCCGGAAATCCCGCCCAACACGGGCAACGTCGCCCGGCTCTGCGCGGCCACGGGCACGCGCCTGCACCTCGTCGAACCCCTCGGCTTCCAGATCACCGACGCCCAACTCCGCCGCGCCGGGCTCGACTACTGGGACGCCGTCCAGGTGCAGGTCCATCCTTCCTGGGCGGCCTGCCGCGCGGCGTTGGGCGCCGCCCGGCTTTTTCTCTACAGCACCGGCTGCTCCCGCCGCTACGACCAGGTTGAATATCGTCCCGGCGACGCGCTCGTGTTCGGCTGCGAGACCAAGGGACTTCCCGACAAATTGCTGGCCGCGCATGCCGACACGGCCTGCGGCATCCCCATCCTGACCCGCCACGTGCGTTCGCTCAACCTGTCCAGCGCCGTCGCCGTCGTGGTCTACGAAGCCCTGCGCCAGATCGATGCCCGCCCCTGAACCGTATCGCCGCCAGTCTCACTTATAATTATAACCGAGACTCGCTGCCTGCCGCCAATACAAGCGTAATTCCTAACATATCGTTGTTTTATGTCTCGGTTATAATTATAAGCGAGACTGCTTGGATGACTTGTGAGCCCGTTGATTGCACGCAATTATCCGCCTATTTCCACTTGGCGGTGTCGAGCAGGATCGTCACCGGGCCGTCGTTGACGAGTTCCACCTGCATCATCGTGCGGAACACCCCGGTTTCCACGACGAAGCCCATGTCGCGCAGGCGGGCCACGAAGGTCTCGTACAGAGGCTCGGCTTGCTCGGGTGGCGCGGCTTCGACATAGCTGGGCCGATTGCCCTTCCGCGCATCCCCGTGCAGCGTGAACTGGCTGACCACGATGAATTTCGCGCCGGGCACGGCCGAAATCGGCAGGTTCATCTTGCCGTCGGCATCGTCGAACACGCGCAATTTGGCGATCTTGTCGGCCAGTTTCGCCGCATCCGCTTCGGTATCCGTCCGGCCGATGCCCAGCAAGACGACCGCACCGGGGCCAATGCGGCCGGTCACGTGGCCTTCGCTGCGAACCTCCGCGCCGGCCACCCGCTGGAAGACCGCCTTCACGCCGGGATCAGTTGCCGCCCGCGACCAGCAGTTCGATCAATTCCGTATTGACGACGGCGCCGTCCAGATTCCGGACGATCCGCGACTCGTTCTTGAACTGCCGGAACAGGCCGGTCTGCGTGTGGGCATAGAGTTTGCCCAAGAAGCCCGGCAGCGGCAGGTGGCCGGCTTTGGCGCCGGTCACGACCAGATCCGACCCCTTCGGGCGCAGGTAGAACGTCGCGCTGAACGTCAGCGGGCCGCGGGCAATCGCCACGAAGGCTTCCGCCCGTCCCGGAAAAAACCGCGCCCCGGCGTCTTCCAGCCGCGCCGCGAAGCCGCTTTGGGCCGGCTGCGCCGCGACTATCTCGCGCAGATGGGCGTTGATTTCCTTCTCTTCGATCACTTGGGAAGCCGGCAAGTCGCGGTTCAAGGCTTCGATCAGCAGTTCGCCCTTGAGCCGATAGCGCTTGGCATCCATTTCGTCGCCGACCGTCCGCAGCATCTGCGCCGGCCAGAGCATCAGCAGAACGAGCAGAAGCAAGACAAAGGCCACGCCCAGCTTGATGGCCAGGCGCAATTGATCCAGCGGATCCGGCGCGCCGGCGGCTTTCATCTTTTGCTCGGCCGACTCGAAATCCAGCCGCGCTCCGCATTTCTTGCAGTGCACCACCGGCAGCCGGTTCATTTCGCCGCATTGGCTGCAGCGCATCATCAAGACGTTGTCGTCCATGGTCCGCTCCTATTTCGCCGGTTTGTCCGGCTTGGTCTCGGTCTTGGCGCCGTCCGCCTTCTTCTCCCCGCCCTTGGCATGGGCATGGGACGCGTTCGCCGTCTTCTTGTAGTCCGTCTGGTAGAATCCGGAACCCTTGAAAATGATGCCGGCCCCGCCCGACAGCAACCGCGCCACCTTGCCCCGGCACTGGGGACAGCTCTTCACGGGCGGCGCGGTGATGGACTGGAACTTCTCGAACCGGTGGCCGCATTTGCGGCATTCATATTCATACGTGGGCATCGCGGAGATCTCCTGGTGGCGGGCGGCACGGGCCGCCTCGGCCACCGATTTCAAACGGCGCGTATTTTAGCACAAACCTCCGGCCGCGCAAAACAACTCCGAGGGGTCAGGCAACGGGCAGGCCGTCGCGCAGAACGACGTGGCGCCGGCAACGCGCGGCGACGGCCTCGTTGTGGGTGACGATCACGAGGGTCAAATTCTGTTCGCCGGCGAGCTCGAAAAGATAGCGCAGCACGTCTTCGCCGGTTTTGGAATCGAGGTTGCCGGTCGGTTCGTCGGCCAGCAGCAGTTCGGGACCGTTCATCAGGGCGCGGGCCAGCGCCGCGCGCTGCTGCTCGCCGCCGGAGAGCTCGTTGGGCCGATGCGCGGCCCGCTCCGTTAATCCCACGCGATTAAGGAGTTCCGCCGCGCGCTCGCGCAAGCGGGGACCGCGCAGGAACGCGCCGGCCGCGCTCAAGCCCGGCAGCAGCACGTTTTCCAGCACCGTCAGCTCCGGCAACAGGTGGTAGGCTTGGAAAACAAAACCGATTTTTTGCGCCCGGATGGCGGAGCGCTCGCGGTCGCCAAGCTCATAGAGATCGCGGCCGCGGTAGAGCACGCGGCCCGACGTCGGCCGATCCAGCCCGCCCAGCACGTGCAGCAAGGTACTCTTGCCGGCGCCGCTCATGCCGGTGATGGCCAGCGATTCGCCTTCTTCGACGGACAGGTCCACGCCGCGCAACACGTCCAGCGTGCGCGTTTCCACGGCATAGGAGCGGCGGACGGCGACGGCCTGGACGAGGCTACTCATAGCGCAGGGCCCTCACCGGATCGAGCTTGGCCGCCTGCCAAGCGGGAATCACCGCCGCCAGCGTGCAGATCACCAGCACGGACGCCGCCACCAGCGCGACGTCGCCGGGCATGGTGTGGGCCGGCAGCTCGGCCAGATGGTACAGTTCCTCGGGCAGCAGCTGCATGCCGCAGCGGTCGTTCAGAAAATGCAACAGGTCGTTGCGGTATTTCAGCACCGTCAGGCCCGCCGCGATGCCCAGCGCGGTGCCCAGCACGCCTTGGATCCAGCCCTGCCAGAAAAACACCCGCATGATGCCGCCGGCCGAGAAGCCCAGCGACCGCAGCAGGCCGATCTCGCGCGTCTTCTGGACCGTCACCGTGATCAGCGTGTTGGTGATGCCGAAGGCGGCCACGATGGTGATGAAAATCAGCAGGAAGAACATCATGTTCTTCTCGACCCGCAGCGCCGCGAAGAGCTGCTGGTTCTGGTCCATCCAGGTGGTGACGTGGACGCCGGGACCGAGGCGCCGGCGAATTTCGGCGGCCACCCGGTCGGCGGCGTAGGGATCGGTCGTCATGACCTGGATGGCTTCCAGGCCGGTCCCGCCGCAGAAATCGCGGGCGTCCCACAGCGAGGCCACGAGATAGCCCATGTCGAACTCCCACATGCCCATCTCGAAGATGCCGGCCACGGTCATTTCCGACGGCAAGCGAATCTCGTCCTTGTCCATGAACGTCGCCGGCGAATAGACGGTCAGCGCGTCGCCCACGTCGACGCC
This sequence comes from Verrucomicrobia bacterium UBA2281, assembly GCA_002347655.1. Lineage (GTDB taxonomy): Bacteria > Verrucomicrobiota > Kiritimatiellia > CAIQIC01 > Lenti-01 > Lenti-01. Next base: position 3,375 of record DDWR01000055.1, on the reverse strand, counting down.
GAGGCGGCGGGCCAGATCGCTGCCGAGGACGACCGCGCCGTCGGCCACCGAAAACTCGCCGGCCACCAGGCTCTGGGGGATTTTGCTGACGCGCGCCTCGCGCGCCGGATCCACGCCGCGGATCAGCGGCGTCTCGATCTGCCCGTTGGGCTTCTGGATGAAGACGAGGCTCTGCAGAAACGGCGCCGCGCCGACGACGCCCGGCACGGCTTCGATCTGTTCGCACAGGCCGTCCTCCTCCTCGGCGAGGCCGCCGGGCACGGACACCGTGACGTGGGAATTGAAGTCGAGGATCTTGTCCCGCCACATCTCGTCGAAGCCGGTCATCACCGAGAGCACGATGATCAGCACGGCGACGCCCAGCAGCACCCCCAGCGTGGAGAGCACGGTCACCACCGAGAGGAACGTGCGCTTCGGCTTGAGGTACTTCAGCGCCAGGAACAATGAAAACGGCAGCGTCATTCGGACTGCGGCACTTCCGGTTTGGGTTCGCGGTTTTTCATCTGCGGGAACAGCATCACGTCGCGGACGTTCTCCTCGCCCGTCAGGACCATGACGAGGCGGTCGATGCCGATGCCCATGCCGCCGGCGGGCGGCATGCCGTGTTCGAGCGCGCGCAGGAAATCCTCGTCGATCTTGGCGGCGTCGCCGGCGGCCTGCTCCTCGAGGCGGGCGCGCTGATCGAGCGGATCGTTCAGCTCGGTATAGCCGGGGCACAGCTCGCGGCCGCGCACCACCAGCTCGAAGACGTCGACGACGGACGGATCGTCCTCGCAGCGCTTCGCCAGCGGCACCAGTTCGGCCGGCAAGCGCGTCACGAAGGTCGGCTGCAGCAGGGTCTTTTCGACCAGCTTGTCGTAGACCTCGTGGGTGATCTGGGCGTGGGTCATTTCGTTCGGGACGTCCAGCTCCTGCGCCCGCGCCCATTCGCGCGCGGCTTCGACGGACTTTTCAAACCAGTCCGCGCCGGCCTTTTCGCAGACCAGGTCGCGGTAGGTCGCCACGCGCCAAGGCGGCGTCAGGTCGATCTTCTCCTGGCCTTCCTTGCCGACGAGCATCGTGCCGCACACGTCCTGCGCCGCGCCGCTGACGAGTTCCTCGACGAGCTTCATCATCGTCTTCACGTCGCCGTAGGCTTCGTAGATTTCCAAGGCGGTGAATTCGGGGTTGTGCGAACGGTCGAGGCCTTCGTTGCGATAGTTCTTGCCCAGCTCGAACACCTTGTCGTAGCCGCCCACCAGCAAGCGCTTCAGATACAGCTCCGGCGCGATGCGCAGGTACATCGACTGGCTCAGCGCGTTGTAGAAGGTCTTGAAGGGATTGGCGATCGCGCCGCCCGCCATCGTCTGCAGCACCGGCGTCTCCACCTCGAAGTAGCCGCGCGCTTCCAGGAAGCGGCGGATGAACGACAGGATGCGGCTGCGCGCGTTGAAGACCTTGCGCACGCCGGGATTGGCGATCAGGTCGAGATAGCGCTGGCGGTAGCGCACTTCCACGTCGCTCAGGCCGTGCCACTTTTCCGGCAGCGGATGCAACGCCTTGGACAGCAGTTCCCACTTCAGCACCTTGACCGACTGCTCGCCGGTGCGCGTGGTGAAGAGTTCGCCCTCGATGCCGATGAAATCGCCGAGATCCACCGCCTTGAAGGCCGCGAAGGATTCGTCGCCCAGCGCGTTCTTCTGCACGTAGATCTGGAACTTGTCCGTCCCGTCCTGCAGATGGGCGAAGACGCTCTTGCCCATCTCGCGCACGGCCACCACGCGGCCGGCGATGCGCACGGCCAAGCCCTCGGCGAACGCCGTCCGCACGTCGGCCAGCGAGCCCGTCCGCTCGAACGCGCGGCCGTACGGCCGATGCCCAGCCGCCTTCAGGGTCTCCAAATGGGCCAGCCGCTGGTTGCGGAATTCGATTTCGTGCGCGCTTAATTCCATGGGGGTCCTCGTCTTGTAAAACGCGCCCACCCTACCCCCCCCTTTCCGCGAAATCCAGCCCTTTTCCCCGTTCGGCGGCCGGGCGCCGGACTGCGCGGCCCAAAAAGAAGGACCCCCGTTGCCGGGGGCCCTGCGGGGCTTGCGAAACTGGTGGAGGCGGCGGGAGTCGAACCCGCGTCCGCACAAGCGTCGCATCAGCGTCTACGCGCGTAGTCCGTATTTAAGTTTCGCCATGCCACCTGCCCACGGACAGGCCAGCGGCACCGCAATCCACCTGTTTATTCTCGCTCCGCGGCCCGGTAGCCCGGCCTCGGTCGCCAGCCTGCTGAATGACATTCGGGTCCGTCCCGCAGGCGAGAACGGTCGAACGTCGCGGTACTAAGCCGCGAAGGCCAAGTTATCGTTGGCTTTTGTGTTTTTTCCCGGAGGTTTAACGAGGCCAACCGGGGTCCTCGGCGCGCGACCGATGCTTCAACTGGCACGTCGAAACCGGTCGCCCCCGCAAAACGGAATCTACCTCATCCCCTCGGTTCCGCAAGCGGAACTAGTAGGCGGCGCCGTTCATCGTCATGACTTGGACGACGACGAGGCCGATGAGCACCAGCAGGGAGACGATGGAAAGGGCGGCCCAAGCGGCGCCCGGACCTTCTTCTTCCTGGATGGTGAAAATGGGTTCGGGCGCGGAGATCGCGGAAGACGTTGCGCCGGAAATCGTAATGCCGCCAGCCCCGCCAGGACGTTTCAGCTTGATCGTCGGCCGACCGCCGGAAGCTTCCGCGGCAGCCTCTTCTTCGGAACGGCCCGGCGAGAAGGTCGCCGGCGCGGACGCGCCGACCCGGACGGTCGGCCGGTTGCCGATGCGGATGGTCCGCGGCTGGCCACCGGTGGCCGTGCTGAGCGGAATCTTGCTGGTATCGAGCAAGGCCGTGCGGCGCTTGAAGACGTCTTCGTCCGCCGGGGGCATGGCCCCGAGGCCGACGCGGGAAGTTTGCGCTTTGCCGGCGCCGGGAATTGCGTTGATGTCGATGCGCGACGTGGCCTTCTTGGGATTGGCGCCGATGCGAATGCCGCCCGTCGAAGGCGAAGCCGGGATGGTGGCCTTGCTGAGGTCGATGCGGGACGTCGACGCTTTTACCGCGCTGATGTCCAAAGGCTTGAGTTCATTTTCGCCGGGCATGGAAAAACCTCCGTGTCTTCAAGACTGCGCGGGCATCATAGGGCTCGCCCACCCGTGCCGTCAAACTAATTCCCGGACGCGGCCCGGCCGGCGAATTGCCTCAAATTAAATATGACCATAGAAGGGATGGGGGTGGCGGGGGAAGGGCGTCGTTGCTTCATAATGGACCTGACCGAAAACAAGGAAGGTACAGGACATGGTCAGGGCAACGAAACGCGAGTATCTGGAACAGATCCGAACCCGGTATCGCCGGGCCGGCAAGCGGTA
>DDWR01000058.1:41949-47627 GCA_002347655.1 Verrucomicrobia bacterium UBA2281 | reverse complement strand
ACCCGCCGTTTTCCGAGCCCGGCGAGCCGTCTTTACAGCGCGTGCCGGATCCGGCGCGGCGCGCCGCGCATCGACTCGTAGCGCACTTCGAGCCGCGGCGTCCGGGCGCGGAGATCCAGCACCAGCTCGACGTCGTGGAGTTCCTGCGCCCCGGGCCAGCGCGCGGTCATGACGGCCACGAGCGGCGCGCGGGCATCGGCCTCGCGCCGTTCCTGGATGCCCTTGCGCGATTGCCCGGCGAGGTCGAGCGCTTCCTGCTTCCACTTCCGCAGGTCGCGCAGGTCCCGCTCGTAGGGCGCCAAGCCGCGCGCGACCATTTCCGCGGGGTTCTTCCAGCGCTGGAAGCGCCGTTCCAGCCGTTCCCGTTCCTGCTTCAGGCGCCGCTCGGCCTCGGCGATTTCCGCGTCGTACTGCTTGGCCAGTTCGTCCTGCTTCTGGGCGGTGCGTTCGAGCTGCGCCGAATCGCGCGGGACGTGGACGGTTTTCTGGACCGGCTCGCCGTAGCGGCTGCGGAGCTGTTCGCGCAAATACAGGAAGCGCCGCTGCGCCTGGGCCACGCTCAGCGGCGGGATGTCCGTGCCCGTCGGATCGGAAAACGCCATGCGCGCGCGCGCCAGCCGGCCTTCGGCGAACGAATAGGTCAGCAGGCACGGCAAGTCCAGCGTCGTGGTCGCATAGGCCAGCGCGCTCCCGTCGCCGCGCAGGGGCGCGCCCGGTTCCGCGGCGCGGACGTCCTCCGGCGCCATGCCCCAGCGCACGCGGCGCAGGTGGTATTCCTCCGGCGGCGGGTCCGGGGGCGGCGCGGGCGGCGGAGCCGGCGCGCGGGGGATCGGCTCCACCGCCGGCGCGGGTGCCGGCGGCGGAACGGGGATCGGCTCCGGCGGGGGCGGCAACGGCGCCGCCGCGATTTCCGGCATGGCTTCGGACACCGCCGCGGTTTCCGCGGTCTCCGTCGCCTGCTTCACTTTCGCGTCGCGCCAGCCCGGGGCCGGCACGAGCCACGTCGACAGCCGGATCAGCAGCGCCAGCGTCGCCGCCACGAACAGCACCCACGCCCATTTCATTTCGTCCATGCCCGCTCCCCTGTTTTACGTACGACGTAAAAACTTTTGCCGATTTTTACGTAGAACGTAAAAAGGTTCAATTCGCCCTCCACAGCAGCCAGTTCCAGAGGCCGGGACGCTGCGCGACGCGGCGGTCGACGTCGTTGCGCGGCAGGTTCCAGCGGGCGGCGCCGGGGACGGCCGCCGCGCCGCGGGCGGTGCCGAAGGCGGCGCGCAGGCCCAGCGCTTCAAGGTCGCCGGCCAGGTCGCCGCGGGCGTTGCCGTTGGGCCAGGCCAGCGCCGGCACGAGGGCGTCCGGCGCATGGCGGTGCAGCAGCTCCCAGCAGCGGCGGACGTCGGCGAGGGCCTCCGCGCGCGGCACCTGGTCGAGCAGCCCGTGGCCATGGCCGTGCGCGCCGAAGCGGACGAGCCCGCTGCGGCCCAGTTCGCGGATCTGGTCCCACGTCAGGAAATCCGCCGCCGCATCGCCGGCCGGATAAGCGGCCAGCCGCGCGGCGCGTTCGTCGGGCGGGAGGCGCTTGAGCCGCTCGGTTTCGGCGTCGTCCAGGCCCGGCCGCTGCCACCAGAACGGCGTGCGGTCTTCGACGGCGCCGGTGGCGAGGAAGATCGTGGCGGGAATGCCCAGTTCGCGCAGGACGGGGAACGCGTGCTCGAAGTTGTCCGCCCAGCCGTCGTCGAAGGTGACGGCGAAGGAAGCGCGCGGGAGGGGCGCCGCGCGCGCGAGCCAGTCGGCGAGGGCCAGCGGCTCGTAGCGCGCGCGCATCCAAACGAGCAGGCGGCGGAAATCGGCGGCGGGCGTTTCGAGGGCGCGCATGGGCCGCGCGGCGGATTCTTCGCCGTCCGGCCGCACGCGGTGGAAGGTCAGCACGACGAGTCGCCCGGCGTGGCGCCGCCCCAGCGCGCCCGTCGCCGCGGCGGCGCGGGCGAACGAAGCTTTGAGGAGCGTGCGCATGGCCGGGCTACGGTTCGTCGAGGAAGGTCACCTTGGCGATGTGCGGCAGCTCGCGGTGCCGGCCGTCGTAGTCGAGGCCGTAGCCGACGACGAAGGCGTCTTCGATCTTGAAGCCGACGAAATCGGCCTCGAACGGCACGATCCGGCGGGAGGGCTTGTCCAGCAGCGCGCAGGTGCGGACCGTCTTGGCACCCTTGGCCTGCAGGTGGGCCGCCGCTTTCTGGAGCGTGCGGCCGGTGTCGAGGATGTCGTCCACCACCACCACGTCCGCCCCGGCCAGGTCGATCGTGCAGTCGCGCGTCACCGTCGGCTCCTTCTGGGCCGTGGTGCCGCTGCCGTAGCTTTCCATGATCATGAAATCGATGCGCGGATGCAGGTCGTTGAGCGAAAACCACCGCACGAGATCGGCCAGGAAGATGAAACTGCCGCGCAGGATGCCGATGACCACGAGATTTTCGCCGGGACCGGCCGCCGCGATTTCGCGGGCGACTTCGTCCACGCGCCGGGCCAGCCGGCGGGGGGTGATCAGGACTTCATCGACGTGGTAGGGCCTCATGGGCGCTTCAGCTCCTCTTCCGGCGGCTAATCCCGCCGCGAACAGTCTTGCAAAAACGGCCCGGATGGGGGAAGTTAAAAAGACATTCCATGAGGAACCTGCGCATGAACCCATTCCGGACCGCCGCCTTCCGCGTCTTGGCCTTTGGCCTGGCCCTGCCCCTCGCCGCCCTGGCCCTGGCCGGCTGCGACGTGGATTCCGTCGACAGCACGACGTCCCTGCTGGCCGACAACGAGGGCAACGTCTACAACTATTCGGGGCTCTACATGAACACCGAACAAGGCAGCACCAACGGCTACGGCGCGCTGGTCTTTCCGGAGGGCAAGCAGAGCGGCGCCGTCCTGATCTGGCTGCGGCTGCTGCAATACGGCAGCGTCCTGGAAGGCTACGACAGCGCCGGCCTGACCTGGTCCGGCAAGATTTCCGCCCAGAACGGCGAAGTCGCCACCTTTTCCCTCCAAGGCAAGACCACGGCCGCCCAAGCCGTGGAGATTTTCGGCACGCTGGCCTATGCCTCCCAGCAGTCCACCATGGACGCCACCTGGATCGAACCGGCGTTCGCCGGCAGCATCTTCGCCCAAGCCACCGTCGCCCCGGTCGTCACCAACAGCCCCGTGCCAACGAACGTCACCGGCAACGTGACCATCAGTCCCACCAGCGCTTCGTTGGCCACGAACGGGCAGTCCCAAGCCTTCACCGCCACCGGCGGCAGCGGCAGCTATGCGTGGACGTTCTCCGGCACCGGCGGCACGTTGTCCTCCTCGGCCGGCAGTTCCGTCACGTTCACCCGCAATTCCACCGGCAGCGGCGTGATCCAAGTGAGTTCCTCCGGCGACTCCGCCACGGCCAGCATCTCCTGCCCATGAAGAAGCCCTCCGCCAAATCCGCGCCCCGCTGCACGGCGGGCGCGCCCGAAGCCGAAATCTGCCGGACCGCCGGCGCACTGGCCGACCTGTTCAACCAGAAGGCCACCGACGCGCCCGACGGCCTGCTGACGCACAGTCCCGCGCCGAAGAACGTGGTGGACGCGCTGCGCGTGCTGCTGGACGTCATGTTTCCCGGCAAGATCAGCGCCACGCCCGTGGACGGCTCGGATCTGGGCGTGTTCCTCGTCCGCCGCCTGAGCGAAGCCTGGCGCCTGCTGCGCCGGGAAATCCGCCGCGCCCTGCCCTACCGCTGGATCGGCGAGGCCGCCCGCGTGGAAGGCGCCCGCCCGCCCAAGATCGACAACCTCGACCGCGAAACCGACCGCATCCTGCAGGCGTTCCTCGACACGCTGCCGGGCGTGCGCCGGCTGCTCGTCGCCGACGTGCAGGCGGCCTACGACGGCGATCCGGCCGCGCTGACCTTCGCGGAAGTGCTGCTGGCCTATCCCGGCCTGCTGGCCATCGCCGCGCACCGCATCGCCCACGAACTCTACAAGCTGAACGTCCCCATCATCCCCCGCATCATGAGCGAGTGGATCCACACCAAGTCCGGCACCGACATCCACCCCGGCGCGCGCATCGGCCGCGCGTTCTTCATCGACCACGCCACCGGCGTCGTCATCGGCGAAACCACGGAGATCGGCGACCGCGTCAAGCTCTACCAGGGCGTGACGCTCGGCGCGCGGTCGTTCGCGCTCGGCGCCGCCGGCCACCCCGTCAAGCACATCAAGCGCCACCCCACCGTGCGCGACGACGTCATCATCTACGCCCACGCCACGATCCTCGGCGGCGAGACCGTCATCGGCGCGCGCGCCATCATCGGTTCCAACGTGTTCCTCATGGAAAGCGTGCCGGCCGACAGCGTCGTGTCCTCCACCCATCCCGACCTGCAGATCCGCGAAAAAAAGCGCTCAAAAAAGACTTGAATCCGCGGCGGTCTGGAGTAGGATGCCGACGCTTTCGATGGAGGCGTAGCTCAGTTGGAAGAGCAACTGACTCTTAATCAGTGGGTCGTGGGTTCGAGCCCCTCCGCCTCTACCATCTTCGAAACCCCGGAACCGGACGGTTCCGGGGTTTTGTTTTTGGGTTGGCGGTCCCGATTTCCCCGAAGCCCCCCTTCCCGCCTTGATGCATTTTTAACGCATTTAGGGATTGGTGCGGGCCAGGCCCCATGAGAGGCTACCGCCATGAAAGGCATTCGTGGTGGGTGTCTGGAAACCGGGAGGCGGAAAATGAAAAAGAGCATGGTGCTGCTGGTGGCGGCGTTGATCGCGTTCGGGGCCTTGACCGATGCGCGGGGGTCCGGGTTTACGGGAAACCAAGATGTCAACATCACCTATCGGCAATTTTCCTATTGGGCATTCATCCACGATTATACCACGGGGTTGCGGGAATCGAACACGCCCGGTTTCATCGCCTTCGACACGGAATTGGCGTACGTAAACCAAGCGCAGGGAGTTCACGTGGCCTATATCTATTTGGCGGATTTCGGCCGATATACGACTGCCCAGGCGCTGCGGCACATCGTGTTCCCGCCCTGGGTGATCTACGATTTCTTTATTCCCATCCTGTAAGCCGCCGATCCTGCGGCAGAGCCCTGCCGGAAGGGACCGGGCGCGAAGGTACGGCGTGACGGCCATGCGGCGGTAACCTGCCGCGGGCGAGCGGCGACTCCTGAGGGGGAAAGACGTAATCCCCCCCAGGAGGAGCCGAAATGAACACCCGCCCAACCGTCAAGCTGATCGCCGCCGGAGCCGCCGTCGCCCTGGCGCTGCCCCTGAGCGCCTCGGCCCGCCACCACCGTTCCGGGGACGTGTTCGCCGGCGCCGTGATCGGCGTGATCGCCGGCGCCATGATCGCCGGCGCGGCCGATTGCAGCACCGTCTACGTGGCCGCGCCGCCGCCGCCTCCCCCGCCGCCGCCGGTGTATTGTTATCCGCCCCCGCCGCCGCCGGTGTATTATTACCAGGCGCCGCCGCCCCCGCCCGTGTACTACGGCTATCCGCCCCCGTACCATCGGCCGCCGCCCCCGCCCCAGTACTATCATCCCCGCCGGCCCCAGCGGCCGCGTCCCGGCTGCTATTGAGTTCCTGCGCGCGGCGCAGCGCCAAAGCCCTGGCCAGCAGGCCGGGGCTTTTCATTGCATTGGATCTGCACCCCCACGGCCTTGCGCCGTGGGT
>DDWR01000058.1:0-41929 GCA_002347655.1 Verrucomicrobia bacterium UBA2281 | reverse complement strand
AACGGCCAGAGAGATCGGCTCACCCGGAGGGTTCGCCCTACCCCAAGCTTTCAATACGGCCTGTGGGTAGGGCGAGGCATCCCTGCCGAGCCGGGCCGTTTCCGACTTCGAGCGGCTACGGCATTCTGAAAACCGCTCTAAAGCCGCCAACGGAAAATGCGGCGGCTCAGTGCATCCGGCCGGTGGACCGGGTCACGTAGGCGAAACGGTCGCGGACGCCGTCCGTGAGCTGGTCCCAGCGGAACCGCCACTGCCAGTTGCCGCCGGCGACGCCGGGGGTGTTCATGCGGGCTTCGGAACCGAGGCCGAGCAGGTCCTGCAGGGGCACCACGAAGGTGTCGGCGTTGGAGCGCGAGCCCAGGCCGATCAAATCCCAATGGATTTCATGGCCATCGGTGTGGAGGTAGTCGAGAACCATTTTGTTTTCGGCGTCGATCTGTTCCTGGGTGCGGGTGCTGCCCTCGCCGGCCTGGCTGTGGAACCAGCCCACGGTCGTGTCGTTGTCGTGGGTGCCGGTATAGACGCAGCAATGGGCGGGATAGCTCTCGGGGCGGAATTCGTCGGCGCGGTCGTCGTTGCCGAAGGCGAACTGCAGGATGCGCATGCCGGGAAATTCGAACCGATCGCGCAGGGCCTCGACCGGGGGCGTGATGACGCCGAGGTCTTCGGCGATGATCGGCAAGCGGCCGAGCCGCTGGAGCAGCACTTCGAAGATGTGCTGGTCGGGACCCTTCACCCACTTGCCGTTCAGGGCGGTGGTGTCGGTGCCGGGGACTTCCCAATAGGCCTCGAAACCGCGGAAGTGGTCGATGCGGACGACGTCCACCATTTCGAAGATGCGGCGCAGGCGGGCCATCCACCAGTCGTAGTTCTGGGCCTTGTGGGCGTCCCAGTTGTAGAGCGGATTGCCCCAGAGCTGGCCGGTGGCGCTGAAGTAGTCCGGCGGCACGCCTGCGACGACGCTGGGCTGGCCGTCGGGCTTGAGGAAGAACAGGTGCGGATGCGCCCAGACGTCGGCGCTGTCGTGCGCGACGAAAATCGGGATGTCGCCGATGAACTGGATGCGGCGCTCCGCGCAAACCGCGCGCAGGCGCTTCCACTGGCGGTCGAACAGGTACTGGACGATCTTCACGTCGCGGATTTCCTCCGCGTATTTTTCGCGCGCGGTCTGGAGCGCGGCGGGTTCGCGCCGGCCAAGCTCGGGTTCCCAGTGCGTCCACGGCACCCCGCCGTGGGCATCTTTCAGGGCGGAAAAGAGCGCATAGTCGTCGAGCCAGTCGGCGTTGCGCGCGCAGAAATCCGCGAATTCCGCCTGCATGTCCGGCGCCGCCTTTTCGGCGAAGGACGCGCAGACTTTCTTCAGCACGGCGAAGCGGGCGACGATGACGGGACCGAAGTCCACGCGCTCGGCCGGGAACGACGGAAAGTTCTTCAGCTGGGCCTTCGTCAGCAGCTTGTCCTGGACGAGCAAATCGAAGCTGATCCAGAGCGGGTTGCCGGCGAACGTCGAAGGCGACTGGTACGGGCTGTCGCCGTAGCTGGTGGGCCCCAGCGGCAGGATCTGCCACAGGTGCTGGCCAGTGGCCTGCAGGAAATCGGCGAAGCGATCGGCTTCGGGGCCGATCTCGCCGATGCCGTAGGGTCCGGGCAAGGACGTGGGATGGAGCAAAACGCCGGAGGCTCTTTCTAGCTTCATAGGTCAAACTTTCCTTCGCGGGACATGTCGCAACCGAGGAATATGGCACAAGGGCCGGGGTTTGTCGAAGCGTTTTATCAGATAGGGGCGGTGGAGGGGGCGGAAGAGGGATATCGGGCCCTGAATCGTAGGGGCGCAGCTTGCTGCGACCGGGCTTTTCCGATCCCGGTCCGAGCAAGCTCGGCCCCTACGAAAATCGGTTTCGATCCTGCCATGAACATTCCGGTCTTGCGCCCGGCGGCGGGGACAAGGCAAGGACGGCGCTTTTCGACGTCGTTGAACGGTTCAGGGCGCGGTCAGCCGGACGCGGACGTCGCCGTACCATTCGCCCAAGGAGTCGTTGGTCACGACCATGCCCGGCACGCCCCACCCCAGATTGCTGGTGATCGCGGGCATCATCAGGTTCGTCGCATAGACCAACTGGTAATAGCGTCCGGTGCTGGCCGGGAACGAGAACAGGATTTTGCCGGTGGCGTTGCTGGCGCTTGCGCGCACGTAGGTGCCGGAGAGTTTCAGGACGCTGTTGGAACTGTCGGGCTCGGTATCGGCGACGTACTCGTCGTAGGTCGTCATGCCGTCGCCGTCGTCGTCCGCGTTTTCGTCGTAGCGGCTGTCGCCCGGGTCGAGTTCCTGGTCCTGCAGCCATTGCACGAAGGGATCCTCGCCCTCCGCGGCGATCGTCAGCGTGCCGGAGGCCGAGCCCTGGTAATTGGCTTCGGTCAGGGTGGCCACGACCGCATAGCTGCCCGTGGCGCTGGGCGCGGTCGCCGAGCCGTCGTAGGTCACGGACGCGTTGAGGCCGGCCGGATCGGTCGTGACGGTCGCGCTCTTGGCGTAGCCGTCGTAGACGTGGTACAGCCCGGACAGCGAGACCGTCGCGGCGGCCTTGGCGACGACCAGCGTGCCGGTGCCGATGCCCGCGTAGTTCGCGTCCGCGACCGTGCCGGTCACGGCATAGCTGCCGGCGGCGGACGGCGCCGTCGCCGAGCCGGCGTAGGTCAAGTTGACGTCCAGACCGGACGGTTCGGTGGTCGCCCCGGCGCTCTTGGGCGTCCCGTCGTAGGTCTGGGCCAAGCCCGACAGCGACACCGCGGCGGTGCCCTTGGCGATCGCGAAGGTATCGGTCGAACTGCCGAAATAGTTGGCGTCGGCGATCATGCCCACCACTTCATAGGTGCCCACCGCGACGGGCAGCGTGGCGGAACCGTCGAAGGTCAGGTCCACGGCCAGGCCGGCGGGCTCGGTCGAAACGGCCGGCGATTGGCCCGTGCCGTCGTAGCCGGCGGTCAAGCCGTCGAAGGACACGTAGCCCTCGGCCTTGGCGACGGTCAGCGTGCCGGTGGCGCCGCCCTGGTAGTTGGCGTCCGTCACGGTCGCCACGACTTCATAGCTGCCGGCGGCGGTCGGCGCGGTGGGCGACCCGTCGTAGGTCAGCGAGCAGGCCACGGCGGGCACGGAGCTGGCGGACGCGACGCGCGGCGTGCCGTCGTAGGTCTGGCTCAAATCGCCCAACGTCACGGCGGCCGTCGCCTTCGCGATCGCCAGGGTGCCGGAGGCGCTGCCGGAATAACCGGCCTCGATGACCGTCGCCACGACGGCATAGCTGCCGGCGTTCGACGGTGCCACGTAGGAACCGTCGTAGGACACGGCCGTGGCCAGTCCGGCCGGATCGGTCGCGACCGTCGCGTTCTTGGGCGCGCCGTCGTAGGTCTGGGCCAGGTTGGACAGCGACACGCCGGCTTGCGACATGGCCGCGTACGGCATGACCACGACGTCGTCGACGTTCACGCGGTGGCCCGCGTTGCCGTCCACCATCTTGAAGCGCAGATAGGCGGACTGGGCGACGGTAATCGTGTTGGAAAGATAGGCAAAGGTCGTGTTGATGCCGTCGGCCACCACGTTGGTGTGGGTGGTCCAGTTCGTGCCGTCGGTGCTGGTCTGCAGGGCGAAGGTGCCGGCCGTGTCGGAGCTGAACATCGCGTAGTTGAACGCCACCGAATAAATGCCGTTGGAGAACGGCGTCAGGCTCTGCATCACGCCGTTGGTTTCGGCCGACGCGCTCACGAAGCGCAGGCGGATGGAGTTGGTCGTTCCACAGCCCGGGTTCCGGACGTCGGTCGACGTGCTGCCGCGGTAGGCGTTGTCGAGGAACCATTGCGTGGGATTGGCCGTGTTCAGCGTATTGGTGTGGGGGCCATAAACCGCGCTGGGCAGGCCGCCGCAGTCGAAGTCGATCACGTACGGGTCGCCGATGGCCGTCCCGCCGCCGGAGCCGGCGGGCTCGATCACCACGGCGGCGGCGAACACGTTGGTGGTGCCGACGTATTCGGCGTTGCCGGTCACGCAGACCGTGGCGTCGTACACGCCGACGTCGACCGGCACGGCCGGCGAGTAGCGGACGGACCACGGCAGGCCGGTCGGCGTCACGGTGAACGCGTTGGTGTGCACCGCTCCGTCGTAGGTGGTCGTGATCTGGGCGTCCAGAGTGCAGGTCGCCTGCGCTTCCGAAATCGTCACGGCGTTGCTGTAGACGAACGTGCCGCCGAGATAGTGGCTGTCGCCCGTCACGGTCACCGTGGCGTCGTACGCGCCCGGAGCGACCGGCGGATCGGCGGGCGAATAGCTCACCGACCAGGCCAGACCCGTCGTCACCGTGAAGACGTTGGTGTGCGCGGCGCCGTCGTAACCGGTCGAGACCGGCGCGGACATCCCGCAGGTGGCCACGCCCTGGGTGATCGTCACGGAGTTGGTGAAGACGAACGTCCCGCCCAGGAGGTAGTCGCCGTCGGGAATGACGACGGTGGCGGTGTAGGTGCCGATTTCGACCGGATTCGTCGGGGCGTAGGTCACGACGTACGGAAGCCCCGCCGGATCGATCGTGAAGCTGTTCGTGTGCGCGGATCCGTCGAACGCCGCGGAAACGGCGGCATCCAGCGCGCATTCCGCGATGCCGGTCTCCGGCGGGACGTAGGACGCGATCCAGACGTTGTCCAGGTTGGCTTCGTCGCGCGTGCTGCCGCCCGTCCAGGTGATGCGGAAATCCACCGGACCGACCACGTTGACCGTGGCCGCGTTCGTCGTGAGGGCCGTGACGCTTGCGGTGGTGCCCGTCGTGATCGTCGTCCATCCCGAACCGCCGTTGTATTCCGCCTTGAAGTTCAAGCCTTTGTCGGTGCCGAAGCGGGCATAGGCGATCCGGAAATCGCCGATGCCGTTGGTCAGGGCCCCTTGCAGATAGATGCCGCCGACCGTGCCGCGGAGGTGCGCCCCGCGCGCGCCTTCGATCCGGTCGTTGGCATCGGCGGCCGACACTACCAACGCGTTGGAGATCACCCAGTACCGGTCCGCGATCTTCTTGGGCGCGTAGTCGCTGTAGGTATCCTTCAGGGCCGCGTCTTCGAAATCGAGGTTCAGGTTGCCGGTGTAGTAGGGATTCGGATCGTCTTCGTTGGGAATGCCGTCGCCGTCGATGTCCGGGTCGCAGGCGTCGCCGATGCCGTCGCCGTCGAGGTCCGACTGGTTCGCGTTGGGGGTGTACGGGCAGTTGTCGAAGTCGTTCAGGTCGCCGTCGCCGTCGAGGTCCGGATCGCAGGCGTCGCCGAGGCCGTCGCCGTCCGTGTCGGTCTGGGTCGGGTTGAAGGTCTCGGGGCAGTTGTCGACGTCGTCCATCAAGCCGTCCAGGTCCTGGTCGCCCGGCGCCATGATGATGCTGCCGCTCGTCTGCTGGACGTTGATGGCGCCCGGCGTCGCCGTCGCGTTGTACCAGGTGCCGGTGGACATCAGGACGTTGTTGGGCGCCTGCGGGCAAGTGTCCGTCGTCGAATCGGTGCCGATTTCGTGCAGATAGTTCGGGCTGCCCGGCGGCACGCTTCGCGACACGGTGTCGGGGTCGTCCACGCCGATGTCGTAGGCGGCGCCGAGCCAAACCACCGCGTCGAGGACGTTGCTTTGGGCGTCGTAGAGGATCAGGCCGTCGCCCGAATTCAGCAAACCGCCCGGCAAGATGAAATCGGCGTTGGGCACGTAGACGCTGCCATTGTACTGCTGGGCCACGACCGCGAAGCCCAGCGGCACGTCGCCGACGGCCAGCACGCCGTCGTCCGGCACGACGAACGACGGGAACGTGAAGGTCCAAACCGGCCCGTCGATCGTGTCGCCGCCGTTGCGGTGCTCGACGCGGTAGCCCTGCAGATCGATTCCCGCCGGCGCGATGATTTCGAAAAACTCGTTGGTATCGGTGCTGTTGCCGTCGGACTGCACCTCGTTGAACATCGGCTTGAGGTTGGTGGCCGAACCGAAGACCGGGAAGGTGTAGGAATTGGTCGCGGAATAATTCGTGTGGATCCCCTCGGGCCCCTGGAACGAGAAGCGCACGAAGTAGTCCAGCACGTCCCCCTGCTCCTTGGACACGTTCAGCATGGGCGTGCGCCACGCGGTGCCGGAGTTGGTCATCGCCGCGCCGATCCAGCTTCCGCCGGCCACGCGGAACGTGCCCGTCACGGCCAGATTGGAGGCGAGCATGTTCGGGGTGATCCCGACCGCGATGGCGAAGAGATTCGTCGCCCGGGGCGCCGCCGGATCCAGCGCGGGGCCGGCGGAGATATAGGCCTCCGCTTCAGACAGCGCCTGGTGCCAGCCCGGCGTGGCGTTCGTGTAGGAAACGATCGTCCATTCGTTCGAATCCCACGTCGCGATGGGATCGCTGACCCCCGCCTTGCGGGCGGCGGCCTTGTCGGTGAACGCCCACGCCCCCGGCACCGCGCCGATCTGGCCGAAGACGTCCGACACGCTGCCGTTGGGCTTGTGCAACGCCACGACGTCGTTGCCGTTGAGAGAGCCCACGATGCCGGCGGTCTGGTCCGGGGTCAACCCCCAATAGGTCTGGAAGCCGTTGGTCGAGGTGGCCACCACGTGGGTGCCGCCGCCCGCGATCGAACCGCTCAAGGCGATCTTCGTCGGATTCGTGGAACCGTTCAGGTACACGCCCAGCTCGTAGCCCGTCAAATCCAGCGCGGAACTGCCGGAGTTGCAGATTTCGACGTAGGTGCCGTTCGTGTAGCTGTGGTCCACCACTTCGCTGAGGATGGCGACGGGCGTGATGCCCGGGACGGCGTCGATCAGGTGGAAGTCCGCGAACAGCATCCGGTGGTCGGAGGCGTCATAGCTGGCATTGGCGGGCGGCACGGGACCGGGCTTGAAGAGGCCGACGCCCGGACCGTCGAATTCCGCGTTGTAGATTTCCCCGGTCGGCGAGCCGTAGGCGCTGTTCATGATTTCATCGCTGAACAGGATGTAGTCGAGGCGGTAGCGCCCGCTTTCGGTCGTGTAATAATGCGTCCAGGTCAGGTTCGTGCCCGTGTGGGCCGGATTGATCCAGCCCATGTTGACGTAGGACAGCCGTTCGGTGGGATATTTGCTGTAGGGCAGCGTCCAGCTGGAGTTGGTGTTCCACGGGATGTCGAACCCGTCGTTGAATCCCGCCGACAACGATCCCAGCACGGATTGGTAGTAGGCCAGATCGAAAGAGTCGTTCTGGGTCAGCCCGATGTCGTCGTTGAAGTCGCCCATGATGGCGTACTGGACGTTTTCGACGGGGTTCGACGCCACCAGGCGCTGGAAATACTGGACGATGCGGTACATTTCGAACGCGCGCTGCAGGCGGGCGGATTTGGTCGTCGTGCCGGCCTTGTTGTGGGTCGAAGACACGTGGAGCGGATAGAGGGCGCCCGGCACTTCGATCGTCGCCACGATCGGCCAACGCATGATTTCCACGGCGTTGGGGTCGTAATAGGTTTCCTTGATCACATCCGTGCGCGTGATCGGATACTTGCTCCACACGCCCGTGCGCATGGAGTTGTCCAGCGAGCCGCCCGACGACATCGCGTAATACGGATAGCCCAGCTTGGCGGCCAAGGCGATCCAGGCCTGCATGTCTTCGTCCGCGTAGAGTTCCTGGAAGCACAGGATGTCCGGCTGGACGCGCTGGACGATGTTCGAGACCGCGACGTAGTCGACGTCGTTGCTGGTCCCGGCATCTTTGCTGGTGTCGATGCCATACGCGACGTTGAACGACGCGATGCGGACCGGCACGGCCTGGGCGGACAACGCCGCCAGTCCCCAACCTGCCACCATGCACAAGCCCAGACGAATCCAATTGTTTTTCATCGACACTCCGCTCCTCGGAACCCAAACACACCCGTCCCTATTTGTATGGACATAGTGAATAGAATTTACGCAATCCGGAGCGGAGAATCAAACGATATCTTAACAATTCGGACGTACTCTACTGGTTAGGGAGGAAATCAAACCCGAGCCGCCAAGGCATCCCGGCGACTTCCTGCGGCTTCCCAGGCCGCGAGTTTGGCGCGCAAGGCATCCTCGACATCCTTCAGCTTCCGCCCCGCGCCGGCCCGGTCCTCCTCCGGGGTTTCCACTGAGGCAAGCAGCTTATAGAGAGCGGATTGCTCCCTCTCCAAGGCGGGAATATCTTGCTCCAGTTCCGCGACTTCCCGTTCCACGCGCCGGAGTTCGTTTTTCAGTACCTTGCGGTCCCGCAAGGCCTCCGCGCGAGCGGCCTTGGCTTCGTTCCGCGGCGGTTCCGGAACCGATCCGACGTCACCGGCTTTTTCCCGCTCGATTTTTTCGCGGTAGTAGTCGTAGCCGCCGGCAAACCGCCGGACCCCGCCGCCGCCCGGCGCCACGGCGATGATCCCCCCCGCCACCGCCCGCACGAAGGCGACGTCGTGCGACACCAGCACCACGGTGCCCTCGTAAGCGGCGATCGCATCTTGCAAGGCTTCGCGGCTTTCCACGTCCAGATGCGTCGTCGGCTCGTCCAGCAGCAACAGATTCGGCGGGCGGATCAGGATCCGCGCGAAGGCCAAGCGAATCCGCTCGCCGCCCGAGAGGACCTCGACGCGTTTTTCGGCCGCCTCTCCGGAAAATCCAAAACCGCCCAGCAAGGTGCGGATTTCCTTTTCGTTCGCGTCCGGCGCAACGGCTTTCAGGGTGTCGAGGCAACTGCGCGTCCGGTCCATCGTGTCGGCGGTTTCCTGGCTCTGGTAGCCGGGGACGACCAGATGCCCCGTCCGGCGCTTGCCCTCGCCCGGCGCGAGTTGCCCGGCCATCACGCGCAGCAACGTCGTTTTCCCCGCGCCGTTGGGCCCCACCACCGCCAGCTTCTCGCCCTTCTGCACCGCGAGGTCCACGCCGCGGAAGATCCACTGGCCTTCATCATAGCCGAAACCCACGTCCTCGCACCGCAGCACTTCCTGCCCGCAATGCGGCGGCTTCGCCAACCGGAAATGGCCGCGGCCGCGCGCGACCACCACGACCTCGGTGCGCTCCAGCTTCTCCAGCATCTTGATCCGGCTCTGCACGCGCGACGACATCGTGTTCTTCGCCCGGAAGCGCTCCACGAACCGCTCGATCTGCTCGCGCTTGCGGTCTTCGTTGGCCTGGCGCGACAGCGAAATCTCGCGTCGTTTTTCCCGCTCCACGGCATACCACGAATACCGCCCCGGATAGCGCGTCACCTGCCCGGCGGCCACCTCGATGGTCACCTCGCAGAGGTTTTCCAGCAGGTAGCGGTCGTGGGAAATCATGGCCAGCGTGCCGCGGAACCCCTCCAGCCGCCGCCGCAGCCACTCCACCGCCGGCAGGTCCAGATAGTTGCTCGGCTCGTCCAGCAGCAGGAGGTCCGGCTCCGCGATCAGCGCGCGGCTGAGTTCCGCGCGCATCTGCCAGCCGCCCGAAAACTCGCCGAGCGGCCGCAGCAGATCCTCCACGCGGAAGCCCAGGCCCGTCAGGGCCGCCGCGGCGCGGGCATGCAGGTCGTAACCGCCCTGCGCCTCGAATTGGGACTGCAAGTCGCCCAGCCGCCGCAGCAGAACGCGCGCCTCGCCGGTCAGGTCGTCCGCCAAATGCGCTTCGATGCGGTGGATTTCGGCGCGGATCGTTTGCAGGTCCGGCGCGGCGCGCTCCACGTATTGCCGGAGCGGGGTCTGCTCGGCCCCCGGCTTCAACTGCTGCCGCAGCTGGCCGATGCGGATATCCTTGGCCCGGACCACCGCGCCCGAATCCACGTCGGCTTCTCCCGTGATCAGATCGAAGATCGTGGATTTGCCCGCGCCGTTGGGGCCGACGATGCCGGCGCGTTCGCCCGCGAGCAAACGGAAATCCACGCGGTCGAGCACGATTTGCCCGCCGTAGCGCTTGCCGACCTGCCGGAATTCGATCATCCGCCCAAGCGCCGGGATTCCGCCGTCAGGCCTTGGGGGTTTGGCCGATGATTTGCCGTTCGCTGTCCACCAGCAGGCGATGCAGTTCCTGCGGATCGTCCGTGCCGCGCATTTCCAGCAGGAGGCTCGTCTGGTGGCACATCATGCACAGCCGCGCCAGCACGTGCAGGTGGATGCGGTCGTCCTGGCTGCAGATCAGGAAAAACACGTCGGTGGTCGAGCGGTCGGGCGAGCCGAACGGCACCTGGGCGACGGTCTTGCCGACGACCACGAACGAATCCTCGAACATGTAGGGCTCGTGGTTGCGCGGATGCAGCAGGGCCAGGCCGCCGGAGAGCGCCGTGGAACAGAGTTTCTCGCGTTCGACGAGGCTTTCCAGCAGCTCGTCGCGGTAGCACGTCAACCCCGTGGCGTCGGCCAGATCCACCATGGCGCGCAGGACCGACGATTTGGAGCGGCAGGTCAGGCCCGGCCGGATCCATTCCGGTTTCAGCAGGGCCGGCACGATGGCCGCCTCGGCCGACAAATCATGGTATTTCGCCGTGCTGCGGCGGTGGAAATCCGCCAGTTTCTCGGCGCTGGCCTCCAGCAGGTTCCGCGAGGCCCACTCGTCGAGCGCGTGGTGCCGGAAGGTCAGCCGCCCGCCCTGGCGCTCGCACGGCAGGTCGCCGCGCCGCGCCAATTCCTCGACGCGCTCGGCCGGCATGTGCAGGAACTCGGCGGCTTCGGCCAGATTGAAAAACCGGAACGGCATGAACGCATCCCCCCCCGGCCTAGATGCCCAGCAGGCCCGTCGCGAACGCCAACAGCATGGCCAGCGCGCACGCCAGCACGCCCGCGGTGAATTTCGGGAAGGGGCTGCCATCGGCCCGCTGCCGCAGCCGTTTCGCGTGGAACGCGGCGGCGCCGACCGCGATCGTCAGCAGCAGCATCGCGCCAAAGAACAGCTGGTTTTTCCACAGCGTATCTGCCGGCCCCGCGCCGGGCGAGCCCGAACCGCCGACCGCCGCCTTCCCCACCAGCGGCAAGATCATGCATTGGAACAGGAACAGCAGGCCGAACAGCACGGCCAGCGCCTGGCCCGTCGCCGGCGCCGCCAGCCAATTCCGGAATTCCGCGGCGCCGGAAATTTCCGCCGGCGCGGCCTTGCGTTTGGTTTCTTTGCTCATCGGGCGACATTCTCCACGTCCCGGCGCGCGGTTCAAGCAAAAGGCGCGGCCCGGCGGAGCCATTCTTTGCGCTTCATCCCGGAGGACGCCTGCGCTAGGATGGCGTTCGAAAGGTACTCCGCCATGCGCAAACGCCCCCTGAACGTCCTGATCCTCCTCGGCAGCCCCCGCGAGGACGGCAACTCCACCCGGCTGGCCTTCGCCTTCGCCGACGCCGCCAGCCGCAACGGCCATGCCGTGCAGTCCATCCGCCTCTCCGCGCTCGAGTTCGCGCCCTGCGACGGCTGCGGGGAGTGCTGGCCCACGGCGTCCCGCCCGTGCGTCCTCCGCGACGACCTGGATTCCGTCTATCCCCTGCTGCGCGCGGCCGACGTCCTCGTGTTCGCCACGCCCCTGCATTTCTACGCTTGGTCCACGCCGCTCAAGAAACTGACCGACCGCCTCTATTGCCTGAGTCCGCAGTTCAAGCGCAACCTCAAAGGCAAGACGTCCGTCCTGCTGGCCGCCGCGGCCGACGACCGGCCGGGCGCGTTCGCCGGGCTGAAGGCCACCTACCGCCTCGTGGCGGACTACATGGGCTGGAAGCGGTTGGGCGACGTGCTCGTGGGCGGGCTCGCCGAACCCGCCGACGTCTCCCGCGCCAGCCGCGCGCTGGCCAAGGCCGACGCCCTCGGCGCGCGCCTCGGGTGAAGCCCCGTTGCCGCCGCGGCCCGGCCGTGGTATGTTCATCGTTCCAGCCCCATAGGAAAACCGACCCGCCATGAATTCCGTTTCCCCCGTCATCCGCAGAGCCTCGTTCCGCGACGGCCCCGCCATCTTCCAGCGCATCAAGGCCCATCCCAACGAGCTCGTGCCGCGGCCGCTCAGCGACATCCTGCTGCACATCGACCGCTTCCTCGTGGCCGAGCTGGACGGCGAAATCGTCGGCACCGCCTCGTGGGCGGTGCTGCCCGAACTGGAACCCGGCCGGGCCCCGTCCATCGAAATCCAATCCGTGTCGGTGCGCGACGACCTGCAGAAACACGGGCTCGGCCGCCAGCTCGTCGAAGCCGCGATCGCCCGCGTCGCCGAGTTCCAGCCCGACCAGATCATCGTGCTGACCTTCACCCCGCCCTTTTTCGCCAGCCTGGGCTTCGTGCCCGTCTCCAAGGAAAAGCTGCTCTACAAGCTCTACAAGGGCTGCATGAACTGCTCGAAATACGACAATCCCCTCACCTGCCCCGAAGTCGCCATGGCCTACGATCCGCGCCAGCTCCCGCCGGGGTCGGCCTCGTGAGGCCCGCGTTCCGCCGCCGGGCCGCGGGGCTCGCCGCGCTGCTGTTCGCCCTGCCGCTCGCCGCGGGGGCCTGGTCCGGCGTGCAGCACATCCAGATCAACAAGGCCGCCGGCCGCAACGTCCCGGACGAGATGGCCGCCTTCCGCGATTTCGCCCGCCCCATGGCGCTGCCCGGCATCTATCCCGACCTCTGGAAAGAGAGCGATCCCGACGAAGGCCCCCGCCACTATTTCGAGCCCGACCGGCTGCCGCCGGACACCGACGTCCGCGCGCTGAGCCCCGTGCAGATCGAAGCCTTCCTGCAGATGGACGCCGTGCCCGCCGAAATCGGCATCGCCCCCTGGACCATCGTCGAGCTGCTCGCCCAGACGACCGACGCCATGCGCGCCACCAACTGGCTCTGGGCCGCGCAATGCGGCGCCGCTTTGAGCCACTACGTGGCCGACCTCCACATGCCGCTGCACTGCACCCGCAACTTCAACGGCCAGGAAACCTGGCAGGTCGGCGTCCACGCCCGCATCGAAAGCGACATGACCAAGGCCTTCTTCCACGCCGACGCCATCCAACCCGGCCCGGCCGTCTATCTCGAAAATCCGTTCCGTGAAATCATGGGCTGGGTCGAGCGTTCGGCCGCCCTGGCCCCCGTCCTGCTCCGGGCCGATCTCATCGCCAAACGGGCCGCCAACGGCCGCATCGATTCCGAAACCTACTACCTGCGGCTCTGGGAACTGACCGGCGACCACGTCACCGCGCAGATTTCCGCCGCGGCGACGCACCTGTCCTCCCTTTGGTACACCGCGTGGGTCGATGCCGGCAAACCGGCCATTCCCGCCCCCTTCGACGAATTGCCGACCTTCTCCGTCCATTCCGGCGTCGGCATCGATCCGGCCAGCGAAGGCGGCCCCGTCGGCGCCAGCCGCTCCCGCCAGAACCACCGTTACGACACCATCATCTGGGGCGTCATGGGCGGCCTCGCCCTCGTCGTCGTCGCCTCGTCGCTCTGGCGCGGCGCGCAGGAACGCAAGGCCAAGGGACCGTGAAGCGCACCCGCCTGGACGTCCTGCTGGTCGCGCGCGGCCTCGCCGAAAGCCGCGAAAAGGCCCAGCGCCTCGTTCTCGCCGGCGAAGTCCTCGTCGACGACGCCCCCGCCGCCAAGCCCGGCCACGCCGTCCCCGACGATTGCGCGCTCCGCGTCCGCCGCCCCGAGCGCTTCGTCGGCCGCGGCGGCCTCAAGCTCGAAGAAGCCTTCGTGCGCTTTCCGCTCCTCACCGCCGAGGACAAGATCTGCGTGGACGTGGGCGCCTCCACCGGCGGGTTCACCGACTGCCTCCTCCAGCACGGCGCCGCCAAGGTCTACGCCGTCGACGTCGGCCAATCCCAGCTCCACTCGCGGCTGGTCGCCGATCCGCGCGTCGTCGTCCTCGACGGCTGCAACGCCCGCCATCTCCAGCCCGGCGACCTGCCCGAAGTCCCCGACCTCGCGGTCACCGACGTTTCCTTCATCTCCCTGCGCCTCATTTTGCCGGCCCTCGACCGCCTGCTGCCGCCCGGCGGCGAAACCGTCGCCCTCATCAAACCCCAGTTCGAGGCCGGCCGCGAAGAAGTCGGCCATGGCGGCGTCGTCCGCGATCCCGCCCTCCGCCTCGCCATCGTCGAGCGCATCCGCGAATTCGGCGTCCAGACCCTCGGCTGGTCCTGGCTCGATTTTTGCCCATCGCCAATCCAGGGCCCGGCTGGTAATGTGGAGTTCCTGAGCTACTGGAGGAAAAATCCATGAACGTCGGAATTTTCGCCAACCTGGCCAAGCCGGCCGCCGAAACCACCCTCGCGGATCTCGCCGCCGCCGCGCGCGACCTCTCGGTCCAACTCGTCGCCTGCGACCGCGAAACCGCCGGCCATCTGGCCGGCGCCAAGCTCGTCGCGCCCGCCCGCTTCGGCAAGGCCGTCGACGTGCTCCTGTCCCTGGGCGGCGACGGCACCGTGCTGCAGGCCGTCCGCGCCCTCGCCGGCGCCCAGGCGCCGATCCTCGGCATCAACCTCGGCAACCTCGGCTTCCTCACCTGCGTGCCCGACGTCCACGCCGTCGCCGCCCTGCGCGCCCTCGTCGCCGGCGACTATGAAACCGCCCGCTATCCCCTGCTCGAGGCCCGCCTCCTGCGCGGCGCGCGCCGCCGCCGGATCGCCCGCGCCCTCAACGACGTCGTCATGGGCTGGGGCACCTCGCCCCGCGCCACCATGATCGAGGTCGAAGTCGACCGCCAGCCGGTCGCCTCGTTCGTCTGCGACGGCCTGATCGTCGCCACCCCCGTCGGCAGCACCGGCCACGCGCTCTCCGCCGGCGGCCCCATCCTGCACCGCGAAACCCCCGCGCTGGTGATCGAACCCATCTGTCCCCACACGTTGAGCAACCGGCCCGTCGTGCTGCCCAGCGACCGCCTCGTCGCGCTGCGCATCGCCGACCGCCGCAAGAAGCTGCTGCTGTCCGTCGATGGGCAATCGCACGGCTGGCTCGAGTACGGCGATTGCCTCGAGATCCGCCAAGCTCCCGAAGGCGCCTGCTTCGCCCATCTGCCCGGCTACTCCTGGTTCAACCTCCTCTCCCAGAAGCTCCATTGGCGCGGTTCCAGCGCCGATCCGAAATAAGCGCGCCCCGCCCGTCCCGACGTTTTCGTCGTTTTCCCGTTGACCGTTCCATCGGCTCAGGATAGATTGATTCCAAGTGAAGGGCTTCCCATGGCCTTCGCCAGTTGCTCCGAGGAACGGCGGAATTCGGCAACGACCCACATAGACGGAACCGCAAGGAGGCCGTTGATGAATCACAATTTGCCGCGGCATATCGTTTGGATATGCTCGTTCCTCGTCATGTTCTCGGCCGTCGCCGCGGATTCGACCCCGGTCGTGCCGCATGCCTTCCGCATGCCCACCGCCAACACCCAGTTCAAGAACGTCACGTTCGTGATTTTCGACACCGAGACCACCGGGTTCAGCCCCGCCAACGACCGCCTCGTCGAAATCGGCGCCGTCAAGGTCCGCGACGGCCGCAAGCTCGGCGAAAAGACCTGGCTCATCAATCCCCAGCGCTACATCCCCTGGTACGTCCAGAAGGTCCACAACATCACGCCCGAGATGATCAAGGACGCCCCGACCTTCGCCGAAATCTACCCCGAATTCCTGGAATTCATCGACGGCGCCGTCCTCATCGCCCACAACGCCCCCTTCGACATCCGCTTCGTCGCCGCCGAGGCCGAGCGCAACGGCATGCCCGCGCCGAAGAACGCCGTCCTCGACAGCCTCGCGCTGTTCCGCAACTGGTATCCCGACCTCAAATCCCACACCGTGTCGGATCTGATCGATCTCTTCGACATTTCCACCGACGGGCTCCAGGCCCATCGCGCCACCGACGACTCGCTCTTCGTCTACTACGCCATCCAGAAGGAAATGGATCGCCGCAGCGAGGCCCCCCGCTTCAGCGAACTCCTCGAGAGCGCCGGCAAGGTGCATCGCTTCGCCGGCGAATGACGCCGCTCCTGCGCCTGGGAATCGGACTGGCCGCCGCCGGCGGCGCCCTGCTCGTCCTGTGGTTCGCGGGCGACGCCCTCCACGCGCGCCACGTCCGCGCCCGCGCCGCCCGCCACTCCGGCCATGCCTCCGCCGAGCCCTTCGCGCTCAACCCGGACGGTTCGCCCGCGCTGCTGCTCGTCCATGGATTCGCCGACGGACCCGCCGTCTTCGCGAAGCTCGCGCCGCTGCTCGCCGCCGACGGCTTCGCCGTCCGCGCCCTGCACCTGACCGGCTTCGGCGGCACCCCCGACCAGATGGCCGACGCCACCCTCGCCGCCTGGCGCGCCGATCTCGACCGCGAGATCGCCGCGCTCCGCGCGGACAATCCCGCCCGTCCGATCTGGCTGGTGGGCCACTCCCTCGGCGGCGCCCTCGCCTACGACGCCGCGCTGCGCCCCGAAAGCCGGATCGCCGGCCTCGTCCTGCTGGCGCCTCTCGTCCAGGTGTCCCGCGCCCGCAGCCCCGGCCTGTCCCCGCGCCAATGGTTCGAACTCCTCGACCGCCTGCTGGTCTTCACCGACGTCGTCGAGTCGCGCCTGCCCAAAGACCTGCGCGATCCCGCCGCCCGCGCCGACTACCGCACCGACAAATACATCCACCGCGCCGCCTACCGCGCCCTGTTCGCCGCCGGGGACGCCGTCCGCCCGCGCGCCGCCGACTGGCGCGGGCCGCTCTTCATGGCCATCGCCCCCGCCGACCAGATCGTCGATTCCGCCGCCACCCGCTTCTTCTTCGCCGCCACCAACGCCGCCCCCGCGCGCCTCTCCGAGATCCACGCCGCCGGCCACGTCCTGCCGCTCGACTACGGCCACGCCAAGCTCGCCGCCAAGATCGCCCGCTTCGTCCGCGAAACGCCCCCGCCCGCCGCCCCCTAGGCCCGGTTTTACGTAGAACGGACATAGCCGAGTGCCGAGCCCAAGTCCCGCGGACGCGGGACGCCGGGCGAACGCGAGGTCTATAGCGCCGCGCTTGCGCGGCGAGCGAGCGAGGCTCCGCGAGCGGAGCGGCAAAAACTTTGCGGCGCGGGCCGGCGCCGGCATTTCCGAATTGCCGCCGCCCCCGCGGCGGAGTATTTTCCCGGGCATGAAATCCTTGGTCATTCTCGGTTCCGGCCCGGCCGGCCTCACGGCCGCCATCTACGCGGCGCGCGCGGGCCTGGCGCCGCTCGTCCTCGACGGCCCCGCCCCCGGCGGCCCGCTCGTCACCACCCCCCTCATCGAAAACTATCCCGGCTTCCCCGACGGCATCCCCGGCTTCGAGCTGATCGAAACCATGCGCAAGCAGGCCGAGCGCTTCGGCGCGCGCTTCCAGGGCGCCGAAGTCGTCCAGCTCGCGCCCGCCGCCGGCGGCGGCGCGGACCTGAAACTGGCCGACGGCTCCGCGCTGCGCGCGGACGCCCTGATCATCGCCACCGGCGCCGGCCACCGGCCGCTGGGCCTCCCCGGCGAGAAGGAACTGGCCGGCCACGGCCTGTCCTACTGCGCCACCTGCGACGGCGCGTTCCACCGCGGGCAGGCCGTCGCCGTCGTCGGCGGCGGCGACACCGCCATGGAAGAAGCCCTCTTCCTGACCCGCTTCGCCACCCGCGTCCATCTCATCCACCGCCGCGACGCGTTGCGCGCCTCGAAAATCATGGCGAATCGCGTCTTGGCCCACCCCAAGATCGAAGTCCGCTGGAATTCCGTCGTCGCCGAACTGGTCGATCCCGCCCAAGGCAAGCTGACGGCCCTGAAGCTGCGCGACGTGAAGACGAACGCGGAAAGCCGGCTCGAGGTCGGCGCGCTGTTCGTGGCGATCGGCCTCGTGCCGGCCAGCGCGCCTTTCGCGGACGTGCTGGAAACGGATCCGAACGGCTATCTGGCGACCACCGGCGTCCGCACGCCGTTGCCGGGCGTGTTCGTCGCGGGCGACGTCGCCGACAGCCGCTACCGCCAGGCCGTGACCGCGGCCGGCGAAGGTTGCCGGGCCGCCATCGAGGCCATGCACTATCTGGAAACCCTCGGCGCATGAGCGACTCCAAGCGCAAGCTGACGGCCCGGGAGAAACAGATCTACCTGCGGCTGCTCGCCCGCACCCGGCCCTACGCCGGGCGGCTCGCGCTGGCCGTCCTGTTCGGCATCCTGTTCGGCGGGTCGGTCTTCGGCCTGCTGTTCTCCGCCAAGGGCGGCATGGCGCAGGTCTTCGGCGGCAGCGCCACGCGCCTGCAGGAATCGGCCGACGTCTGGCTCAAGAGCTGGTATTCCGGCGGACTCGACCACGACCTGCTGCTGACCGTGGCCGTGCTGGCGGTGCTGCTGCTGTTCATCGCGCTGCGCGGGGCCACGTTCTTCCTCAGCAAATACCTCATCGAATGGGTCGCGCAGCGCGTCGTCATGGTCTTGCGCAACGATCTCTTCGGCAAGATCCTGCACCTGCCCATGCTCTACTTCACCGGCTCGCGCACCGGCGAACTCATGTCGCGCACGCTCAACGACACCCAGCTCATCGAGCGCGGCATCACCGAAGTCATCTGCGACCTCGTCCAGCAGCCGTTCGTCCTGCTGGGCGCGGCGGCCTACCTGTTCTTCATCGACCTGCGCCTCGCCGCCATCAGCCTGGCGGTCTTTCCGATCTGCCTGCTGCCCATCGCGATCTTCGGCAAGCGCGTCCGCCGCCACTCCAAGGCCGGCCAGGAACGCATCGCCGACCTCGCCAGCATCCAGCAGGAAGCCATCGGCGGCGCCGCCATCGTCAAGGCCTTCGGCACGGAAGACCGCGAACAGGCCCGCTTCGAGAAGCACAGCTTCGATTTCTTCCGCCGCCAGATCAAGATCACCGCCTCCAAGGCCGCGATCAATCCGCTCATGGAGTTCTTCTCGGTCCTGGCCGCCTGCGCCGTCCTGCTCTATTCCCGCCACGCGGGGCTGGAACTCTCCGACATCATCCTCTTCCTCGGCTCGATGGTGCTCATGTACGACCCGGTCAAGAAGCTTTCCCGCGTCCACCTCGTCGTCCAGCAGTCCAGCGCGGCGGCGGAACGCATTTTCGCCATCCTCGACGTGGTGGACAACGTCGCCGACCGGCCCGGCGCCCAACCCCTGCAAGGGCCCATTTCCGAAATCCGCTACGACGGCGTGTCCTTTTCCTACGGCGCCGGAAAGCCGCACGTGCTCGACGGCATCGACTTCGCCGCGCGTTCGGGCGAACTCGTCGCGCTCGTCGGCGGGTCCGGCTCCGGCAAGACCACGCTGGTCAACCTGTTGCCGCGCTTCTTCGATCCCGTCGCCGGCCACGTGCGCCTCGACGGCCGCGACCTGCGCGAATTCACCCTTGAAAGCCTGCGCCGCCACATCGGGCTCGTCACGCAGGAAACCATCTTGTTCAACGACACCGTGTTCCACAACGTCGCCTACGGCGAGCCCGGCGCCACCCGCGAACAGGTCGTGGCCGCCGCGAAAAAAGCCCACGCCCACGACTTCATCCAGGCCATGCCCCAGGGCTACGACACCGTCATCGCCGAGCGCGGCCTGCTGCTCTCCGGCGGCCAGCGCCAACGCCTCGCCATCGCCCGCGCCCTCCTGCGCAATCCGCCCATCCTGATCCTCGACGAAGCCACCAGCGCCCTCGACACCGAGTCCGAGCGCGCCGTCCAGCTCGCCCTCAACGAAGCCATGCAGGGCCGCACCGTCTTCGCCATCGCCCACCGCCTCTCCACCATCCAGCGCGCCGACCAGATCCTCGTGCTCGACCAGGGCCGCATCGCCGAGCGCGGCCGCCACGCGGACCTGCTCGCCCGCGGCGGCATCTACGAACGGCTCTACCACATGCAATTCGAAAACCAAGCGCCCGACGCCGGCGTCGCAATCCCATGAAAACCGAAGAAACCCAGCTCCTCCAGGCCCTCTGCTCCATCGCGGATCCCGGCGAAATGCGCCGGGTTTTGGCCGACATCCTGACCCGCTCCGAATACTCCGCGCTGCTCAAGCGCTGGACCATCCTGCGCCTGCTGCGCGCCGGCCTGACCCAGCGCGAGATCGCCCGGCGCATCGGCGGTTCGCTGTGCAACGTCACCCGCGGCGCCCGCCTCATGCGCCGCAAGGACTGCGCCTCCGCCGCCCTCATGGACCGCCTTGAACGCGGGTTCGAAGCGAACAACGGGTAGGACGGAAGGCTCAATATCCAATATTCAATGGTCAATCTTCAACCGATCATTGGAAATTGAACATTGAACATTGAATCCCCGCTCTTCCGGCCCTAAGCTTTCCCGCATGAAAGCCATTCTCCTCTCGCTGGCCGCGCTTTTCGTTGCCGCCGCGCCGTTGCGCGCCGCCCCCGCGCCGGACGCGCCGGTCTACGTCGTGCCCGTCCGCGGCCAGATCGAAGGCGCCCTGCTCTACGTGCTCCGCCGCGGCATCGCCGAAGCCGAACGCCAAAACGCCGCCGCCATCCTCCTGGTCATGGACACCCCCGGCGGCACGCTGGACGCCGCCGGCGACATCGTCCGCTCCATCCAGAACGCCAAGCCCCCCGTCTATACCTTCGTCGAAAAGGATGCCTTCTCCGCCGGCGCCATCATCGCGCTGGCCACGAAAGCCATCTACATGGCCCCCGGCTCGGTCATCGGCGACGCCCTTCCCATCCTGATGACGCCCTTCGGCGGCGTGCAGGAAATGTCCGAGGGCCTCGAGGAAAAAGCCGTCTCGGCCGTCGCCGCGCTCGTCCGCTCCGCCGCGCAAAACGCCGGCCACGATCCCGAACTGGCCGAGAAAATGGTGCGCCGCGAACTGGAGTTCAAGATCGGCGACGAAGTCATCAGCCCGGCCGGGCGCCTGCTCACGCTGACCGCCGACGAAGCCGCCCGCCCCGGCAAGGAAGGCCGGCCGCTGCTTTCCGCCGGCACCGCCGCCGACGTGGCCGCCGTGCTGGAGTCGCTGGGCTTGGCCGGCCACCCCCTCGTCGAGATGGAAATCACCTCCACGGAAAAAATCGCGCGGCTGATCGCCGGCGCCGCGCCGATCCTCATGATCCTCGGCTTCCTGGGCATCTACATCGAATTCAAGACGCCCGGCTTCGGCCTGCCCGGCATCCTCGGCGCGACCTGCCTGGCCCTGTTCTTCTGGGGCCACCACATCGCCGGCCTGGCGGGCATGGAAGACCTGCTGATCTTCGCCGTCGGCCTCGCCCTGATCCTCGTGGAAATCTTCCTGATCCCCGGCTTCGGCTTCGCGGGCATCGCGGGCATCGCCCTCGTTTTGGTTTCGCTCGTCGGGGCCATGGTCCGCATCGTGCCCGGCGGCGAAAGCTGGGTGCCGGTCTGGACCGACCTGCAAGTCCCCATTTTCAAGACCGGCGTCGCGCTCGTCGGCACCGGCGCGGGCGCCCTGCTGCTGGGCCGGTTCCTGCCGCGCAGCCGCCTGTTCGGCCGGCTGGCGCTGTCGTCCGCGACCTCCGCCGCCGACGGCTATACCGCCGCTCCGGATTCCGCCGCCCTCGTCGGCAAGACCGGCGTCGCCCTCACCGCCTTGCACCCCGCCGGCAGCGCCCGCTTCGACGGCGAGCGGCTCGACGTCGTCACCGCCGGCGAATTCCTCGCGGCCGGCACCCCCGTCCAGATCGTGGAAGCCCACGGCAACCGCCTCGTCGTCGCCCAACGTCCCCCCGCTTAGCCCTGCCGCCCCGGAAACCCGCCCATGAACGCCACCGCCCCCCTCCCCACCGACGTCTCGATCATCACCACCTACCGGTGCTGCATGAAGTGCAAGATGTGCAACATCTGGCGCTACCCCACCGAAATCAAGCGCGAGATCCAGGCCAAGGAACTCGAAATCCTGCCGCCCCTGAAGTTCGTCAACGTCACCGGCGGCGAGCCGTTCGTCCGGCGCGACCTCGCCGAGATCGTCGAAGTCAGCTTCCGCAAGGCGCCGCGCGTCGTCATCTCCACCTCCGGCTACCAGGTGGACGAAATCCTCGCGCTGGCCGAAAAGTTCCCCCGGATCGGCATCCGCGTCAGCATCGAAGGCCTGTCCACGATCAACGACTATTTGCGCGGGCGCGACAGCGGGTTCGACCGCGGCCTCAAGACCCTCCTCGGTCTCCGCCGCATGGGCGTGCGGGACATCGGCTTCGGCATCACCGTCTCCAACAACAACAGCGCCGACATGCTCGAGCTCTACGAGCTGTCCCGCAACCTGAAGATGGAGTTCGCGACGGCCGCGTACCACAATTCCTACTATTTCCACAAGGACGACAACGTCATCGTCAACCAGGACGAGGTCATCGGCAATTTCTACGAACTGATCGACCGCCTGCTGGCCGAAAAGAGCCCCAAGAGCTGGTTCCGCGCGTTTTTCAACCTCGGCTTGATCAACTACGTCAAAGGCAACCGCCGCCTGCTGCCGTGCGAAGCCGGCACCGTGAATTTCTTCATCGACCCCTACGGCGAGGTCTATCCCTGCAACGGCCTCGAGGAACGCTACTGGAAGGAAAGCTTCGGCAACGTCCGCCAGGCGCGGAAGTTCGAGGATCTCTGGTACGGCCCGCAGGCCGACAAGGTCCGGTCCCTCGTGCGCACCTGCCCCAAGAACTGCTGGATGGTCGGCACCGCCGCGCCCGTCATGAAGAAGTATTTCCGCCATCCCGCCGCCTGGGTCCTGAAGAACAAGCTCCGCAGCCTCGCCGGCCGGAAATTCGAGCGCGGCCCCCTGCCACCCCCCTTCGACGTCGGCCAGGACCCCCGCCAGGGCGACCTGCGCGAAACCGGTCCGGCCGCCGGCGCCGAAACGTTCGACAACTACAGCGAGAGCAACGACACCGACCGCCGCCACGTCGTCGAAGTCCTCGCCGTCGAGCCCTTGGCCGGCGACGCCTTCCTCCTGCGCACCACCCGCAACGGCTATGCCTTCGTGCCCGGCCAGAACGCGAGCATCGGCCTGCATCTCGATTACGCCAAGAGCAAGGATTTTTCGATCTGTTCCGGCCTCCGCGACGATTTCCTCGAATTCATGGTCAAGGAAAACCGCGCCGGCACCGTCTCGCCCTCTCTCCGGAACTTGAAACCCGGCGCCAAGCTCGACCTGACCGGCCCCTACGGCGAATTCTTCTACCGGGAAAAGGAAAAGGGCCGCCACGTCTTCCTCGCCACCGGCATCGGCATCGGCCCCTTCCGTTCCTACCTGCGCAGCTACCAAATTCCCGATTATCTGCTCGTCCACGGCGTCCGCCGCGCCGCCGATCTCCGGCTCTCCGAAGGGCTCGACCCCGCCCGCGTCGTCACCTGCGTTTCCCGCGAGGACGGCGGCACCCTCCGCGGGCGCATCACGGACTACCTGCGCACCGCCGAGCTGCGCCCCGACGACCTGTTCTACCTCAGCGGGAATCCCCTCGCCGTCAAGGACGTCGTGGACCTGCTCGGGGAAAAGGGCGTGCCGCCCGAACGGATCGTCCGCGAATTCTACTACGCCTACTGACCCGGCGCCCTAGCGCCCGACCGCCGCGATCGCGGCGTCCAGACTGCGGCGGATCATGTCTTCCGGCGGCGGCGGGATCAGCCCCGAGGTCGCCAGCAGTTCCAAGGCCCGATGCGCATCGGCGATGTCCCTGCGGGCCCGCTCCAGCACCTGCTCCGGCGTCCGCGCGCGCCGGGCCACGCCGTCGACCGCGGCTTGCGCCGCCACCGCCGCCGCCGTCTCGGCAAACACCGCTTCGTCCGTCATCAACGGCATGATGCGGTCCGGCGAGAGGCCCTGGCGTTCGGCGAACCCCGCGAGCGTCCGCGCCGCCGCGATGGCCATCGCGTCGGTGATCTTCTTCGCGCGCACCAGCAGCGCGCCCTTGAGGATGCCGGGAAAGCCCAGCGAATTGTTGACCTGGTTCGGGAAATCGCCGCGGCCCGTCGCCACGACCAGGGCGCCCGCCGCCTTCGCCGCGTGCGGATAGATTTCCGGCACCGGATTGGCGCAAGCGAACACGACGGCATCCTGGGCCATGGTCCGCACCCATTCCGGCTTGATCACGTCCGGCCCCGGCTTGGAGAGCGAAATCAGCACGTCCGCGCCTTTCAAGGCCGTCGCCACGTCGGCGATCCGGTCCGGATTGGTCGTTTGGCAGATTTCCCACTTGCGGTAGAACCGCGGGTCCGCGGCGACGTCCGCGCGGCCGGCGTGCAGCCCGCCGCGGGAGTCGAACATGGCCACCTTCGCCGGATCGGCCCCCGCCTGCAGGATCAGGCGCGCGATCGTGGTGTTCGACGCCCCCGCTCCGTTGAACACGAGGCGGATGTTCGCCAGTTCCTTGCCCGCCACCTTCAGGGCGTTGAGCAACCCCGCCAGCGTCACGCAGCCCGTCCCCTGCGCGTCGTCGTGCCAGACCGGGATATCGCAGCTCTCCCGCAGCGCGTCCAGCACCCGGAAGCAGTTCGGCTGGCTGATGTCCTCGAGATTGATCGCGCCGAACGACGGCGTCAGGCGGCGCACGAAATCGATCAGGATTTCCGGATCGTGCCGGCCGGCGGCATCGCGGCTGTCCATGCAGACCGGCACCGCATCCACGCCTCCCAGCACTTTCATCAGGAAGGCCTTGCCCTCCATGACGCCGAGCCCTCCGGGCGGCGACACGTCGCCGTCGCCCAGCACCCGCGTGGAGTCGCTCACCACCGCCACGACGTTGCCGCGCCACGACAGCTCGAAGGATTCGTCCGCATCGTCCCGGATGCCCGTGGACACGGCCGACACCCCGGGGGTGTACCACGCGTTGAACCATTGGAAACCCGGCAGCGGCGCCCGCGGCAACACCTGGATCTTGCCGCCGTAGAAGCGGTGGGCCTCCAGCGCCAGCGCCTTGAAAAACGCCGTCTTGCCGCGCGCCGCCTGCGCGTCGTCCCACTGCGGCGGGAAATGCCGCCCCACGTCGTCCAACCGAATGTCCATGCTGCACCGTTTCCCGGCCGGAGCCGGATGGTAAAAAGAACCGGTTTTGTCGCCAAAACCGGTTCGCGGAGACGGCCGAAGGGCCGCCGGGAGGGCTAGAACTGGGCGACCAGCCGACCCATGCCGTAGTAGTCTTCCTCGAGGCCGTCCGAACCGCCGATATACCCCATGATGCTGAAGGTCTCGTTGATCCGGTAGGCCAAGCCCAGATGGCCGCGCAGCGCGAAATCGTCGTCCTCGTCCACGGGATCGTCCCGGAACTGGACTTCGCCGAAGAGGCTCGACCGTTCGTCGAGGTCCCAGATCAGCGACAGCGCGCCGGTCACCAGATCCTCGCGGTCGTCGTCGAAATCGGGATCTTCCGGTTCCGCGCCGTTCATCGTGTAGCTGACGTCCACGGCCCAATGCAGGACGTCGTGCGTCGTCGTGCCCACGGAAATGCCGAAGCGCCCCTGGCCTTCGCCCGCGCCCAGGCCCTTGTCCTCGTCGCCCGTGGAGAGGATGGCCGTCGCGTGCGGAATGATCCAGGCGTATTCGAAGATGTCTTCGTAGAACAGGAATTCCGTGCCGATCTCGACGTCGCCCAGGCCGCTCTCGTCGAGGGTCTCGTCCGAGTAGCCGGCGTAGGGCACCGCCGCCACCAAGGTCAGGCGATCCGTCAGGCCGAAGCGCAAGCTCGGCGTCACGGAATACTTTTCGACGTCCTCGGTCGAATCGGCGGGATCGAAGGACGAGCCGCCGGCGGCCAGCGACAGTTCGGGCTTCAGCGCGCCGGGGAACTTGTTTTCCTTGGTGAACGCCGTGCGCATCGGATCCGCCCACGCCGACCCCGCCCAAACGCCCAGCGCCGTCGCGACCCACAACATCTTTCGCAGACTCATCATCGCCTCTCCTTCGTTCGACGGCGCGGCCCCGCACCGTCGGTTTATGATTTTGGGCGGATCATACTCCGATCCCCCGCCTCCGCGCAACCCTCGATTTGGACGGATCCGCGGCCCCGGGCGTCCGCCGCGGCGTCAGATTTTCAGGCTCTCGGCGATGGCCTCGCAGACGTGGTGGAGGGATTCGGGCAACAGGCCGGCCACGTTGATGCGGCCCCCGCGGACCACGTAGATCGCCTTCTGCTCGCGGAGGAAATCGACCTGGGCGTCGGTCAGGCCGCTGAAGGAGAACATCCCCTTCTGGCGGACGATGAACGAGAAATCGCGGCCGGTTTCGTGGCGGTCGAGGCCGGTGACCAGCAACTGGCGGTTGCCGGCGATGCGCCGGCGCATGGCCTCGACCTCCTGCAGCCAGAGTTCCCGCAACTCGGCGTCTTCCAGCACCATGCGGGCCAAGGCCGCGCCGTGCCGGGGCGGGTTGGAATAAACCGTGCGGATGATGCGCTTGACCTGCGACAGGGCGGCGGCCGCCGCCGGGGCGCTCTCGGCCACCAGCAGCAGCGCCCCCACGCGCTCCCCGTAGAGGCCCATGTTCTTGGAGAACGAGGAGGCCACCAGCGCCTCCGGCACCTTCTGCAGCACCGTCCGCAGGCCCGCGCGGTCCTCGGCGACGCCGTCGCCGAAACCCTGGTAGGCGAAATCGAAGAACGGGAACCAGCCGGCCTGGGCCGCGACGTCGGCCACGCGCGCCCAGCCCGCCGCGTCGAAGTCCGCGCCCGTCGGGTTGTGGCAGCAGACGTGCAGCAACACGACGTCGCCCGCCGGCACCTGCGCCAGCGCCGCGCAGGTCGCCTCCAAATCCACGCCGCGCCGCCCGGCGTCGTAGTAGGGATAGGCCTTCACGGCGCAGCCGGCGGCGGCGAACACGCCCTTGTGGTTTTCCCAGGTCGGATCGGGCATCCAGACGGTCGCGCCCGGCCGGAACGTCTTGAGGAATTCCGCGCCGATGCGCAGCGCGCCGGTGCCGCCGGGCGTCTGGGCCGCGGCCACGGCGTTCATGGAAAGCCCATGGAAGTCCGCTCCGAACACCAGCCGCGCCACCGCCTCGCCGTACTCCGCCGGGCCGGAAATGGGCGTGTAGCCCTTGGTCTGTTCCGTTTCCCACAGCCGGCGTTCGGCGCGCTTGATGCACTCCAGCACGGGCGTCGTGCCTTTCTCGTCCATGAACACGCCCACGCCCAGGTTCACCTTGAACGGACGGGGGTCTTTGCGGAAGGCCTCGGTCAGGCCCAGGATCGGGTCGGCGGGAGCGGGTTCGATGCCGGAGAAGAACATGTCAGCCTCCTGTGGTTGGCGGGGGTTGGCGGTTGGGTTGGGTTCGTCGTTTTCTAGGGGTAGTAGGCCTCGACCCAGGACCGGATGGTTTCATCCCCGACCTTGGTGATGCGCATTTCGCGCTGGGCGTTCTCGACGGAGTCGGACGCATGCGCGGCGTTGACCATGATGTCCTGGCCGAATTCGCGCCGGACGGACCCCGGCAACGCCTTGCTCGGATCGGTGGGCCCGAGGATGCTGCGGATGCGGGAGATCGCGTTCGGCCCGGCATAGACCAGCAGCAGGCAGCGCAGGGTCCCGGGTTTCGCCTTTTCTTCGTCGACGAGCCCCTCGCCCCAGCGCCCGGTCATGAACTGGACGATCTGGTAGAACTGGTTGTCGCCGAAGCGGGGCCCCAGCAGGTCGCCGAGCGCGCCCTTGACGTCTTCCGAGACTTCCATGCCCAGCTCCGTGGCCACGGACTTGGCCGCGCGTTCGGCGACCATGCCCTTGAGCTTCTCGCGCAGGACGTCGCGCACCGGGCCGTAGAACTCCTCGGCTTCGGCCACCGTCATGCGGTGGATCTTCGCGCCGACGATCCGCAGGCCCGAGCGGGAGAAGATGTCGATGATCAGGCCGGGCCGCGCGCTGGCGAACCGGAAGTTGTCGGGCTTGAGAATCACGAGCGCCTCTTCCAGGGTCGCGCCCTGGGCCACGTCGCCGGCCGTGTCGACGATGCCGCCGCATTCGACGCTGTATTTGGCCCACAGCTTGAGGGTCTCGCCGATCGCGTGCGCCGTCGGCCCGATGAAGACCGCCGGCTCGAGGTACTTCACCGCGCCCGCCGGGTCCAAAATGTAGTCGCCGAACGTGTCGCGGACGCTTTCGCCGCTGTTGGTCGGGCGGATCGGACCGGTCACGTCCTTCACCAGCTGGATCGCGTTCTCGCCTTCGAACAGCAGCATCATCACGCGGCGGCTGTGCCCCGTGGCCGGCTCGGGGCCGTATTCCCGCGCGACGTAGTCCGCCAGCAGCGGCCGGATCACCGGGTCGATTTCCACGTCGGCGCGGATCTGGGCCGCGAAGGCGTTGGCCAGTTCGGCGTGGGGCGCGAACATCCGCGCCGCCACCAGGTCCAGCCCGGTGCGGCTGATGTAGCGGGCGATGACGCCGCCGGTGCGCGACTTGGAAACCGTGTAGGGGTTGATCAATACGAATGCCAGTTCCTTGGCCATGGGATGCTCCTTGTCGTTGAAATGGGCGGGGTCAGGGCGCCGCCATCGCCTCGATCAGCTTGCCGAGCTTCTCGCGCTTGTCCTGCAGTTCGCGCTTGCGGGCGCGGACCTGCTCGACCACCTCCGGCGGCGCGCGGCTGACGAAATTCTCGTTTTCGAGGCGCTTGCTCGTCGCCAGCAGATCCTGCTCCGTCTTCTGCAGCTGCTCGGCCAGGCGCTTCTTTTCGGCTTCCACGTCCACGTGGCCTTCGAGCGACATGAACAGGGTGCCCAGCGGCGTGATCACGCTGGGCATGGCCTTGGCCGGCGTGAAATCGGCCTCCACCTCCAGCTTGTCCGCCCTCAGGTACGGCAGATAGGCCGCGCGGTCCGCGCGGACCCGGTCGCCGACGGCGGCGTCGGCCGGCCGCAGGACGAAATCGGCCGTCTGCGCAGGCGCCAGGCCGTAGTCGGCGCGCAGGTTGCGCGCCAGTCCGATCGCGGCGTGCTTGGCGTCCACGTAGGCCACGGCGTCGGGCTGCACGCCCCAGGCCGCCAGCTCTTCCTCGTCCAGCGCTTCCGGCCAGGGCGCGATCATGATCGATTCCGCCAGGCCCGCATAGCCCATCCCCTGCCACAGTTCCTCGGTCAGGAACGGCATGATCGGATGCAGCAGGCACAGCGCGCGCGACAGCACGTAGTGCATCGTCTTGAGCGTCTCCGCCTTGCGGGCCGCGTCGGCGCCGTAGAGCGGCGGCTTGGCGTACTCGACGTACCAGTCGCAGAATTCGTGCCAGAAAAACTCGTAGATCGCCTTGGCGTAGTCGTTGAAGCGGCAGCGCTCCACGTTCTCGTCGCAGGCGGCGATCGTCTTGTGCAGCCGCGCCAGGATGTGCTGGTCGTCCGCCGTCAGCAGCGCCGGATCGAACCGCGGGTCGCGCACGTCGGGCGTGGCCCCGCCGGTGTGCATCTGCATGAACCGCGCCGCGTTCCAGATCTTCGTGCCGAAGTTCCGGCCCAGCTCGAACTTCTCCTTGGAAATATAGACGTCCTGCCCCGTCGCCGTCAGGGCGATCAGGCTGAAGCGCAGCGCGTCGGCGCTGGTTTCGGCGATGATGTCGAGCGGGTCGATGGAGTTGCCCAGGCTCTTGCTCATCTTGCGGCCCTGGTTGTCGCGCACGGTGCCGTGCAGGTACACGCGGCGGAAGGGCACGTCGCCCATGAACTCCAGGCCGGCCATGATCATGCGCGCCACCCAGAAGAAGATGATCTCCGGCGCGGTGACGAGATCGCTGGTCGGATAGTAGAACTTCAGGTCGTCGTTCTTCTGCGGCCAGCCGAACACGCTGAAGGGCCACAGCCACGAGCTGAACCAGGTGTCCAGCACGTCGGGATCCTGGTGGAACTGGTCGGAGCCGCAGCGGGGGCACTTCTCCGGCTGGCCCTTGGACGCCCATTCGTGCTGGCAGTCCGGCGCGTCGCAGTAGAACACCGGGATGCGGTGGCCCCACCAGATCTGGCGGCTGATGCACCAGTCGCGGATGTTCTCCATCCACTCCAGGTAGGTCTTGTTCCAGCGCTCGGGCACGAAGCGGACGCGGCCGTCCTTGGCGGCCTCGATCGCCGGCCGGGCCAGCGGCTTCATCTTCACGAACCACTGCGGCGACAGGCGCGGCTCGACCACCGTGCGGCAGCGGTAGCAATGCCCCACCGCGTGCTGGTGGTCTTCCACCTTCACCAGCAGGCCCGCCGCCTGCAGGTCGGCCACGATCTTCTGGCGGCACGCCTCGCGGGTCAGCCCCTGGTACGGGCCGGCGTTCTCGTTCATCTCGCCCGTTTCGGTCATCACGTCGATCATCGGCAGGTCGTGGCGCCGGCCCATCTCGAAATCGTTCGGATCGTGCGCGGGCGTCACCTTCACCGCGCCGGTGCCGAACTGCGGATCGACGAAATCGTCCTCGATCACGGGGATCTCGCGGTCCAGCAGCGGCAGGACCAGCGTCTTGCCCTTGAGCTTGGCGTAGCGTTCGTCGCGCGGGTTCACCGCCACGGCCGTATCGCCCAGCATCGTTTCCGGGCGCGTCGTCGCCACCGTCACGAATTCGTTCTTGCGGCCGCCCTTCACCGGATAGCGGACGTGCCACAGGTGGCCGGCCTGGTTCTCGTGCTCGCTCTCCTCGTCGGACAGCGCCGTGCAGCAGCGCGGGCACCAGTTGATGATGTATTCGCCGCGGTAGATCAGCTTCTTCTCGTAGAGGCGGATGAAGACTTCCGCCACGGCCTCGCTGAGCCCCGCGTCCATCGTGAAGCGCGTCCGCTCCCAGTCGCACGAATTGCCCAGCTTCTCGAGCTGGTGGAGGATCGTGCCGCCGTACTGTTCCTTCCAGGCCCACACCCGCTGCAGGAAGTCCTCGCGCGGCATGTCCCAGCGGCTCTGGCCTTCCTTCTTGAGCTGGCGCTCCACCACGTTCTGGGTGGCGATGCCGGCGTGGTCCGTGCCCGGCACCCAGACCGCGTTGCAGCCCTGCATGCGCTTGCGGCGGACCATCACGTCCTGGATGGATTCGTTCAGGGCATGGCCCATGTGCAGGATGCCCGTCACGTTCGGCGGCGGGATCACGACGGCGTAGGGCTTGCCGCCGCGCGCCGCGTCGGCATGGAAGTAGCCCTGCGCCTTCCACCAGGCGTACCACTTGGCCTCGATGGCCTTGGAATCGTAGTTTTTCGGAAGCTCGGCCATGGATCTGCGCCCTATTTCTCCCCCGCCTGCCGCCGCTGCTCGTCGAGGAACAGCTTGTATTCCACGCTGTCCACCAGCGCCTCCCACGACGCTTCGATGATGTTGCCGCTGACGCCGACGGTGCCCCAGCGGTCGTGGCCGTCGGATGAATCGATCAGCACGCGCGTCGTCGCCTGCGTGGCCGTTTCCGGGTCGAGAATGCGCACGTGGTAGTCTTCCAGCACCACCGAATCGATGGCCGGATAGAACCGGCTCAGCACCTTGCGCAGCGCGACGTTGAGCGCGTCCACCGGACCGTCGCCCTCGCCCGCCGTCAGCTCGGTCTGGCCGTTCACGCTGACCTTGATGGTGGCCACGGTCGTCGCCTTGCTCGCGGCGTCCGCCTTCTGCACCACCACGCTGAACCCTTGCAGTTCGAAGAACGGCACGTGCTTCTTCAGCACTTTCTGCACCAGCAGCTTGAAGGAGGCGTCCGCCGACTCGAAGGCGTAGCCGTTCTTCTCCAGGTGCTCCAGCTTGCGCAGGACGTCCTTCACCTCCGGCGAGTCCTTCTGGAACGCCAGGCCCATCTCGCCCGCTTTCAGGCGGACGTTGCTCGCGCCGGACAGCTCGCTCATCAGGATGCGCCGCTCGTTGCCGACCGCGGCCGGCTCGATATGCTCGAAGCTCTTGGAGACCTTGCCGACGGCATCCACGTGCATGCCCGCCTTGTGCGCGAAGGCGCTCTCGCCCACGTAGGGCCGGCTCTTCAGCGGCCGCTGGTCGGCGATCTCGTCCAGCAGGACCGACACGCGCCGCAGCTGGTCGAGGCGCGGCTTGCACGCCATGTCGGCGCCCAGCTTGAGCGCCAGGCCGGGAATGATCGAGCACAGGTTGGCGTTGCCGGTGCGCTCGCCGTAGCCGTTGATCGTGCCCTGCACCATCCGGGCCCCGGCCTGCACCGCCGCCAGCGTGTTGGCCACCGCCAGCTCGGCGTCGTTGTGGGTATGGATGCCCAGCCGGATTCCCGGGAACCGCGCGGCCACCGCCGCCATGATCTCGGCCACTTCGGAGGTCAGCCGCCCGCCGTTGGTGTCGCACGGCACCAGCGCGTCCGCGCCGGCTTCCGCCGCCGCCGCCAGCGTCTGCATCGCGTAGTCCGGATCGTCCCGGTAGCCGTCGAAGAAATGCTCGGCGTCGTAGATGACTTCCTTGCCGTGCTTCTTCAGGTAGCGCACGGAATCGGCGATCATCGCCAGGTTCTCTTCGGGCGTGGTCTTGAGGACTTTCTCGACGTGCAGCAACCAGCTCTTGCCGAAGATCGTCGCCACCGGCGCGCCCGACTTCAGGATCGCCGCCAGGCCGGCATCCTGCCCCGCCGTGACGCCCGCGCGCCGCGTGCTGCCGAACGCCGCCAGCTTGGCGTGCTTCAGCGGCACCGTCCGCATCGCCTCGAAGAACTCCATGTCCTTTGGGTTCGACGCCGCGAACCCGCCCTCGAGATAATCGATCCCGAATTCGTCCAGGCACCGGGCGATGCGGATCTTGGCCGGCACCGAAAAACTGATGCCTTCGCCCTGCGCGCCGTCGCGCAGGGTCGTATCGTAGACGATGACCTTGTCCATGCGTTCCTCCCGGGCCCGGCGGGCCCCGTTGCGGGTGGCTTACTTCTTCTTCGCGGCCGGCTTCTTCTTCGCCGGCGCCTTCTTCTTCGGCGCGGGCTTGCCCATGCCGAACGCGTCGTGCAGCGCGCGGACCGCCTGGTCGGCGTCCTGCGCGCGGATCGCGACGGAAATCTTGATCTCGGAAGTCGAGATCATCTCGATGTTGATCTGGTTGCCGGCCAGCACGTCGAACATCTTGTAGGCCACGCCGGAATGGCTCTTCATGCCCACGCCGACGAGGCTGACCTTGGCGATGTCGCCGTCGAAATTCAGGCCCGCCGCCTTGATCTGCTTCACCAGCGGCTCGATCGTCCGCTTCGTCTTGTTGATGTCGTCCTTCGCGACCGTGAAGGAGACGTCGGTGACGCCCGCGGCGCTGACGTTCTGCACGATCATGTCCACGTTGATGTTGGCGGCGGCCAGCGTCTTGAAGATGCGCGCGGCCACGCCCGGGGTGTCCGGCACGCCCAGCAGGGTCGCCTTGGCCTGGTTCTTGTCGGCGGCGATGCCGCGGATGATCATCTGTTCCATTTCCTTATCCTCCTCCCGGACCAGCGTGCCGGGCTTGACTTCGAAACTCGAAAGCACTTCCAAAACCACGCCGTAGTTCTTCGCGAACTCCACGGCGCGCGACTGCAGGACCTCGGACCCGGCGCTCGCCAGCTCCAGCATCTCCTCGTAGGCGATCTCGTCGAGCTTGCGCGCCGAGGGCACCGTGCGGGGATTGGCCGTGAACACGCCGTCCACGTCCTTCAGGATCTGGCAGCGGTCGGCCTTCAGCGCGGCCGCCAGCGCCACCGCCGTCGTGTCCGACCCGCCGCGCCCGAGCGTGGCGATGTCTTCGGCGGGGTTGGTGCCCTGGAACCCGGCCACCACCACCACCTGGCCCTGGTCCAGATGCTTGCGGATGCGCTTGGGATCGATGGCTTCGATCTTCGCCTTCAGGTGCGTGCCGTCGACCCGGATGCCAGCCTGGTGGCCGGTCATCGAGATCGCCGGCACGCCGCGGGCGTGGAGCGCCATCGACAGGATCGCGCTGGAGGCCATCTCGCCGGTGGCCATCAGGCTGTCCATCTCGCGCTCGTTGGGTTCGGGGTTCACCTGCTTCGCCAGCGCGATCAGGTCGTCGGTCGTGTCGCCCATGGCGCTCACCACCACCACCACCTGGTTGCCGGCGCGGCGCGTGTCGTCGATGCGCTGCGCCACGCGGCGCATGCATTCGGCGTCCGCCACGGAACTGCCGCCGTATTTCTGCACGTACAAGGCCATGTTCGGGTCTCTCCTGTTGTTAGGGGGGGTCCTATTCGAAATCTTCGATGCGGTAGGCCACCGCCGGGCGGTCCACCACGCCGTCCAGCGCGGCGATCTCCGCCAGGGCCGCCGCGATCTCGCGTTCCGGCGCCGGGCCGGTCACGAGGATCACCGGCACGTAGGCCGCGCCCTTGGCCGCTTCCTTCTGCATGACCGAATCGATGCCGATCCGGTGCGCGCCCAGCACCGTCGCCGCGCGCGCCAGAGTGCCCGGCTGGTCCTTCATGGACAGCCGCAGGTAGTGGCGCGCGACGATCGCGCCCGGGTCGCGGAACGCGACCGGGGTTTTCGCGTGCACGGCGCTCAGGTCGCGCCGGCGGCCGCCGGCGCGCAAATTCAACGCCGCGTCGGCCAGGTCGGCCACCACCGCGCTGGCCGTCGCCGCGCGGCCCGCGCCGCGCCCGTAGTAGAGCGTGGTGCCGACCACGTCGCCCTTCACCAGCACCGCGTTGAACACGCCCGACACCGCCGCCAGCTGGTGGCTGTGCTTCACCAGCGTCGGCTGCACGCTGGCCTCGACGCCGTCCGCTTCGCCGCGGATGATCGCCAGCAGCTTGATGCGATAGCCCATTTCCGCCGCGTAGGCGATGTCCGCCTGCGCGATGCCGCGGATGCCCGCCACGCGCACCTTCGCCAGCGGCACGTTGCAGCCGTAGGCCAGCGAGGCCAGCACCG
Source organism: Verrucomicrobia bacterium UBA2281 (assembly GCA_002347655.1). Classification (GTDB taxonomy): domain Bacteria; phylum Verrucomicrobiota; class Kiritimatiellia; order CAIQIC01; family Lenti-01; genus Lenti-01. The sequence goes on along the minus strand of DDWR01000058.1, from coordinate 7,306 downwards.
CCGCCTTGTGCGCGGTGTCGTGGCCGTCCACGTCCAGGCTCGGTTCCGCCTCCGCGTAGCCCGCCGCCTGCGCCGCCTGCAAGACCTCGTCGAACGGCAGTTTCTCGTCCTCCATCCGGGTCAGGATGTAGTTGCAGGTGCCGTTGAGGATGCCGTAGAGGCTCTGGATGCGGTTCGCGCACAGCCCTTCGCGCAGGGCCTTGATGATCGGAATGCCGCCGCCGACGGAGGCTTCGAAGAGGATTTCGGTGTTGTGCGCTTCCGCCGCGCGGTGGATTTCCTCGCCGTATTCCGCCAGCAGCTTCTTGTTCGCCGTCACCACCGGCTTGCCCAGCTTCAGCGCCTGCAAAATGAACGCCTTGGCCGCGCCGGTGCCGCCGATCAGCTCCACCACCACGTCCACGTCCGGCCGGGCCACCAGCGCCGCCCCGTCCGTCGTCAGCAGCGCCGGATCGACCGCCACGCCGCGGTCCGTCTTCACGTCCAGATCCGCCACCCCGCGCAGCGCCAAGCGCACGCCCAGCCGTTCCGCCAGCAGATCGCCGTTTTGGCTCAGGGTTTCGACCACGCCGGCCCCCACCGTGCCGAACCCCAGCACCGCCACTCCGATTTCCTTCATTTTCGCCATAAATCCGTTGCGCTCCTGATCGATGAAGTGCGAAAGAATACCGCCGTTTGCCCGAAAAACAAGTCCCAAAGCCCGTCAGATTTCCCGCTCCTGGACATTGGCCAGGGGGCGCGGGGGCGCTGGATATGGCGTTTATCCCCCGTCCGGTCGATCGGGGTTACGGGATCTTGAAAAGGTCCGCGCCCCTTATTCCCCGCCGCCGCCGGGCAGCACGTCGTAGGCGTAGGCAATCGCCTCGCCGATCACCGCGCGCACCCCCTCCGAACAGCGCCACCAATCCGCGCGGCCGTATGCCGTCGGCTCCAGCGCCACGCTGCCCACCTCCGCGCCGTCGCCGAACACGTCGCGGAACGCCCGCCAGCTCCGCCGCGCATGCGGCCCCTCGCTCGCCACGTTGAACGCCCCCGCCGCCGCCCCCGCCGCCCGCAGCGCCCGCGCCGATTCCCGCGTCCGCCCGCGCCGCACCTTCTCCGCCGGCACCGCCGCCAGCTCGAACTTCGCCCCCAGCCCCAGCGCTTCCATCCGCGCCCGCGTCATCTCCGCGTAGGTCCGGAAACTCGCCAGATAGCTCCCCAGTTCGATCGGCCCGCCCGTCGCCACGATCTTCGTCACCCCGTTCGATTCCGCCCAGCCCGCCGCCTGCGCCAGCAGATCGTCGCCGACCCAGCCTTCGATCACCAGCACCTCCGCCGGCACCGGCGCCTGCCGCGCCAGGAACGGATACGCCTCCATCCAGGCCGTGAACGCCAACCCCAGCAGAAGCATCAGGACAAGCGTCCGCCCCTGGCCGCGCCGATAAAGCTTCATCGCGGTTTCCGCTGCGCGGCCGGAATCCGCTTCGGTGGAATGTCCCCCGGCGCGACCTTCAGATCCGGCACCTGCATCAGCTTGCCACAGGTGGGACACTCCACCAGCTCGCCGAGCAGGTCCCGGCCCGCGTCCACGTGCTGCCCGCAATCCGGACACGCGAACTTCAGCCCGATGACGTCCTTGCGCGATATTCTCCACGGTTTCATGGCGGCATTGTGCCCTCGCCAACGGCCCTTTGGCAAGGGCACAGGTTCAACCGGAACGGGTTCACGGTTAAAGGTTCAAGGTTGGGACCAAGCAGAAGTTTAGGAGTATCGGAGTCTTGGAGTATTGAAGATCTATGCTCGCGCCCCCCTTCACACCCACGCGCAATCTCCATGGCCAACCCTCACCGCCCACCGCCAGGACGTGGAGGCCGAGGATTTCTTCCGGATTATGACGGGTTTTCCCACGGAAATAAGCCGCGTGCTTTCCGATGAGGTCGCTTTGCGCCTTCTCATTACCTCCGCTCATACACACCCGCCGCGCCGAAATTCACCCCGCCGTTGCCCGCTGTCCGCAGGACGTGGCAGTTGGGGATTTCTTTTGGATTTTGGCGGGGCCTTCCCGCGGAAATAACCGGCGGATTTTTCGAAGATGCCGCTTTGCGGGCGATCCGAGCGCGACTCATGTCGGCGAGTGGTCGCCCTCGAGGCGGCAGAACGAAAAAGGCGCCGGTTGGTTTCCGCGCCGGCAAAATCCGGAAGAAATCCCCTTCTTCTCTCCTCACTTCCGCCCTCCGCTCCGCCCCCCGCTAAAACGCTTCCGCGCTCCCGCCGGAACAGTCTCCCTTCCCGGTTGCCCGCGCCCCGCCCCCGTGCTATCTTTCTCCCCCATTCCAGACCCAGAACCGCACGGAGCCCCCCATGGCCAAATTCAAATACATCGGCAAATCCCTCACCCGCCCCGACGCCATCTCCAAAGCCATCGGCAAAGCCCAATACCTCGACGACGTCCGCCTCCCCGGCCTCCTCCACGCCGCCATCCTCCACCCCGACTACGCCCACGCCGAAATCCTCTCCATCGACGTCTCCGCCGCCGAAAAAATGCCCGGCGTCGTCAAGGTCGTCACCGGCCGCGAATGCAAGACCCTCTACGGCGACAACGTCAGCGATATCTCCCCCATGGCCGTCAAGAAGGTCCGCCACATCGGCGACCACGTCGCCGCCGTCATCGCCGACACCAAGCGCCACGCGGTCGAAGCCCTCAAAGGCATCCAGGTCGAATACAAGCCCCTGCCCGTCTATACCGACGCCCGCCAGGCCCTCGCCAAGGACGCCGTCCTGATCCACGACCACGCCGAAAACTACTGGCACCTCCCCGGCCTCGGCGCCGTCCCCGGCACCAACATCGCCAACGTCTACCGCCTCAAGAAGGGCGACGTCCAAAAAGGCTTCGCCGAAGCCGACGTCGTCGTCGAAGGCGAATTCGTCTATCCCCACGGCTCCTGCGCCGCCATCGAGCCCCACGGCGCCATCGTCCGCTTCAACGAAGACGGCACCATCGACGCCTGGTCCTCCTCCATCTGCCCCTTCATCATCCGCGACGACCTCGCCCACGCCTACCACAAGCCCTCCTCCATGGTCCGCGTGCGCATCCCCGAAATCGGCGGCTGCTTCGGCTACAAATCCGACATCACCGTCGAGCAGACCGTCGCCTGGATCGCCTCCCACGTCCCCGGCCGCCCCGTCAAGTGGGTCGCCTCCCGCCGCGAAGACTTCACCAGCACCCTCATCGGCCACGGCTTCCGCCACCACATGAAGATCGGCGCCAAGAAAGACGGCACCCTCGTCGCCATCCAGGCCGACATCCTGCACTCCACCGGCGCCTTCTCCGACACCGGCATCCACGTCTGCAACGCCGCCACGCACAACTGCACCGGCCCCTACGTCTTCCCCCACGCCCTGCTCGAATCCAAGTGCGTCTACACCAACACGCCCCCCGTCGGCGCCTTCCGCGGCTACGGCCACCAGGAAGGCCACTTCGCCGTCGAACGCCTCATGGACATGCTCGCCCGCAAGCTCAACATGTCCCCCTTCGACCTCCGCGAGAAAAACTACCTCGGCCCCGGCACCCAGAACGCCGCCGGCGAGCGCATGTACGAAACCAACGGCTCCGTCCGCGACTGCAAGGACAAGGTCCAAGCCGCCGTCTACGCCGGCGACAAGCCCAAGGAAGACGAAAACTACTTCTACGGCCGCGGCTTCGCCGCCCTCATGAAATCCCCCAAAGGCGCCCCCTTCTCCTCCAAATCCTGCTACCTCAAGCTCAACCCCGACGGCTCCGCCGTCATCAACATGGGCGGCGCCGAAGTCGGCCAAGGCCTGCGCATGGCCGTCCAGCAGATCGCCGGCGAAGCCCTCCAGATCCACCCCTCCAAGATCAGCGTCTACCGCGAAATCGACACCCAGTACTGCCCCTGGGAATGGCAGACCATCGGCTCCATGTTCACCACCCAGGGCGGACGCGCCATCATCCGCGCCTGCAACAAAGCCATCCAGATGCTCAAGGAAACCGCCGCCAAGGCCCTCCTCGTCGACGTCGACCACCTCGACTACGACGGCCAGCGCGTCTTCCTCAAGCACGACCCCGACCTCGGCCTGCCCATCCAGCGCCTCATCCACGGCTACATCACCGAAACCGGCATCACCATCGGCGACGTCGTCCACACCACCTCCGACGCCCGCCTGCCCCGCTACTCCAACCCCGACCCCGACGGACGCGGCGGACTCGGCGTCGAATACACCTTCGGCTCCCAGGCCTGCGCCATCCGCATCGAAAAGAAAACCGGCAAGGTCTTGATTGATCATTTTGCCTCCTCCTTCGACGTCGGCACCGTCATCAATCCCCAGATGATCCGCGGCCAAATCGCCGGCGGCGTCATGATCGGCCTCGGCGCCTCCCTGCATGAGGAAATCAAGTACGACGCCGACGGCAAGATCCTCAATCCCTCCTTCGGCAAGTACCGCTTCCCCAACATCAAAGACGCCCCCGGCAAACAGACCATCGATTGCGTCGAAAACCCCGGCGAAGTCGGCCCCTTCGGCGCCCGTGGAATTGGCGAACACCCCGTCGTCGGCGTCGCCCCCGCCGTCGTTAACGCCATCCAAGACGCCATCGGCGTGGATTTCATGGAAATCCCCGTCACGCCGGAGAAGATCCTGGCCGCTCTCGCGGCCAAAAAGTAGAGGTCCGAGGTCGGAGGTCCGAGGTCCGCGTCCGGAAGGTAAGGCGGCCTCGCCTGGCCTTCATAGCCTTGGCGAAGAAGGGCCGAGGCCGCCGGGCTGTTCGGCCTTTGGAGCCGGGACGCCCCCGTCCCGCGGCTGCCACTGTAGCCGCGCCCGATGGGCGCGGGGCTGCTCCCGCCCCTCAATTCTTAATTCTTCATTCTTAATTACAAATTCGCCGCCCTCGGCGGCCCTGCCCCCCATGCGTTTACTCGCGGCTCATGTTTCCCATATTTCGAAGAAATGTTAAACATATCAATAGACTTATAATGGGCTAATATATGAATATATCGTATTAGTAGACCATTATTGGGCTATATCTATATATAAATTTTAGTAGACTTATTTTGGTCCATATACTAGATTCATTGTTGTCAATAGACCCATTAAGGACATTGATATGAAAATGACAGAAAAAGAATGGCAGGTTGAACTCGGTCAGCATCTGCGCAATCTTCGCCTGCGCCAAAATCTGGATCAACGCGAGGTCGCCAAACGTGCCCCAATGGCTCTGAATGCCGTCAAAAATCTTGAAAGCGGAAAAGGCGCCACCGTCGAGTCGCTCATCAAAGCCCTGCGGGTCTTGGGCCGCGAAGATTGGCTGGACACACTTGCGCCCCGGGTGTCCATCAGTCCGCTGCAAATGTTGAAATCCTCCGCCCCACGACAACGAGTCTCCAGCATAAGGGCTCGCTCCCATGTATAAACCCGTTTCACAGATCGAAGTTCGAATTTGGGGCCAAAGAGTGGGTGCCCTTGCATTGGATCCACGGCTTAACTTTTACGCGTTTGAATATGATCCTGCCTTCATCCGTACCGGCATCGAACTAGCTCCCCTTACGATGCCGCTCGCTCAAGCCAGCGCCCCTTTCATTTTCACTGATCTGCCCGAACCCACGTTCAAACGATTACCCGCGCTGCTCGCGGATGCCTTGCCGGACAAGTTTGGCAATACGTTGATCGATGGCTGGATGGCCCTACACGGTGTCGAGAAATCCGCAATCACCCCGCTTGACCGCCTAGCCTACATGAGCCAACGCGGCATGGGGGCATTGGAATTCCGGCCGGCGCGCGGGCCGCATGCTTCCACCGCCAGCACGGCCCTTTCGCTCGCCGAACTCGTCGAAAGCGCTCGGCAAGCCGTGCAGGGCAATATCAGCGACGATCCCTCTGCCCGCGCCGCCCTAGCTCAAATCATCAAGGTGGGCACCTCGGCGGGCGGAGCCCGGGCCAAAGCTGTCATCGCCTGGAATCCCGACACTAAAGATATTCGCGCCGGACAATTCGACGTCGCTTCTGGATTCGAACATTGGTTGCTCAAATTCGACGGCATGGGACCCGACAACGAACTGGGCTTATCCGAGAATTATGGCCGCATCGAATACGCCTACTACTTGATGGCTCAAGCCGCCGGCATTTCCATGTCCTCTTGTCGCTTGTTGGAACGTGACGGCCGCGCCCATTTCATGACCAAACGTTTCGATCGCGACGGCAACCGGAAACACCACCTGCAATCCCTTTGTGCCATGGCCCACCTGGACTATAACCAGCGGGCTAGCCATGATTACAGCCAGCTCTTTCTTGCGATCTATCAGCTTGATCTGGGCTATAAGGCCCGGGAAGAAGCTTTCCGCCGCATGGCTTTCAACGTGATGGCCGCCAATTGCGACGATCACACCAAAAATTTCTCCTTCCTCCTGCGGGAGGGTTCATCCTGGGCTCTCGCCCCTGCCTACGACGTAACCCACGCCTACAATCCGCACGGTGCATGGACAAACCAGCACCTCATGTCGGTCAACGGTAAGTTCACAGGCATTTCCCGCGCCGATCTCCTGGTCGTGGCCGACCGGTTTGGCATCGGCACGGCAAAAGATATTATCCCAATGGTTGCAACGGTCGTCAAGTCCTGGCCTGAATACGCGGGGCGCGCGGGCCTCCCCGCCAAAGAGATCGCACGCATTCAAAAGGATCTGCGCATTCTTTGAGCTGTAGCTATCCTCCAAAACCTTCCTGCGTCGCCCCCGCCGTCGTCAACGCCATCCAAGGCATCATAGGGACTCGGATTGCGCCCCAGTTCCCGCCGGATCGTCGCGGCGGATCGTCCCACCGCCCGGGCCGTCGCTTCGACCCGTTGGCCCTTTTGCACGTAAATCATGATGACGGTGCGCTCTTCCAGGGTAAGATGTGTGTATTCCAAGGCCAGCCTCCTTTTTGTTGCTCAGGTTCGATTGTATCGAACCGAGGCTTGGCCTTGGAACTTTCGCGCACTTCATCCTAGACGCCGCCTCTACGCAAAACTGGCTGAAACCTTTTACGTTCTACGTAAAATTCGGCCCAGATTTTTCCACACTACGTAAAACCCGCCCACCCCCATGCCGCCCCCGGCTGCCGCTGTGGCCGGCCTCGCGAGGCCGGAGCCTTCACACATTATTGCTAACTTTTCCCCGCCCCCAACCCTCGCGATCCTGAGGCCCCCCCCCCCCGACAGGTCGGAGTAAATGACGCCCCGCCATTTCCTCCAACCCCTCCTCGCGATTCTCTCATTTCCCCCTTTCGCGCCATTCGTGTATTTCGTGGTTACTAATCAATCTTTAGGATAGAC